>JAFLEI010000041.1 GCA_017301975.1 Verrucomicrobiota bacterium
CCTCACCGAGAACCCTGAGGCAAAGACTCGGATGACACACGCGGCAAGAAAGCTGGTCGAAGAGATCTGCGCGCCAGCGAACGTGTTTGATCAATGGCTGGCGGTCTATGGCAAAATTGGTTTTCGCACAGAAGGAAAAGCTCGCCCGGCAGCCAATTTGACGGGCAGTGAGGCCCTCCTGCAGGCCTAGCCTCCTCTTCTGTTCCATCGTTCACATCACCTTCAATTGGAACAATACCAGCAGCGCCCGGCATGAATGCAGCCGCACAACAATATCCATGCTTGAGTGAAGCAAAACCTGCCGCAGCCACGGTTGCTGCGGCGGTTCCTCGGTCCTCCAGACTGCCTTCCTTGGACGGCTGGCGCGCCCTGAGCATCCTCATGGTCCTCGGAGAGCACACCATGCATTCCCGGGCCTTCCCCGAAGAGATGCGGCCACTCGTGACCCAGTTATGCGACGGTCATCTGGGCGTGCGTTTCTTCTTCGTTCTCTCGGGCTTCCTGATCACCTGGCTGATGCTTTCCGAAGAACATCGTTCCGGCACGGTGAATTTGAAGCACTTTTTCGCCCGCCGGGCCTTGCGCATCCTCCCGGTTTACTTCGCGTTTTTGGCGGTGCTCGCCCTGTTGCAGGCAACGACTCCCTTCCACCAGAGTTTGAGCGCCTGGTTCGGCAGCCTTACCTTCACCAGAAACTGGTTTTACGACCACCACACCAGCAACCACCTCTGGTCGATCTCGGTCGAAGAACAGTTCTACCTCCTCTGGCCCGCATACTTTGTTTTTTTCAAACCCCACACCAGTTGGAAAAAGTGCTTCATCCTCCTCGCAAGCATGGTCGTGCTCGCGGTACTCAACCGCGCTTACTTCTATTATCATCCGGTCTCGCCCGCCGGACTGGTAGGCAAGCTGCAAACTGCGCTGTTCGGAAACTGGTCATTCTTTAACAATGCTGACACGCTCGCCATCGGCTGTGTGATGGCTGTGATGCTTGCGCGTGAACGCCAGCGCGTCAGCAGCTTCGTGACGGCGCATCCATGGCTGATGCCGGCGCTCGGTCTGCTGCTTCTGTCTGCCCCGCCCATTCTCCATCATCCGCAGTTGCAATCCGTCCCCGCGCTCGGTGGCATTTGCACCGCCATCGATGTCTGCACTGGCCGCACGCTTCAGTCCCTGGGCTTCGCGCTGTTGATGCTGCAGAGCGTCGTGGCACCTCAGATGCCGCTCTACCGCATCTTGAACTTCGGTCCCGTCGCCAAGATCGGCGTCCTTTCCTACTCCATTTACATCTGGCAGCAGTTGTTCTGCACCAAGCCGGAAACCTACGGGATGGGCGGCGCCTGGTGGATCACTCACCCGTTTTGGATCCTGCCCTCTCTGGCGGTTGCCGTGCTCTCTTACAACTGCCTCGAAAAGCCATTCTTGAGCCTGCGCCATCGCTTCCGCTGAGCCGCGAAAATTGATCCCTATCCTCACACCAAACTATGAAACTATCCGTCCTCATCATCACCGCCAGACGCCCCGCTGAGTTTGAACGCTGCTACCGCTCGGTGTGCGAACGCTTCCAGGATCTCGATCTGGAAGTGCTCGCTCTTTTCAATGGTTCAGCCGAAACCGGCTGCCCGGACTACCAGCGCATCAAGAGCACCATGCTGCCACATACCACGGTGATCGAATGGAAAACTCCGCGGTCCTACATCCAGGCCCGCAACTGCCTCGGATTCTATGCCACCGGCGATGCCGTGCTTCTCATCGATGATGACGCCCTCGTCCTTGATGCCGAAGGCGCGCGCATGGGGCTCGACATCCTTGAAAACGACCCGGCCGTAGGAGCCATTGCTTATCCTCAGTGCACGGAGGATGGCGGTGTGCCGGAAGGCTTCGGCCAGTCCTCCGACCTGCCCTATGCTTGTGACTGCTGCTCTTTCGGCGGTTACGCAGCCATGATCCGCTCCTCCAGTTTCCGTGCGATGGGCGGTTTCCGTGAAATCATCGTCGGCTATGGCGAGGAATTGGAATTCTGCCGGCGCATGTGGTCCCGCGGTGAACGCGTCATCTGGCTTCCCACAGCATCCTTTGCCCACCTGCCAAGCGAGGGCGGCCGTGATCGCTCCCGTCAATGCTTCCTCACCCTGCGCAACACTCTCTACAACAGCCTCCTCACAGAGCCCTTCCCCCTGCCCCAGCTCCGCAGCTTGATCTTTCCACGAACCGCAAAACGCTTCACCTCTTACTACAAAAGCGTCGGCTATGACTCTGAAAACTGGGACCTCAAGCGCCGCGCCAGTTCCGATCTCAGCCGGGACCGCGAGGAGATCCGCCACCAGCGCCGCGTCATGCCTTGGAAGACGGTTCTGAAGTGGCAGGCCTCAAAGAAGTGGCCCGTCAAGTACGCCACCCGGCCCACCCCCATTCAGAAAGCCTTTATCCAAAAGCCTGCACCATGAAAACGGAGTCCTCCCTTGCCTCAGGCCATATCCCGGGTCTCGACGCGCTGCGTGCCATCGCAGTGCTTCTCGTGGCCTTCCAGCACTGGCAGCCTTCATCTCTCGGCTTTGTGCTGCTTTTCGGCAACACCGGTGTCGGCTGCTTCTTTGTACTGAGCGGATTTTTGATCACGGCCATCCTGCTGAAGCAGCGCGGCAAGCCGTTCTGGCCGGCATTGCTGACCTTTCACTGGCGGCGTGCCGTGCGCATTTATCCATCCTACTACGCCTTGAACATCGCCTTGCTGGCGGCAGGCATCCCCGTCGCCTGGGAGACCGCCGGATGGAACTTCACCTACACGACCAACCTCTACATTTTCGCCACGGCAGAATGGATCGGAAATCTGAGCCACTTCTGGTCCCTGGCGGTTGAATTTCAGTTCTATCTCTTCTGGCCGTTCATCATCCTTCTCACTCCGGCAAAATGGCTGGGGCGGGTGCTGGCCGCCATCATTGTGCTGTCAACGGCCACCCGCCTTGGTTTCTACTTCGGTGGTTTCGGCGCCACTCAGATCAAAACATTCACGCTGAATTACTTCGACTACTTCGCGTGCGGAGGCCTGCTCGCCATGCCTGCGGTGAGGGAGCGCCTGTGGTCTCTCAGAAGCCTGTTCAACAAGCTGGCCCTCGCCTGCCTGGCATTGTTCGTGGCAACCGGCCTGGCCAGAAACAGCGGCCTGATGGACGTGGAAGCCGCCATCTCCATCCAGTTGATCCTGTTGCTGGTCTTTACCACGCAGTTCGTCTTTCTCACCACCTGCGAGTCTCATCAGGCGGCCTGGAAGCGTCTGTTGAACTTCGCCCCGCTGCGCTACCTCGGGGTCATCTCCTACGGCTTCTATCTCTATCACAACCTGGCCGGCAGCTTTTGGAAGATCGTGTTTGAAAAGCTGCACATGGAGGAACCGGGAGGCATCACGCGCCTCGCTCTCTACTTCGCGTGGACCACCATCGTCTCTGTCATTTCCTACCACGGGTTCGAAGTTTTCTTCCTCCGCCTCAAGTCCATTAGCCGCAAACCCGCCGCAGCGGACCTCACCCCCTGCATCTCACACCCCAAATCAGCGATATGAGCACCCCCGAAACCATTGTCCTCGGAGCCATCAACCACCATGAATGGCCTGTCGTTGCGCCCTGGATCCGTTCCTTGCGCGGCACTGGATTCAAAGGCCGCGTCATCCTCGTGGCTTACGAGGACATCAGCGCGGACGTGATCACAAAGATGGAACAGGAAGGCGTCGATGTGCGCCGCGCCAAGATGGAAATCTCCGTCAACCGGGGAAGGTTCAAGGACTTTGAAGCGATTCTTCGTGAGCTTCCTCAGGATGCCTTTGTGGTCACCACCGACGTTCGCGATGTGGTTTTCCAAACGCATCCAGAAGGCATGAGGAAGCTGCTTGATGCAGCGGAAGGCAAGGAACTGGCTGTCAGCTCCGAAGGCTGGTGCTACCGCGAGTCCGACTGGAATCTCCGCACGCTCAAGACTGTTTTCCCTGCCCACGAGGCGAGGATGCTCAATGAGGAGGTTTATTGCTCGGGGGTGATCATTGGCACGGCCGGGGCGATGGCGGATCTGAGCGCACGGATCTGGGAGCTTTCCCGTGAGGCGCCGAGTTTCAATGGAGACCAGGTGGCGTTGAACATCATCATGCGGGAGAAGGCATTTGAGGGAAGGTTCCGGCGTCTGAATGTCACCGATGGCAGCATTTTTCATGCGAGGCCGACGGGACTGCGGCGCAGCCTGGGGGACAAGGCGGAAGGACAGCCTGTGTTTTCCATGGCAACGGGAGAGGCTTTCAAGGCAAATGGTGGCAAGGTCGACGTGCTGCACCAGTACACGGAAAACAAATGGGAGCGCCTGCGTGTCTTGATGCGCTACAACAGCCTGTGGATTGGAATCTGGTACCGGCTGACGCAGCGTTTTCGTGCTGCGGAAAACGACAACGTTTACTGGAAGACCAAGCCCGCCACCTGATTTCCGCTGTGTCGGATTCGGCAAAAAATCCGCATTCCCAGAGCTTTTCCCCTGTCAACACAACAAACCAATATGAATACACTTAGCAAAACAGTCAGACCCGGCCTCCGCCGCTGGTGCCTCAACACCCACCCCAAAGAGATTGGCGCATGCGTGAAATGGGCGCTGCGCACCCGCCGGGTGGAAACGCAGATCCAAGACAATGGCGTCAATCTCTGGCTGGATCCCATCAGCCCGCTGGCGGATGCCCTGGCGCAAGGCAAGTATGAGCCGGACCTCGAAGCCTGGCTCAGGTCAACACTCGACTCCACAGGCACCTTTCTGGATGTGGGAGCGAATGAAGGCTACTTCTCCATGTTTGCCGCCACCACGCTGAAGGCCGCACGAGTGATCTGCGTGGAGCCAAATTCGGCGCTGTGGCCGGTCATCCTGCGCAATGTGCAGCTCAACCGCAGCTGCAATGTTACGCTGGCCCCCTTTGCCATTGGTGACTTCGCGGGCAGCGCGGACTTTGTCATCCAGCCTTCCACGAACAGCGGAGCGTCGTCCCTGTGCAACCGCCCGAGCCGCCTTGACCGCTTCCGCGAGCGCCGCAGTGTGCCTGTGGTCACGCTGGACTGGCTGATCGAATCCAACGGCCTGAAGGAAGTCTCCGCCATCAAGGTGGATGTGGAAGGGTTCGACGAGAAGGTCATCGCAGGTGCGAGGGAAAGCCTGAAGCGTGGCATCATCAAATCCATTGCAATCGAGATGCACAACACGTCGGAAAGAACGCTGGAAAAGGCGGCCGACGACATCCGGAAAATGATGGGTGAGGCAGGCTACACCGAGAGACCTTCGGATAATTTCCGCTGGATCTACTTTGACCGGCCCGGCGCGAAGTAACCGAGCTTTCGATCCTCCGCAGTTTCACCACTGAGGTCAACGCCAAAACGCCCCATGAAAATAGCTGTCAGCGGATATGTCTCAGCGCAGGAGGGGAGCGTGGCATCGGCCAATGCGCTGCTGCTGCGGTCACTGCTTGAAGACGGGCATGAGGTGGACTTCTTCTCCAAGCCTTCGTTTGTCGATCCCCGGCCCTGCGTGGGGGAGCATAAGCGCTTTCGTTTTGTGTGCACGGACAACGTGGGTCCCGACCGTTTCCGTGCGCGGGTGCAGAAGGTGCCGGGGCTGGGCTTCATGGCCTGCCGTGTGGACTGCGCGACGTATGAGCGGCTGCTGCTCAAGAAGATGCGCCGGGAGCATGCCACACGTCATTATGACCTCTGCCTCTGGCTGGGTGACTATGCCCCGGGCCGGGTGCGGAACCTGCCGATGATCAGCTTTGCCCAGGGTCCTCCCGGAACGGACGCGAGGTCCATCGTCTCGCGCTTTGCGGAGATCAAGAAACTCGCGGGACCGCGCAAGGCCCTGCAATGGCTGATGCTAGCGCGCCTGCGGCTGTCATCCATCGGTCTGCCTGGATTGCGGCATTCCGATCACATCATCGTGGGCAGCCGGCAGTCGAAGAAGACGCTGACCGAGGTCTACGGCATCCCTGACGAGCGGGTGGACACGCTGCCCTACCCCATTGATTTGAACATGTTCCATCCGGAAGAGAAGGAAGCGGGAACGAAAGCAGAGCTGCGTGTGCTGTGGCTGGGACGCATCATCCCCCGCAAGCGGCTGGACCTTTTCCTGCGCGGACTGGAACTGGCCATCCGACAGGGGCTGCATGTTCGTGCCACCATCGTGGGCGGCACGGGCTTCGTGCCGGGTTATGAGAAGCTCATCGAATCGTTCCCCTTCCCCGACCGTCTGAGCTGGATCAAATCGATGCCACGGACGGAGGTGCCGGCGCTGCTGCGCCAGCATGACGTACTGGCGCAGCCAAGCGATGAAGAGAACTTTGGCTCATCGGTGGCGGAAGCGCAGGCCTGCGGACTGCCCGTGATCGTGGGCCACACGAATGGCAACGCGGATTACCTCTGCGACCGTGACATTCACCTGGCCGACGACCGGCCGGAAACGTTTGCGAGCGCGCTGATGCGCCTCGGCCAGCATCTGCCGGACGCACCGGTGAAATCCCGCAGCGTGGCGGAAAGGCATTTCGATCTGAGCCGGGTGACCCGCCAGATCACCCGCATCCTCGAAAACGCACTGCGCCCCTCCTTCAAGACCCTCTCACCGACCTGATCTCCATGGAAAAAATTGACGTCATCATTCCAACACTGAAGCGGCCCGACCATCTGCGCCGCTGTCTTGAAGCGCTGAAACTGCAGCAGAAGCAGGCCGACCAGATCGTGGTAGGCGTGCGCGCAGACGACGATGTGACGCGGGCGGTGATCAATGAATACGAGGCCGTGCTGCCCGTGCGTGCGGTGGAGGCACGCGGCGTGGGAGTGGTGGGATCGATGAACTCGTGCCTCAAGGAATGCCATGCCGAATGGATTGTGCTGCTGGACGATGATGTGGAGATTCCTCCGCACTGGCTAAAAGTGATGCTGGGCCATGTGCATTCGACGCCTGGCATCGTGGGAGCCAGCGGGCGTGACATCCTGATGGATGACCCAGAAATGCGCCGCAACGAGCCGCTGACGGAGAACGTGGGACGCATCCACTTGTACGGCCGCGTCACAGGCGCGCATCATCACGGCGGCGGGAAGCCGCGAATGGTGGACGTGCTGCGTGGATCGAACTGCCTTTACCAAGGCGACTTTCTCCGGAGCTGCGGCTTCGAGGCTGGATTACGAGGCAAAGGCGCCCAGGTGAACTGGGAGCTGGCCCTGGCGCTGCAGGCGCGGCAGAGGAAACTGCGCATGATTTTTGACCCCACGGTGCATGTCATTCACAACGTGGCACCGCGTCATGACAACGACAATCTGCATCGCGCCGGTTTCAATTTCGAAGCGACAAGCGACATCGCCTACAACGAGACCTATGTGGCCCTGAGCCATGGGCGCGGCATCATCCGCTGGACCCTGCCGCTGTGGCATTTTTGTGTCGGCAGCCACCTGTGCCCGGGGCTGGCGCGTGCGGTGGATTTTGTGCTGCGGCCGAGTTCGAAACCCATGCAGCGATTTGCGGCCACCCTTACCGGACGCCTAGGCGCCTTTAAGGCATGCCTTAGCCGCAGTCAGACAAGGGAGAGGTTACTGTCTGAGCAGGCAGCCGCGCCGGCCCGATAACCGGGCTGGGGCCGGGTGCCTGACAGAAGTCTGATTTTCTTCACCTTCCCCATGATCGCTCATCTTTTCCAAAACCGGCTCAAGCCCCGCCTTTTCAGCGCGGCGTGGGTGAAGACCTGGCTGAAGCGCGTGTGGACGCTGCCGAGCCTGCTGGGCTACAGCTGGCAGGCCCTGCGATGGAAGCTGAAGGGTGCGAGGATCGCCCCTTCGACGGTGATTTCAAACCTGACGCTGCATGGAGAAGCCTCCAACCTGAGCATCGGCGAAGGGTGCAGCATCGGCATCACCCGCATGCAGGCGCACGCGGAAATCAAGATCGGGAACTGTGTGGTGATCAATGACGGAGTGCGGCTGATCACGGGCTCGCACGACATCTACTCCCCCACCTATGAGCACGTCTTTGCGCCCATCGTGGTGGAAGACTACGCGTGGGTGGCGACGGATGCGATGGTGCTGAAAGGCGTGACCATCGGCCGAGGAGCGGTGGTGGCGGCCGGGGCGGTGGTGGTGAAGGATGTGCGCCCGTTCAGCGTCGTCGGCGGCAACCCGGCCAAGGAATTTGGGAGCCGTGACATTGAACGTTTCGAGTATCTGCCAGCGTCATGGTTTGGGCCGGTGATGGCCTGGACCGGACGGAATCCCGTGACGGCCACGATGGCCACGAAACCCGCCAGCGAGCCCGTGTGCCCCGCCGCAGAACCGCTGCTGCAATAGCATGGAGTATTTCATTGCGCTTCTGATCGTGCTGCCGGCCTTCGTGCTGGCCATCCAGCGTTCCAGCTACCTGCTGGACTACGTGTTTTTTGTGGTGGCGCTGAACCGCGGCATCCGCCGACTGGTGGATTTCTACATCAACGGAGCATTTAACCCGCTGTCCACGATCAGCCTCACGCCGCTGATTGTCAGTGCGGTCCTTCTTGTTCCCGCGATGGGGCGGTTCAACCAGCTCAATGCGAACAGCCGGAATCTGGCCACCCTCATCATGCTGGCGCTGGGCCACGGGCTGGTGATCGGCTTTGTGAACGCGGGGTTTGGCGCCTTCTACTCGCTGGGCGAATGGATGGCCGGCTTTGGCGCGTTTCTCTACGCCGCCACCGCGCCGATCAACACCCGAACGGCGGACCGCTGGATGAGATCCTGCGGCTATTCCGCGCTCATTGTGGCAGCGTACGGCTGGTATCAATACTACACGATTCCGGTGTGGGATGCGTTCTGGGTCACCGAGGTGAAGTTTGTGGGCTATCTGGGGCAGCTGAGGCCCACGGAAATGTCCGTCTTCTCAACCATGCATGAGCGGGGCCCCTGCGCGAGCTACCTGGCCTGGGCGGCCATCCCGATGATTCTGCACCCGCGTTGGCGCATTCTTGGCGGGTGGCTGACGGTCATGCTGCTGCTCTCCGTGGTGGTGCTGACACTGACGCGCAGCATGTTCATCATCGTGGGTCTGGTGGCCATGCTGCAGCCCGCACTTTCCAAGGGACGCGGAATCGGCCGGGTGATTGTTCTGGCTGTGCTGCTGGGCGCGGGCGCCAGCGTGGGCCTGCAATACATGCCGGGGTCAGAGCGCATCACGAAACGCTATGACACGATGAAGGACATGCAGAATGACGGCTCCTTCAAAGGCCGGCTGGCCATCTTCACCACGGGGATACCGTGGGTCGTGCAGCATCCGCTGGGGCTGGGCCTGGGGAGTTCCGGCTTTGGCGCGGGACGCATCGGCGGCGCGGGCAGCGTGCAGGAAGGATTTTGCGACAGCGGCTATGTGGAGGTCTTCAGCCAGTTTGGCTGGATCGGCGGGCTGGCCTTCTTTGCCGCGATGGCGCAGATCTGGGGCGAGCTGAGCCGCCGCATTCGCATGGGAGGCAGGGATCCGTTTCTTTTCACGGGCCGGGTGGTGCTGGTGGGCTGCATGGTCTTCCTGGCGGTGGGCAATGTGTTTGGCGGCTTCTCGCTGTTCTGGGTCTTTCTGGGACTCTCGCTGAACCGCATGACGATTCCGGTGGAGACCCCGCAGTACTGGGTGCCGGAACCTCATGACGCGGGGTTCCCTGAATCCGCGCAGCCGTGGGAGATGCCCACGCCGCTGGCATCAGAGCCCGCCCCTGCCCCCGGGCATGATTTTCACTCCTCAAATCCTCACTTCCGAATTCTATGAAGATTGCCTACGCCATGATCAACTGCAACCGCCGCGACGGCAGCGCGCGCGCGGTCAATGAAGTCGCCGAACGACTCGCGAAAAAACACGAGGTGCATCTTTATGCACGCAAGGCAGAAGATCTGGATCTGTCCAACATCGCCTGGCATCGAGTGCCGGGGGTGAACTGGGCGGAGGTGATCGACTTCGGCAGCTATTACTTTGAAGTGAACCGGCGGGTGCGTCCGGGACAGTTTGAAATCGTCCACACGATCGGCTGCAACACGCAGCGCGGCAATGTGGTGACGATTCAAAACATCCAGCCAGCGAAGAAGCAGATCCTCGACCGGCTGGGGCGTTCCGAAAAAGTATCCCCCGCGCGGCGGCTGACCCGCTGGATGTATCTGAACGCGACCTGTGCGGCGGAAAAGCGGCTGTATCAGCACCGTGCAGGGCACCAGGCGCCGATGTTTCTTCCAGTGTCGCGGGGAGTGGCGGCCGAACTGTCCAAGCACTACAACATCGGCCCGGCGCAGGTACGGATCGTGCCGAACGCGGCGGACACGGTGCGCTTCAAGCCGCTCAGCAGCGAGGCGCGCAATGCCTGGCGGGCCACGCACAACGTGCCGCAGGACCGCATCATGGCGATCTTTGCAGGCGGCGAGTGGGCGCGCAAAGGGCTGGATTTTGCGATCAAGGCGATGGCGCACCTGAAGGATGTGCCGCTGACGCTGTTTGTGGCCGGTGATGATCCGGACCGTGCGCGCTTCACGCAGATGGCGCGTGAGACGGGCGCGGCGGACCACATTGTTTTTGGCGGCTTCCGCAAGGACATGCCGGCGGCTCTTGGCGCGGCGGACTTCTTCCTGTTTCCGAGCTGGTATGAGGCCTTCAGCCTGGCAACCATCGAAGCCGCCGCGTGCGGACTGCCGGTGGTGGCCACGCGGATCAATGGCACGGAAGACTTCATCTCCCCCGGGGAAAACGGTGACTTCATCGAGCATGACGCCGAGCAGGTGGCCACGGTGCTGCGCCGGCTGTGCAGTCAACCTGGTCATCTCAAGGTCATGGGGGCCAATGCGCGCGAGCGCGTGGAGATGAACTACACGTGGGACCGCATCGCGCAGATGACCGAAGACGCCTACCTCGCGCATCTCAACAGCTCCAACTGATTCCAAAGCCATGCATATTCTCATAGTCAGTCATTCCTCCGCGACGGCCCTGAACCAGGAGGTGTACGCCCGCGTGCAACGCGAGACGGGCTGGAAGATCACGCTGGTGGTGCCAGACCGCTGGCAGGACGAATTTGGCAACGCCCTGCGGCAGGAACCCTGCAAGGGGCTGGAAGACTCCGTGATCCGCTGCGCGGTGTGGAAAAACGGCAGCATCATCTTTCACGTGTACCGCATGCGGTGGCAGCGCTTTCTGCGCGAAATGAAGCCGGACGTGATCTACATGAACCATGAACCGTATGCGCTGGCGACAGCGCAGGTGTGCCATGCGAACAACCGATCCATCCGCGTGCCGTTCGGTTTTTACTCCTGCCAGAACATCAACAAGAAGTATCCGGCGCCCTTTTCATGGCTGGAGAAGATGGTGTACCGCTCATCGAGCTTTGCATTGCCGATCACCGACCGGGTGGCGGATGTGCTGCAGGCCAAGGGCTACGGTGGAAGGCAGACGGTGTGCGCGCTGCCGCTGGACCCTGAGCGCTACCACCCGCGGCTGAAGGCCACACCGCCTGAACGCTTTCCGCAAACTGATGCGCCTGTGATTGGCTATGTGGGCCGCTTGATCGAGCCGAAGGGTCTGCGCACGCTGGCGGCAGCGCTGGGCCGTGTACGTGACCTGGACTGGCGCATGGTGCTGGTGGGCACGGGAGAGTTCCAGGCGGAGTTTGAAAAATTGCTGACGGAGCAGGGAGTGCGTGACCGCATCTTCTTCGCCGGCTATGTGCCGCATGATGAAACGCCGCGCTGGCTGGCCTCCATGGACATGCTGGTGCTGCCTTCCGAAACGCAGGCGAACTGGGAAGAGCAGTTTGGCCGGGTGATTCCCGAAGCGATGGCCTGCGGAGCGGCGGTGATCGGCTCCGACTCGGGCGAGATCCCGCACCTCATCCGCCAAAGTGAAGGCGGCCTCATTTTCACGCAGCGCGATCCTGCGGCGATGGCGGTGCTGCTGCGCCAGCTGATAAGCGGACCGAAGCTGCGACGCCAGCTGGCGGAGAACGGCCGCCACTGGGTGGAGCGTGACATTTCGATCCCGGCGGTGGCGCAGAAGATGATCGAAGCCTTCACTGCCGCTGCGACGAACCCGCAGGCGGGACGTGCGGAAAAACAGGCACCCTTCAACTCCGATCCTAGTTTTGCACAGTCCTGAAGCTCTCTGGAGCTGGAGCCGCACGCTTCAGCATCGCGGCTGGAAACGCCTTGCACGCCTGGTGAAAGCCCTGAACTACATCCTGCACAAATGCCTGCTACCCTCCGAGGCGGAGGTGGGCGAGGGCATTGTCCTGGAGCACTACGCGACGGGTGTCGTAATTCACCCGCAGGTGCGCATCGGCAAACGCTGCCGCATCTACCATCATGTGACACTGGCGGCGGAAACGTGGATCGGCTCCCCGCATTTCATCACGCTGGAGGATGAAGTGACGATCGGCGCGCACAGCATCGTGGTGGCGCGATCCAACACCTCTCTGACCATCGGACGAAACTCTTTTCTCGGCGCCGGCTCGGTACTGACGAAGAACATTCCCCCATTTGAAATCTGGGCCGGCAATCCGGCACGCAAAACCGGCGAAGTCGCCCAACGATCATGATTGCACAACTCGGCATGAATTTGAAAGCCTCCGCAGGCGGAGTGGACCGCTACTTCAGCGGACTGAACAACGCGCTGGTGCGCCAGGGAGTGCGTGTGACCGCGTATGGCTTTGGCGACTCTGAAAAAGCGGCGTGTCTGGGCCCGGCGAACAAACCTCTGATGCAGCGCTGGAAAGCGGTGCGGGAGGCGGTGGTGCCACGACGTGGCAGGCTGCTGGCGTCCCACTTTGCCCTGTATGCGCTGCCCGCCCTGCTGGGCCGGCGCTGGGATGGACACGTGGTGCATTTTCATGGGCCGTGGGCCAGCGAGTCGCAGCGCGAAGGAGGCAAAAGGCACACGGTGATGTGCAAGCGCATGCTGGAGCGTGCGGTGTATCACCGTGCCGACCGTTTTATCGTGCTCTCAAAAGCGTTTCGTGATCAGCTCTGCCAGGGCTATGGCGTGCCGGCCGACCGTGTGCATGTGATCCCCGGCGGGGTGGAAACCGATGCGTTTCAACCGATGGATGTGGTGGAGGCGCGGCAACGGATGCTGTGGCCGCAGAAGCAGAAGATCATCGTCTGCGTGCGCAGGCTGGCCCGGCGCATGGGACTGGAAACTTTGATCGAGGCTTTTGCAGAGGCGACGGTTCATCATCCAGACGTGAAGCTCATGATCGGCGGCCAGGGCCCGCTGCGAGAGGAACTGGAACAGCAGGTGCTGCGCGCGGGCCTTTCCAAGAAGGTGGAGTTTCTGGGCTTCATCCCGGAGGCCACGCTGCCGACGGTGTATGCCGCGGCGGATCTTTCGATCGTGCCGAGTTCTGCGCTGGAGGGCTTTGGATTGATCTCGCTGGAATCCCTCGCGTGCGGGACGCCGGTGCTGGTGACGCCGGTGGGAGGGCTGCCAGACACGGTGGACGGCCTGGGTGAAGACCTTGTCTTGAAAGGAACGAGCCGTGAACACATTGCCGACGGACTGTGCCGGTGGCTGGACGGAAGCCTGCGCCTGCCGACACGAGAGGCCTGCCGTGAGCATGTGATGAAGGGCTTCACGTGGGACCGGATCGCCAAGCAGGTGTGTGAAGTGTACCGTGAAGCCGGATGGCGCCCGCAATCATAATGCCATGAAACGAAACGCACGCATCGCACTGCTGGTCCTGCTTGCCGCAGGATTGTGGCTGGCCCTGAAGCCAACGCTGGGAAACCGGCGCTTTACCTTTCTGCCCTTCCGCTGGTCTGAGTATTTCGACCTGATGGATTTCTGGCTCAACCTGGGCGCCTTTGCGATGCTGGGGATGACGGTGTGGCTGGCGTTTGGCACGCTGGAGAAAGCCTTCAGCCGCCTGTGGATGATGACAGGAGGCATCACGCTGCTGAACATCCTGCTGGAACTGGTGCAGTCGTCGATCCCCGGACGGGCGATGGACATGGCGGATGTGTGGGCGGGATTGATCGGCTGCGTGGGCGGGATCGGCTGCGGCATGGTGCTGCAGCTTTTCAGCATCGGCAAAAAGAGCGGCGGCAAGGAGCCGCAGGTGCTGTTTCTCGACCAGACCGGGCGGCTGGGAGGAGCGGAACTGATGCTGCTGGACATCGCCGCCGCACGCGCGGCTGACAGCGAGGTGATTTTGTTTCATGATGGTGAGTTTCGCACGGCGCTGGAAAATGCCGGGGTGAAAACGACGGTGCAGCGGCTGAGTGAAGAGGCCTCAACGGTGGACAAGCAGGCAGGGCTGAAGAGCGTGCTGCGCTCCCTCCCCGGCATCCTGCAACTGATGCTGCGCATCGTGCAGGCGGCGAGATCTTTTGACGTGGTCTATGCGAACACGGCGAAGGCTTTGATCATCGGTGGACCTGCGGCGCGCCTGGCAGGACGGCCATTGATTTTTCATCTTCACGACATCATCGCGGACGGCCATTTCAGCCTGCTGAACCAGCAGGCGCTGGTGCATTGCGCGAACTTCTGCGCGCAAAGCGTGATCGCGAATTCCGAGGCGACGAAGGATGCCTTCATCGCCTGCGGTGGCCGCGCGGAACTGTGCGTGGTCATTCCCAACGGGTTCCGCATTCCGACGGAGAGAACGGCGGCGACGCAGGTGAGCAGCCTGCGTGCGAGCCTGGGGATTCCACCGCAAGCATGGACGGTTTTGATGGCCGGACGACTGGCGCACTGGAAGGGGCAGCATGTGCTGCTGGAGGCGCTAAAGGCCGTGCCTGCCGCGCATGCGATCCTGCTGGGGGATGCGCTTTTCACGGACGAGGACCGCGAGTATGCGCGCGGACTGCATGCGCAGGCGGAGGCGCCGGAGCTGGCAGGTCGAGTACACTTCGCGGGCTTTCAAAAGGAAACGATGCCGTATTTTGACCTGGCTGACGCGGTAGTGCATGCCTCCGTGCATCCGGAGCCTTTCGGACGTGTGATCGTGGAGGGCATGCTGGCGTGCAAGCCGGTGATCGCGGCGCGCGCCGGTGGTGCGGCGGAGATTGTGCAGCACGAGCAGACGGGCCTGCTGGTAGCACCTGGTAGCGCAGGCGAACTTGCCGAGGCGCTGCTGCGGCTGAAGAACGAGCCGAGCCTGGCCTGTGACATCGCCCAGCGGGCGCAGCAGATGGCGCAGGACATCTACGCGCTGAATGCAGTGCAGGAAAAAATCGAAGCCGTCATTCGTCAGACGGCGAGCCGTGAGCTTTCCCAGGAAACCGAGACGGCTGCCAACCAACCCCTTCAACAGGTGGCATGAACTCCGCCACAAAAACCCCTACCCCAACGATCACTGCCATGAACAACACCTCATCGAAACGTCGCATCGCCATCGTCCATGACTGGCTCCCTGTGTATGGAGGAGCCGAGCGTGTGCTGGAGCAGATGCTGAAGGTGTATCCGGAAGCGGATGTGTTCAGCCTGATCGACGCGCTGGATGATGAGAGCCGGAAGTTTTTGAACGGCAAGCCGGTCAAGACCTCGTTTGTGCAGAAGCTGCCAGGGGGCAAGAAGTACTACCGCCATTGCTTTCCGCTGATGCCGCTGGCGATCGAGCAGTTTGACTTCAGCGAGTATGACATGGTGATCACGAGCAGCTACGCGTTTGCGAAGGGCATCATCACGGGGCCGCGCCAGCTCCACCTGTGCTACTGCCACTCGCCGATTCGTTATGCGTGGGATTTGCAGAACCAGTACCTGAAGGAATCGAAGATGGACCGCGGGCCGCTATCCTGGCTCGTCCGGAGCATGCTGCATTTCATCCGCATGTGGGACAGCCGCACGGCTGCGGGCGTGGACGCATTCATGGCGAACTCGCGCTTCATCGCACGGCGCATTGAGAAGGTGTACCGCAGGGATGCGACGGTGGTCTATCCGCCGGTGAACATCGAGCGATTTGACACGTGCCATGAGAAGAAAAATTTTTATGTGACGGCATCGCGGCTGGTGCCTTACAAGCGCATGGACTTGATCATCGAGGCTTTCAACGGGATGCCCGAGCGTGAACTGGTGGTGATCGGCGACGGGCCGGAACTGCCGAAGCTGAGGCGCATGGCAGGACCGAATGTGAAGGTGCTGGGGTGGCAGCCGCAGGCGGTGCTGAAGCAGCACCTGGAGCAGGCGCGCGGATTTGTCTTCGGCGGCGAAGAGGACTTTGGCATCATCCTGCTGGAGGCGCAGGCCTGCGGCACGCCGGTGATCGCCTACGGACGCGGCGGTGCGCTGGAGACGGTGGTGGAAAATCGCACCGGGCTGTTCTTTGGCGAACAGAGCGCTGAGTCTTTGCAAGGCGCCATCGAGGAATTTGAAACACGCGAATGGGATGCGAACACCTGCCGGAGCAATGCGGAGCGCTTTAGCACGAAGATCTTCCGCGATCGGTTCCAGCAGTTTGTCGAAGGTGAATGGGAAAGGTTTGCGGCGGTTTCCACTGCTACGAATACGGAGGCTGAGAGCCTCAGGGACTGGCGGCAGAGCACGCCGCAGGAGGAGATGTTTGCGGACGTACCCCAGGCGATGAGCAAGCGGCAACTGCTGCCGGCTTGAGCGGAACGAGGGGTGGGTGCGAAGGCGGCGCGGCCATAGGATGGGCCGTGCCTGTCCCCAGATGGGTGACTGATGGCGGAGCCATGCCTTTGAAGGAGGTCAATCTCCAAGGATGAGGGACCGCTAAAGGCGCTGCGATTTTAAACGGAGCGGAGGGGAGCCGGCGACCGGACTGAGGTGCGAGGACCTGGGTGGCCGAGGCTGGAAAGCGGATGTTTGAGGGCGGAGCCATGTCGTAATTTCAAGAGCCTGAGTCTATTACTTTGGATTTATGGCGGCGTGGGCTTCTCAAAGGTGGCGATGTCAATAAGCATAGCCTTAACCAGATTTAAGCCACGCAGGCGTCTCTATGGAGAATCCTCTGCTTTATAGTTCATGATGATTCTAAACAATCGAGTTTTCATGGCAGATGACAAACCCAGGTCGGGCGGCGACCTGACGAGCCGCTGTCATCCTATTTTCTTATGCTGCGTGCTGGTATTTCTCATGGCGGGCTCGTTGAGCGCGCAGCAGGGCACCCATGTCTCGGCGCGGTTTGCGGCGATCAAAGGTGTGGTGATGGTGTCCACCGTGGGCCTGGGTGAAAAGCAGGTACATAAGGGAGACAGCGTGCGATCGGGCACTGTCATCACCTGCGGGGCTGATTCGGGAGCTTCGCTGAAACCGATGCCGACGCTTCATGTGATTGTCTATCCGGACACAAAGGTGCGGTTTGATGGAGCTGATGTGCAGTCCGACGGGGGTGGCAGCGTGATGTGCACGATCCTCGCAGGAAAGGCTTTGTTTCACATGGACCAGCCGCCGCAGGGGCCCGAAGGAACTCCGAAAGAAACCCAGCCGGCCATCAAAGTGACGGTGGTGACTGATGAAGGGGTGATCGTCAACAAGATGGGCGGTCCGCCCGAGGCGACAGACACGACGCAGCCGGGGAACAAGGCCACTCAGCAAATCACTGCGGCGACATGGACGGTGCAGCATGACGAAGGCAGAACGGTGGTGGCGGTGGGTGAAGGCCTGAGCCATGTGAGCATCGGCAAAGGGGCGGCAGCTGGCGGTGGTGAGGTGGGCGGTCAGGTCAAGGTGCCTCAGGGTTCGGTGATCTGGCTGTTCAACCGTGGCGGAAAGATCGAGGCTGACCTGGTGGACACGCAGACCGGCAAGGTGACCAATCTCACGGGCGGCACCACGAGCGGGGGGAGCGATCTTCTGGCGCAGTCGAAGCAGCAGCTTGTGACGCCTTCATCCGGGGGCACAACAACCACGATCAGCAGCACGCCGACGAGCACGCCTGGGACGCAGCCCACGAACACTTCATCGAATCCCGACCTGTCCACTCCGCAGAAACCCCTTCCGGTCGTTTCAGCCGACACCCCCTAAAATCAGCCGATGAAAATCCCCCCAACAACATCGCTTCGACTTTCAGCCGCACTGGTCGTGTGCAGCCTGGTGTTGAATGCCGTGAACGCAGAAGGCCAGGAGACGCTGCGTGACGCAGCCGCGGCCACCCAGGCATCGCTTGCTTCACCGGCCTCTGAGAAGGTGCTCGACACGCTCGATGAGAACGACTCCGAGGACGTGTTTCTGGATGAGTTCATGAACTACCAGATGAAGCTTCTGAAGAACTGGAAGCTGCGGGTTTTCACGTCAGGAACATGGCGCTACGACTCGAACGTGTTTCTGAGAAACACGAACGTTCAGCACGACATGATGTGGAGCTTCAGCCCGGGCTTTCAATACTCCTATGGAGACGAACAGGCGAAGCTGCAGGTGCTGGCGGACTACAACGCGCAGTTCAATTTTTACGACAAGTTCAGCCAGCAAAACTCGCTTAATCATTTCCTGAAGCTGTCGCTGGCCTACCGGATGAAGAAGACATCGATCAAGCTCTCGGGGCTTTTTCATCAGGTGACCGGTGGTGATCTTGACGTGGGCGGGCAGGCGTCGCGCATTCAGTTCTCCCCGCAGCTGCAGGTCATGTATGAGGTTTCTGAGAAGGTGCGCGTAGGCCTCAACGGGCAGTTGCAGCAGACGCACTATGATGCCTTGCTCTCCTCCACCACGTATCGGTTTGGCGTGTTTGCGGACTATTCGTTTTCACCCCGGTTCCGGCTGGGCCTGCAGTTCAATGAGATGATTCAGGAAGTGGATCAGAGCGGCGGACAGTCCGGGCAGGACTACCTGGCACGCCTGGAGTACGAGGCATCAAAGAAGCTTTCGCTGTCGGGTTCGGCGGGTGTGCATATTCTGCACACGGCCTCCGCAGGTGATGCGACGCTGCCGCTGGGCACGATTGGATTCAAGTATGCGGCCAGCCCCAAGACGACGATGTATGCGAACCTGTATGCCCGGGCACAAAACTCCCCTTCCCTGGGCGGGCAGTACTTTCAGTCCGAGGGTGTGCTGATGGGGATCCAGCAGCAGCTGGGAACGAAGATCACGGTGGGCGCGGATTTTGGCTATGATTTCTCCGCCTATCACTCCTACCTCGCCGGAGTATCAGGGACGCGCAAAGACAACGTCCGATTCGCGCGGCCCTGGCTGAAGTATGCGCTGCAGCGTCATCTCTCTCTGGAGATTTTCTACCAGCACACCACCAACGACTCCACAGGCGTGGGCTCCCAGCCCTTCACACGAGACCTCGTGGGGGCCGGCATCACAGGTTCATGGTAGGAGCAAGCACCTTATTTTATGATCACACACAAGAAATCCTCATTCATGTCCGGCCGTGGCTGCCTGCGTGGCATCTGCGTGGCGCTGTTCTGCGCGGGCGCAGGCCCGGTGCTGAACGCGCAGCAACCTGCGGCGTTTCCTTCCAGCGCCCCGACCACCCAATCCGCGGAGAAAGCCGGGGTCCCGGCCGACTACCAGATCCGCGAGGGGGACATGGTTCAAGTTTCGGTGTTTGACGAGCCTGAGCTGGCAGCGGGTGGGCGCGTGCGCAACGACGGGACCATCCAGTGTCCGCTGATCGGCGCGGTCAAGATCAAAGGCCTGAGCCAGATGGCGGCGGCCAGACTGATCGAAGAGGAGTACCGGAAGGACTATCTGGTGCATCCGGAAGTGAATCTGTTCGTTTCCCAGTTTTCGGTGCAGCGGATCACGATTCTCGGCCAGGTGCAGCGGCCGGGATCCCATGATCTGCAGGCGGAAAAAGACCTCACCATTCTGCAGGTGCTGGGACTGGCCGGCGGTCCGACGCGCATCGCCAATCTCAAGAAGGTGCTCGTGAAGCGCGTGGTGAACGGCCAGGAGAGAATTTTCAAAGTGGACGTCCAGAGCATGGCCTCCGGAAGTCAAACCATGATGTTTTATGTCCGTGAGGATGACGTCATCACCGTGCCAGAAAGCTTCTTTTAATCTTATGCAAACAGCCCCCCTATCCCTGCACCAATCACCCCTCGTGATGCCGCAACGTCTGGGACCAGACGCTGAGGCAGCAACCTCGTTCATGAATCCAGCGCAGCTGATGGACGGAGTCCGTCGTCACAGCTGGATTCCAATCACCCTGGCCCTTTTTGGACTGATTCTGGGGTACGCCTACTTCAAACGCCAAAAGCCGGTGTATGAAGCGGTGAGCGTGGCCCAGTTTGGCTCCGAGCAGAATTCCCTGCTGGGATTGAACAGCATGAGCACTCCCGGGCTTGGAGATGAAAAATCCGTCAACACGCTGATCCAGGCCGCCAAAAGCCGCGAAGTCATCGGGCGCGTGGTGTCTGAACTGAAGCTGACCCGGCTGGCCGGTTTTTCAGGAGGTCATCCCCAAAACTCCAAGGAAGCGCATGAAAATGCGGTTTCCATCGTGAGCACGATGATCCGCATCAGCCTGCGCAAAGACACACGGCTGATCGATTTCAATGTCACAGGAGCCGATCCGGAGCAGGTGGCGTCACTGTCCAATCAGGCAGTGCTCAGCCTGGTGGCAGAATTGGAAAGTCAAAAAAGCAAGACGATGCAGGGAGCGATCCAGGCGCTTGTGGCCGAGGGGCAGCGCCTGCAGGACAAACTGAAGAAGTCAGAGATCGCGATGCACGATTACAAGCGCACCAACCAGGCGATCTCGCTTGATGAGCGGAAGGACCTTGTGCTGACGAAACTGAAGGAACTTGGTTCCGAGCTGAATCAGCAGTCCAAGGAGCGCCTGACCCTGGAAACCCAACTGCAAGCCTGCAAGGAAGAGAAGCTTCCCCGGGACGAACTGCTGAACCTGCCCACCATCGCCAGCCATCCCAAGGTCGCGGGCATTCTCACGCAGCTCAGCAATCAGAAATCAGCCCTGGCCCTGCTTTCGGAACGATACAAGCCCAAGCATCCCAAATATGAGGCGGTGCAGTCGGTGATCACCAATCAGGAACAACAGCTCACGACGATCCTTGCCGACGCCGTGCATCTGCTGGAATCGAGCTGCGTTCATGCCCGTGAGCTGGAGCGCCGGCTGCAGGAGCAGCTCAAAAAGCAGGAGTCTGAAGCGCTCGATCTGGAGCAGCTGGCGGTGCAGTACAACGTGCTGAAACGTGAGATGGAGTCCGACCAGGCGGTGTATGAATCGGTGCTGACACGCATCAAGCAGGTGGATGTATCCAAAGGAATGGAGACGCCGCCGATCTGGGTGCATCAACTGGCCATGGTGCCAGGAGAACCGGTTTCTCCAAACGCGAAGAAGGTGGTGGGCAGCTCAACGGCCGGAGGGTTCATGCTGGGCCTGGCCATCATTGGTCTCATCGTGATGCAGGACCGCTCCATCCGATCGGTTGAAGATGCACGGCAGAAGCTGCGTGTGCCGGTTCTCGGCATGATCGCGAATCTTCCGCACCATCCTGACACCAAGGATCAGCGTTCGAAGGAGCATGACTACTCCCAGGGCCTGACCCCTGCACTGATCGCGCACAAGGCGGTCGCAGAGAGCTTCCGTGAGTTTCGCGCCATCATCGCGCGGATGGCGAAAAGCCCGCAGACCTGCCACATGGTGGTCAGCGCCGTTCCCGACGAAGGAAAGACGTTTGTCTCCACTCATCTTGCCGTCAGCCTTGCCAGCCAGGGCTACCGCACGCTGCTGATCGACATGGATCTTCGGCGCTCGCAACTGGCGCAGGTGTTCGGCATTCCCGCGAGCCGCAAAGGCGTGATCGACCTGCTGCTGGAGGAAGCATCTTTTGCGGAGGTCTGCCTGAGCGGCGGGATCGCCCATCTTGCCATCATGCCAGCTGGAAAGCGGGTCGCCAATCCTGCTGAACTGCTGTCCACCTGCGGCGTTGAAAGGCTCAAGGAAATGGCCTTCGCAGCGGGCTTTGACCGCATCGTCATCGACACGGCGCCGTTGATCCCGGTGAATGACACGCTGGAACTTGGCGGACTGGCCGACAGCACCTTCCTGGTTGTGCGGTGCAACCGGACGCCTTCCGACATCATCCAGGAAGCGATTCGCAAGCTGCAGCAGACGGGCATTCCGCTGTCGGGCCTGGTGCTGAACCGGCTGGCCCAGCGCACACGCAGCTACGACTATTACTACCACCGGTCCTATTACAAAGCCGGTGAGGGTGAGGAGTCCGCGCCCCTGCGCCCTAGCACCCGCGGATTGAACCCACCTACCAGAATGGGCTAAAAGAAGGCCATGCGGCTGGAGAAATCCGGCGCATGTCACGAAGACGAGATCATTTCATTGCAAGCCGTGTGCGCCGTTTGAATGGCCACACGGCTTTTTTGTGGGTGTGCGGGCAGGCGTTGGAGGTGGGATGCTGCGGTGTTGAGAAAGGAGGGGAGGATCAATGGTGGTCGTTTGAGGACCGAGTGCGCTGGAGAAATGGAAATTCCAATCTATAGCGGGGCAAGGAGACAGGATTCACAAGAGAACAGGATGCACTCAGGATTTCCCGGCAGCGAATCCTGTGAATTCGGTCATCCTGAGAGTCCTGTCCTAATCGGGGCGATCTTTCGGAGCGGCCTCCATGCGAATGGCTGAAATTTTTCATACCATGTCCTACCATCGCAGACGAAAGCGAATCTTGAGGCGGGCGCGTCTGCTGCGATGCCGGGCTCGGACGGTACTGGAAGCGGCCGGTCTGACTGACGTGGCGCCTCTTGCGCGTGCTTTCCGTCAGGAAATGGACGGCGGCCTTTGGGGGAGCCTGCGACGCTGCAGACCCGAAGCTGCGGACCCGCGCAGCGGGTCCCTACCAGCCCAGTGGGACGCGGGCGCCTGGGGGGGGGATTGTGCTGGGCGCGGCTGAGGAATCCTCATCACACGGGAGGCTGATGACACCGGTGTTTTCCGCCTTTTTGACAGCATCCGCTGCCTGGCGGGGCGATGGCAGATTGTGCATGGCTTTCGCCACCTGCCACCGGGAGAAGAAAGGAGCTTTGCGGGCGACTCGATGGCTGGGTTGGGTCAGCTCAGCGAGAGGGCCGGTTTTCCAAGGGATTGTGGCGTTAGAGACTGCGCAGTGGCGGCTTGGAACGTGGGGGGCTTTTCCAATCCCGGTACCTGGCCAGTGCCGCTCCTTGTGGGGCGGCGCATCGTCTCCGGCGCTGACTTATGCAGCTTGGAAAGACTGGTTGCCGCCGGCGAGGAGTCCGTGCTCGACGCAGTAGCGGGCGATTTTTGCGCCTGAATCGATGCCGGTTTTCTTCCAGATGTTGTGTTTGTGCACCGAAACGGTCTTGGCGGAAAGGCTGAGATCCAAGGAGATGGCTTTGAGGCTCTTCCCATGGGCGAGCTGGAGGAAAATTTCGAACTCACGGCTGCTGAGCACCTTGTGAAGTTCTTTGCCGCCCGCCGGGAGTCTCACCGCGTTTTCAGCGAAGGACTGCGCGACGCTGCGTGAGAGGTATTTTTTTCCACGCAGGGCGTAGTTGATGGCGGTGACGATCTCTCCGGGAGGAGAATCCTTGGCCACGTAGCCGCAGGCACCCGCCTTCAACGCCCGTTCAATCCAGAGGGCTTGAATGTGCATGCTGACGACGATGCAGGCGGGAGAGGGCATGGCGGCGGCGAAATCTGCGAGCAGCGTGAGGCCGGAACAGTCGGCCATCTCAAGATCAATGAGGACAACGTCGAAGTTATGCCTGGAGGACTGTTCACGGGCTTTTTCCGCGCTGGTAACCACTATAATTTCAAAGTCTTTGAACATGAGCCGGAGGTACTGACCCAGCGTCTCTGCAAACATGGCGTGATCATCGACGAGCATGATTTTTTTAGTAGATATAGAAATTTTTGTTTGAGTGGAGTGAGGCTTGGACGCTCTATGACTTGTGGACGGCGCAATCGGTCTGACTGCTATGGTTGGTATATTTGTATGGTCTGTCTTATATTGCCGCTAAATTAAGTTTTATTTATTTAGAGGCGCTCACACCCCATTCTAAGTGGAAGTTTAAGCCAAAAGGGCCGCAGGATGAGGGATTACCCGATAGGGATTTAGAATTCCCTGCGCGAGGGGCGAATTACTCCAATCACTCCAACTTCACAAATATTCAGGAGGCCATGGTGAGGTGGTTGATTGGTTCACAGCTTATTAAGCCTCCGCTTAGGCAAATCCAAGAAAGGGGTTTAATGACCCGCAATCGTGAAGGCGATATTGTACGGCAATCCACCTTCCAAGTTTAGCGTCCCACCTTCAGATCTGGGGCCGAGATAAAAACGCATTTCTGCACTCATGCCAGCCAGCTCCAGCCCTTTGCCGTTGCATTCCCCTAGCTGGTCAACTGCGCCCGCCAAGCATCCGCAGCACTCCAGCCCTTTTCCATCATCCCGTCCTGCCATGAGCTCCCTGACTCCCCACTGCGTGCTGCCTGCTCTGGGTGACACCGCCGCTGTGGAGACCGCAATGAGCGCCTAGACGGAGGCCCCCTGCCCTTTACCGACATGAACATGCCTAACTGTGTGCTGTTTCACCCGAGCGAGTTCACTCGTTCGAGCTGGAAATTATTGCTCAAGAAGATTCTGCCCGAGTGCAGAACGACTGAAGCTTCCAATGTGGAGGAAGTCAGACAGGCCGCCAACCAGGGGCTGGTGAGCCTGCTGATGATGGAGTTCCATCCGCGTGACATGGATCACGGAATCGACGCCTTGAAGGCGGTGATCGCGCTGACGGGAGGAAAGCATCTCATGATCATCTGCGGCCCGCCAGCGCCGGTCACGACGCGAACGGCGATGCAAGCGGGAGCCAGCGTGTGCCTGGGCTGCAATGAGTCGGTGGAAGAACTGAAGCGCGCCCTGCAAGCAGCCTTGGAGGGAGTGCCGTACATGTCGAGCGAGCTGGCGTCCGTTTTGTCCAGATCCATCACTCCCACCGCCACCAGTCTTGAGGAAGATGAAGCGTCCCAGTATGCGCTCTCGATGAGAGAAGAAGAGGTGCTCGATCTGCTGGTGTCCGGCTTGCGTCCCAGCCAGGTGGCGAGCCGCCTGGGGCTGAGCATGAAGACGATTTCAAGCCACAAACGCAATGCTCTGGGCAAGCTGGGGGTGTCGAACATATTGGAAGCTGTACGAATCTGGATCTGAGGTGTGCGGTCCTGCACGCCGTAGCGATTCGAGAGTGCGGATGCCCGATGGGCTTCTGGGTGTGGTGCTGTGGTGGGGAGCTGCAAGGGTGTCTGGAAAGCTTCGTTCCAGCATGGACTCGGGGGTGTGGTTTCGCAGGGCAAGCGGCGATCCACGTCCTGCGGCGGATTGTTGAGTCGTACGGGCGTCGTGCCACAGAAGGCTGCAGGGACTGCACACTTTTTTGGGTGGCCTGCGGGTGTGGCAGCCCCGGAAGTGGGACGCGCGCAACGCTTCCCTACCAGTCCTGGGGCTGCGCGGCGTGATGGCCAGTTCGGGAATCGGTTACGTGAGATGCCATGTCCAGATCAGTTCTGGCGGCACGCCATGGCAGGAGCTCGCGCCCGGCGTGGGCCACGTGCCGCAGCATCAAATTCCGCGCTCTGAAAAGGTGCAGTTGCAAGCATCTTCCCGAGGAGATCGAGTCAGAAATGAAGATGGGGGATGCGAGCAGCAAGCAATTAAAGAAATCGCTTTTTTTCGCTAAAGATCTCAGGAGTTATGATGCTATACTTTTTACAATAAGGCTAAGATTGGGGGCGGGTTGGTTGAGACTTCGCTGAGTTTTAGCCTCGCAAAAAACGGTGCTGGTTTTTGACATCAACCGGCATGCATGAAATGACCAGTTCTCTGGGGAAAACGGCTTTTTGTGGGACGGGATGCAGAGCTGCAATCGAGGCATTGCAAGCATCGAAAGGTGGGCATTCGTCTTATAAGGCTACACTTACCATTCGGCATTTGAGTCTTTCTTCTTTTTGCCGACTGTATGGCTGTTATGAAAATAATCCCGTCTCTACTCACGCTTGTATTCGCAACAGCCATCACCTGCAAAGCTGATGTCATCACACAAACCGTTGATTTTGGCACCATCACCGGTGGCAGCCAATTCTACTTCAACCAGTTCAACACGGCTCTGGGTACGCTGACTGGCGTCACCTTGGACTGGACGGTGAATTCGAGCATCACCTCGGCCTCCATCAAAAACGAGAACGCTGGCACCGTCACGATCAGCAAGATCTCCTTCACCAACACCGTGGAAGGCTATGTGCCCTCGGTCGGGGACACCGGTGATCTGGTGGCAGAAGTGGCCAAAGCCAAAAGCATCACTCCAGCGGGAGGCACGGTGACCCTGGCCCCCGGCGAAACCTACAACTACGGGAGCGTGGCCTTCAGCGGGTTCACCCAGACTGACAACTACACCTCCTCCGATGCGAACTTCACCGACTACCAGGGAACCGGAACGGTGCCGCTGTATCTGGCCAACACGTTTGGTGCGACTCCGACCGCATCGGGCTCAGGCAGCACGACTTCCTGGCTGACGAGCATCACCGGCAGCACGACGGGCAACCTGGTCGTGACTTATAATTACACCGCGGCTCCCATCGCGCCGGTTCCGGAGCCTCCTTCGCTCCTGCTGGGCTTCGGTGGCATTCTGGGCATGGCGGGATTTGCCTTCAAGCGCCGCACCAAAAACCTGGCCGCCGCTGCCGTGGCCTGATCCATCACCCCTTCACCTTCCGCTCTCTTGAACTCCCGGAACCCAGCAAGAAGCAGATCGCTGTGGCTGCTGCCAGCCTCATCCGTTGTCTGCCTTATTTTTGCCCTTCAAGAGATCTGGATTCGACACCCAGCCAGTCACTTCTTCCCGCTTCCTCTTCTTGCGTGGTTCTGGCTGGCGAAACGAGACGGCATGTTCCGTGCCGTCTCGTTTCCACAACATCCGACCGCCTTTAAATGGCTGGTCACATGCCATCTGCTGCTGGCGCTCGCAGCCTTTTTGCTGGTCTCCCCCTTCATGGCGGGTCTGGCGTGTGTGATGAGCTCTGCAGCACTGGCTGCTGCGAAGGGAAAACCGACCGAGCATGAAGCTCCTGCATGGTCTCTTCCCGCCCTTTCTCTATTTTTTATTCCGCCGCCGATGATGCTGGACCAGCAGGTGCACCAGATGCTGGCCGGACTGGCGGCCCGCCTCAGCCAGGGATGGCTGGATGCGATGCAGGTGCTGCACGTGGTGCAGGGCACGATCGTCGCGACAGCGGAGAAACGCTTTTTTGTGGATGATGCGTGCAGCGGCACGAACACGATGATGGTGGCCATTTGCGTGGCACTGATCATCAGCTGCCTGAACAACCGGTCATGGATCCATGCGCTGGTGCTGCTGGTGACAGCGGGACTGATTTCGGTGGCCTCGAATGTGCTGCGAATCTGCCTGGTGATCGGCGGCCTGCACTACTGGAGGCTTGAGCTTGACCACGGAGCGGCCCATGAGGCGGTGGGGGTGGTGTTCTTCCTGCTGGACCTGCTGCTGGTGTGGAGCGCGGACCACGGCTGGCACTTTGCCCTGAACAGCACCCGGCGCACAGAACGCGCTGATCCTTATGGTACGCCGAAAAATGCGGAGGCTGCTCCGGGGATGCTCGGCGGCCTGAGCCTGGGCGCGGCGTTCATCGGCATGGTGCTGCTTCTTGGACCTGAAGTGCTGGCACTCACCCGCCCTTCGACGGGATCTGGAACGGCAAAGGTGCTCACCGAAAACGATGGATTCAGCATGCCGGGAGAACTGGCCGGGTGGGTGCGCGCAGGTGACAAGCCGGTGGAGAATTCGATGATCGGCAATCTGGGTGTGCGCAACCAGGTGTGGCTCTACCGCAAGGGAGGGCTGGAGGCCTACGTGGCGGTGAATTTTCCCTTCCTGGGATTTCACGACACGCGGCTGTGCTACCTCGGCCAGGGCTGGCAGTTTCAAAACCAGGTGGATGGATCGCTGCCGGGCGACACGCAAAACACGGTGCGCTTTCTGGAAATGAACCAGCCCACCGAACTGGCCCGCGCCCACCTGTGGCTGAGCGTGCTGGATGAAAACGGGACGGCGCAGACTTTCGCGAGTGAAAAGACGCTGGACCGCATGACGGAGCGGCTGATTTCGCGCTGGTCCAACCCCACACCGGTCCTGAACACTTACGTGCTGCAGATCATGGCGGTGGAACCGGACAATGACTCCAGCTCGCGGAGCGCCGTGACGGAACTTCTGGCCGAGGCGCGCAACTGCCTGGCCCAATCTCTTGTGAACCACAGCCCCCATGCAGGAAAGGAAAGCGAATGATCGATCATTTCATTGAGGAAACACGATTCCGGCTCACCTCGATGCTGGAAGAACGCAGGCCTGTGGACGGCCTGCTGGGACTGCCGGCGTTTTTTACGCTGATCCTGCTGGGATTCATGGTGGTGAATTCGCGCGATGACTTCAGCCGGGAGCGACTGCTCCAGCTGGAACGAGAGGCGCAGAGCCAGCTGGACCAGGGACATTTCGTGGAAGCACGGCTGGCGGCCATGCGGCTGATGCAAGATGGCACGCAGAACTCCAAGGCGATCCTGATCGAAGCCAAGGCGCTGCGGGGGATGGGGAGAGAGAGTGATGCGCTGCGTCTGCTGTCCCGCATCGCGCCGAATGACGGGCCGGGCTACGCACCCGCCCATGTGATCCAGGCCACGATCCTCCTGGCGCAGAAGAGTCCGGATGTGGGCGCGGCTTTTGGGCACATCCACAAAGCCCTGCTGAGCGATCCTGCGAGCCAGGACGCGCAGGAACTGGCCGCACGCTTTGCCGCAGGACAGCGGCGCTGGACGACGGTGCTGGAACATCTGGACAAGATGGAGCTGACGAAGCGCCCTGACCTGATGATGATGAAGGCGACGGCGCTGCAATTTTCCGGGCAGGATGAGGCGGCGGTGGAATTTGCCCATGAGGCGGAGACTGCGCTGCGCGAGATGGCGAAAGCGCCAGGGGCGAATGGTCCGGAGGTGCGTTTTTCCATCGCCGTAAGCCTGAGCCTGCAGCGCAAGTTTGGTGAGGCGGTGCAGTGGATCGTGGGCTCGCTCGACGGGAAAGCTCCCACACGGGAGGAGCGCCAGCTGGTGGGCGGCATTTATCTTTCCTGGAGCAGGCACCTGAAGCAGCAGCCGATGAGCGACCGCATGGAAGTGCTGAAACTGCTGGAGCAGGGCATCCAGATCAGCCCGGAAAGCCAGGACCTGATCATGGCCTTTCTGGGCGACTGCGAGGAGCTGACGAGCAACGGTGCTGATCGCCAGCGCTACGTGGAGCGAATTCTCGGGAACGGCGGGATCTCCACGTCCTTTCTGCACTACTACCTCGGAGTGCTGGACTGGAAGCAGGGCAACCGGGAGTCCGCGAAGTCACATTTTGAGCTCGCCAGTTCACTCAACCCTGGCTTCAAGGTGATCGGCAACAACCTGGCGATGGCGATTGCCTCGGTCTCCATGGACCGGGCGGAACTGGAAAAAGCGCTGGCGATGATCAATGAACTGCTGGGGCAGGAGCCGAACAATCCGTTCTTCCTCGACACCCGGGGGCATGTGTACGCGAAGCTGGGCCAGTTTAAGGAGGCCGTGGGTGACTTTGAGCGCTGCCTGCCTAACGCCCGTGACAAAAAATCCTGCCACGTCAAACTGGCGGACTTGTACGAGCAGCTGGGCATGAAGGAGCTGGCGTCCAAGCATCGGTCGGCCTCGCTGGTGCACATGGCCGAGCCAGCGGCGACGGCTACGTCGGCTGCGCGCTAGGGCGCAGCAGGCGAGGGCTTCCCGCGCGTTTCGATGGGCTGGGAGCCGCGGTTGGCGGTGGTAAGGGGCACATGAATGGGAGTCTGAAGCGTGCTGAACGGCGTAACCCATTTGCGGTCTAAAGAGGGCGCACCTTGACATCGGGGGTGAAAGCATGCCCTAAGTACGCCCTTTTTCCGATACAACCTGTTCATACGCACATGCCCAAAACCCTGATCATTGCCGAAAAGCCCAGTGTCGCAGCCGATCTTGCCCGTGCACTGGCCAAAGCCCCCGGCATGAAGCCCTTCGTGAAAGAGAAGGACTGGTATGAGAATGAAACGCATGTGATCTCCTCCGCCGTGGGCCATTTGCTGGAGCTGGGGATGCCGATGGTGGACGGGAAGAAAATCGGCTGGGGCTTCACCAGCCTGCCGATCATGCCGGAGCAGTTTGAGCTCAATCCCATCGAGCAAAGCGCGGACCGCTACAAGCTGCTGACGAAGCTGCTGAAACGCAAGGACGTAGACAGTGTGATCAATGCGTGCGATGCCGGGCGCGAGGGTGAGCTGATTTTCCGCTACATCATGGATGCGAGCGGCTGCAAGAAGCCGGTGCAGCGGCTGTGGATGCAGTCCATGACCCAGGGCTCGATTCTGGATGCTTACAAGCATTTGCGCAGCAACGAGCAGATGCTGCCGCTGGCGGATGCGGCGAAGTGCCGGAGTGAAAGCGACTGGCTGGTGGGCATCAATGGGACACGTGCGCTGACGGCGCTAAATTCGCGCCATGGCGGCTTCCGCCTGACGCCGGTGGGCCGGGTGCAGACGCCGACGCTGTCGGTGCTGGCGCAGCGTGAGCGAGACATCGCCGCCTTTGTGCCGCGCACCTATTTTGAAGCCATCGCGTTGTTTGAAGTGAAGGCCGGGCAGTATTCGGGCCGGTGGATCGATGAGAGCTTCAAGAAGGACGAGAACGACGAGCACAAGAAAGCCGAACGTCTATGGGACGAGGGTACCGCGCAGGCCATCGCTGACCGTTGCAAGGGCAAGCCGGGGATCATTGAACAGATTACGAAGCCGACACGGCAGGCCCCTCCCCTGCTCTACGATCTGACCAGCCTGCAGCGTGAGGCGAGCAACCGCTTTGGATTCTCCGCGCGGCGCACGCTGCAAATTGCGCAGGCGCTTTATGAGAAGTTCAAGGTGCTGACTTATCCTCGTACGGATTCACGCCATCTGCCGGAAGATTATCTTGGCACGGTGACGGACACGCTGAAGACTTTTGCGAGCCATGACAGCCGCAAGCAGGACGCGCTGCCGCATGAGCTGGGCACGCATGCCGCCACGGCGCTGGACAAGAAGTGGGTGCGGCCGAACAAGCGAATTTTCGACAGCAGCAAGGTAAGCGATCACTTTGCGATCATCCCCACGGGGCAGATTCCGCCGAAGGAACTGCCGGAGGCGGAGCAGAAGCTTTTTGACATGGTGGCACGCCGTTTTGTGGCGGTGTTTTTCCCTGCGGCTGAATTCGAAGTGACCACGCGCATCACGCGTGTGGGCCAGGATGCGTTCCAGAGCAATGGCAAGGTGCTCAAGGAGCCGGGCTGGCTGGGTGTCTATGGCAAGAAGGCGGCGGAAGAGGCTGCTGAGGGTGGTGAAGATGCCGCCAAGCTGCTGGTGGCCGCGAATCCCGGCGACAAGGCGAACACGCTGGATGTGGAGGTGAACGAGCACCAGACGAAGCCGCCGCCACGTTTCACGGAAGCCACGATTCTTTCCATGATGGAAGGCGCCGGCAAGCTGGTGGAGGACGAAGAGCTGGCAGAAGCGATGAGCGAACGTGGCCTCGGAACGCCTGCGACGCGTGCGGCGATCATCGAAGGTCTGATCATGGACCGGTACATCGAGCGCGTGCAGCGAGACTTCCATGTAACTGCCAAGGGGCTGGCCCTGATTGAGCAGATCAGCGCGATCGGCATTGATGCGCTGAGTTCACCGGAAATGACCGGCCAGTGGGAGTACAAGCTGCGCCAGATGGAACATCGCGAGCTGGACCGTGCCAGCTTCATGCGGGACATCCGCCACCTGACCAAGCAGGTGGTGGAAAAAACCAAGGCGTACTCGAAAGCCGCCAAGGACAAGGTGTTCCCTGACTTCCAAGCCACCTGCGGCGTGTGCGGCAGCAAGGAAGGCTACAAGCAGACCGAGGAATTCTACGGCTGCAAAAATCCGAAGTGCAAGGTGCGCGTTTTCAAGACCGTGGCGAGCCGTACACTGAGCGACGATGAAATTCGTACGCTGATCGAGACACGGTTCCTCGGGCCGCTCGAAGGTTTCCGCAGCAAGAAGGGCAAGGAGTTCAGCGCGGCGCTGCAGATCAAGGACGACATGAAGATCGCGTTCGTCTTTGGCGACGGGTCCGATCCGGACAGCATCAACTGGGACGAATGCCCGGTGATCGCGGACTGCCCGGTCTGCGCCAAGAAGGGCCGCAAGGGTGAGAAGATCTACGAAACGCCGGATGCGTACCAGTGCAAGATCAACGCCACGGAGACATCCAAGTGCAATGCACGGCTGCCGAAGAAGCTGTGTCAGAAGGACATCACGCCGGAGAATGCGCGCGAGTTCTTCGTCGATGGCAAGACCTCGCTGATCACGGGCATGATTTCCAAACGTGGTCGTCCGTTCAGCACCTTCCTGGTCTGCACGCCCGGTGAGAAGCGCATCATGGGCTGGGAGTTCCCGCCGCGTGAAGCGAAGCCGAAGGCCGAGAAGAAGGCGAAGAAGCCTGCGGGTGTGAGCGGTCGGTGAGGAATGGCCGCACCCAGGAGGGGTATTAAGCCCCTATTTGGGACCGGCGGATGAGGCGGAGCGTAGAGGGATCAGGATGATCCTTCTCCTGTCGGCCCAGTTGCGGTGAGATTGGGCTACCTGGCTTTGGCGAGGTGGGCGTATTTCGTTTTCCAGTCTTCGGGGAGGCGGGCGGGGCGGCCTTCGGGCATTTGGACGAGGGCGAGGGACTGGCGGCAGGTGATGAGGAGGGCGTGGTCTTCGGCGCGGCGCATTTCAAAGGAGCACCAGAAGCGGACGCGTTCGACGGTTTCAAGCCTGCCGTGGATGATGAGCTCGTCGCCGAGTCTGGCGGGCTTTTTGTAGTCGATCTCGGTGCGGACGACGACGGGGAAAAGGTGGGTCTGGGCCATGTCGCGCAGCTTCATGCCCATGAGTCCGGCGAGGCGCGTGCGCGCGGTCTCGATCATGCGGAGGTAGGCGATGTTGTGGACGACGCCGCCGCAGTCGGTGTCGAAGAACATGACTTCTTCGCGGGTTTCAATGGTCGGCGTTTCTTGCATGTCAGTTCAAATCCAAGGCAGCGCGGACGGCGGCTTCATCGACTCCGCGGAGGCCAAAGACGCGCAGGACGGTGTCTTCGATGAGATTGTTGGGGCAGGAGGCGCCGGCGGTGATGCCGACGGTGACCGGGCCGTCTCCGGCGAGCTTGGTGGAATAGCTTTCTTTCTCGGCCTTGAGGTGGAGATCGAAATGGACGATCTGCTCCAGGGATTTGAGGCAGTCGGCGGTGCGGATGAAGAAGGTGGGGAGCTGCTGCTCGCCGATTTCGACGAGGTGGGTGGTGTTGGAGCTGTTGTAGCCGCCGACGACGAGGAGGACGTCCAGGGGCTGCTTGAGCAGGCCGAAGAGGGAGTCCTGGCGCTCCTGAGTGGCGCCGCAGATGGTGTCGAAGACCTGGAAATTGGTGACGCCAGCTTCGGGGCCATGGCGGTCGAGCACGGCCTGACGGAGGCGGCGCTGCACTTCCTCGGTCTCTGATTTGAGCATGGTGGTCTGATTGGCGACACCGATGCGGGTGAGGTGCAGGTCGGGGTCAAAGCCGTCGGAACGAGCACTGGCAGGAAAACGCGTCATGAAGGCTTCCTTGTCTCCGCCGTTGCGGATGTAGTCGCAGACGTAATCGACATCGGCCAGGGTGAGGACGACGAGGTAGTTGCCCATGCCGTCGTCTCCCATGGCGCGGGAAGAGGTGGCGCGTGTTTCCTCGTGGCTGGCCTTGCCGTGAATGATGGAGGTGTAGCCGGTCTTGGCGTACTGGCGGACGCGCTTCCAGACGCTCATGACATCTCCGCAGGTGGTGTCCACCACCATGCAGCCGCGGGCGGCGATGAGCTTCATGAGGCGGGTTTCTGCGCCGAAGGCGGGCACGATGACCACGTCTTCGGGAGTCATGGTGGCGACCATGGTCTCATGATCGACATTGGGAATGCTGACCACGCCCATTTCGGTGAGCTGGCGGTTGACCTCCTGATTGTGGATGATTTCTCCGAGGAGGAAGACGCGGCGGTCTGCAAAGACTTTGCGGGCGGCGTAGGCGAGATCGATGGCGCGTTCCACGCCATAGCAGAAACCGAAGTCACGGGCGAGGCGCACCGTGGTGCTGCCGATCTGAATCACGCTGCCCTTGGCGCGGATCTGCTCGACGATGTGACTGCGGTAGTGGGTTTCCACCTCGGCCTGCACACGCTCCATCACCTCCGGGGTGCGAACATTCACACGGCGGGCGGCTGGAGCGGGTGCAGACATGAGAGGATTCAGGATGCTTTAGTAGTACATTTTGCCCTTGGCAGCGTCTTCGAAGACCTTGCTGCTCATCATATACGAATCTGGCGGGTCGGCGAGCTTGCTATCATCAAGAACTGGCAGCGTTTTGCCAATGGTGGCGTCTTCAGGCTGTGAAGCGGCGATGTTGAGCGGGGTGCCGGTGCGGACCATGCTAAAGATTTTCTGCGCGGACTTGATGGGCAGGCGGACGCAGCCGTGGGTACAAGGGTAAGGCTTGACCCAGCCCCAGTGCATGCCGTAGGCGGACTTGAACTCCATCCAGAAGGTCATGGGGTAGCCTGCGCCGGGGCTGCTGGCACGGCGGCGGTTGGCGACCTTGCTGTAGATGGTGAAATTGCCCTTGGGAGTCGGGGTGCTGGCGGTGCCGACGGAGCATGGGGTGGCGAGCAGCACTTCGTTGCCTTCCATCACGTAAACGCGCTGGGCGCCGGTGCTCATCTTCACCCGGACATTGGCTGGATTTTTCACCGGCTTCGTCACAGGGTCATAGCTCAGGGAGGAATGGCCGCCCGTTTTGACTGCGGCGCAGTTGCTGAGAGCGAGAGCAAGTCCGGCAAAGGCAAGCGCCTTCAGGGAATGGCGAACGATGGAGAGGTGGGAATGCATAGAGGGTGCGCATGTAGCACATGATTGCCCTCGCTCCACGATTTTCTTTATGGATGATAAGCTTGCAGAGAGTGCGAAACTTCGGCCTCGTTTCAGCGTTGTATCGCCCCACATGCCCACCCCTACTTTGATCGACGTCCTTGTACGTACCGCCGCCAGCGCCGGATGCGAGGAACCCACCCGGCTGCGACACGCGCTGGAAGTGGCCTCTGACAACCGCCAGCCGCTCATGGATGCCGTGGTGGACAGCACCATGGTGGATGAAGACCGCTTTTTTGCCCAACTGGCGACGGGCCTGGGCATGCCATATGCGGAGGAGGGAGCCGGCGAGGCCGCCGAAGGGCTGCGCAACAACTTCCCTGCCAAGCTGGCGCTGCGCCACCGGATCTGCCCGCTGCATGTGGCCAGCGGCGAGGCGACGATCCTGACCTACAACCCCTTCGACCTCAGCGCACGGCAGGCGGTGGGTCAGGAACTGCGCAAACGGGTGCACTGGCAGATCGCGCCACGCCACCGCATTTTGGAAGCGCTGCACCAGGGATACGGCGTGGGTGCGGAGAACTTCGAAGAACTGCTGGAAGGCCGCGAGGGCGGCGACGAGCACGATGACCTGAAGCAGGAGACCACGGTACTGGATGAGGCGGATGAAGAGGCCACGGTGCTGAATTTTGTGAACCAGATCTTCCGCGAGGCTTTGAAGGAACGCGCCACGGACATCCACGTTGAGCCGCTGGAGCGTGATCTGCGAATCCGCTACCGGGTGGATGGCAAGCTGCTGGAAGTGCCGGTGCCGCCGAACATGCGACTGCTGCAGGCGTCTCTGATTTCACGCCTGAAAATCATGGCGCATCTGGACATCGCCGAGCGCCGTCTGCCACAGGATGGACGCATCAATTTGGAGCTGGACGGCGAGCCCATCGACGTGCGTGTGGCGACGATTCCGAGCGTGAATGGTGAATCGGTGGCGCTGCGCCTGCTGACGCGCAAAAAGTTTGACCTCCAGGCGATCGGGCTGGACCCGGCGACGGAGGCAACGATCCGCAAGCTTCTGGCAGCGCCAAATGGGATCATCCTTGTCACCGGTCCGACGGGGTCCGGCAAGTCGTCCACGCTGTACACCTTCCTCAAGGAGCTCAATACCAAGGAGCGCCGCATCGTGACCATCGAGGACCCGGTGGAAAACAAGCTGGACGGCATCATCCAGATCGCGGTGAAGCCGGAGATCGATCTCACCTTTGCCGCCGGGCTGCGGAGCATTCTGCGCGGCGACCCCAATGTGATCATGGTGGGGGAAATGCGCGATCAGGAGACCGTCGAGATCGCCATTCGCGGTGCTTTGACCGGTCACCTCGTTTTCTCCACACTCCACACCAACGACGCCGTCAGCGGCATCTCCCGTCTCATCGACATGGGCATCGAGCCGTTCATGATTTCGTCCTCGGTGCGCGCCTTCCAGGCGCAGCGGCTGGTGCGTACGCTGTGCGGCTTGTGCAAGCAGCCTGCGCACCATGAAGAAAGCCACCTGCGCAGCATTGGATTCCCGCTGGAATGGCAGGACAAGCTGTTCAATCCGGTGGGCTGCCGCGCCTGCCGCAACACGGGTTTCACCGGACGTCTGGCGATCATGGAAATCTGCCTCATGACGGAAGCGCTGCAGGACAAGATCAACAAACGCGCCAACACCATGGAACTCAAGGCGCAGGCGCTGAAAGACGGCATGGTGCCCATGCGGCAGTATGGCTTCCGGAAAGCTTCGCAAGGAGTGACGACGATTGAGGAAGTGATGACGGTGACGGCGGCGACGGAGTAGTGTTGCGGAGCCCTTCCCTGTGAATATCTTTTGCCTATGACACTTGCCTCCAATCCGCCCATTGAAATTCCTTTGGAACGTCTATCCCTTGCACAGAAATGGCAGGTGTTTGACTGGCTGAAAAGCGAGCTAGCCGTCGAAGAGATCGGTCCTCAGGAGTGGCATTTCGATGTCCTTGCCGAGCGTGAGAAAATGCTGGCGACTGGAGAAACGGAACTTATCAGCCTGGAACAATTTTCCAAAGAACTACGCGAGGAACTGTCATGACTGTCCAGGTCGTCCGGGCCGCCAAAGCAGACATTGCCTCTTCTCACAAGTTTTATGAAAACCAACAACAAGGCCTGGGAAACTACTTCGTTGAGTGCATTCTTGCTGACATTGCGGAGCTTGAAAAAACGGGAGGCATCCACCGCCAAACTCACGGCTACCACCACGTGAATTCGAAGCGATTTCAATCTGTTCTCTATTACCGCATGGTAGATGAGACCGTGATTTTGACCGCCATTATTGACGGCAGAATCAATCCTGCAAGACGTGACCGTATTCTGTCACGTCGTCATTGAGCCATTTGGCACCTGCCGCCAGATTCTGGCACTTCTCCGTATGCCCGCCTTTACCTACACCGCCCTCACCACCACTGGACAGACTGTCACGGGATCTGTGACGGTCGGCTCGCGTGCGGAAGCGTTTCGGAAGATCGAATCGCAGGCGCTGACGCCGGTGAAGGTGACGCAGGAGGAGAAATCTGATGCGGCGAAGGCGAAGATCGCGGCAGCGACGGGCGGGCCGGTGAAGCTGAAGCGTGCGCAGCTCATTTTGTTCACGGAAGAACTCGCGGATCTGCTGGATGGCGGGCTGCAGATCGATCAGGCGTTTCGGGTGATGCAGGAGCGGCAGGAGTCGGGGGCGCTGCGGATCATTGCCGGCACGATGAGGAATGAACTGCGCGAGGGTTCGTCGGTGGCGAAAGCGCTGAGGAAGGCTTCGCCGAGCTTTGATGATCTTTACTGCAATCTGGCTGCTGCAGGCGAGGTGAGCGGATCGCTGCCGAGCATTCTGCGGCGGCTGGCGAACAATCTGGCGGTGATGGCGGACCTGCAGGCCAAGGTGACGCAGGCGATGATCTACCCGGCGTTCCTGATCGGCGCGTGCATTGTGCTGATGGTGGTGTTCATGACGTTCATGGTGCCGCAGATCATGGACTTGATGGGCAAGAACGGGCAGAAGCTCCCGGCGGCGACGCAGCTGCTCATCAGCTTCAATCAATTCATGGGCCAGTGGTGGTGGGCCATCGGCGCGGCCATCACGGCGGCAGTGCTGACCTTCCGGGGCTACATCTCGAGCCCGGCCGGGCGGATGTGGTGGGATCAGACCAAGCTGAATCTGCCGCTGTTTGGCCCCATCATGAGCATGCGCTTTTACGCCCAGTTTGCGCATTCGCTGGGAAATTTGATCACCAACGGGGTGCCGCTGCTGAACAGCATCCGGCTCGTTTCCAAAATTTCCGCGAACGTTTTCATCCAGGCGCTGCTGGCCAAGGTGACCGCCCAGGTTTCCGAGGGTGCGCCGCTCTCCAACACGCTGCGCAAGGTGGGCAGCTTTCCGCTGCTGCTGGCGGACATGATCGCCGTGGGCGAGCAGACGGGGCAGCTGGGCAAATCGATGGAAAAATGCGCCACTCGTTACGACAAGGAGCTCGACAAGCGTATCAAACGCATGACCTCGATGATCACGCCGATCATCCTCATCGTGATGGCCGTTATGGTTGGCACGGTGGCGTACTCAATCGTTGCGGCCATCGCCCAAAGCGTCACGGGCATCCGTGGCGGCGGCTAAAGCCGGCGAAACCAAACTCATTTCCTCCTGTTCATCTCTTCATAAATCCTGTTCAATCGTTCCGTCATGAAAATCCGCACATCGCACCTCAAAAAACGCCCCTCCTCCGCCTTCACGCTGATCGAAATCGTGATCACGCTGACCATCATCGCCATCCTGGCCTCCGGCTCGATTTACCTGCTCAAGGGCCAGATCGACTCCGCCAAGGACACCCGTGTGGACAGCGATTTGCAGGCCATTGGGCTGGCGTTGCAGTCCTATGAATCCCGTGCGCTGCGCATGCCGACGACCGAGCAGGGCCTGATGGCGCTGGTGGAAAAGCCCACGCTGGAACCGATCCCTGAAAACTACCGCGCGTTCATGGAAGAGCTGCCCAAAGACCCTTGGGGCCTGCCTTACAAATACCGTTTCCCTGCGCAGAAATCCAAGAAGCCCTATGATCTCTGGACGGCCGGCCCGAACGGGATCGACGGCGATGAAGATGACCTGGGCAACTGGAAGAAGTCGGCGGCCAAATGACCCATGAAAGCTGCATGCCGAAGCACGAAGACCTGCCATGACGCGAGTGATGCCCTCACCCTCCGTCAGCGCTCCTTCGTCCGGCATGGGGCTGCTTCACGGGCGTTTACGTTAATCGAAATCGTCATCGCTTTAACCATCGTCGCTGTATTGGCAGCGGCGACGGTGCCGATGCTGAAAGGCTTCCAGGATGAGCGGCTGGCGCGTGAGCCGGTCACGGCGCTGCTCAAACTGGCACGTGAGGCGCGGATGCGCGCGATGCAGGAGAAGCGGCCTTATCAGGTGGCGTTTCATGCGACGGGATTCACGGCGTCCCGCTATTTCAATCCGTACCTGCAGCTCACGGAGTTGAACGAATTTCTTGAAGCTGGAGAAGCAGCGCCCGCCGTGGAAAGCACGATCGAGGAAGGTGATAAAACGGACATCGACAACGGCGGACGATCCAACACGACCACGGAGCTGCCACTGGCCCCACCACCGCCGAAGTATGACGAATACTGGTCGGAAAAATACGAAATGCCGAAGGAGGTGAAGTACCAGATTCAGCATTGGTATGATGCCGAGCCGACGGCGATCGAGGGAGAGATGGTCAAGCTGTGGGTGTTTCAGCCCAGCGGTGTCTGCCAGCCGCTAAAGGTTCATGTGGAAGGCCCTTCCTCCACCTTTGATGTGGAGTTTGCGGCACTGACCGCAGACATCGTGAGGGAGACCGTGGATCTGCGATGAAAGCGACATTCCAGCGCCGGGCTTCGCGCGGCTACATTCTTTTTGAGCTGGTGCTGGCGCTGACGATTTTTGCCATCGCGGTGCTGGGGCTGGCGAAGGCGCTGAATCAAGCGCTGGAGACGGCGAACCTGCTCAAGCGAGACCAGATCATCCGCATCGGGATGCGGAATGTGTTTGAAGAGCTGCGGAACAAGCCGCTGGCCAAGATGAGCACCACCATCGCGGACACGACCTACGGCATCACCTACACGAGCAGCACCGAGGCGCTGTCATTGAAGACCACCAATGGCGGCATCTTGAACGACATGTACAAACTCACCATCCACGCGACCTCGTCTTTCGACGGGGTGCCGCAGGAGGACACCCTGGACGTCTATGTTTACAAACCCGCCCAGCAATAGAGGACGTTCCGCGTTCACATTGATCGAGGTGGTGATCGGCATCACGATCCTCTCGATGATCACGGCGACGCTGTTTGCGATCATCCGGGGATCGGTGCGCGGGGCATCGGAGATCGAGCACATCCAGCGCGAGAGCGACTCCATGAACCGGTACATTGAACTGTGCCGGCGCATGTTTGCCACGCTGCCGAGCACGGCCACGCTGTCTTTGAAACTCGTTCAGGGCACGGACCCGGTGATTCAGGAGCTGACGATCACCGGATCGCCGGACTGCTTTCCTTTTGGCAGCAATCCCATCACGTCGAAGGACACCATCCTAAGCCTGCGTCCCTACCCGGAGGCGGTGGTGGACGACAACCAAAAACCGCTGAACTACCTGAGCCTTTCGCGTGAGGATTTGATCCCGCAGACCGGGGACATGAAGTCGGGCATTCAACAATCCACGACGGGAATCTATGCACCGGACACGGAGGGGCGGTACTGGATGCCGCTGCTGCCGGACGTGGTGTCGTTCAAATGGCGCTTCTATGTGGAGAAGGAAGAGACGTGGTACGAAGAATGGAGCAAGTCGAACTGGCCGGACCTGATCGAAGGACAACTGGTAATGAAAAACCGGACGCTGCCGGTGCGGATGGTTTTTAGCGTGCCTGTGCTGACGCTGGTCGCGGGTAGAGCCCCTTCGAACAACGGGAGCAACAACAATCAGCAGGGGGGAAATACGGGGCAAGGTGGCCCAGCCGGAGGGCAAGGCGGCCAGGGCGGTGGTGGACGTGGAGGCCCGGGTGGCGGCGGTGGTCCTGGAGGAGGAGGCGGTGGCGGTCGCGGTGGTCCCGGCGGGGGCGGCCCTGGCGGCGGTGGACCTGGTGGACCCGGCGGTGGTGGGGGGGGACCTCCCGGTGGTGGTGGCGGACCTCCTGGCGGCGGCGGAGGAGGTGCCGGGCCATGAAGACATTTGCTCACGCAACGATTTGCAGCCCACGTCCGGCATCGGCACGGGCCCGGGGCTCAGCGCTTATGCTGATGATCTGGGCGATCCTGCTGATGTCTGTGACGGTCATGGGGGTGGTGGAGTACATCACCTACAGCGCGGAGGAATCCAAGCAGGCGGCATACGATTTCCGCGCATTGCATCTCGCAGAGAGCGGGATCGCCGTGGGGCTGAACCCAAGCACGAGGCGCGGGGACATTGTGATGAAGCAGAAGGTGGGGCCGGACAGCGGTTTTGACGTGGTGATCAACTACGAAGGGGCGCGCCTCCCGATCAACTACATCACGGACGAGCGGCTGCGCGAGGCGATCTACAACCTCTTCATCTACTGGCAGCTCAATGCGGAGGATGCGGGGGTGGCGGCGGACTCTCTGGCAGACTGGGTGGACAATGACAGCACGCAGCGCGCCAATGGCGCGGAGGCGGAGTATTACAAAAGCCTGGGCATCTATGATGCACCGCGCAATCAGGGCTTCATCCGGGTGGAGGAGATGATTCTTGTGCGTGGCATGGACGCTGTGGACCGCAAAAAGCCGGACTGGCGGAATTACTTCAGCATTTATGGTGAAGGACAGATCGACCTGCGCACGGTTTTCAAGGATGTGCTGCTGGCCATCACCGGAGCGTCAGAAAACGATGTGCAGCGATTTATCAGCGAGCGTGACGGGGGAGATGGCATTCCCGGGACGGAAGATGACCGCCGCATCCGTGCGCCGGAGGCCTACCAGATTCTCGGCCTCAACGGGGACCGGCTGAACGCGGTGAGCGGCATCGTCAATGACAGCGACACGACGCTGCGGCGCATCACCAGCATCGGCTGGGTGGGAACGAAGCGCTCGAAGATCACCCTCGTCACCCGCCGAGATCAAACGACCGGGGCGGTGACCTATCTCGGGCGGATCGAGGAGTAAAAGGCTCGACAACCGCCGCTTCACCCGACATTCGATATTCGCATTCAAAACCGCAACTTCTCACGCAATCGCGCGTTCTACCCAGCCCTCCACGAATGTCACTCGCCGCCACTACCCTGCTTCTCCCCGCCCCCGATGCCTCCTGGCGTGTGTGGAAGCCGCGTGCGACCTCAAGCGCTGAGACGGTGGAAAGCCCGGCGGAGGCGCGGCATGTGAGCAAACCGCTGCTGATCGGCCTGCCGGCCTCAGCGTGCCGGACGATCGGACTGATCCTGCCGCAGACGGACAGCGAGCTGCTGGAGCAGATCATTTCCACCCAACTGGAACGGCGTGGATTCAAGCTGGAGCAGGATGAGGTGGGCAGAAACTACCGCTGGCAGCTGCTCGGGCAAAGCGGCGGGCTGGCCATTGTCAGTGTGGATATTCTGGCGGAGCCGTTTCCCGAAGCGCTGGCGGCTTCTCATGCCAGCGATTACACCGCAGCGCTGAGACTGGCGCAGCTCCCTGCGGGCCACCTTGTCATCATTGAAGAGCAGGGAGATCTGGTGCTGGCGGCCAGTTATCAGGGCAAGCTGTACCACAGCCACATCTTTGCGACAACGCCGGCGGCGGAAGACGTGCTGACGCTGGAGATCACGCTGGCAAGGCTGACCTTGGAATCCGAGCTCGGGCCAGACACGATCAGCGGAGTGGCGCTGGTGGGAGCGAATTTTGACAAGGGACTGACGACGCGGCTGAGTTCCGTTCTGGATCTGCCGGTGCGTGTGCTCGCGGATCTGCCGCCGAATGGAGCGCTGGAAACGCGCACGTGGACTCCGATGCTGCCCGCGGGGGTGCGCACGGCGATCAGCACCAGTACGAAGCGCTCCAAGCTCATCCGCGCGCTGGTGCTGGGTGGAATGCTGTATGCGTCGCTGGCATTCCTCGGCTTTGCCTACCTACATTTTCAGGAGAAACGGGCGGCGACACTGGCCGAGGAGGTGGAGGTGACCAGCGAGCCTGCGGCGGCCGTGCGCAAGGCCAATGAACGCTGGAAAGTGCTGGCACCGGCGATCGAGCCGCAGCGGTATCCGCTGTTTTTGCTGGGCGAGATCAACCGCATCATGCCGGGCAGCGGCATCGTCATCCGTAAATTTGAAGTGAAGGGCAAGGAGATCGACATCCGAGGTGAAGCACGGGATGCACAACTGGCTTTTCAGTTCATCGAAGATTTCAAAAAGAACCGCATCCTGAGCCGCTACGAATGGACGAATCCCCGGCCCGAAGTCAAAGGCACCACGGCCTCCTTCCGTGCCCAGGGCAAGCTGCCGTAAAAAATTGTATCAACTGTCATGGCACTCGCCCTCACCCCTCGTGAAAAGAAACTGCTCGGCGCCTGCCTTGGCGCGTTGCTGCTGATGGCGACGTTCATCATGCTGAAGCAGTTTCTGGACCGACGCACGGCGGTGCTGGCGCGCATCACCTCGCTGGAGAACGAGAAGAAGGAGAACAGCCACTGGATGGCCGACCGGGAGTTCTGGGACAAGCGCTCGGCGTGGATGGAGCAGCACATGCCGACGACCGAGAGCCTGGGCACGGCGCAGGCCAAACTGCTGGAAGAAATTCAGAACGTGGCGCTCGACTACCAGTTGCAGGTGCAGAAGCAGCAACTGCTGCCGGATGCGGCGGACAGCAAGGCGAACGCCTCCGTGTACCGTGAGGTGGCCGTGGAAGTGCGGCTGCGCGGTGATCAAACCACGCTGCTGGGCTGGCTGGCCAGCTTGCAGTCCCCGGAGAAGTTTCAAGCCATCAAGCAGCTTGAGCTGGAAATTGATGCCAAGGCTAAAGAAAAGACCCCCCAGGCCTTGTGCAACCTCGTCCTGGCGCGCTGGTTCAAACCAGAAAACGGATACCAGCCATGAAAATGCTTTTCACCACTCTGCTGATGCTGAGCGCGGCGCTGAGCCTGCGCGCCCAGTCCATCGTGCCGGCTGCGCCAGCCGACGCCTCGATCACGACTTCTGATCTGCTGGCCCTGCCCGGCGACGAACTTCTGGAGCCGCAGCAACCCGTGGCGGCACCGCCAGCGCCTGCGGGACCCGTGGATCCGGATTTGCCTCAGCCCTTTGATGCGAACTCCCTGAGCGCGATCATCCAGAACTCGCCGTTCACACGCATCGTTAGCATTTCCGATTCCTTGGTGCTCACGGGAATGGCGTATGTGAACGGCAAACCAGTGGTGACCATCTTTGACAAAAACGAGAAGCAGTCGCTGGTGGTTTCCGAAGAGCCGAACCTCAAAGGGTGGAAGCTCATGGAAGCCCTGCCATCGAGCAACATTGACCGGGCTCAGGCCAAGATCGCCATCGGCGGGGAGACCTTCAGCATCCGGCACAGCGCTCTGGACAAAAACGACCTGACGAAGGGAAAAAGCGACAAAGGCTCGCGTGGCGACTCCGGCGGGGACCGCTTGAATCGGGGCAGCCGGGGCCCCAGCGAAGAGGACCGAAAAAAATATGAGAGCCTCTCTGAGAAGGCGAAGGACAAATTCCGCAACGCCATGCGCGAAAAGTTCAGCGACGAAAAATTCCGCAACGCGCCCGAAGAGGAGCGCCGCAATGCCATACGCACCATGTTTGAGAAAATCCAAAAAGAAGACGGCGGAGGCAAATAGCCCGGCCCGCTGAAGATCACACCCGCCACTCACGCCACATCCCTTTTCGCATGCATCGCTGTCTTCCTATTTTCACCACGTGTTTGTTTGCCATCTCCGCCACTTTGCGCGGGCAGAGCATCGTCCCGCCGGCCCCACAGCCCTCACCTGCGCCAGCGCCTGCGGCAGCCACGACGGAGACTCCGGCTGCCACGACCACGACGACGACCACCACCGTCACCCCAGCTCCCCTTCCCCCACCGGCAGCTGCGGCCCCAGCCGCGCCGCCAGATGGTGCCCAACCTCCGGGCGGCGGTCCTCCAGGAGGAGGCTTTCCCAGCGGGGGACGCAGTGGCTTTGGGCGTCGTGGCGGCGGGTTTGGTCCCCCGGGCGGTGGTTTTGGCGGTCCTGGAGGCATGGGTGCCGACGGTGCCGCAGGAGAGGCGGAGGCCTTCCAGATCACGGGTGACAATGTCATGATGCAGTTTGCCAACAACCCTGTGGCAGACCTGCTGGCGATTTATGAGAAGCTCACCGGCTACACGCTGATCAAGGACACCAACATCTTTGAAGGAGCCACCATCAGCCTCGTCACACCCAAGCAGGTGCCCAAGGCCGAAGCCATCAAACTCATTGAGGCCTCACTGCTTGCCAACGGCTACGCGATCGTGACCGAACCCGGCAGCAACAGCGCCAAGATCCTGCCGGCACGCAATCAAAGCGCGAATGCGGTGCAATTCTCCCATGGGGTGCGGTTTTACACCAGCGCCAAGGACATCCCTGATGGCGAAAGCATCGTGTCCTACTTCATGAAGCTGGACTACCTGGCACCGGAGGACGCGGCCGCGATGTTCTCAGGCCATGTCGGACTGGGCGCCTATGGCCGCATCACCCCGGTGACTTCCCCGCCGGGACTGCTGATCACGGAAAGCGCGACGATCGTCAAGCAGCTCATCGGCATTCGCGAGGCCATTGATCTCGGGGACACGGGCTCCACGCTGGTGACGAAATTCATTCCCATCAAATTTGCCGATGCCGCAGTGATCGCCCAGATCATTCAGGCCACCTTGAATGCGCAGGCGCAGGAAAAAGAAACGAAGGGCGTGAACACCATCCGCGGCACTGCGGCCAGTGATGGCCGCGAAAAGGGGGGAGACAAAGACGGTCAGAGGCCGCCCGCACCTGGCCAGGTCAATTCTTCCCAAGCATCGAACGGGCTGAATCCGCAGCCCAGCACGCAGGTGGTGGCGGACACGCGCTTGAATCAGATCCTCGTTGTCGCTGCGCCGCAGGACTACACCTACGTCGCGAGCCTGATTTCGGAATTTGACAAGCCTCTGGAAAGTACGGAGCCGTATGAGCGCAAGCTCAAGTACGCTGCCGCGCTGGATGTCTTGAGTGCGCTGGTGGACCGCCTGCAGGAAGTGAATTCCGGCTCAACTCAGCTGCCCGGCGGAGGCTCCATTCAGCAGCAGCGGCAGCAGGTGCTGGCCACGAACAGCAGCCAGCTCCTGGGCGGCCGAACGACTCAGGGCACACGAGGTGGCGTGGTGGGCAACACTGCGGCCTCCACCTCCGGATCTGACACCGCCAGTTCGTCCACAGGAACCACCGGCACAACCGCGACTGGCAGCACGGGCGGACGCGCTGACGTTGTTTCGGGACCGACGGAAAACAATGCGCCGGTGTCTGTGCTGGTGGGCAAGAGCCGCATCGTGGCCGACCCGATGTCGAACACCATCATTGTCATCGGCCGGCAGGAGGAGATCACGAAGGTCGATGCGCTGCTCGACAAGCTCGACCGCAAGCCGTCGCAGGTTTATCTCGCCACGGTCATCGGCGAACTCACGCTGACGGACACGATGCTCACGGGCGTGGATTACATCTCCTCTCTCACGAACAAGAACTTTACGGCCAGCAGCATCACCAACCGCACGGACATCCTTGGCACGACGGGCGGAGCCGGGCGCGCCATCAACGACCTGCGTAACAATTCTATCACGACGCCCTTTGGCCCATCCTCAGGCCTGAACTTGTATGGAGCCGCCGGCAGCGGCCTGGGCATCTTTCTCAACGCGCTGCAGACCAACAGCAATTTCAAGGTCCTCTCCAGGCCTTCCATCTTTGCGCTGAACAACAAGAAGGCCGTCATCTCCTCAGGACGCAAGGTGCCCTACCCTGCGAGCACGGTGACCAATGCCTCGAACCTCAACGGTACGGTGACTTCCACCACCAGCTACCTGGATGTGGTGCTGAAGCTCGAAGTGGTGCCGCTGATCAACACGGATGGCGAAGTGACGCTCACCATTTCTCAAATCAACGACACCCTCATCGGCACGCAGCTCATCACGCCCAATCTGGTGCCCATCATTGGCACGGAGCAGCTCGTCACCTCCGTCACGATTCCGGACCGCAACACCATTGTGCTGGGCGGCCTGATCTCCGAGGAAAAGAACCTCGCGCAGAACGGCATCCCCATCCTCGGGAAGATTCCCGGACTGGGCAAGCTCTTCCGCACGGACAACAACAGCGTGACCCGGAAAGAGCTGATTGTTTTCATCCAGCCGCAGGTCGTGACTGACACCGACAGCGTCCGCGAAACATCCCTCAGCGAAGACATTCGCACCAACGCAGGATCCCAGGCGGCCCAGAGATTCCCGCAGGTTCCGCCGCCGCCGCTGCCTGAGCCGGTCGAAGTCCCTGCGAGGAAGAAAAACCTCTTCCAGCGCATGTTCAGCCGCGATCCGAAGCCGCAATGATGAGGTGGGGCCAATCGATGCAAGATGAAGACAGGATTCCTTGACCATTGGGGCTCTTGACCTTTGACTGGGAGCCTTGCACTTCGAGATCAAAACCCTTCATCTCAGCGAGCCTTTTCGCATCGCCCACGGCACCTCGGCCACGCGCCAGGTGCTGCGTGTTTCGAATGGCGAACTCGTCACTGAGGCCCCGTTTGTCCCCTATTATGGAGAAGATCCAGCGCAGACGCTGGCGGTGCTCAATCAGGCGGTGCTGCCGGAAGTCCTTCCGCGAACCGCTGGTTTGGCACTGAACCTGCTGCGGCACGACATCATCGGCCATCAGACTGACCAACCGCTGGGGGCTTATGCGCAGTCCAAGCTGGGTGCGCCCGCGCATCCCACACCATCGGGCTGCCGCTCGTTCAGCATTCCCGAGGATCTCGATGTCTTTGCGGAAAAGGTTCGCGACATTGCCGCCCAATTTCCTGTGCTGAAACTCAAGCTGGGCTCGGGAGATCTGGGGCTCGACATTGCCATCGTCTCCGTCGCGCGCATGGCTGCCCCGCATGCGAAACTGCTGCTGGATGTGAATGGCGGCTGGGACATGGCCGAGGCGCCCCTGATGATCGAGAAAGTCGCGGAATACAGTCCGACGCTGATCGAGCAGCCCATCCATCACCGCCTTGGGGTCGATGAGTGGGAAGAACTGCGGTCGCTGCTTCCAGGAAATCCTCCACCCATCTTCGCGGATGAAAGCGTGCAAACGATGGAGGACATCGTGGCGCTGGCGGATTTCGTGGATGGCGTGAACATCAAGCTGCTCAAGAGCGGGAGCTTTGATGCGGCGGTGGCCATGATGGCGGCGGCGAAGGAACAGAGTCTGCAGATCCTGCTGGGCTGCATGATCGAGACCAGCCTTGGCACCACGGCGGCGGCGCATCTGGCACCGTGGGCCGACTGGATCGACCTGGACGGGCATTTCTACGTGGCGAATGACGACTTCGCGGGCATCACGTATGATGCCAGCGGCAACCTCATCATGCCCAACCTCCCCGGCATAGGGGCTGTACCGCGATGAATATTTCTCTCCTGCAATCTTCGGCTGAAAAGCATCTCCCGGCAGCGCTGGAACTGCTGCGGCGGCTGGTCGGGGTCAACAGTTTCACCTCGAATGCCGAGGGCGTGGATGAAGTCGCGCGGCTGACGGCGGAAGCCTTTGAGCCGCTGGGATTTGAGGCGGAGCTTGTGCCGTGCGCCACGCCGGGCACGGGGCATCATCTCTTTCTCACGCATCGCGGCGAGGGTGGCGAACCCATCGTGCTCGTCACGCATTCCGACACGGTGTTTCCGGCGGAGGAGGAGCGGCTGAATGATTTCAAATGGGACGAGCGCCCGGATGAAGGCCGCATCTATGGGCCGGGAACGGTCGATAACAAAGGCGGCACGGTTTTGATCTGGCTGATCATGCAAAGCATGCGGGATGCCGCGCCGGAGGTGTATGAGCGCACGCACTGGCTCGTGGCGGCGAACGCCGCTGAGGAGATCATTGGTGATGATTTTGGCCGGGCCACTGCGGAGCGATGTGGAGGGAAGGCGCGCGCGGTGCTCGTGTTTGAGGGCGGGCCGGTGGATGGCCGGGACTGGCACATCGTCACATCTCGCAAGGGCCGCAGCGCTTGGAAGCTCAACGCCGAAGGCAAGGCCGCGCATGCGGGCAGCAAGCACCATGAGGGAATCAACGCCATCGACGCGCTGGCGCGTGTGCTGCCGGACATCGCCGCGCTGACGAACGCGGAAGCAGAACGCACGGTGAACATCGGGATGGTGCAAGGCGGGACGGTGGTGAATCGCGTGCCGCATGAAGCCGTGGCCGAGTGGGAATGCCGGGCGACTGAGCCCGCAGCGCTGCAGCATGCGGATGATTTTTTTGCGACGCTAAACGGCACGGCGACGAACGGCGCGAAGCTCACAGCGGAGCGCACGGGCCACACGGCGGCTTGGCCCGGAGGCATTGAGTCTGAGGCTCTCTTCCACCTTTGGCATGAAGCCGCGGCGATGATGAATCTCAAGGCGGTGTCGGTGCCGCGCGGGGGCTTGAGCGATGCAAACCACCTGTGGCAGCTCGCGCCGACGCTGGATGGACTGGGCCCGTATGGTGGCAACGCGCACTGCTCCGAGCGCAGTGCTGATGGCAGCAAGCTGCCGGAGTTTGTGGAGCCGGGGACGTTTGTGCCGAAGGCGGTGATGAATGGGCTGGCGCTGATGAAGCTGGTGCAGGGAGAGGGGACATCCCGCCCCCTTTGAACAACGGGACCAGGATGGTCCCGCTCCTTTGTCACAAGCCCTTCGCGAGCGTCTTCACGCGCAGGAGAAACATGTCTGCGGTGATGTAGAGGGTGCTGCGGTCGGCATCGCCGAAGGCGCAGTTGGCGGTGGCCTGGCCCGTGAGGATGCTGCCGAGGTGTTTGCCGTCTTTGCTGATGATGAGGACGCCGCCGGGGCCGGTGGTCCAGATGTTGCCGTGGGTGTCCACCTTCATGCCATCGCAGCCGCCTTTGCGGGTGGGGCTTTTGAGCGGCTGGGCATTGAAGAAAACGCGACCGTTCTTGGCGGTGCCGTCGTCCTGGAGATCGTAGGCCATGACGCGGGTGTCCTTGGGGTCTGACACGGCGATGTAGAGGGTCTTCTGGTCAGGGCTCAAGGCGATGCCGTTGGGGAAACGGATGTCTGAGATCACAAGCGAAACTTTGCCCGCTGGTGTGACGGAGTACACGCCGTGCTGCGGGAGTTCCGGAGCTTCGCCTTTCTTGAGTCCATAGGGTGGATCGGTGAAGAAGAGGGTGCCGCTTTTGGCGATGACGAGGTCGTTGGGGCTGTTGAAGCGCTTGCCTTCATACTTGTCGGCGAGGGAGGTGAAGGTGCCGTCTTTTTCAAGGCGTGCGATGCGGCGCTCGCCGTGCTGACAGAGGATGAGGCTGCCCTGCGCATCGACCTGGAGGCCGTTGGAGCCCTGGCCGTCGCCGCTGAGGCTGCCGCTGGGTTTGAGAACGACCTTGGCGGCGGTGTCGCCTTCCTTCCAGCCGAAGACGGTGTTTTCGGGAACGTCTGAAAAGACGAGGCCGCCATCGCGCCAGACGGGGCCTTCGGACCAGTTGAAGCCGGAGGCGAGGACTTCGATTTTGGCGTCGGGGGCGAGTAGGGCGTCGAGGGCGGGATCGAGGCGCTCGATGGAGCCGTGGAATTCGGGGATGGGCTCGGCGGCGAAGGCGGAGAGGGTGGTGAAGAGGAGGAGGGAGAGAGAGCGGTGGAGCATGAGGAAGGTGGGCGGAGAGTGAGAGGAACGGGAGCCGATGTCAGCCAACGCATTGGCGTCATGAAAACGGTGGGGCGAAGGTAGCGCTGTGCTCATCTCGCGGAGCGAGATGGCTACTGTCAGCGAGCAGCGGTTTTGGTGGTGCGTTTGCCGAGACAGATGAGGCTTTTGTCGGTGCGGATGAAGAGCTGGCCTTCGCTGAGTGCGGGGGAGGCGAAGACTTTTTCTTTGAGTTCGCTTTCGGCGAGGAGCTTGTAGGTTTTGTCGGGCTGGATGGTGCGGAGGATGCCGAAGTCGTTGATGAAAAAGACGTGGCCTTCGGCGCTGGTGAGGGAGGCGTGGTGCTCGCGCATGCGCTCCTCCCATTGGATCTCGCCGGACTTGGCATCGAAGCAATGGGCGACGCCGGAGTCGGAGACATTGAGCAGGTGGCTGCCTTCGATGATGGGGGACGGGACGTAGGAGACGCCTTTGTTGGTGCGCCAGACGATGTGGGTGTTGGTGACGTTGCCGGTGCCGTCGGGCTTGATGGCAAGGAGGTGGTGCTCGGGGAAGCCGCCAGTCATGTAGAGGAGGCCGGACTGCTCGCTATAGACGATGGAGGCGACGAACTGCTCGGTGGGGCCATCGATGATCCAGAGCAGTTTGCCGGTACGTGGATCATAGCTTGCGACGCACATGGTGCCGGAAAGGACCATCTGCGTGCGGCCGCCAATGTCGCGAATGAGGGGAACGCAGTAGCTGCGGGTGTTGTTGGGGCGGGAGATGCGCCAGAGTTCCTTGCCGTCGGCACGTGCGAGGGCGACGATGTAGCCGTCGCCGTCGTGGTCGCAGTTGACGATGACTTTGTCTTCAAAAACAATGGGGCTGGAGCAGAAGCCGTGCTTGCTGGAGAAGAGGCCGGGACGCACCTGCCAGATTTGTTTGCCTGTGAAGTCGTGCGCGGAGATGACGACGGTGCCTTTGGGGACTTCGCCTTTGCCGATGACACGACCGGCATTCGCCGCGCGTGTGGCGTCGGTCTCGGTGTTGTCGAGGAAGGCGGTGAAGACGCGCTCGCCATCGGTTGCAGGGGTGCTGGAGGCCTGGCTGTTGAGCTTGTGAATGCTCTCAATGGGTGCCTTGAGGATGGTGGACTGCCAGAGCTGCTTTCCTGTGGCCCGATCGAGACAGATCAATACGCGCTCTTCTTTTTCAGCGATGGCCGCGACGGCGAAGATGCGATCCTGCCACACGATGGGCGAGGCGTGACCACTGCCCGGGAGTTCGGCTTTCCATGTGACATGGCCGTCTGCGGAGATGGGGAAGCCGGTGTCCTTGGAGGTTCCGTCGAGACGGGGGCCGCGCCACTGCGGCCAGTCTTCGGCGAGGAGGAGGGCCGGAGTGAAGGCGACGAGGAGGGAGAGCGTGCGGAAGATCATGCGGGGGAAGAGAACGGAGGGAGATGGCGGGAGCTTGCGAGGGAGAAAAAAGGGTGATGTTGTTTGTGCGGTCTCGCGGGTGCCGACAACTCATGAGGCACTGATTTTACACCGCAGAGTTGGGAACGCCGCAGAGATTGCCTGAATCAGCCTTCTGTGGTGTGCAGGTGGCCTCAGTGGTTCCTAGTTCTACATGGTTAAGTGTCTGGGGCGAGGCGGAGCGTTCCTTGTTCCACAGGAACAGGGCTACTTTGCTGCGCTGGGACGTCAGCCGAAAGCAGCCGGCCTGACGATCCGATCAAGTCTAACAATGTAGAATTAGCGCCTCAGCCACCAACACAGCATAAAGGCTAACGTTATGGCAATGAAGCCGCGAAAACAGAGTCTCCGCAAACGCCTGTCACTGACCGCGGTATCAGGCGGTGCTTTGGAGCCATCGCGCTCAAAGAAAATGAATGCATACGGCCCCAGCCACATCATCAGAAGCAGCAAGAGAAAGCAGATGGGGTATCGCCACTCCATGTTGATCAGCTAGGGTGCACGCACTGCCTTCCGAGCACGCTGGCTCCCTCTGAGAGTCAGCAGCGTAACGAGCACCAGGCATGCGGCATAGTAAAGATGCACCCAGGGCCATAGAAAGTTGCTCTTCACCTGCATCAACCAGGATGGCCGCCCGAAGGAATGCAGGGGATCCAGATGATAAATATCGCGAAGGACCTGATCGCGCTCGCTGATGGATGAAAACAATTTCAATTCCCCGGAAGCCAAATCCGCAATGAACCACCCTTTCGGCGAGTTTCCGATGATGACGGTTTCCGACAACGAGAACTGGGTGATGTCGTCCAACTGCCAGTGCTTCTTCTTCTGAAAGGCCTCGAATGCTTTTGTTCTCTCGTCACCATCCATTTCTTCAGCCGCTTCTTCGGACCATTTGAGCGACCAGTTTGTGTAGTCCAGATATACCGGCGCACCAGGCCATGAAGCGCCGATGTAAAAATGATCATTCACTTTGAGGAATGGATCTCGATTAAAACAGCCATCGAGCAAGAAGACTGGAAAAACCCAGACCATCAGCCTGCAAAAAATTTTCCAGACAGTCCTCATGTTTTAGCAATATCCCCTCCTCAGCTCTGCCGCGCCCGAATATCCAACAACTGCTTCATCACGTGGTTGATTTTGCCACTCCATTCGGTGGTGCCGAAGGCGTCGTGGAGAGTGCGGTAGAGGGTGTAGAGTTCGGCGTAGACGGCCTGATTTTCGGGAATGGGATAATAGACCTTTTCGCGGGTGGCGGTGACCTGGGTCTGGAGGGTGTGGATGTCCCCTGCCCCGGCGGCGGCGGCGCCGAAGATGGCGGCGCCGAGGGCGCAGGTCTGCTCGCTCTGGCTGACTTTCATGGGCTTGCCGATGATGTCGGCGTAGCACTGCATGAGGGTGGCGTTTTTGATGGAGAGGCCGCCGGTGTTGATGACTTCCTCGATTTTGACACCGTATTCTTCGACGCGCTTGATTATGGTGAGCGCACCGAAGGCGGTGGCCTCGATGTAGGCGCGATAGATTTCGTGCGCCTCGGTGTGGAGGGTTTGGCCGAGCAAGAGGCCGGTGAGGCGAACATCCACGAGGATGGTGCGGTTGCCGTTGTTCCAATCAAGCGCGAGGAGGCCGGTGGAGCCGGGCTTTTTGCCGAGCATGGCCTTCTCCATGTTGACGAATTTTTCGCCCACGGTGGCGCCGTAGGTGTCGGGCACGAGGTGATTGACAAACCAGAGGAAGATGTCGCCCACGGCGCTCTGTCCGGCCTCGATGCCGTAGTAGCCGGGGAGCACGGAGCCGTTCACGATGCCGCAGACGCCGGGGATGTCGGCAAGTGGCTTGCTGGTAGGAGCGATCATGAGATCGCAGGTGCTGGTGCCGAGGATTTTTACCAGCGTGCCTTCTTTGATGCCTGCGCCGACGGCGCCCATGTGGGCATCAAAAGCGCCGACGCTGATGGCAATGCCTTCCTTGAGACCGAGGCGCTGGGACCATTCGGCGCAGAGTTCGCCTGCTTTGACATCGGCGGTGTGGGCCACGGAGTAGAGGCGGTCGCGGAGATCGGCGAGGGCGGGATCGAGTTTGGCGAGAAATTCCTTGTCCGGCAGGCCGCCCCACTCGGTGCTGAACATGGCCTTGTGTCCGGCGCTGCAGACGCCGCGCTTGAGGGTGAGAGGATCGGTGTTGCCGGTGAGGACGGCGGGAATCCAGTCGCAGTGCTCGACGAAGCTGAAGGCGGCGGCGAAGACATGCGCGTCCACACGGCGGAGGCGCAGGATTTTGCTCCACCACCATTCGCTGGAGTAGATGCCGCCGCATTTGGCGATGATGTTTGGGCGGATCTCGTGCGCGAGCTTGGTGATCTCGGCTGCCTCAGCGTAGCCGGTGTGGTCTTTCCAGAGCCATACCATGGCGTTGAGGTTGTTCTTGAACTCGGGCAGCAGGCCGAGCGGGGTGCCGTCTTTGTTCACCGGAATGGGAGTGCTGCCTGTGGTGTCGATGCCGATGCCGATGACCTGGGCGGGATCAAAGCCGGGGACGCTGGCCTGCGCCTGCTGGAGCGCGCCGCGCACCACGGCTTCGAGGCCTTCGAGATAGTCCTGCGGATTTTGCCGGGCGACGTGCGGGTCTTTGGGATCGAGCAGGATGCCCATCTCGCCGCTCGGATAATTGAAGACGGTGGAGCCGACTTCGGCGCCGTTGTCGAGGTCGATGAGAAGAGAGCGGCAGGAGTTGGTGCCGTAGTCGATGCCGAGGGAGTAGCGCTTCATGGGTTGGTGGGAGAGCAGTCTGGCGATGCTTTAGCGGGTTCATCCCGCAGTGCGAGCCAAAACCGGACAAGGTTTGTGACCGGGGTGTGACGGTTCTTGATGCAGGAGAGCAGAAAGACCGCGCGCGGCAGGCCGTTTATCACCGCCCTATGACCAACCGCCTGCTTTCCTTTGCCGCCATTCTTTCTTTCAGCTCCGTCCTGCATGCCGAGGACGCTTTTGTCCCGCTGTTTGACGGCAAGACGCTTGCGGGCTGGGAGCAGCACAGCGGCACGGCGCAGTACCGGGTGGAAAATGGTGCGATCGTGGGCAAGACGGTGCCGAACACGGGAAACTCGTTTCTTTGCACGGCGAAGAAGTATGGAAACTTCATCCTGGAGGTGGAGTTCAAGGTCGATCCGTCGATGAATTCGGGGATTCAATTCCGCAGCAACTACTACACGCAGGAGACGGAGGTGGAGATCGCGGGGAAAAAGAAGAAATTCCCGGCAGACCGAGTGTTCGGCTACCAGTTTGAGATCGACCCGAGCGACCGCGCCTATACCGGCGGCGTGTATGACGAAGGCCGCCGTGGCTGGCTCTTTGATCTGAAGAACAACGAAGCGGCACGCAAGGCCTTCAAGCAGGAAGAGTGGAACCAGGCGCGCATCGAGTGCCGTGGCAGCAGCATCAAGACTTTTATCAATGGCGTGCTGGCGGCGGACTTCACGGATGACCTGACGGCGGAGGGCGTGATCGCCCTTCAGGTGCACGGTATCGGCAAAAAGACCGAGGCGGTGGGCAAGGAAGTGATGTGGAAAAACATCCACATTCAGGAACTCAAGTAGAATCATCTTTCGTGTTCGTTCGGGAAACGAGTTGGAAAACTCGCCTCCTTCTGCGTACACTGTACCAAAACCATGAAAACCAACCGCGCTCTGCTTTTCATCTCATCCCTGCTCCTTTCCACCAGCCTGCTGAAGGCCGAGATCAAGGACACCCTTGTCGATTACAAATCCGGGGACGTGGTCTGCGAAGGCCTGCACGTTGTCGATATGGCCAAGACCGGCAAGCTGCCCGCCGTGCTGATCATCCACCAGTGGACCGGACTGAGTGACAACGAGAAGATGCGCGCCCACATGCTGGCCGAACTGGGCTACAACGTCTTCTGCGCCGACATCTACGGCAAGGGCATCCGCCCGCAGCCCCCTGAGGCGGGCAAGGAAGCCGGGAAGTACAAGGCAGACCGCAAGCTGTACCGCCAGCGCATGCTGTCCGCGCTGGAGGTGCTGAGCAAGGACCCGCACACGGATGTGTCCAAAATGGCGGCGATCGGCTATTGTTTTGGCGGCACGGGGGTGATCGAACTGGCCCGCAGCGGCGCGCTGATCAAGGGCGTGGTGAGCTTCCACGGCGGGCTGGACTCTCCGACTCCTGCCGACGGCAAGAACATCAAGGGCAAGGTGCTGGCGCTTCATGGCGCGGACGATCCCTTTGTGCCGGCGAAGGACATCGCTGCGTTTGAGCAGGAGATGAAGGACGCGAAGGTGGATTACAAGCTGGTGAGTTATCCCGGCGCGGTGCATGCCTTCACGCAGAAGGGCGCGGGCAATGACAACAGCAAAGGGGCTGCGTACAATGAGGCTGCTGACAAGGCATCCTGGGAGGAGATGAAGGCCTTCTTTGCCCGCATTTTCAAGACGGAAGGCTGATCCAGGGAGGCCGACCATGAAACGATTTCTGCTGCTGCAAGCCACGCTGGTCTTTGCCGTGCTTTCGGCAGCGGAAGAGCCCACGAACTTCATCCGGTTCGTGGAGGAGGATGAGAGCGACAGCCTGCAAACGGCGGTGGTGAGCTATGAGTCGCCGCAGAAGGTGAAGGTGGATCTCGTGGGAGCCATCCACATCGCGGACAAGGCGTATTTTGACGCGCTGAATGTGAGGTTCAAAGGCTATGATGCGGTGCTCTATGAACTGGTGGGCCCGGCATTTGAGGAGCGGGGGAAGCCCGAGGCCAAGAAGGCGGCGGAGAAGATGCAGTGGGTGGGCCAGATGCAGACGATGATGCGTGACACGCTGAAGCTGCATGGCCAACTGGAAGGCATCGACTACACAGCGAAGAATTTTGTGCACGCGGACATGGACATGTCGCAGTTCACCCAGACACAGACGCAGAAGCAGGAGAGCTTTCTCTCGCTGTATCTGAAGGCGTCGCAGGCTCAGAAGGAAGTGAACGAAAAGCGCGGG
>JAFLEI010000042.1 GCA_017301975.1 Verrucomicrobiota bacterium
CACCAGGACGTCCGTACGCCATGGTGCCTGCCGTGCGCCGAAGGACGGGCGGGCTTGCGCCACACTCATCCTACGAGCCGTGCAGCGCGCCAGCCGTAGGTTGGTCGTGTTTGGCGCATGCCGATTCCTCCGCCGCATGCAACTCTCTTCGCCAAACCGCCCGACCGCCAGGACGTCCGCACGCCGTGGTGCCAGCCGTGCGCTCATGGACGGGCGGGCTTGCGCCACACCCGTCCTACGAGCCGTGCATCGCGCCAGCCGTAGGTTGGTCGTGTTTGGCGCATGCCGATTCCTCCGCCTCATGCAACACTCTTCGCCAAACCGCCCGACCATCAGGACGTCCGTACGCCATGGTGTCTGCCGTGCGCCGAAGGACGGGCGGGCTTGCGCCACACTCATCCTACGAGCCGTGCAGCGCGCCAGCCGTAGGTTGGTCGTGTTTGGCGCATGCCGATTCCTGCGCCTCATGCAACACTCTTCGCCAAACCGCCCGACCACCAGGACGTCCGCACGCCGTGGTGCCAGCCGTGCGCTCATGGACGGGCGGGCTTGCGCCACACTCATCCTACGACCACGCGCCGAGCGCCGGGCCAGAGGTCTCGATTCGCCAGAAACCCCCAGCATTCGTCCCTCGATCTTCGTCATTATCTAGTCATTCGGGCTTACTCATTCGTTCTTTCCTCCATGCGCCTTGCCTCCTTCATCGTCGCCCTTTGCACCAGCGGTGCTTGTGCCTGCACCATCCCGGTCTTCCGCTTTGCGCTGGATCGCTGGGAGGCGGACAAGTTTCATCTGGTGCTGCCACAGGCTGCGGCCGGGACGCCGGAGATTCAGGATCTGCTGCGCCCGCTGCGTGCCAATGGGAAGGCGAACCTTGACATCGCCACCTCCACCGATGCGGCCCAGAAGGAAACCGTGCTGCGCTATTCACGGGAGAGCGAAAAACAGGTGTGGTCCGGCAAGCTGGACGCTGCCACGCTCGGTGCCGTGCTGGATTCACCTGCACGCAAGAAACTCGTTCAGCAGTTGCTGGCCGGGGATTCGGTCATCTGGGTGATCGCGGACAGCGGATCGCCGGTGGATGTGCTGGAGGCGGAGCGCCTTGAGAAACGGCTGAAATTTCTGGAGCAGGTGGCCTCCCTGCCGATCCAGGACCCCAATGACCCCGACAGCCAGCTCGGCCCCGGACCACCGCTGCGGCTGAAATTCAGCACCCTCCGGCTGCGGCGGGACGATCCCGCTGAACAACTGCTGCTGCGCATGCTCGTCGGGCCGCAGGGGACCTTTGACCCTGCCACCACCAGTTTTGCCGGGGCGGTGTTTGGCCGGGGCCGGGTGCTGGGGGCATGGCCGCTCGACATTCTGGATGATGCCTCGCTGGAGGACGCCTGCATGTTTCTGGTGGGGCGCTGCGGCTGCCGCTTGAAGAACGAAAGTCCCGGCTGGGACATCCTGCTCAATATCGACTGGGAAAAGGCACTGCCAGCCGCTGCGCTTAGCGAGACCAAACCAGAGGCCACCGCTCCTCTCCCGGCGCCGCTCCCGGAGCTTCGGGAGATGATTCCGCCCACCGCCCTACCAGAGGTGATGAATATCATCCCAGAGCCCGAACCGACCCCGCATTTGAATCGGCGTTCGCTGATTATGGGCCTGGCCGTAGGTCTCGTCCTGCTGTTTCTGATCCCCAGGTGGCTGAGGAAGTAGGCTAGCCCGTTCATCTGCCGGTTTTGAACCTATAGGGCCCATAAGTCCTGTTTAAGACCACCGTGCCCAGCACTCAGCGGCATTCTCTCTAGCGACTGGAGCGAATGGAAATCTCATTGCTGAAAAAATGATTTGCCGAATCCATTGATTTGAGAGATTATTTAACTTATCTAAATAATCAATAGATGCCCCACTTCTCATGAAAAGGACCTTAATTTACGCTCTCAGCGTCGGCGTTGCCTTTTGCCAAAGTGCTGTGGGCCAGACTGGATATGGTGTGATGGGTGTTCCTCCTCCGGGCTATGGAACGCCGCCTCCGCCTCCCGGCTACGGGACCACGCCGAGCGTGCCTGCTTATCCCAATTCGCTGCCACCGGCTTCCGTCTCGTCCAACGTGACGGCTCCGCCTGCTTATGCAGATCCGTATGCCACGGCACCGCCACCCGGGCAGATGTCCTCCTACACCCCTCAGGGCGTGAGCAATTACAGCTCTCCGCCAGCGGCGTATGGGACGAAGCCAGCCGGACCTAACATGGTCAATTTTAACAATTTGGAGGCTTATTATCGTTACGTGGCTCCGAAGGCAAACAACCTGTCCGGTGCCAACACCATTGGCGGCGCGCTGACAGTCGCTCTGTTCAACCCTCTGTATTTGAAGTTCGGCGCCTCTTGGGGCAGCGGCGGCGGTGGCAGCGTCACGGGTGCCACCAAAGGCAATTATGACTTCGCGAGCATCCAGGCCGGTGTCGGCTTCCACACCTCGCTGATCAATGAGAAGCTCACTTTTGTCGCGGAAGCAGGTCTGAGCTATGCCACCCTCAGGGCTCAGGATACCACGGTGAGTTTCAGCGACGGTTCCATTTATGTGCGCCCGGCGCTGCGCTTTACCCCGCTGAACTGGCTGGAACTGCAGGCCGGTGTGACGGTGAGCAGCGCGGACAAGTATGACAGCAAGATGGTGGACCTGACCTCCTACTTCCGCCTGCTGCCAATGTTTGATGTCGGCGTTGGCGGCGATTTCGGCAACACCACTCGTGCCTTCCGCACCAGCCTGCGTCTGCGCTGGTAGTTTGAAAAGTACTCATGAGCTTTGGCTCATTCCGGGGCATCGCAACGCCCCGTCCAGAACGAGCTGAACTTCGTGAGTACTTTCCTCACGCTTTCTTGGTGCCGACAGGCTTGCGCCGGTTGGGAAAGCAGGTGCGGCAGATTTCGCAGACGGTGCCATCGCAGCCGCGGGCGCTGCAGAATTCGCGACCATAGAAAATGATCTGCAGGTGTAGCTTGTTCCAGCTCTCCACGGGAAACAGGCGCTTCAGGTCCCGTTCCGTTTGCACCACCGATTTCCCCTCGGTCAGGCTCCAGCGCTGGGCGAGGCGGTGGATGTGAGTGTCCACGGGAAACGAAGGGATGCCGAAGGCCTGCGCCATCACCACCTGCGCGGTCTTGTGCCCCACGCCGGGGAGGCGCTCCAGAGCCTCCAGCGAGGCAGGCACCTGGCCCTGGTGCTCAGCCATCAGAATGCTGGAAAGCTGCTTAATGGCTCGGGCTTTCTGCGGACCCAGACCGCAGGGGCGCACGATGGCTTCGATTTGATCGAGCGGAGCGGCTGCGAGAGCCTCAGGGGTATTACCCAGGCGAAACAAGGCGGGCGTCACCTGATTGACGCGGACATCCGTGCACTGGGCGGAAAGCAGAACCGCCACCAGCAGGGTGAAGGCATCCGTATGATCCAGCGGAACGGGCGGGTCAGGGTACAACTGCCCCAGCCGGCTCCGAATGTAATCCGCGCGCTGCTGCTTCGTCACTCGATGAAAGCCGTCGGAAGCAAAGGTTACGAGCTGTGCTCAATGCGCCCCACCATGCGGCGGATGTGCTCGTAGCCCATGCGCTCCTTCATGATGGACAGGCTCTTGGAAAACGATCCCCACTTGATGACACGGATGTTCACATTGCGCACGCCCCAGGCGTTCATGGTGGCCTTGTCAGGCTTGTAGAGGTCGATGGTGTTGGTGCCCACCAAGGCGGAACCATAATCATCCACCTGATAAACATAGGGAAGTCCCTCAATCTGGAAAATCGTGCCTACCGGGTAAACGGACCAGTCGGCGGCGGCGCTGCGAACATTGCCATACTTGAGCTGGGTGCCTACGGCCGTTTTGGCTCCATAAACGATATGATCTGATTCACCATGCGTGTAGGCGGTGGTGCGAACCGAGGTGATCCGCGTACCCCGGCTGAAGCCTGAGGATTCACAAGAGGTCAGAATGCAGGCTGAGAGGCCGAGGAGAAGGAGTGTGTAGTATCGCATTTTTATTAACAATATCTGATTGTTAACTTTCCTTTTAGAATACTTATTGTGGGTTAAATCCGGTTTGAAATCAATCTTTGATTTTCACGGCCCGCCCAGCCCCCGGGGCCAAGGGTAGAAAAAAGCACGCCGCCGGGTCAGCGGCAGCGGCTGCTGGGGAGGTCACGGGCCCCGGTGGAAACCCGCTTTTGGCGCTCTTCGGCGCTCAGCTTCCGGCTTTCTGGGCCGCTTCCGCCTTCTTCAGGACGTGGGTCAGTTTTTTGACGAAATCTTTGGGGGCGGTCACGTCTTTCAGCTCGTCCAGCGTGGTTTTGCCGGTGGAATCGAGGAAAAAGAGATGGGGGATGGTCTCCACATGAAAGCCTTCCGCGAGCTTGCCGTTGGCCTCATCATCGATGTCCAGATAGGCCCAGTTGAACTTGTCATGCAGCGGCTGCACCAGCTCGTTGGGATAGACGTCTTTCTTCATGGTCTGGCAGGGGCCGCACCAGGCGGCGGAGAAAACCATGACGATGGGTTTGCCGTTTTGCTTGGCGGCTTTCAACACGGCCGGGGCGCTGGTGAAAAACTTCGGGCTGCCTGCGGGGAATTCCGAGGCATGGAGGCTGATCGAGACGAAGAGCGAAAGGAGGAGAAGGGCTTGTTTCATGGCAGTGGAGAATGGACGCCCGCCACGGCCGATTTATTTCAGCTTGAGCCCGGACTCGGCCTCAGGGACCCGGCTTTTCTCCAGAACGCAGCGCCTGGGCCATGAGGGCCAGCCGCCTCCAGCAGGTCCACAAACCGCCGGCAAAGATCAGCGTCAGCGCCAGCAGGATGCCCCAGCGATCGCTTCCTGCCAGATGCTGGATCATTTCGATCAAAAGCCCGCCGCAGAGCACGGCCATGCGGTGCTGCTTGGCCATCGGTCCGCGAAAGTCATGCTTTCCAGTCAGGGAGGCGCCCAGCACGCGGAGGTAGGCCGTCCAGACGGCCACCACGGCGCAGCACCAGCCCAGAGGAATGACGTGGAAAAGCTTCACCACGCCGGGATCTCCCGCGCCGCTGTAGCCCGCGCCCACCATGATCAGCACATCCGCCACGCGGTCCGGCGCATCGTTGTAAATGGCTCCCACGGGCGAGCCTTTGCCGCCCTCCACCGCCACCATGCCGTCCATCAAGTTGCACAGCAGTCGGAGCTGGATGCACACGAAGGCACCCAGCCAGACGGCGAGAATGCCCGGGACGCTGGTCTGATCTCCCGCGACCATGAAGCAGACCATGGCGCCTGCGGCAAAGAACACGCTGAGGAGAGAGATCGCATTCGGTGTCAGGCCGGAACGCGCCAGAGCTCCTGCCAGCGCATGCGCCCAGCGGGTGTCGCGAGATTTCAGGCTGCGGCGTGACGCCAGGTGTTCTTCGGGCACGCTCATGTGACGCGAGGAGAGAAACTCAGCGCGCCGTGGACTTCCAGCTCACCACGCGCCCGTTGACGAAATCTGCGGTGCCTGCGGTGTAGGGGATGTAGGTCACAGAGGTGCCGCTGCCCCACATGGGATAGCCGCCGTAGCCATAAGGCCCGAAACCACCAAACCCGGGGTATCCGAAACCACCATACCCGAAGCCGCCATAGCCAAAGCCCAGGTTCATGTTCATCGAGCGCACAGGGCGCTGGCCTTCATAGGCCCAGTTTTCGCTCTCCCTGCCACGGTTGATTCCCACCGAGACGCTGTCCGGCCGGCCCCAGGCGAGAAACACCGCATCCCGCGTCATGCCCTCGCGGATCAAGCCGTGAGTGACTAGCTGGCGGTCTTTGGCGCTCAGTTTGGAAAACATCTGCGGGTTCTTCTCAATGCGCGTCCTGGGCGTTGAGGAACACTGCACCAGAAAGCTGGTGGCGATCAGAACCAGACAGAGGCGGACGAAGGAGGGCGTTTTCATGGTTGCGGGCAGTTTGCTGCCGGTGAGGTTGTTTGTCGAACATTCTTAAAGACGTCGCATCCCAGCTAATCGTTCAATGCGATCCTTTTGGCTGGCCGAAAAACCCGCAGCAGCATCCAGCCCCCCGCCAGCAGGACCGTGCCGGCAAACCACCAGGGCCACAGCTTGAGCGACTCGGCAAAGACACGCGGATCATCCGCGCTCAGGTGCAGATGACCGGCCACCCATTTCGTCTGCCAGCCGAAGAGCAGCGTGAGCATCCCGTAGGCCAGATTGATGGTCAGCCCGCGAAAGCTCAGAGCCGTGGCGCGCTGCTCCGAATCCACGATCTCATTGAGATAATGGGACAGGAAGAACTGCAGGAAGCGCATGCCCAGAAACAGCGGCATGATCAGGGCGATGCCCGCCCAGCCCGGCTGCGGATGCGCCGCCGCCATCAGGCCGCCGAACACCACAAGGCCCAGCCAGATGAAATTCTGCCGCGCATTCATGACTTTGGCGCTCGTTTCCATCAGGCTCGCGGTGACCAGCCCGAGCAGCGAGACGACAGTGCCGATCACCCCGTACCAGCCCTCTTCGATGCCCACGAGGCGGTAGAAATTGCTGGCCACGGTGAGGAACAGACGGATCACGCTGTCAAACACCAGCCCAAAGAGGATCAGCGCGAAGGCGGCCTTCGTGCGCCAGATCCAGCCGCCTGTTTGGAGGATGGAGACCCAGGTTTCACGGATGCTTTGCAGCAGGGAAGTCTTGGGGGCGGGGGTGCGCGCCTCTGTCATCCGCAGCGTCACCAGCAGGCAGGCCAGCGCGGTGCCCAGGCAGAGAAACAGCGGCAGCTTCATGGCCATCGGCTTCGCCACTGTCACATCCAGGCCGGTCCAGTGCAGCGCCGCAGTCAGGCTGTGTGCATCATACAGCACTGAGCCGGTGATCGATGAAACCACAAAGCCCAAGGCCATGCCGCGCGAGAGCTTTGCCATGATCTGCGGCCACAGAATCGTGCGCTCAGCTTCGGGAAGTGAGTCATAGGCCAGGGCCTCGTCCGCACCGCTGGCGCAGGCTTCGGCGGCGCCGCTGAGCACGCGATTTGCCACGAAGAGCCAGAGCACCAGATCGTGGTGCCCGGGCTGCATGAGGCAGAGAACCGCCATCTCCAGCACCATCAGCACGCCCGCCGCCACCACCAGCGGTCTGCGGCCAAAGCGATCTGCCAATGCGCCGGAGGGCACCTCCAGCACCACGCTGGTCAGCGCCCACACCACGTTCAGCGCCGCGAATTCACCGATGCTCAGCCCGAGATCGAGGAACAGAATCGTGAACACCGGGTAGTAAAACCGGCAGTTGAAAAGGATTCGGAACCAGACAAACAGGCGCGCATTGGAATGCTCAGGCATGCCTCTCTCTACGCTTCAAATCAGGAGGCGGGCAATGCAAAGCCGGGAATTCATCCTGGCTCTAAAACCGCACCCGCAGATACGTGACGATCACGGATTCGCTTTTCCAGGCCGTCTTGGTGCGCTTGGAGTCGATCATGTACATGAGGTCGAGGTCCATCGAATCGGTGAGCTTGAACGTGAGACCCAGGGGGACAATGCGGTTCTCTGTTGGGCGGCGGAGATGCAGGTCCATCAAACACTCATCGCTGGCAAAGACACGTGTCAGCGGGCCCAGCGGCTGTGGCAGCGTCCAGGCGAGCTGCATGCGGTGCCGGGTGCGGTTGGCTGCGGAGGGGGCTCCCTGGTTCTCGCGCCATTCCATGCGGTTGCGCCAGTCCAGGCGCACATGCGATGTCAGTTCGTAGTGGGGATTGATTTCCAGTTCCGCGCGGAGCTGGTCGTAGCGATCATGCGTGGTGATGTTTTCGAGCCTGAACATCGACAACCCCAGTCCGAGATCCAGCCACCTGGCTGCGGCATACTTCACGCGCGGGCTCACCATCTGTGCATAGGAGCCGTCCACTTCATCGGCAAAGTTGCCCATGAACACGCTGCCGGTCCACGGCGGCCTGCGGTAGTAATCCACGTTCGACCACGCCCACCATTCATCGGCCCGAGCAGGCAGGACCGCCAGCAGGCCAAGCAATGTGAGCAGCAGGCGCAGCATCGGAGTCAGTAGGAAACGCCGACGATTTCGTTGGTCATGGCATTGATCCGCTGGATGACCTCATCCGCTTCCTCCTGCGTCACGCCCATGTCCTGCAGCGTCTCCACCAAATGGCCGGTGAAGCGTGCGAAGTGCTGCTTGGTGATGCCGCGCCCATGATGCATGTGCGCCAGGGGGCGGCCGCTGTACTCGATGGGCCCGCCCGTGGCCATCACAAAGAATTCGTGCTGCATGGCGTGCAGCTTTTCCAGTTCGGTGTGCTTGAAAAACGGCCCGAGCTGGGGATCTGCCAGCACGCGGACATAGAAGGCGGGAATGAGGGCGGCGATCGTTTCTTCACCACCGATGCGTTCATAGAGAGAAGGGGAGTTTGTCTTCATGCCTTCCGATAAAGCACAAAGAGAGCCGTCTTGCCGGGGCAAAGCTCGCGCGGACAAACCTCGCACAGCGTTTGCCAGCAGACGCATGATGCGAACACAAAAATGATTCACAAAACGGATGTGCCTCTGGCACCAAACGTGCCTATGGAAGAAACATGTCTTTCCTTCAGCAACTGCATCAGGACAATCCCGTGGCCAGCGATCTGCTCATCTTCAGCATCGTCATTCTCGGCGGCATCGGCCTGGGCAATGTTCGCTTCCGGGGCGTGAAGCTCGGCACGGCGGGCGTGCTGTTCGTCGGGCTGGCGGCATCCCACTTTGGCCTGCGGCCTGAAACGGAGGTGGCGCACTTTTTGAAGGAGTTTGGATTGGTGCTCTTTGTGTTTGCGCTGGGCATGCAGATGGGGCCGGGATTCTTCGCCTCCCTGCGGCGTCAGGGGCGCATGCTGAACACCTACGCCTTTGTGCTGGTTTTGCTGGGTGCGCTGGTGGCGCTGGCAGGTGGCTGGATGTTTGGCATGCCACTTCCTGCCGTGGCGGGTTTGTTTGCCGGGGCGACCACGAATACGCCTGCGCTCGGCGCTGCGCAGCAGGCGCTGGCCTCCGCCCATGCGGACCCGGCGCTGGTCACGCTGCCCGCGCTGTCTTATGCGGCGGCTTATCCGCTGGCCATTGTGGGCATCATTCTTTCGCTCATCGTTCTGCGCTTCTTCTTCAAGGTGGATGTGACGCAGGAGGCGGAGCTGTTCCGGCAGGAGCAGGGCGCAGGCATCGAGCCCCTGCAGCGCATGAACCTGCGCGTGGAGAATCCGAATCTCGAAGGCGTCTGCATCGACAGTGTACCCGGCATTCAGGAAACAGGTGTCGTCATCTCGCGGCATCTTGCGGTGGCTGCGGGCGGAGAGGTCACCGCCGCCACGCCGGAAACCAAGCTGCATGTGGGCGATGTGATCATGGCGGTGGGCACGCAGGCGCATCTGGACCGCTTCCGCCTCGTCATCGGCAGCGTGAGCCCTGAAAATCTCATGAAGGCTCCCGGCCGCATCACCTACCGCCGCGTGGTGCTGACGAATAAAAAGCTGCTTGGCAAGACGGTGCGAGAGCTTGGCCTGGATCACTTTCATGGCGTTGCTGTCACTCGCGTCAGTCGTGGAGATTTGATCTTCACCGCGCTGCCGGATCTGCGCCTCCAGTTTGGCGACATGCTCCAGCTTGTGGGGGATGAGGATTCTCTGAATGCCGCCACGCAGAGGCTCGGCAATGCGGTGCAGATGCTGCAGGAGACCAAGTTTGCCGCCATCTTCGCAGGCATCCTGCTCGGAGTGCTGCTGGGGCTCTATCCCATCCGCATCGAGGGGCTGCCTGCGCCGGTGCGCCTGGGGCTGGCGGGTGGTCCGCTCATTGTCGCCATCCTGATGAGTCATCTCGGGCGTCTGGGCCCCATGGTGATGCACATGCCCATCAATGCCAATCGCGCCCTGCGGGAGCTGGGCATCATTCTTTTCCTGGCCAATGTGGGCCTGCTGTCGGGGGAGCGATTTGCAGCCACCGTTTTTTCCATGCAGGGCCTGCAATGGGTGGTGCTGGGCGTCGTCGTCACCATGCTGCCGCTGCTCATCGTGGGGTTCATTGCGCGCAAAGTTCACCGCGTGAATTTCATGACGCTGTGCGGCCTGCTTTCCGGTGGCATGACCGATCCGCCCGCGCTGGCTTTTGCCACCACCATGGCGCGCTGCGATTCCCCTGCGGTGGCCTACGCCACGGTGTATCCGCTGACCATGCTGCTGCGAATTGTCGCCGCGCAGGTGATCGCCCAGCTTGGCTGACAGGGAAACGTTTCCGCTGAAAACACAAGACATCCGGCGCACTTGGGTTTCCTTGGTGGACTGCCATGAAGTCAACCCTCGTCGCTTTCCCTTTTGCCGTACTTTTGTCGGGCTCTGCAATCCTGCACGCTGCGGAGACGCCGCCTGCCGACCCCAAGCTTCCAGAAAACCTGCCCGCTGAGCTCAAGAAGCAGGCGGAGCAGTTTAAGAAGCAGCAGGCTGAGGTGCGGGACTACATGCAGGCAGGGAAATATGTGGAGGCGGAGAAGGTGCTGCGCTCCCTGATCGAGAGTTTTAAAAGCTACTTTGGGCCTGGCAACGCGTTGCTCCCGGAATGCCAGGGGGCGCTGGGCACCTGCCTGCGCGCGCAGGGCAGGCTGGCGGAGGCGGAGCCGGAATTTCGCGCCTCATGGGAGGGGCATGTGAAGTACTCTGGCGCTGAAAAGCCGGAGACGCTGCGCATGCACAACGCGCTGGCGGAAACCCTGCACCAGCAGCAGAAATACGCGGAGGCGGAAAAGGAGACCCGCGCCGTGGTGGAGGAATCGAAAAAGGTCTATGGCGCGGAGCATCCCTCCACCTTGCTGAACCGCACCAATCTCGCTGTGGTGCTCGGCGATGAGGGGAAGTATCCCGAGGCGGAAAAGGAGCTCCGCGAGATTCTCAAGATCGACGAGCGCGTGCTGGGCATCGACAAGCAGCCGACCCTCATGGCCCGTGGCGCGCTGGCGATGACTCTGCGCGCCGAGGGAAAGCTGGCGGAGGCCGAGCAGGAATTCCGCAAGGTGCTGCTCTTCATGGACGTCAATCCCGGCGAGGACCATCCGGACACGCTGACCTTCCGCTATCAGTTCGCCCTCTGCCTGACGATGGAGAAGAAATTCGCCGAGGCGAAAAAGGAGGCCGAGCAGGGCCTCGCGGCGGCGAAGAACAAACTCGGCGAGGACAATCCCATCACGAAAGATCTGCAGCAGCTCGTCACGAACATGCAGAACCCTGCCAAGTGAGCGGCTTCAAGCGTGCAGCAGCAACCCGGAAGAGTTACCGCTGAAGTAGGCGGCAATGAACGAGGAAAACACATGTGCTAAATAATTAGCACATTAGGCTTGCGTTGATCCGGCTTGACGTGCTAATATTTTAGCATGTCAGAAAAAGCCAGCCAGCTAAGCCGTCGCGAGCGTCAGATCATGGACATCATCTACGCGAAGGGGGAGGCCACCGCGTCGGAGGTCGCGGGTGCCATGACGGACGCTCCGAGCTACTCCGCCGTGCGCGCCTTGCTGCGCATCCTGGAGGAGAAGGGGATGCTCAAACACCGCGAAGATGGCAAGCGCTACATCTTCCTGCCCACGGAGCCCGTGCAGAAAGCCAGCCGTTCCGCGCTCAAGAACCTCGTGAACACGTTCTTCGAAGGCTCGCTCGTGAATGCCGTCGCCGCGCTGGTGGACGGGAAGGAAAAGATTTCCCCCGAGGAGATCCAACGCCTCGAGTCCATCATCAAACAGGCCAAGAACCGCTAACCCAACCGACCCATGAATCCATTGCTGTACCATGTCCTCGACTTGCTGGCAAAGAGCTCCGGCATTGTCCTCCTCGCCTTCGCCATGCAGAGCCTCTGGCGCTCCGCTTCTGCTGCGCAACGCTGCGCGGTGTGGCTGGCGGCTTTCCTTGTGCTGCTTCTGCTGCCCTTCACGCTGCTATGGCAGCCGCACTGGTCCATCGCTCTTGGGCAGTCGACGCCGACCGTGCCTCTGCCCGAAGTCAGCGGTGAGATCACGCTGTCAGCTTCAAACCTCACGGTGCAGGCAGCACAGCCGGATGCTCAAAACGGGCTGCCCGTCTGGAGCACAGCGCAGTGGCTCGCACTGGTGTGGCTCACCGGCTTGGTCTGCCTTCTTGCCCATCGGCTGCTCGGCAGCGTGCAGTTGCGCCGCTTGAAAGCCCATAGCCATCCTGTGCAGGACGAGCGCGCACTCGCCTGCGCCGCACGCGTGGCCGCTGCGCTGGGAGTGAGGCGCAGGGTGGCTCTGCACGTGTCCTCCCGTGTCGCCGTTCCGCTGACCTGGGGCTTCATCAAACCAATGCTGCTGCTGCCGTCCGATGCCTTGGAATGGGACGCTGAACGCCTGGAGGCCGCGCTGCGGCATGAGATGGGGCACATCCGGCACTACGATGCGCTCAGTCGCTTGATCACCTCTCTCATCACGGCGGCTTACTGGCCGCATGTTCTCGTCTGGCTTGCGGCAAAATCATGGCGCACTGCCCAGGAGCAGGCGGCGGACGATCTCGTCATGAGCGGAGGTGCCGTGGCGGAAAACTATGCGCTGCAACTGCTTGATTCCGCACGCAGCGTGCAGGCCGCCGGCGGGTTGCGCGCTCCCGTCATGGCCATGGCCCAGCCTTCGACTTTGGAGACGCGTCTCTCCGCGATCATGGACGGCTCACGCGATCGCAGCTCCTACAGCATGCGCGGTGCACTCGCCGGCTTTGCCTTTGCCACGGCCACGCTCGCACTCTGTGCCACAGCGCAGTTGCGTGGAGCTGATGAAAAGCCCGAACAGTCTTCGGCTCACGGCAGCCCGCTCGTCGCCAAAGCCGCAGCGATCATCCTCCCGACGGTGCAGTTTCGAGAGGCCACCCTGCCTGAGGCCCTCGAATTCCTGAAGACGAAATCCGTCGATCTGGATCCAGAGCATAAAGGCCTGAACCTCGTCCTCCCAGAGCCTGATCGTGACAAAGGTGTTTTGATCACTCTCGATCTGACAGATGTGCCATTCAGCGAAGCTTTGAAATATGTGGCCAGCCTCAGCAAACGGGTGGTGCGCTATGAAGCTGCGGCCATCTTGATCGCCCCCATGTCGTCGAAGGGCGAAATGGTGACACGCAGCTACAAACTGCCCGCAGGTGCTGGCGCAAAGATCGGCGATGCCAGGGAGTGGCTTGTTGCTCAGGGCGTGGTGCTTGAGCACGGAGCCTCTGCTGCGGTTGTGGGTGACGGCGCTCAGCTCGTGGTCAGAAACACTCAAGTGCAGCAGGAACTGGTGGATGCCATTGTTAGCCGGATTGCTGACGGGGACGTGGTGGCGCCCAGCGCTGCTGAACTCCCGGCCAGGCCGCTTTCCTTTTTGGAGAAAAAGGCCACGGCCATCATCCTCCCGACGGTGCAGTTTCGAGAGGCCACCGTGGTGGAGGCGGTCGAATTTCTGCGGGTGAAAGCGAAGGATTTGGATCCGGACAAAAATGGTGTGAACATCCTGGTCAGAGCCGACGAAACACCGCAGAATGCCCTGATCACGCTGGATCTCAAGGACGTGCCGCTGATCGAAGCGCTCCGTTACACGGCCGAACTGGCGGGCATGACTCTGGTGGCAGAGCCATACGCCTTCACCCTCAGGGCGAAGGCCGCCAAGTAAGGAAGAATGTGGATGCGGCCTGCACCAGGCGGGCCGCATCAAACATGCAGGAGCGACACCGAGACATTGCCGCTGAAGCACGCCTCCACGTCCGATCCCTCATCACGCGGGCGCGAGGCGTAGGAGGCGCTGTAGATGTAGCCCTGCTCTTCTTTGCGATAGCTCACATTCAAGGGCGAACGTGCCGGATGGCAGCGGACGCGGGGTGGGAGCACGCTCTTGTCCACAGGCAGGTGGGGAAGATTGATGTTCCAGAAGGTGCCGTGCGGCTGCTCTTGCCCATGCGTTTCCTGGATGATCTCCGCCATCCATGCGGCGGTGCGCTGCCAGTCCAGCGCCAGCTCTCGGATCATGTAGTGAGACAGCGCCATGGAGCGGATGCCGTGGTAGGCGGCTTCGCGGGCCGCCGCCACCGTGCCGGAGATGACGATGTCCTGCCCCATGTTGCCTCCGGCATTGACGCCGGAGAGCACGAGGTCGGGCTTTAAATCCAGCGCAAACAGGGCCAGCCGTACGCAGTCTGCCGGGGTGCCGTGCACGGCATGGCGATGCTCTTCCACGGTGTCCACCTGAAGAATCTGATGCGTGGTGACGCGGTGTCCGCACTGGCTCTGCTCCATGGCTGGAGCCACGGTGGTGAACTGCCAGCCGAGCTGTTTCACCGCATTTTCCAAAGCCTGCAAGCCCGGTGCCGCAATGCCGTCGTCGTTCGTGAGGAGGACGTGCATGGGGTTACGCGAGGTCGAGAATCACCTTGCCGCCGCGTGAGCCTTCCTGCGCGCGCTTGATCGCACGGTTGAACTCGGCCAGCGGCACGATTTCGTCGATCGCGGTGACGAGTTCGCCGGATTGAATCAGCGCGGTAAGCGGATCGAGCACTTCGTAAAGCTCAGGCGTGCTGGCCTTCTCAAACCATTTCGTGATCCACAGCCCATGAAGCTGGAGGTTTTTGAAGATGAGGAATTTGTTCGGCACCTTCATGCTGCGGCGGCTCATGGCCCCGTAGGTGACCAGGATGCCCTCCTGGCTGAGCAGGTCCATCATGTGGATGGCGCTGTCTCCCCCCACGGCATTGGTGGCCAGCATCACGGGCTCATCGCCAATGAGTGATTTGGCTTCAGCGACCCCTTCGTCGGTGTCGAGCATGACCAGGTCAGCCCCCAGCGTTTTCAATTCATCAAACAACTCCACGCGACGCACGAAATTGATCGTGCGAAAACCGAAGTGCTTGGCGAGCTGGATGAAGGCACGGCCCACGCCGGAGTTGGCCGCATTTTGCGCCACCCAGGCGCCCTTTGGCAGATCGGTGTAGTGCTTCAGCAGCGCCCAGGCGGTGGAGGGATTGATGCGCAGCATGCTCGCCTGCACCTGATCAATCTGCGGCGGGAGTTTGGCGAAGTGATGCTCCGGCGCGGTGAGGTGCTGCGTCCAGCAGCCGACCCCCACGAGCGGAATGACCACGTCTCCTTCGGCCAGAGACGTCACGGCGCTGCCCACGGCCTCCACCTCGCCACAGCCCTCATGCCCCGGAATGCACGGCGGATGCGCCGGGCGGCCATAGGTGCCCTCGATGAAATTCAGGTCCGCCGGATTCACCGGCGCATACCTCATGCGCACCCGCACCTCATGCCCCTCCGGCGGTGTGAGTTCACGTTCCTGAAGCTGCAAAACTTCAGCAGGATTTCCGGTGCGGTCGAATTGAAGGAATTGGGACTTCATGAAAAAAGAGGGTTACGTTCGTAAAGGGCAGGGAAGATCGAGTTTCCGCATTGTGGGAAGGAGTGGCGGAATGGCAAACGCGTGATCGAAGAAGCACGTAACCCAGGATCACGGGTCTCTGGCATTCTCATTCGCAAGCTTTACGATGGCAGCAATATCGCCTATTCTTTCTGATGAATACATTGGAAACCGATGTCGAAATCAGCGCCGATGGCAGCCTGAAGCTGCTTTCGCCACTGCCCGATTGGTGGAAGCCTGGCCGCATGCACCTGCTGCTTTCAGTTCCCAATGGAGTGAATTCAAAGCCGAGGCGAATGGCGCCGACCGCCACGCCGGAAATGCTGGCGAAACGTGCGGAGGCTCTGGAAGGACTGCGTGCCATGGGAGGATTGAAAGACGTCATTCCGGATCCAGCAGCCTGGCAGCGTGAAGCCCGGGAGGAGGTCATCCTTCCTGATCAGAAGTGATTCATATGATTTGCGACAGCAATATCGTCATCTATGCCGCCGAGCCTGGAGACACTCTTTGTCTGCCTTACGTGCAGAAAGCGGATGCCATGATCGCGAGTGTGACACGAATCGAAGTGCTTGGGTTTCCGAAGTTTGGAGAGCTCTCGTCGCAGCGACAAGTTCTGCTCCATGACCTTCTGGCGTCCACAACTGAACTGGCGTTGGATGAAGAAATCATCAAGCAGACGATCCAGTTGCGTCAGCAGAAAAAGATGAAATCAGGGGATGCCATCATCGCCGCCACAGCGCTGGAGTATGGTGTGCCGCTCGTCACCCGAAACGAAGGTGATTTCAAAGGCATTGAAGGTCTTGAAATCATCAATCCGTTCGCATCGGGTGGGCGGTAGTAGTTTCAGACTATCACTGCCTCACCCCAATCTTCTCCACCGGGATCTTCTTGAAGCCCAGCTTAAACGCGGGTGACTCGGGCTTCAGTCTGAAGTCGTCCTTCTTCCAGTCGATGAACAGCGGGTCAGCAACCATGCTGTGTTTGTCCCAGCCTGCGTTCTGCCACGCGGCCCATTCGTCAAGGGGCTCGGCTTCGGTGATGCGGACGTCGTCGAAGAAGACCTGGCCTTTGGGCTCGTGGCAATCGACGCGTAGCCAGAAGGCGGTCATCCAAGGCTTCCATCCGGCTTCGTTTTCGCGCAGCATGCGGCCGGTGGCTTCGACTTCCTTCCATTCGCTGGTGGCGGTGATGCTGGTGCTGCCGGCCTGCCAGTAGCCTTCGCCGTTTTTGAAGGAGGCAAAGGCGAGGCTGATCTTCGCGGTGGGCTCGGTGGATTTGACACGGAGCTTCACGCGATAAGCCGCGCCGGGTTTGATCGGCACATCGGGGCCGTGGAAGACGCTCTTGGGGTTCTTCGGATCGGTGCCGATGGCGCAATCGACCCGCAGTGCGCCATCGGCGACGACGAGTTGCACGTCTTTGTTCGGGCGGTGGTTGAAGCCCCAGCCCTTGGGTGTTTTGCCGGGCTCGGTACTGTCGAAGTTCTCTGCCACCAGCGGCGCGCCTGCTTTGTCGGGGCCGACTTGATTGATGCCGGTGACAATGGGGTGGCCGCCGTTCCAGGCGAGGTTGTAGTCGATGGTGTTGTACTTGGGCGATGCGTTGCGGATGTCGCCATACTTCACGCCGGGGGTGTCACCAAACATGATGTTATGCTGGAAGCTGTTGCCGCTCATCATGGTGCCGTCTTCGCGGATGGCGTCCTTGGGGTGCAGGTCCATGTTGCGCATGTTTTTCCATGCGGGCTGCCCGATCACGGACTCGTAGCCTTTAATCATCGTTTCAATGTGGCCGGTGTAGAAACGCTGGTCCTTCGTCCAGCCATGGAGATCAAACTGAAACTTGCCGCCGAGGGCGAAGATGTTGTTTTCCACGATGCAGTCGCGAGAGTTGTGCATGTGGATGGGCGTGTGGGCCACGCGATAGACAATGTTGCCGATGATGTCGATGCCGCCGCTGTTGTCGTCCGGGTAGAGGCCAAAGGTGAACCACGGGTGTTTCAGCCCGCCAGATTCCTGGCCGCAGCCGATGACGTCGTGGATCAAGTTATACTGCCACTTGCTGCCACGGCTGCTGATCCAGTCCCGCCCGCCGGTGTAGATGGCGCCGCCGTCCTGCGTTTCCAGGCAGAGGTGGTGCAGGTGATTGTATTCCACGATGAGGTTGTTGCCGCTCATCTGCACGCCCATGCGCGGGCCGTCGTGGATATGGTTGTGCGTGGCGGTGTTGTCCACACCATACAGGCTGATACCGCAGGCGTTCTTGTTGAAGACACCCATGTGGTGGATGTGATTGTCCGCCGCGATGTGGCCGGGGCCGGTCAGTGTCTTGCGGTCGCCGCCGCTCAGGCTGATGCCGTTGCTGCCGGTGAAGCTGATCTCGTTGTGCGAGATGCGCACGTTTTTGCCATCGCTCACGCCAATGCCGCTGCCGTTGAATGCACCGACTTGCGTGATGACGCACTTCTCCACGAGGCAATCCTCCGCACGCTCAAAGGTGATGGCGCTGCCGTGGCAGCCGGTGAGTGTGAGGCCGCGAATGGTGATGTTCTTGGCACCGGCCTTCACTTTAAAAAAGCTCTCCAGCACCGGCAGGCGAATGTCTGCACCACTTTCTTCCGGCAACCAGAAGTAGAGCACGCCGCTGCGCTTGTCATAATACCACTCCCCGGGGGCATCCAGCTCTTCCAGCGCGTTTTGGAAATGGTAGCGGTTGTGCGGGTGCAGGTCGTAGCTGCAATCCTTCTTGAGCGTGAGCAGGTGTGTCTGCGGATCGAGCGAGGCCACGGGTTCGATGAAATTCCACCAACCGTATTGCGCGAAAATATCGATCTCCACATCCTCCGGGTGCGCCCAGGTGCGCACATCCTCCGGCTTCACATACAGCGTGCGCTTCCACAGGTGGCCTTCCGGTGCGCCGGAGGGTGGGAACTCCGCCACAAAAGCCCAGCCGCCATAGAGGGGATCTTTGGCATCGAAGTTTGGGTAGCGCGCGAGGATCTGCCGCTCGCCGTTGCAAAGCAGTTGTTTGGGGATGAAACCCTTCGGCAGCAGCTTCGACACATCTGCCTTGAGGATCTGCCCCTCATGCTTCTCCCACCCGCTGACGACTGGCGCGCCGATGAGCGCACAGCCTGAACCCGTGATCGTCAGATTCGAATCCTGCGCTTCGATCTGGATCGGCTGCGTCAGTTCTGTCACACCTGCTGGTAGCAGGATCGTTGCCGGAGAGGTGTCGCCGCCTTTGCGGGCCTCACGGACTTGGCTGAGCGCCTGGGGCAGCGTGAGGGCAGGGGAGACTTGCACCTCCAGGGCATGCGCGGAGTAAAGCAGGGATGCGGTGAACGTAAGAAGCAGAGAACGGGGCGGGAACATGGTTGCGCAGCGATACGCCATGCGGCCGGGAGGGCAAATGCCTGTTGTAGGCGGGAATTGGCGCGGGCAAGGCAGATTTGGGGCGAATGCGGCAGGATCAAGGACACAGCCCTCCGTCCTTGCCACGCGCCCCCATCTCGCTAGGCTCCCTGCTCCTTTTCCCGTACCATGAGCGCCCCTGACACTGCCAAGAACTACAAAGACACCGTCCTCCTGCCCAAGACCGACTTCCCGATGAAGGCGGATCTCGTCACGCGGGAGCCGCAGCGCCTGGCCAAGTGGCAGGAAGGGAAGCTTTACCAGCGCATCGTGGCCCAGTCCAAAGGCCGGCCCACCTTCATCCTGCATGACGGCCCGCCGTTTGCGAATGGCGATGTGCACATGGGCACCGCGCTGAACAAAATCCTCAAGGACCTCATCGTGAAGTCGAAGACCATGGCGGGCTTTCACACGCCTTTCGTCCCCGGCTGGGACTGCCACGGGCTGCCCATCGAGTTCAAGGTGGTGAAGTCCGCCGCCGGTCTCACCCCGGTGGAGGTGCGCCAGCGCTCCGAAGCGGAGGCCCGCAAATACATCGACATCCAGCGCAACAGCTTCAAGCGCCTCGGCGTTTTCGGCGACTGGGAGAATCCGTATCTCACGCTCGATCCCGGCTACGAGTCCGGCATCCTGCGCACCTTTGGCAAAGCCGTGGAGCAGGGCCTCGTCTATCGCATGAAGCGCCCCGTGCTGTGGAGCTACGGTGCACAAACCGCACTCGCTGAAGCCGAGGTGGAGTACAAGGAGAAGACCTCGCCTGCGGTGTACGTGAAGTTTGCGCTGGTGAATCCGCCGCCCGGTTGCGATGGCGCATCGCTCGTCATCTGGACCACCACGCCATGGACGCTGCCTGCCAACCTCGCCATCGCGCTTCATCCCACCTTTGACTATATCAGCGGCACCTTCTCGCATGCGGACGGCCGGGTGGAAAAACTGGTGATTGCCAAGTCCCGCATCGAAGCCTTCGGTGCCGCCACCGGCTTCAAGCTGAACACGGAGCACGCCAACGAGGAGCTCAAAGGCGTCGCGCTCAATGGCTGCGAAGCGCAGCATCCTTTCCTCCCGCGCACCTCGAAGGTGATCAACACCCTCTTCGTCACCGACGACACTGGTACCGGTGCCGTCCACATCGCCCCCGGCCATGGTGCGGACGACTATCAGGCCGGGCGCGAGCACGGCCTTGAAATCCTTTCCCCGGTCGATGCCGATGGCAAATACACCGCCGAGTGCGGACTGCCCGAATTCGTGGGCAAGCATGTCTTCCAGAGCAACGACGGCATCATCGAAATCCTCACCGCGAAGGGCGCGATCCTTGGCAACGAGAAGTATGTGCATCAGTATCCGCACTGCTGGCGCTCCAAGACGCCGATCATCTTCCGCGCGGTGGAGCAGTTCTTCATCAAGATCGACGACATCCGCGCCAAGGCGCTGTACGAGATCGACAAAGTTCACTGGATGCCCGCCTGGGGCCGCAACCGCATTTACGGCACGGTGGAAAGCCGCCCGGACTGGTGCATCAGCCGCCAGCGCACCTGGGGCGTGCCGCTTCCCGTGTTCTACTCCGCCTCTGGCGAGATCATCATGGACCCCGAGGTCATCGCCAAAGTGGCGGTGGTCATCGAGCTGCACGGCAGCAATCTGTGGTTTGAAAAAGACGACGCATGGTGGGCGGCGGAACTCGGCCTGCCTGCCGGCACCAAGCGTGGCAATGACACGCTCGACGTCTGGATCGACTCTGGCTGCTCCCACGTCTCCGTGCTGGACCGCCACCCCGAATTGCACGCCCCGGCGGATCTCTACATCGAGGCCACCGATCAGCATCGCGGCTGGTTCCAGAGCAGCCTCATGATGAGCATCATCGCCCGTGGTCACGCACCATACAAGGCGGTGATCACCCACGGCTTCGTCGTTGATACCAGCGGCAAGAAGATCAGCAAAAGCGACCAGGGCGCCGCAGGCAAGAGCGCCAAGCCGATGACCGCCGACCACTATTACAACACCTACGGCGCCGACATGGTGCGCCTCTGGGTGGCCAGTGTGGACTACCAAAACGAAGTCCCGTTCTCCGAAGACCTCTTCAAGCAGAACAGCGAAAACTACCGCCGCATCCGCAACACCCTCCGCGTGCTGCTGGGAAACCTCAGCGGAGAAGCAACGCAAGCCTCCCGCCTGCCCGATGTGGACGTCGAGCAAGCCTCTGACTTGCCTGCGGAAGATGTGCCCGCCGCTTCCCGCCAGCCTGCTGCAACTGCTGCGGTCGCACCCGCCTACACCCTCGTGGACCGTTGGATCCTCGAGCGTCTCCACGCCGTGACCAAGGAATGCGTGGATGCCTACGCGCACTACGACTTCCGCAAGGTCTTTACCGTCATCAACAGCTTCATCACCGGAGACCTCAGCTCCCTCTACATCGACATCACCAAGGACCGGATGTACTGCGATGCCGCCACCAGTCCGCGCCGCCTCGCCACGCAGGCCGCCATCCGCGAGATCACCGAGACGCTCTGCCGCCTCCTCGCCCCCATGCTCGCCTTCACTGCTGACGAAGCCTGGGAGCACCTCGGCTACACCGACAGCGTCCACCTCCAGTCCTTCCCGCAGCCCAATCCCGCCTTCCCCGGCAGCGATGCCACCCTGGCCGTGAATGAGCTGCTCAAGGTCCGTGGCGTCATCCAGCAGGCCATCGAAAAAGCCCGTCAGGAAAAGAAGATCGGCTCCAACCTCGAAGCCACCGTCGCCCTGACCCTGCCCGCCGAAGGCTTCGACCACCCCGTCTTCAACGACCCCGCCACCCTCCACGAATTCCTCATCCTCAGCGACCTCAAGATCACCCGCGGCGGCGATCTCAGCGCCATCGTCCAAGAGTCCACCCACTGCAAATGCGGCCGCTGCTGGAAGTATCTGCCGGACGTGGGAGCCAATGCCGAGCACCCGACGCTCTGCGGGAGGTGTGTGGAGGCGGTGTCATAGATTTCGAGAGGTCCTCGAATCCATTCTCTCCCTAAAGCCTGCCTCTCAAAATGGACCTCAACCAGTTTGATCACCTCGAACTGCTTGGGGGCTTCCTCGTTCTGAGTGTCAAAGCAAGCGAGGAGCCGATGATTGATGCCATCGGCAGGGAGGCCCTCGCCCGCACCTCCATTGTCGGGCGTGAGTTTGAAATCACACTTGCTATCGGGATGTCGGATAAAGAACTTTCCGTCACACTCTATCATGAGGTGCTCGAAGCTGCTGCCGTGGCTTCCGATGATCCACCGGAAAGCATGATCGAGTTCAACGAAGACGACTTTGACGCCGCCGCCTATGCCGCGCATGCCGAGTTCGGTCCCGCCAGTCCGGCCTCCCTGAACCACATGTTGCGTTTCCACGGTTTTGACGAACTTTGATCTCTATGGACGCTGACAAAATCCAGATCACCTTGATCAAGCTGAAGAACGGCTCCCGTCTGCTCCGTCTCACCGAGCCGGAAACAGGTCTGGCCCTTGAGCGCACCCTGAACCCCGAGCGCCCGCTGGTTTCACAGAAGCAGCAGCTCAAGGCCCTGTTTGAGTCCATGCTCCAGCGTGCCGCAGTTCTGCTGGCCGCATGAACCTTCTGCGCCAACAACCTGTGCTGCTCAAGGTTCATGGCGTCATCCAGCAGGCCATCGAAAAGCCCGTCAGGAAAAGAAGATCGGCTCCAACCTCAAAGCCACCGTCGCCCCTACGCTTCCCGCCGAAAGCTTCGACCACCCCGTCTTCAACGACCCCGCCACTCCACGAATTCCTCATCCTCAGCGACCTCCAAATCACCCGCGGCGGCGATCTCTCTGCCACCGTCCAAGAGTCCACCCACTGCAAATGCGGCCGCTGCTGGAAGTATCTGCCGGACGTGGGAGCGAATGCGGAGCACCCGACGCTGTGCGGCCGGTGTGTGGAGGCGGTGGGGTGATTATCGCGTTTTAACAGATTTCGAGGAGAAGAGGAATTTCTTGCTCCTGTATTTCCATGCAGTGGCGAATCCGAGTTCTCCGGGAAACTTCAGATTGGATCACCTAAAGCTAAACTGCCAGCTCACTCTGCGGACCGAGAAGGTGAAAGCGCTTTAGAATGCAATCGATCGAATACTGAATTGCTGGTGCTGCATCCGTGGCCTCATAAGCGCGCAGACGGTGTTCGACTTCATTTTTATGGGGGAGTCCCTGAATGGGAATATGCATTTTCCACCTTCCATTTTCGGCAGCCCTGGCCACGCCGTTCAATGAATCCAAAGCCACCAGGCTCATTGGGCGGCCTGATTCGAGCCACTTAACCACACGTTGCCAGGTCATGCCGGATTGTGAAGCCAAGTCTCCCCAGTGATTGGTAACTGGAGGCTGAATATGGGCTTCAATCCAGTCGAGCATTTGAGCATTTTTGAAATCGTACATGTACATCATGCGGCTCCGCTGCTCTTTGAGCGGCAGTTGCTTGAATACTGCAAAGCACCTGCTGAAACCTTCCTCAGTCGGAAGACATGCCACCGATGCCTTTGCCAAAGCTCCGAAGTGCATGCATTCAGGGTAATCAAGCCACGCCCGGCGCACGAGTTCAGCCGCCCCAGCCCCCAAACAATTCGAAACGAGTTCTAAGACTGTTGATTTCCAATGGGCGTTCTTCGATGCTTCGTAGTTACGAGTCAGCATGTCGAGCACTAATGCCTGGGGGTGGCGTTTCCAGGCCTCGTAAATGGCTTCGTTCAAGGAATGCCGGGTTATTGTGAACTCCCACAGATCATTCAAATTCGCCGCTTTGTCGCTCAGGCTTGGGGCCGGAAACAAATCCGCATCAACAAGCTCTTCCTTGGGTTGATCCGCCGTTCCATCATCCAAATAAAAATCGTCATGGAGCGAGAAGTTGTGAGGACAGTGATGTAGCGCGAGGCGATACCACTCCATGGGTCTTAGCGAGCGCTGCACAAGCCTGTGCTGGCAGTCTGCGCATAACCGATAGGGCCGGGCCTCGTCATCACATGGCTCGTTGACTGTTGCAGGCAGCGAATCGCACGCTTCACAGAGATTTGAGGCCAGGCTTTGCGTCATGAAACGGAAAATGCAAATATAGCATGAAGAGGCAAGATCGGACTGTCGAAGCGATGATTAATGCCTGTCTGAAGAGTGCATTGCCAAAATGCTGGCCGCTCGCATTATGCCTCAAGACCACCTATGCAGGAAATTGAGCCCATCAACCCTTATGCTCCGCCCAAAGCGCAGCCACTGCTGGCTGAAGATGGGGAAGATACTTCCTTGCCGCGTCGCCCCCGATCTGTGAAATGGGCCACGTTTGTTTTTGGGACATTCACTCTGATCATGGGCGTGCTCTATTGGCAGGCCTTCAATGATCTCGGGGACCGAAAATTTTGGCAGGAGATGTCGATTTTCGACCGTGTGCTTCTGCTGCCGATAGGACTTGGCCTCAGTTGGTTTGGAGGACGGCGCAAGATCGCCTATTATGTGAATTCAGGAATCTTGGCGCTGATAGCCATCATAATAACTTGGCAGCTTTTTTTGAAGTGGCTCTTGGATGGAGCATTTGCGAAGGTATTTATGCTGGATCGGGCATTTGAGGCATTGGTGTGCTGTCTTCTTTGCTACCTCTCTTATCGCTTCACCTTCGGCCTTCCGAGCCGCCGCTATTTTGGAGTGGCGCGTGAAGAGGCGAAGACTGAATCGCCGGTTTGATAGGCGCTTTGCCCAGCGACTTCGCGGCGCATTCTTCTCGACCACCGCCCATTCGCTCTCCAAGTTCGCCGCCCCGATATGCCATCAGCCACTCGCGACATCTTTCTCGGCACCGATTCCGGAGCCACCACTTCCAAGACCGGCGGCGTGTTCGCCAATGGCGAACCCGTCTCCCTGCAACTCCGCCAAAGCTCGACCAATTCGCAAAACGGCACCGCCGCCGTGGTGGCCGGGTGGGTGGAAGGCGCGGAAGGTTTCCTCAAGGACAACGGACTCACGTGGGATCGCGTCGCTGCGGCAGGGCTGGCCCTTCCGGGACCATATCAGATCTATGGAGTGCTCGATAAATCCTCCAATTTGCCGGAGAGCTTCATCGGCTGGAATTTCCATGCCGAGTACTCCGCAGCCATCGCCAAGGCCGCAGGCCGCGAGATCCCGCTCTACGTGGGGAATGATGGCGACTTCGGCGGTGTGGGCGAGGCTGCGCGCGTCCGTGGTGAAACGAAGGCGACCGTGCTTCTTCTCGCACCGGGCTCAGGACTGGGCACCGCCTACATGGATGCCAATGGCCTGCCGCTCACTGGCGATCACCTCGCAGGCATGGAGGGCGGGCACATGCCCATTCCGCGTCATCTCCTCGGCCATGGTCTGGATGAAGTGCCCGCGTTTCGCTGTGGCTGCGGTCGCGACTGGGGCTGCATCGAGGCCTACTCCACCATCTCCGGCCTGCCGCAGTTCCTTGAGTTCTTCCTGACGAAGTATCCCGACCACGAACTGGCCGCCAGCACCGACACGCCGAAGAACAAAGGCCTCTCCCTGCGTGGCCGTGCGCAAAAGGGCGATCCGCTCGCGCTCGAGATCTTCGACATTCAGGCGCGCGCGCTGGGCATTCACGTGGCGAATTTGTCCATGGCACTCGATCCCGGCATCGTGGTGATCGGCGGTGGCCTGATGGACCCGGACAGCACCACGCCTGAGTTCCGCGAGCGCTACCTCGGCGGCATCCGCGCCGCCGCGCTGCCCTACCTCTTCCCGAAACAACGTGCCGAGCTCAAACTCGTGCCAGCGACTCTGGGAGAGCTCTCCCAATCCATCGGCGCCGCACTCGTGGCGCTGTATTCCTCCAAGGCTTGAATCACGCATGGCCACTGAGATCGAGCGCAAGTTTCTCCTCAAGCCCGACCAGTGGCAGCCCACCGGCCCGGGACGCCGCATGGCGCAGGGTTATCTCTCGCGCGACCCCGACCGCACGGTGCGCGTGCGTCTGGTGGGCGATGAAGCGTTCATGACCGTGAAGAGCCGCCGCACCGGCATCTCGCGCACGGAGATCGAGTTTCCCATCACGGTGGAACATGCGCGTGATCTGCTGCTGCTTTGCCATCAACCGCTGATCGATAAAACGCGCCATGAAGTGATGCATGAAGGCATGCTGTGGGAGGTGGATGTCTTCCACGGTGCGAATGAAGGACTGGTGGTGGCGGAGATCGAGCTGCCTGCGGAAGACACCGCTTTTGAAATGCCCGAGTGGATCGGCGAGGAGGTGAGCCACGACATGCGCTATACGAATTCGAACCTCTGCGCGGTGCCGTATAGCGAGTGGTAGTGGAGTTCAATCCTTGGCAATCCAGTTGCGGCGCAACTGGGCAACTTCAAAAGCGCTCCAGTTGCGGCTTCGCCAGCAGCCCATCACGCCATGCGCTGGGAATCGCTTCGATGCCATGGGCAGCACCAAGCAGCATGCCGAGTGCGAGGGCGCGGGCGCAGTTGTCGCCGCCAGCCATGGCGTTTTCGATGGTGGCGGTTTGGAAGTCGTGACCGTGATGGCGGATGAGCCATAGGACGGCGGGTAGCGCCTGTGGGATGGGGCAGGCGCGGCCGATCTGGCCGATGGCATCGCTGTCCGTGGCAGCCTCGGCGGCTTTCAAGGCCCATGCAGGCGCGGTGGCGGTGATGACGTTTTGGAGCTCTCCGCCATGCAGCAGACGGTGCGTGGCACGGGCGAGAAATTCAGCGCATTCAATCGTCTCAGGTGAGCGATGCGTGATCACCGTTTGCTCAATGGCAGCCGCGACAGCTTCCGACTCGGGCTGATTCGCGAAGAAGGCCATGAGTGGTGCGATGCGGGCAGGGCCTGCAAGTTCGTCGGAAGGCGCACCGCTGGTGGCGGGTGTGGCACCGGCTTGCAGGTTCGCCAGCGTGCCTTTGGTGGCCTTGTCCACGTAGTCGTTGTAGGTCGGCCACATGGCCTGCCAGTCGGCGAGGAAGGCGGTGGCGTCCCAGCGGCGTTCGCGCTGAAGAAACTCCAGCAGCCGCAGGGCCTGGTCCCCGGCGTGGCCTTGGTCGCCCGCCTGCTTGTGCGGGTGGTAGGACTCCGCACCCGGCGCGGTGTAGCCTGTCACGCGACCATGCTTTTTAAGGAGCAGTGCCGGATCATAAATCCAGTGGACGCCGAGGGAGATGGATTCAGCGATGAAGCTGCCCTGCAGCATGCCTGCAAGGCGGGAGGAGGAGTTGGGAGTCATGTGGCGCAGATTACGCCTGCCCGGCACAAAGGGGGACTGAAAATTGAACCGAGCGAAGCGAGATAGACTGCCACAGGCAGCCCGAAGGGTGAGCGAAACGAATCAAAACTGTGAGCCAAGGAACGAGCGCTTGTGTGCATCCCAAGCATTCGCCATCGTGGCAGTATATTCCTCCTCATTTTATCCAATGACTCTCCGCGAACCTGAAATCGTCGAACTCTCCACACCCACCGGTCCCATGCGCACGCTGGTGCTGCGTCCTGCGGGGGCAGGGCGTTTTCCCGGGCTGCTGTTTCACTCGGAGATTTTTCAAAACACGGGGCCCATCTGCCGCACGGCGGCTTTTCTGGCCGGACATGGATTCATCGTGGCACTGCCGGAGATCTATCATGAATACCTGTCCGCAGGCACTGTGCTGGCTTACGATCAAGCGGGCTCCGATGTGGGCAACCGGCTGAAGACGGAGAAACCGTTGGCGGGTTACGATGCGGACAACCGCGCGGTGCTCGACTACCTGAAAGCTCAAGCGGACTGCACGGGGCGGCTGGGTTCATTCGGCCCCTGCATCGGCGGGCATCTGACGTATCGTGCGGCCTTGCAGCCGGATGTCGCTGCAGCGGCGTGCTTTTACCCCACGGACCTGCACAAGCGTGGTCTGGGTGCAGGTATGAACGATGATTCGCTGGCGCGTGCGGCAGACATCAAAGGCGAGATGATGCTGGTGTTTGGCCGGCAGGACCCGCATGTGCCCGCCGAGGGGCGTGCCATGATCTACCAGACGCTTACGGCTGCTGGTGTGAATTTCACCTGGCATGAATTCAACGCCGCCCATGCCTTCCTCCGCGATGAAGGCCTGCGCTACGATGCCGAGATCGCCCGTCAGGCGCTGGGCATGACGGTGGATTTCCTGCGCCGCTGTCTGTGCGAGTAAAACGCGTTACTTGCAGGGAACAAGGTAGTCGTAGGGACTGCTGCCGCTGACCCGATAGAGCACATAGCCCGCCTTGGGTGCGGAGATTTGCACCCATGAGGCTTCGGGGTCCTGGGCGTCTTTGGAGACGACAGGCTGCACCTTCTTTTTGTCATTGCTCACCGCTTTGCCAGCAAGCGTGACCTTGGTGCCTTCTTCCAAGACAGCCAGTCGTTTGCCATCGGTGCCGGGCTTGCTGCGAATGACGAGGCCCACCGGGGCGTTCACCTTGTGGCAGCGGTTCACGGGTTCATCCGCACCGGCAACAGTGGTGAAGAGGCAGAAGGCAAGAACGAGGGCGGCACACCGCAGAAGGGAGAAGCACATGTGGGATTGTTGTCAGCGCATGGCCTGATAACTCAATACAAATCTTTACTCCGCAGCAATCAAGGACGTCCGGCACAGCTTGGCATACATGCCATCCTGAGCGATGAGTTCGTCGTGCGTGCCCTGTTCGATGATGCGGCCGTGCTCCAGCACGTAGATGCGGTCGGCATTGCGCACCGTGCTGAGGCGATGGGCGATCACAAAGCTGGTGCGGTTTGCCATGAGGTGCTCCAGGGCGCTCTGGATCTGCCGCTCGGTTTCGGTGTCCACGCTGGCGGTGGCTTCATCCAGAAGCAGGATGGGCGGATTGCGCAGCAGGGCGCGGGCGATGCTGATGCGCTGCTTTTCACCCACGCTGAGTCTGACGCCGCGCTCGCCTACCTGGGTGTCGAGCAGATCCGGCAGACGTTTGACAAAGGCGTCCGCATTGGCGCTTTGCAGCGCTTCCCAGAGCTGCTCATCGGTGGCATCGCGTTTGCCGATCACAAGGTTCTCGCGCACGGTGCCATTGAAGAGAAAGCTCTCCTGCGTGACGTACCCGATGTTGCGCCGCAGCCAGGCTTTGTTGAGTTCGTGAACGGGTGCGCCGTCGATGGTGATGACGCCTTCATCGTATTCATAGAAACGCGTGAGCAGGTTGATGAGCGTGGATTTACCCGCGCCTGTCGGTCCGACGAGGGCGATGGTCTGACCCGGATGAGCATCGAGCGAGACGCCATGCACGGTGGGCGTTTTGCCCGCGTAGCTGAATCCGACATTCTCATAGCGCACGTGACCGGCGATGGTGCCCAGTTCGCGTCCGCCTGTGGTATCGGCCTCTTGCTCGGCATCGAGGATGTCGAAGACGCGCTCCCCAGCGGCGCGGCCTGTTTGCAGGATTTGATTGAGCTGGTGCAGGCTTTCGATGGGATCATAGAAGAATTTGAGCAGCAGGAGGAATGCCGTGAGATCCCCGGTCTGAATCTTGCCTGCCATGAGCTGGCGTGAGCCCACCCAAAGCACGATGACCATGCCGGTGCTGGTCAGGAAGTTCATGCCGGGGCGGTAGATGGACCAGATGCGCATGACGTGGAGCGTGGCGGTGCGCAGGGCGCCGCTGGCGCGGTTGAAGCGATCATGCTCTTCGCGCTCCATGGCGTAGGCTTTGATCTGGCGCATGCCGGAGACGTTGTCCTGCAGCAGGGAGTTCATGGCGCTGCTGGCCTTGCGCACCTTGCGATGTCGGTTCTTGGATGTCCGGGTGTAGAGCAGCGCACCAGCCAGGAGAAAGGGCAGGGGAATGAGGGAGTAGAGCGTCAGCGTGACATCGGCCTGAAGCATGAAGCCGCCTACGACGATGATTTGAAGCACGGAGACGAGGCCTTGCTCGATGCCATCGATGAGCACGCGCTCCACCGAGGGAATGTCCTCGGAGACTGTTGTCATGATGTCGCCGGAGTGGCGGTTGTCGAACCAGCGCAGAGGGAGGGTTTGCAGGCGCTGGTAGATGTCGCTGCGCAGATCGTAGATGACCTTCTGCTCAAAGGTGTTGTTGAGCTGGATGCGCAGGGAATTAAACAGGTGCTGGGCAAAGTAAGCGGCCAGGGCCCAGAGTGCGAGCGGGCCGATGCGGTCCCACTGCTTGCCGGGCACGACGACATCCATCACCTCACGGGTGATGGATGGGAAGACGATGACCATCAGGGTGCCGATGATGGCACAGGCGATCTGGGCGGAGCCGAGCCAGGGGTAACGGCGAAGGTAGGAAAAGACGCGGGCGATGGTTTTCAATCGGGATGGGAGCTTGATGCAGGCGGGTTAGCAGCTATCTAGCATACGACTTACAGCAACAGGCATATACATGAAATACCATCTGGCACGCGGCGAAGAACAGCTCGGCACTTTCAACGATCTGGACGTGAGCGCCGGCCTGCGGGACGGGCGCTTCAAACACACGGACCTGTGCTGGACGGAAGGCATGAAGGAATGGCAGACCCTGGAGGCTCATCTGAAGGAAGTGTACCCGGAGGCCGCCATGCCCCCGGTCGCCGAGCCGCCGGGCATCTCAGCTCTGCGTGCCGAGGTGCGGCAGGATCAGGTCATTCGCCTGGAACTGGCCTCCCGTGGGCAAAGACTGGCTGCCAAGATGATCGACATCGGCCTCCTGCTCGTCCCTCTGTTGGTCATTCTCACCCTGTTTTTTGATCCGGCATTCAAGGAGGAAGCCCAGAAGCTGCAGGACGACCCCACCGCAATGATGGCCGCCATGCAAAAGCGGGCGGAAAAAGTCCACGCTGAGGGCGGGATGACCGTGCCCGTGATGAGCCTGATCTTTGACGCGACGTTGATCGTGAATGTGCTGCTCCTCACGCTGCGGGGCCAGACGATTGGCAAGCTCTGCCTGGGCATTCAGGTGGTGCGCTCTCCTGCGGGCACGCGTGCGGGCTTTCTCAAGGCCGTGCTGCTGCGCTCCATCCTCTTCCTCATCCTGGTTTTTGCCGGCTCCGTTTCGCTGGGGGGCATCGGCCTGGCGCTGCTGCTGACGGACTCCCTCATGATTTTCCGCAAAGACCGCCGCTGCCTGCACGACATGGTGGCAGACACCCTGGTGACAAAACGAAACGTGTGATCAAGGAAGGCTGCTGTTCGTCTTGGTGCTTTGCTGATACTTGTTGATCTCTTCCAGTCTCTCACGCTGTTCCTGGGAGAGATTGCGCATTTTGTCACGATAGCGGTCCGTCACGCCGAGCACGAAGCAGGAGACATCCACCACGAGGATCACCATGGCCACCACGATGCCGTAACGCTTCAGCGCTTCATCGATGACCTTGTTCTTGTTGACGGAAAAGGTCTCCGACTTGGAAAACATGGACTGAAACAGCCGCCGCCAGCCCCGTGGTTCCCGCGCAATGCTGAACGACCAGATGAAAAGGGCCGTCAGGATGACGCAGGCGATTTGGTAATGGATGGGTATGTCACTCATGTCGTTATCGCCGGAGGAGGGGTGACCTCGCAGGGGCGCAATTTATAGGTGGCACAACATACGTGTGCAAACGGCGATTTGTCACGAAGCGGCGAATTGATCCTGTGCCGGACTGTCGCCCGTGGAAACAGTGCGCGCCTGCCCATTGGCTGCGAGGTGATTGAGCATATGGAAGGCATCCTCGGCATCGATCCCGAGGCTCGCGGCCACTTCGTCTGCCGTGCGCCCGGTGCTTGAGAGCGCGGCACGCACCTTGGCGAGCTCATTGAGGAATTCCGTGGCGGCCTTTTTACCTGCTTCGACGCCGGGCTGGTGGTAGGCATTGATGTTCACCAGGCTGGCATAGAAGCTGACAGCCCGCTCAAACAGGGCAATGAGCATGCCCAGATTGAAGGCATTGAGCTCTGAAATGGTGAGGGTGATGGACTCGCGCCCCTTCTCGGCCAGCGCCTTGCGGGTCCCGCGCAGGAAGCCCTGCAGGTAGTCGCCGGTGGTGAAGCCGGGATCGACCTCCATGGAGCCTTTGTCACGGGCCTTGCCCACCTCGATGAAGGTGACGAAGAAATTGTTCACGCCATCGCGCAGCTGCTGCACATAGGCGTGCTGGTCGGTGCTGCCTTTGTTGCCATAAACGGCGATGCCCTGGTTCACCACGGCGCCGGAAAGATCGTGCTCCTTGCCGAGGCTTTCCATGACAAGCTGCTGAAGGTATTTGCTGAAAAGCACCAGCCTGTCCTTGTAAGGCAGGACCACCATGTCCTTGAGGCCCTGGCCCTTGCCGGCGTGGTGCCACATCAGCGCCAGCAGCATCGCGGCGTTTTCAATGGCAGGGCGCTGGCGTGTTTCCACATCCATCGCTGCGGCACCCGCCAGGAACTGCAGGACATCCACGCCCTGCAAGGCTGCGGCCAGAGTGCCCACGGCGCTCATCAGGCTGGTGCGGCCGCCCACCCAGTCCCACATGGGGAAGCGGGTCAGCCAGCCCTGCGCAGTGGAGTGCTTGTCCAGTTCGCTGCCGGTGCCTGTCACCGCCACGGCATGCTTGGCAAAATCGAGTCCGGCGGCCTTGTAGGCGGCCTCGGCTTCGAGCATGCCGTTGCGCGTTTCCTTGGTGCCGCCGGATTTTGAGATCACGATGGTGAGGGTCGTTGCCAGTTCATCCCCGATCTGGGCCATGACGCGGTCAATGCCGTCGGGGTCCGTGTTGTCGAGGAAGGAGATCTCCAGCGGCGGGTTGGCCGGAGTGATGGCATGCGCGACGAGCTGCGGGCCCAGTGCCGAGCCACCGATGCCGACGACGAGAACGCGGGTGAATTTCTGGCCATTGGCAGCCTTGATGGCCCCCGAGTGCACATCGGCGGCGAATTTCAAAGTCGCGGCGAGCGTTTCGCTGATCTCATGCTGGATGGCGTCGTTCGGGGCGAGGCGCGCATTGCGCAGCCAGTAGTGGCCGACCATGCGCTTTTCGTCCGGATTGGCGATGGCACCCGCTTCCAGTTCAATCATCGCCTTGTAGGCGGATTCGATTCGCCCGCCCATCTGGGTGAAGAGGTCGTCTGCAAAAGCCATGCGGCTGATGTCGATGGAAAACCCCAGGTTTGAGTAACGGACAAAGTATTTCTGAAAGCGGTCCCAATGGCTCATAAGTGCGTTTAAGGAGCATGCACGATGCCACGGCGCAACCTGTTTGAGCCGTTGACGCACGGAGCTCTCTGCGACAATTTCGCCCACCATGAAAGCCGCCCTTTTTGCGCTCGCCATTCTACTCTCCGCCATGACCACCCTTGCCACCGCCGCAGACGCCCCCTACCGCCACGTCGTGTTCTTCAAATTCAAAGACAGCGCCACACCGGCCGAGGTCCAGGGGATCGAAAGCGCCTTCATCGAACTCACCAAAAAGGTGAACACGGTCACCGCCTTTGAGTGGGGCACGAATGTGAGCCCGGAAGGCCTCAATGATGGCTTCACCCATTGCTTCCTGGTCACCTTCAAAGACAAGGCCGGCCTTGACGTTTATCTGCCGCATCCGGAGCATTCGGCATTCGTGGCCAAGCTCAAGCCGCTGCTCGACAAGGTCTGCGTGGTTGATTACGTGGCCAAGTAAGCTCCGCCGCACACCGCGCAGTCATCACGCTTTGGCAGCCGAATTTTGCGGAACTGCATCGTGGAGAGATCCATGGAAAGGAGTTCGCCGCAGAGCGTTTGACCGATGCCGGTGATCAGCTTGATGACCTCCATGGCTCCGAGGCAGGCGGCTGTGCCTGACACCGCGCCAAACACCGGGAACTGACGCTTCCAGGTGGGCGGCACCTCGGGTACATAGCAAGCCAGGCATCCTGATTTGCCGGGTACGAATGTGGTCACGCTGGCCTCCAGCGTGTGCATGGCGCACTCCACCATGGGTTTGCCTGCGCGGACGGCGGCGGCGTTCAGCGCCAGACGCTCCTGAAACAGCGGTGCCGCATCCACCACGATGTCCGCCTGGGCAACCAGAGACGCCGCATTGGCCTCCGTCGCATTTTCCGCCACGCCCACCACTTCGCAGCGGGGATTGAGCTCTTGCAGGCGGCGCACGATGGAATCCATGCGCGGTTTGCCGATATGATCGTGGGTTTGCAGGAGCTGCCGGTTCAAATCAGAGGGCTGCAGATTACCCCCGTGGGCGAGCACCAGCCTGCCCACCCCCGCCGCAGCCAGTTCCAGCGCCACCAGGCCGCCCAGCCCGCCGACACGGGAAATGAGCACTGAGGCCGCCTTGAGCTTCCGCTGGCCCTCCTCTCCCACTCCGGGCACCCACATCTGCCATTCATAAATCGAGCGTTCGGAATCTGTCAGCGGAGGTGTTTCAGGCATAGGGACACAGGGAAACGGAGGGACTGGCAACCTTGCGCAAAAAAACTTCCATCTTTTTTCAACACATTTCCCGCACCCCCTGACTAACACCGGTACAGTATATGCGGGGATTTTCAGCCCTCCATAGACTGGGTCTTGAGAGTGATTGGTTGTTAACTAAAACCCCTGCTTCACCGCAGGTCCGAGTTGATGTTGATCAAACCAGAGGTCGGGCGGAATCGGGAGCCGCCCGGCCTCAATCTCTTTCGGAAGGGCCCACGGCAATGCGTGGTCCGTAAGATCCCCTAGGCGCAAGGTTTCACCCTGCCGTCATCGTGGACTGCACCCAGGCTGTCTCGCCACACCAATCCTTGGCTTTGGCCGCCAGTTCTGCGGCCTGCGTGGGCGTTTCGGTGATGGCAAACATGGTGCTGCCAGAGCCGGACATCAAAGCTGCGTGGACCTCGCTCTGCTCCAGCAGCCAGGTTTTCAAGGTGGGCAGCAGCAGGTGTTTTTCGAAGACGGGGCGCTCCAGATCGTTCACCATGGCTCCCCAAGGACAAAGCTGCGGCGCATAGAGGATGCCAGGGATTTCCTTGGAATCAGCCCAGCGTTTGTAGGCCCATGGGGTGGGGATGGGGAAGGGGGGCTTGATCAGGATCAGCGGCAGCGTCCAGGGAAAGTCCACCTCGGTGACCTGTTCGCCGCGCCCGGCACCATCCGCAGCAGGGCTGTCGAGAATGAAGCACGGAATGTCCGAACCGATCTGCGCGCCCAGTTCGATGAGCTCGGCCTGCGTCAGCGGCGAGCCCGCGAGTTCGTTGGCCCCCATCAGCACCGTGGCGGCATTGCTGCTGCCGCCGCCGAGGCCCGCCCCGGCGGGGATCTTTTTCTCCAGATGCATGCGCCAGGAAGACTGCTTCCCGGTGCGGGTTTCAAAGGCGCGCAGAGCACGCATGGCGAGGTTGGTTTCATCCAGCGGCACCGTGGGGTCTGAGCAGGTCAGAGCCACCTCCTTCCCCTTGCCAAGGTGATCGAGTTCGACCGTGTCTCCCAGCGCCAGACGGCAAAGGCGGGTCTGCACCTCATGAAAACCGTCAGGGCGTTTGCCGAGAATGCGCAGCCAGAGATTGATTTTGGCGGGTGAATGAAATGTCATGGGGAATCAGGCGGGGCGACCGAGCAGCGCGAGCATGCGACCGGTACGGCCTTTCTCCATGCGGTAGGAATAAAACCGGTGCAAATCCAAAGACGTGCACAGTCCGGTGTCATGGATTTGCGCCGCTGAAACCCCGGCATCCAGCGCCTGCTGGCGAATCTGCGCGGCGAAGTCGATTTCATAGGCCGGGGGCCGGATGCAGGGGCTCAACTGGACGCAGAGGTCTGCCGGATCACTGCCGAAGTGCTGCTGCATTTTCTGGATCGCCTGCGTCGTGATTCCCATCTTGGACCCCTTCTTGCCGGAATGCACGATGCCGAAGGCTCCGCTGCGCGGATCGGCGAGATAAACCGCACAGCAGTCTGCGACGTAGATGCCGATGACGAGACCGGGCACATTGGAGACGAGGCCGTCAGTGCCGGGGATGATCTCATTCGTGGGTGCCGTGAGCACCGCCACTTCAGGCCCATGCACCTGCTCGGCGATGCAGAGGGCCGAACTTGAGAAGCCGAGTTCTTCGGCCTGGGAGCGATGCCAGTCCCACAGGCGGCTCACGACGACGGCGCGCTCTTCGTCCACATCAATGTCAGGATGTCGAAGCGTGAAGCGATGCGCAAATCCGGGCAGTGCTTCAAGGGCAGGGAAGGTCATCCAAGGTTGATTGTGATTCATCGCGTGACTGTTCTGCCATGAAAAAAACAAAGGCGCACGGAAAACCGGGCGCCTTTGCAAAAGAAGGGGAGAAACGGATTAACGAGCCGTCGCGGTGGTGTCCAGCGCACGGTAGGAGTTCATGAAGCTGTCGGCATCAGCGGAAGAGGTTTCGCTCATGGCGTCAGCGATTTGATTCTGCAGTTCGTCACGCAGGCGGCTGACGAGCTCGATGCCTCGGGAAGTGATGCGGACGAGCACCTTGCGGCGGTCATCCACAGCGTGGGTGCGTTCCATGAGGCCAAGCTTTTCGAGACGATCCACAAGGCCGGTGGCGGCAGCCGTGGAGTGTCCCATCTTGCGGGCGATGTCCGTCATGGTCAGCTCCTTGGAGGTGGCAAGGTAGCCAAGCAGGAAGAACTGAGCGAAGGAGATGTTATCGCGGTTCAGCTCTCGGGAAAGATTAAGCAAAAACTCGCGCTGACTGAACAGGATGAAATCTGCCAGCTTGGCGTGGTCTTTGGCGGGGTTTTTGGTTCCGTTAATCATGGAGGGGTGTCCTTAGAGCTATGGTTTCCGAGAAATTCTTGAATAATGACTAATGTAACAAGATCCATTGGTAGGATCAAGGTAAAATCATAGAATCCATAAGTTTTTACTCAGTTTGGGTAATAACTTCTTATTTGTGAGAGGTTAATATACGCTTATTATTATCGATGAAAGGAGGTTTGGCAAACACTCTTTCAAAGAGTGCCTTGGGTCAACGTCCCCAATTGAGGGCTATTGTAGTGAACGCCCTTTCGTTTCGGGTGCGAACCACACCAGAACCATGCCAACCACGTAGATGCAGGAGAGCACCGAGTAGGCATTGGCGGCGGACTGCACGGCCGTGACGTTTTCACCATTGAACATCAACATCAGATTGCCGAGTTGCAGCGCGCCGATGGCGGCAATGAGGCGGCCGAAGTTGAAGCAGAAGCCCTGGCCCGTGGCGCGAACGCTGGTGGGAAAAAGTTCCGGGAAGTAGAGCGGGAAGAAGCCGTAAAAGGAGGCGGTGATGCCGCCCAGCAGGAAGGCGGTGGTGATCAGGGTGGTGGGGACGGAATCTCCAACGAAGGGGACATTGATGCGGAAGAAGCCCAGCGAGGCCGCGAGCGCGGCGGCGCACAGCAGGGTGTAGGTCACACGGCGTCCCAGCTTATCGGCGATGAAGGGGGTGATTAGTGTGGCAAGAATGGCGCCGAGCGCTGTTGAGATGACCACGTAGTCGATGACCGGCAGAGTGCTGCCTTTGGGGGCCAGATCGGAAGCCCAGCGGGCGGCCTGCTGAGCAGAGCCCCAGGTGCCGAGCAGAGCCACTGCGGCAAGGCCGGCACCGATCAAGAGATTGCGCATGATGATGCTGCGGTCAGCCGTCAGCGTGCTGCCAGCAGCCACGGAGCGGGACATGTACTGGCGCATCGGGTGCAGGTAACCCCACAAAGCAATGGCAAGACCAACCAAAGTCACCAAGCCTGCGGCCGCGCCGCCGAGCGTCGTCATGGGCGACCACACATAGATAATGGCCAAGGCCGCCAGGCAGGCGATGAGAACGCCCATCAGATCCATCGTGGCCCAATGAGAGGTGCTGCCGGATTTCTTTTCCGCCTCCCACTTGTGGGACTCGGGAACGAAGATCAGGATGAAGAAATTGATGATGGCCGGCAGGGCGCTGCTCACGGCGATGAAGCGCCAGGCGCGGTTGTGCAGCAGGTAGTCTGTGTTCTCCGGGGACAGGCCCATGGCATTGATCCAGCCGGTGACGACTTCCAGGCTGGCATTGAGCTGCCAGCTGATGAGGCCCGTGAGGAGGAAACCGATGTTGGAGGCGGCACCGATCATGCCGGCGATCCAGGCGCGGTTCTTGTTTCCCCAGATTTCATTGACCAGCGCCACACCGAGCGCCCATTCGCCGCCCATGCCGAGAGAGGCCACAAAACGCAGACCCGCGAAGTGCCAGGCCTCCGTGACGAAGGCGCAAAGGCCGCTGAAGATGGCGTAGGTGAAGATGGCCAGGGTCATGGCCTTCACACGGCCCAGCTTGTCTCCCAGCCAGCCGAAGAGCACACCGCCGGTGGCCGCTCCCACGAGGAAGACGGCGATGATGACCGTGAACCACTGCCCCTGCACAACGGCGGTCGCCTTGGGCAGCAGGTCCTGCAGCGCCGGTTTGCCGATCAGCGGGAACAAGCCCATTTCAAAGCCGTCAAAGAGCCAGCCGAGGAAGGCTGCGATCAAGGCGGCCATGGCGCCCTTGTTGGAGGAGTTGGGTTGGGTCATGAGTGCTTCGGTTGGAGTTAAGGAGAGAGTGAGGGGGAGCTTGAACGGGTCGGGGAGTGGTTGGCGAGCAAAAAACAGGCCGCTGGGTGGCAGCGGCCTGTTTGAGATCAGCGGGAAAGCATGTCGTTATTCTTTGGCGACACCGTTGTTCCAGGCGGCGAACATCTCTTCCACCGTGGGGATTTCCAGAGGGCGCACGATGCGGAAGCCGAGCCAGGTGGCGTCCGTCAGGTACCAAATGCTCTTCGGGAGCTGCGGGTCCTGCTGCTTCCACAGCGGGTCGGAGGCCCTGCGGGCGGCGCTGCGGAGAAGCTCCGGATCGTCGTCATAAGTGCCGCCACGGGCGACGTGCGGGTAGGGGGTCTTGGAGTGCACCCAATCGTTGCCGGGGATCGAGGCGCCGGGCGTGGTCGGGGTGTATTGATCGAGGCACCATTCACAAACGTTGCCGTAGATGTCGTAGAGACCCCAGGGGTTCGGCTTCTTCAGGCCGATTTTTGCATATTGGAAGTTCGGGGCGTTGTCGAAATACCAGGCGTACTCTTTGAGCTGTGCCTTGTCATCGCCGAAGAAATAAGCGGTCTTGGTTCCGGCGCGGGCGGCATATTCCCACTCCGCCTCGGTGGGCAGGCGGTAGAAGTGACCGGTCTGGGCGCTGAGCCACTGGCAGTACTTGTTGGCGGCGTGCTGCGTCATGCAGATGGCCGGGTAGTGATCGCGCCCCATGCCGAAATCCATCGGCTGATACGGCGGGGTCGGCTGGGAGATGAGGTCTTCCGGCTTGTCGGTGGGCTTCCACACCTGACGGGAGCCGTCCTTGTTGCGGCCGATGCTGGTGAGCTGGAAGGGCTCATACTCGTCCCAGGTCACTTCGTATTTGCCCATCCAGAAAGGCTTCAGGGTCTTCTTGACCTGCGGGCTTTCGTCATCGCTGCGGCCTTCTTCGCTTTCGGGGCTGCCCATGATGAATTCACCGCTCTTGATCACCACCATGCTGAAGGGAATGCCGGTCTTGGGGACTTTGGAGTCATAGGGCTTCATCTCCGCCTCTTTCTTCTCCTTGGAGGTCTGCACGATGAAGGCGTGGATCTTCTTCACCAGCTCCATGTTGTCCGGGTTGGTCGAAGCCGGGCCGTTCTTTTCCTTGGCGGTCAGTTTGATGTCGTCAGGCCATGGGGCGCCCTGCTGGATCCAGAGCTTGAGGTAGTTGATGCTCTCCTTGCTCAGGGGGCCGCCGCTCTTCTTGGGGGGCATCAAATCGTCGTCATCAGCGGCCAGGGTCGTGGCGTGGTAGATGGCGCTCTTGAGGTCAAAGGGGACGATGTTTGGCGCGTTTTCACCCGTGCTGAAGGCTTCCTTCTTCGTGGTGATGATCCAGTCGCCCTTGGCCTTGTCAGCGTTGTGGCAGGAGACACAGTTCTGCTCCAGGATGGGCTGGATGTGCTTTTCAAACTTGATGCGCGGCGTCTGCTCCAGCACCACGCCCGCAGGCCATTCGGCCCCTTGCTCGATCCAGGTCTTGATCACTTCGATCTGTGACTTTTCCAGCGCGCCTTCCTTCTTCGGCGGCATCGCGGTGTCTTCATCCGAGGCAAGCAGCAGCGTGGTGTAGATGGAGCTCTTCTTCAGATCTCCGGGGGTCAGGCCCGGGCCGTTCTCGTTGCCCTTCTTGATGTCTTCCAGCGTGTGCATGCGGAAGTCGCCCTTGTCCTCTTTCTCGCCATGGCAATGCGTGCAGGCACCTTCGAGCAGGGGCTTGATCTGAGTATTGAAATCAATCTTCTCCGCTGCGCCAAGAAGCGCGGGAGTCAGGACCAGGGCGGAAAGGAGAGGTCGGGATAAAAACATGGGTCGGGGCGATAGCATAGGCTCGGGGGGTTGTCCAATACGAGGAAAAGCTGTGGAAATTACGGCGAAGCACGGGGAAGGGCGTGCAAACAACCGTCGTCCCACGATTCCGCTGATCATTACGCAGCAGAAGAGGCGGCAGGGATGCTGAAACGCGAAGTCCTAAGGAACGAATGGCAGCAAAAGGTTGCGACTTCTGGTGAGCCTCTCTTATGATTTCACCAGATGAGAGCAGCGGACAAAAATGCAGCCAAAGCCGCCGAGACCACAGGAGGAGGAGGCATGAATGAACGCCCCGTCCGCCTCGCGGAGCCGCCTGAAGGCTATCTCGGCTGGCTGGCCGATCTGAAGAATCGAATCCACACCGCCCAGCAGCGCGCCTCCCTGGCGGTGAACCGGGAACTGGTGCTGCTGTACTGGCAGATCGGGCAGGACATCCTGGCCCGGCAGGCTGCCCAAGGGTGGGGCGCAAAGGTGATCGAACGTCTGTCTCAAGATCTGCGCAGCGCCTTCCCGGAGATGAAGGGGTTTTCCCGTGCCAACCTCATGTACATGAGAGCCTTTGCCGAAGCATGGCCGGATGCCTCAATTGTCCAACAGGCTGTTGGACAATTGCCATGGGGGCACAACCTGGTGCTGCTGGCACGACTCAAAGAGCCCGAACAGAGGCTGGCTTATGCAGCAAAAGCCATCGAACACAACTGGTCGCGAAACATCCTGGTGATGCAAATTGAATCCCGCCTGCTGGAGCGCAGCGGCGCGGCGGTGACCAATTTTGCGCTCAGTCTGCCGAAGCCGCAGTCTGATCTGGCGCGGGAATCTCTCAAGGACCCGTATCGTTTCGATTTTCTCGGGCTGACGGAGGAAGCGCAGGAACGGGAAATCGAGGATGCTCTGGTGAAGCACGTCACCAGCTTCCTGCTGGAGCTGGGCTCAGGCTTTGCCTTTGTGGGAAGGCAGGTGCTGCTGGATGTGGGCGGGGAGGAGTTCTTTCTGGATCTGCTGTTTTACCACCTCAAACTGCGCTGTTACGTGGTGATCGAACTCAAGGCCGGAAAATTCAAGCCGGAGCACCTCGGGCAGTTGAGCTTTTATCTGACGGTGGTGGATGCCCAGGTCAAGCATCCGTCTGACGGGCCGACCATCGGGCTGCTGCTATGCAAAAGTAAAAACCAAGTCGTGGCTGAATACGCGTTGCGTGACCGGTCGCAACCGCTGGGGGTGGCCGAGTATCAACTCGTGGAGTCCCTGCCGCCGGAACTGAGCAGCAGCCTCCCGAGCATCAAGCAGATCGAACAGGAACTGGCTGGCGGCGGCCTGCCGGAGGAGGAACAAACAGATGATTCTCCGCCAACGAACGCATGATGAGCTGGGCGGTCACTGCCTCAAAGTGACCGTCTTGGTTTCCCAATCGGGCTCTCGCCTCACCCCTCAAACGCTCTCTGGCACACGTCCATGATGCCGGCACGTGTCGTACAGCGGCGCATGGCGCTGAGAAAGCCCTCCGCATCCTTGAGGCCCCAGCCGAAGAAATTGAGGTGCTTTTTGATGCGGTTCACCATGTCGAGCTCGCGGGTGTTCGGCAGCGTCACACACTCGTACAGCTCTTCCACATAGCGCAGGCGGTCGGCCGGGGTGGGCTGGAAGACGGGCTCTCCGCGCACATGCTGGCGGATCTGGTCAAACATCCACGGATTGCGGATGGCCCCACGCCCCAGCATGAGGCCGCGCACACCGGTCTGTGCCGTCACCTCGGCGGCATCCACGTGGGAGCTGATGTTGCCATTGGCCAGCACGGGGCAGGGGAGGTTTGCGGTCGCGGTACCGATCAGGTCATAGCGTACCCCTTCCCGATACATCTGCAGCACCGTGCGGCCATGAATGGTGACGAGGTCCACGCCATGCTTGGCAAACAGCGGCACCAGGGCGTCGATGGTTTCCGTGTCGTCAAACCCGAGGCGTGTTTTCACCGTGAACTTGATGGAGATGGCCTCGCGCAGCGCGCCGAGGATGCCCTCGATCCGCGGCACATCGCGCAGCAGGCCGCCGCCCGCGCATTTCTTGTACACGATGGGTGCCGGGCAGCCGAGATTTAGATCCACCGCCGCGATGTTGTAGTGCTGGAGTTCCTTGGCGCTGCGAACGAGGGAGGGGATGTCATTCCCGATCATTTGCGCGATGGCCGGCCTGCCCGTGGGATTGTGGATCAGCGAGGCGAGGATGGGCTTGTCCAGGTGCGAGTCCGCATGCACGCGGAAGTACTCCGTGTAATACACGTCCGCCCCGCCGTAGCGCGCCATGAGCCGCCAGAACTCCAGGTCCGTGACATCCTGCATCGGCGCGAGCGCCAGCAACGGCTCTGGCCGCGCCAGCAGGGCATCGAGATGTTCAGTGGGAGTCAAGACAGCCTCTTAACCACGGAAATAGCCATGTTCACGAAAAAACAGCGCGAGTGGGCCGGAGGTTGCTCATGAGTCGAACAGCAGCAGTTGCGGATTGGAGGCCTCTGCCTCTGTGACGGGTTCGTTCCCGGCCTGCGGCACAGGCGGAGCGATGGGGCGCAGGGTTTCCTCACTTTTGTTGTGGGCCTGATTGGCGACCGTGGAAACCCGGTAGGCTTCCAGAAGCTCGCTTTCATAGGGCTTGAAGAAGGAGCGGAGATCTTCGGCTTGATGGCCCGGCTGCAGCCAGGAGAGGGCCTCTTCACCCTCCAGAATGAGCGGGCTGCGGTCGTGAAACTTTGCCATGTAGCGCCCCGGTGGCGTGGTGATCACGCTCATGGATGTGATGACGCGACCGCTTTCAAAATCCTCTGGAAAAGGGCTCTCCCACACATCCCAGATGCCTGCCAGCAGCAGAGGGGCATCGTCCCTGCGGTGGATGAAGTAAGGCGTGGCGCGGTCCGGCCACTCATGCCATCCACGCACCGGTACAAGGCAGCGCTGGCGCAGGATGGGGCCGCGAAAGGAGGCGAGGTCGAAAAGGCCCTCACTGCGCGCATTGAAGGTGTGGACAAACTTCTTCGCCACCTCCGCCTTGCTGCCTTTGGCCCAGGCCGGCACAAGACCAAAGCGCATGCGCTCGATGCCCATCTGCTCGGACTGCATCGTCAGCACGTCGGCGTAGTCCGTGGGGCAGATGTTGTTGAGCACCTTCTCCTCAGACCGTTTGTCCTCGTCCTTTTTCCTGGCGCGTCGTTCGAGGCGCATCTGCTTCCCGGCGAGGGAAAGCTCAGCGACGCTGGCAAACTGGTTAACACGGCCACACATGGGAGAAGGAAAGCGCAGTCGGGGCTGGCATGCAAAGTACTCGTGAGCTTTAGCTCACTCTGGGAAGCTCCGCAGCACCCAGAATCCAGAACGAGCTGAAGCTCATGAATACTTTTCTCTACAGCGCCGCACGATACATCTCCACGAAATCGGCCACGCTGGGCAGACGCGGATTGAACTGGGCGGTCCATTGCTTCGAGGCCATTTCGGCAAGGTCCTTCAGGTGCTCTTCCGTCACGCCATACTCGGAGATGTTGCGCGGCATTTTGGCCTCCCACAGCAATTCGCTTACGCGGTCGGCGAGGTCGCCGTCGAAGTAGCTTTTGTAGATCGCGGCGATTTCAGAGTCTTGCGAATTGAAGCGGATCACGTGCGGCATCATCACGCCCACGGCTTCGCCATGGACGACGTTGAATTTGGCGGTGAGCGGATTGGCGCAGGAGTGTGCGGCACCAAGCATGCTGTTCTCAATGGCGATGCCTGCATACGCTGCGCCGAGCTGCATCATGCCGCGTGCTTCCAGGTCCTGCGGGTCGCGCAGCACGCGGCTGAAGCCGCTGTGGCAGAGTCGGAAGCCCTCGCGTGAGTAGAGCGATGAAAACGCATTCCGCTTGTTCGTGACGGCGGTTTCCAGCGTGTGCGTCAGCGCATCGATGCCAGTGCAAACGGTCACTCGGTGAGGCTGGGAAATGGTGAGTTCGGAGTCGAGAATGGCCACCTTCGCGGCGGCCTTGGGATCGCCGCAGGCCATCTTCACATGAGTCTCGGCATCGGAGATCAGCGCAAAGCTCTGGCACTCACTGCCCGTGCCGGAAGTGGTCGGGATGGCAATGATCGGCAGCATCGGCTTCGTGGCCTTGCCCACGCCCCAATAGTCGTGCATGCGGCCGCCGTTGGTGAGGATGAAGTTGCAGCCCTTCGCGGTGTCCATGCTGCTGCCACCCCCGAGACCGATGATGATGTCCGCCTTGAACTCACGCGCCACCGCCACGCAGGCATCCACGTCTTCGGTACTGGGATTCTCCCGCACCTCTCCAAACACACGTGCCTGCAAGCCTGCGGCGACGAGAAACGAAACCGCGCGGGTGACGTAGCCCGCCTTCACGATGCCGGGATCGCTCACCACCAGCGCGCGCGTGCCGCCGAGATCACGCGCGAGTTCGCCCACGCGTTCGAGCGAGCCATTGCCGTAGATGAGCCGCGTGCGCGGCTGGTAGTCGAAGGGTGCGAGGGACATTAGTTTCTGTCTTGGGGTGTCTTGAGACGAAGCTGTGCGGGCCGGCTCCATCCTTGATAAAATTGGAAAAGCCCAGCGAAAATCAGGAAGATGAATCCTAGGTTGAATCGGCTGCCCGCCGGTATGGCTGACGGCAAGGGCGCAAAATAATGGCACACTGTCACGAGGATGCCGAGGGCGGCAGACACACCACCACCGACCATCATGAATCGGCCCTCCCGCTCAATGTCTGGCACCTTGGGCATCTTGCCGCACTTCTCACAGGGAAGCTGCAGGCCCACGTCGATCTTGCGGGCGATCAGCCAGGTTTTGCAATGCTTGCAACGGTAGCGAAAGGAAGGCGTCGGCTCCTCGCCGATCAACTCGCCGACCGAATACCAGAAACGCTGCTTGTCATGGTGCACGTAGGCAGACAGGGGCAGCAGCTTGGCCTCCACATCCGTCCTGATGTCGTCCACCAGAGCATACGCCCGGGGTTCCGCATTGAAGGATGCTTTGACCAAGTAGCCCATGGTGCATTCGAGTTCAGATCACGCGCAGTCGATGGAACGGCGCTTGTAGAGGAACTCGAACATGTTGCCTTCGTGCGGCTGGTCCCAGCTGATCTTCATCGTGCTGATCGGCCCGATGTTGAGGCGGTCGATGTCGCCGCATTCGAGCAGATCGTTGATGAAGGCGGGGTCCTGGGTGATGGCGGTGACGATGAGGGAGTAGCCGATGCGGCCGAGCACTTCACCCTGCGGCACTTCCAGCACGCTGGCGTACGGGCAGAGGAATTCGCGATTGGCGAGCGGGTGTTTATTGTCTGAGCACCAGATGATGCTGGGGCGCAGGAAGGTGCCGCCCTGGAACTCCACTTTGCGCGGGCCTTCGCGGAATTTCGCGGTCATGTCCTCCGCGCCGGGAGTCTGCAGATCGTGATCGATGGCGCTGTCGATGTAGTCGGCCATCTTCACGTTCGCAAAGCCTGCCAGGCGTGCGTTTTCGTCCTCAGGCGTGGTCGGTCCCACGGGGCCGAGGCGTTCAGCGAGAGCGGTGGCGATTTCCTTGCCATACTTCGGCACGATCACGGCCGAGGCATTGATGCAGGAACGGCCGCCGTTGTCGCTGATGGAGGCCACCATGACGTCCAGGTAGTCCTTCCAGTTTTCAATCTTGTCTTCGCCGATGATGATCTTGCTCCAGCCCGGGCCATGCACCTGCACGGAGGGATTGCCCTCATACATCTTTGCCATGGCCACATCGCCAAAGACGAGGTTGCGGCCGCTGAGCTTCACCACTTCACCGCTGCCTTCGTGGTCGGTCGGGTAGAAGCCAAAGGCCTCCGCTGGTGCGCCTGCAGCAATGAAAGCCTGGATGAGACGATAGGGGGTCCATGGCTCCTCACGGCCCGGCTTGATGACCACCGGAATTTTGAGCGCGATGGCAGGCAGCCAGAGGGAATTCACCGCAGGGGAGTTGCTCGGCATCACGAGACCCAGGGACTTGGTGGTGGGGAAGTAGGAAACAGGGCAGCCAGACTGCGTGCCAAAGCCACGGTCAATGACGCTGAGATCCAGGCCACGAGTGAGGCCGTTGAGGATCATCTTCATGTTCGTCAGGGCAAAGTGCAGCTTGGCCATGTTGCGCTTCACCATGACGTGCGGCAGGCCGCTGGTGCGGGAAAGGGTGGCGATGTATTCTTCCGGTGTCTGCGTGTGGCCCTTGTCTCCCAGAGGCAGGGTGCCATTGAGGAAAAGTTCGCCAGCTTTCGCGGTGATTTCGATGAGTTGCTCCACCGTGAACTTCTTCAGTGCGGCGCGGGCTTCGCCGATCTTCGCCAGATCTTTGCGCACGATGCCGGCATTCACCTGGCTGATTTCGGCGCAGACTTCGCCGGTTTTGTGGTCTTTGACCTGAGCCTTGTCGAGCGACTCATAGGGGCGGCCTTTGCGGAGAGCAGGAAGATGGGGGATGGACATTGGCGGGTTGGTTTTGAGGAGGTGTGAGGGTTACGAGCACCATTCACGCTGGGCAATGAAAAAAACTGGCCTGCATGGCCAAGTCTTTCAGAGACATTCACCCCGCCTTCTGCGGCGGGCGGAGCGCTTCGGGAATCATCTGAATGAGGGCATCGCTGAGATTGGAATAGAAGGGGTAGTCCGGGTGTTGCACGCCGTGTTCCCCCACCGGCCGGTAGCGCCACTGCTTGTACATCCACAGCCAGCATTCGGGATGTTTGCGGATCTCCGCCTCAAAGAGGTCCCAGATGCGCTGCGTTACCTCACGCACATCATCCTCAGGCTTGGGAGCGATGGCTTCAAACAGATGCGCCTCATAGCGGCCGTCGTCCAGCGGACGGCATACGCCGGTGATGATGGAAAGTCCGAGCCGCTGGGCCAGCACCACATGCAGCGTCGGCACGGAGGTCCACATGCCGTAGCACTGGATCGCGGTCGCAGCCCTGCCGGGTTCGATGCTCAGGTCCGTGAGCAGCCCCGCATGGCCCTTGCGCTTGAGCGCCTTGATCAGCTTGATCATGGCATTGTCCTGAGAGATGAAGGTGTGGCCGGACTGCTCACGCAGTCTTCGGAAAAGGTGGGTGATGGCCGGGTTCTTGAAATCCTGCGCCACGACGGTGAAGGGAAAGCCGCGGAAGCCCCAGATCTGGCTGATGAGTTCGAAATTGCCGTAATGCGGCGTCACCCAAACGGCGCCATTTTCACGTGCCCGCTCTTCGGTGGCGGAATCCGTGATGATGTCGAAATGCGGCTGCCAGTTGTCCGCCCGGAGCTGCGGAGACCAGAACAAGTCAACGAAGGTGCGTGCAAAGACCTGATAGGAGCCGCAGGCGATTTTTGCCCTTTGAGCCGGTGTGTACTGATCGCCAAAAGCGCAGCGCAGATTGTCCAGCGCCGTGGCACGGCCGCGTGCGTCCAGCCAGTAGGCCAGCCTGCCAAGGACGCGGGAGAGCACCATGAGCACATGGCGCGGCACGCGTGGGAGCAGCCAGACGGCCAGATCCAGCAGCATGATCTCAAGGGAATATCGGAGCTTCTTCACAAATGATAAGAGGGGGCGGTTCGTGTTACGACGGCACGCGGCTGCGATCAACCACAATAGCCATTGTCATGGCGGCGACCACATGCCTCATTCAACCAGGCGGGCTGCCTCGAAGAAATATCGAAGCGGCTTCACGTGGCGTTTGGTGTTTGCATAAATTCGCGTTACGATGGCCCATGCCAGTCACCAACCTGAACAACATTCTCAAGCGACTCCTCAAGCAGCCCACCGCCCCGTTTCATGAATATCATGTCCGTGCGGAGATCGAGGCTTTGCTCAAAGACTGTCCTCATGTGAAGTTGAAGCACGACAAGTTCGGCAACCTGCTGGCCACCTACAAGAACGGCAAGGCCAAGAGCAAGCCCACCTGGGTGCTCGGTGCGCACATGGACCATCCCGCATTCATCAAGCCCCCCGGCAGCACCAAGCGTGATGAGTGGGATTTCCTCGGCGGCGTCGGCCAGATGGAAGTGGACGCCGGTGTGAAGCGCGGCCTGCGCAAAGCCAAGGGGCAGATCGCCACGTGGAATTTTCCGGTGAACATCACCAACACCCGCATTGAAGCCACCGCCTGTGACGACATCATCGGCTGCGCGGCCATCGTGATGACCTTCCTTGATCTTGCCCGCTTGAACATCCAGACCACCGTGCATGCGGCCTTCACCCGTGCGGAAGAAGTGGGCTGGCTCGGTGCCTGGCACCTCGCGCAAAACTGGCCCTTCGGTGCCGACAGCGTTTTCCTCTCCCTGGAAACCAGCCGCCCCGTCAATGGTTCCGTCATGGGCGGCGGTCCCATCCTCCGCGTCGGAGACCGTGTTTCCATTTTCGACAGCGAGGCCATGGCCGTGCTGATGACCACCGCCAAAGAGCAGGGCATCCGCGTGCAGCGCTGCCTGCTGGATGCCGGGGCCTGCGAAGCCACCGCCACCCAGGCCGCAGGTGTCCGCAGCGCGGGCATCTCCATTCCGCTGGGCAACTACCACAATCTCAACGACGCCCGCCAGATCGTCCCCGAGTACGTCATGATGGACGACTTGAAATCCCTCATCGACCTCCTCAAGGCCCTCGTCGCCACCAAGCACGACGGCATCGGCGAACGCACCATCCGCGAACGCGTGGAACTGCGCATGCAGGAGCACGCGGAGCACCTCAAGGCCGGAACGAAGCTGTTCAAGTAACCGCCTTCCCGCGCCCAGCGCTGGAATCAGGTTAAGCCGCGCCGCCACACCTGTGCCCATCGGCCCAGGCCTGCCTGTCAGGGTTTGACTTTGGGCGGGACGTAGGTGTTGCCATCATACGTGCCGCCGACCATTTCCTGCACCGACTTGAGCTGGTCGTTCATGGAGTTGTTCAAAGACTCGCCGCTGACTTTGGAGGCATCGAGGGCGCGGCTGGGCAGGGAGGTGACTTCCTCTTCGGGAGGGGCGGGTGCAGGCTTGGGAGCTGGCGCGAGGGTTTCTCTGAGCAGCCAGACACCGCCGCCGAGGGCCAGCAAAATGAGGAAAAACGAGGTGCTGGAAGAGGAGGAATCGCTCACGATACGGCTTTCAACGCCGGACTTGGGCCAAGATTGCGGTTTCCAAGGCGAAAAATGGCGTCAAATTCCCGCCCGGCCTAATTTTCTCCAGTGCCTGCTCGTTCCCCACATGAACTCTCGCATGCCCGACCCACACGTACAGGATGAAGCCGCCGTGCTGGTCAGGCGGGCGTTGGACCAGCATGAAAGCACGCTCATTGCCTACACAGCCAGCATCCTCGGTGGAGACATCGAGCGTGCGCGTGATGTCGTGCAGGACTCGATGCTGCGGCTCTACCTCTCGGAGCCGGACAAGGTGCGTGAAAATCTCAAGTCCTGGCTGTTCACCGTCTGCCGGAACAGGGCCTTCGACATCCTGCGCAAGGAGCAGCGCCTGGACCTCGGCAATGACGAGGTCATTGATGCCGCGACCGATCAGGAGCCGGATCCTTCCCAAAGCGCCGGGATGCACGAGCTCTATGAGCACATCTGGAGCTGCGTGGACCGCCTGCGGCCCAATCAGCGCGAGGTCGTGCGGCTCAAATTTCAGCATGACTGCTCGTATCAGGAAATCGCTGGCATCACCGGCCTCAGTGTCGGCAACGTTGGCTTCATCATGCATCACGCCATCAAGAAACTCCGCGAACTGATGAGCACGGACATCAGCGAGGAATACACCCCCACCCACTCATGAATCCCCAGGACAACCCCCACTTCACCGCCTACGCGCTCGGAGAACTCAGCGCCGAAGAAGCGCGCGCTTTGCATGAGGTGCTGGCCACGACCCCCTCCGCCGCGCACGAGCTCGAACAGATCGAGGCTGTCACCGACGCCTTGCGCCAGGGCGCGCCGATCCCGACCTCGCGCCTGACGCATGAGCAGCGCCATGCCGTGCTGCATCCGGCCAATCTTCCTCGGCGCATTCAACCGATGCAGCCGCGCCAGCCCGCCAAACGCACCCAGCAGGCATTCTGGCCGGTCATGGGCGCGATCTTGAAGGCGGCTGCCGTCGTTGCTCTCAGCGGCGCGGCGTTCCTCGCCGGATGGATGTACGGCCCCGAAGTGCATTCGGCGGCGCAAATGGCTGCCACACCTGACAAGGGCACCCAACCGTCCAAGACCACCCCAAAGCCCCAGACGGAGCCAAAGAAAACCACCTCGATCCCCTTGGTGGCGGAAAAGCCTGCACCCAAACAATCCCAGCCCGCAGCGCCCATTCCTGTGGCTCCGAAGCTGGCGGTCGAAGTCAAACCCGTCCCTGCGTCTGCCCCCGTGGTGAAGGAAGCGGTGGTGGTGGCCAATGCTGCCACGACCAAGGACAAGCCTGCCGCTCCTGTGGTGGCGTCTCCCAGCCTGGGCTTCACGCTCCCCGCCGGACACGGTACCTTTGTGAGCACGACCAAGGCGGCGACGGATCAGTTCAGCCTGCATCCCGGGCAGATCAAGCCGCTGCCACCCAAGGCCAAGGGCCAGGCTTTTGCCTCCCCGCAGATCAAGCCGAACAAACCTGAACCCAAGCCGGAGCGTGCGGCGGATTTGTACATTCACTCATGGAAGGCCGAGGTGGCAGCCTGCCCATGGAATCCAGCGAACCGCCTGCTGCGCCTTGTGATCCAACTGCCGGCAGACCAGGCAGCAGTGCTCGGTGGAGACGCCAGCTTTCCGCTTCAAGTCACCTTTGATCAGGCGAATGTGAAGCAGTACCGCATGCTGTGTGAGCGCCATCTGGCGGCCACCGAACTGCGCAGCGCCGGAACGCATGTGCTTTGGTACGAATTTCAGCCCAATGGCAGCGGCGAGATTCCCCGGGACAGCAGTCGTCAGGTGGCCACCGTTGTGCTGCCTGGCGCCCGCTTCACCTCGCAGGCGGTGGGCCCCTTTGACAGCAGCAAGCTGCAGATCATGGATCGCGGATATTCACTGCAGAACGCCCGGGAAGATTTTGTCTTTGAAACCTCCGTGGTGGGCTTTGGCCTTCTGCTGCGTGGCGCTGAGCAGCTTGGTGGGTTGAATCACGATCTCGTGCTCAGTCTTGCCAATCAATCCAAAGGTGCCGACCGCAACGGAGAGCGCGGACGTTTCATCCGCCTCGTGCAAGACGCCCGGCAAGCCGCCGGCCTGTAGGGGAGCGACTTCAACCGCGAAGTTCTGACGATTTCGGGTGTCTCGCGGTAGCCGTGCGCCGACCGCAGGGCGCGGGCCGCTTTGCAGGTGATACGAACCGCCATTGAAAACGGGTCTGTACTCCTTTCGTAGCAGAGGTTGTTCTCGGGCGGGAGAACGGCGCGGCGTCCAGGCCGTAGGTTGGGTTGTGTTTGGCGTCGGGCGCGTCTCATGCCCCTCGGCGCTCTCCGCCAAACCACCCGACCACCAGCGCGTTCGTACGCCATGTTGTTTGCCGCATGCTGATGGCCGGATCCGTTCTCCGCACCGCGTGCTTCGAAAGGGATGCACGGGCTGTCGCCACATTCGTCCCACGACCGCCGTTGCCTGTCTTCTCGCGAAAAGTGAAACTTCCACACTCGTTTCTAAGGGCTCGTGGTATAAAAAAGCAGAAACTGCGTCAGGTGCTATAGCATTTTCCAAAACTGATTTCCGGAAAGCGAGCGTGGAGACGCTCGGCGGCGGCTTGAGGACAAGCCGCCCTGCTATGAGGGCTTCTGTCAAAGGTGAGTTGTTGTTTTCTTCGTGGTTTGTTTTCTTGAGGCTTCTGCGGCGAGTGGTTCGCCTCGTGGCGGGGGTGGATTGT
>JAFLEI010000043.1 GCA_017301975.1 Verrucomicrobiota bacterium
AGACCCGCAAGAAACCTCCGCCGAAGCCGCCCATGAGCCTGCCGGGCATGCTCTTTGCCGCAGCCTGAGTGAGGACAAGTCCGAAATATCCCACCTATCCCCCACCTATCTCGGGGCCAAACTCCAGACCTGGGGCCAATGGGTGGATACAGACAGACGAGAATCATCTTGATCCTTCGGGCTGGATGGAGCGAGCACGCTGGGCGTTGCGGGAGCGTGAGGGATCGAGACGATCCCTCTCCGGTCAGCCTGGAGCCGTCAAGCCTTGAACCCGCAGGCCGCCAAAGGCCCCAAGGGGCAGGGGACCTCCCGCCCCGTGGCAGCCCCCCGCACAGGCAGGACAGCCAGCCCTCCCGAAACAGTCACAGCGGTAAAGATCCATTCCCATCGGAGGGGTTGGAGGGTGTTTAGGGCCAAGGGGCCACTACCTATATATAGGTAGTGGCCCCTTGGCCCTAACACCCCGGAGTGCCAACGGGGCCAAAACACCGCCTTTTGGCCCTCTGGCCCTCGTAGGGTCATCGGTGCCAATGGCCCTCTTTGCCCCCATGGCCCTCCCAGCCCGAACCATCAGCTCCGCCCACTCCGCCGGACCGGAGGCGAAAAGTTGCCTGGCCGGAGGAGTTGGGAAGGGGGGCGTCGCTGGGGCACCGGGGCTATCCGCCAAAGCCCAGCCTCCGCTACCTTAGCTGACCTGACACCAGCCGGCCAACCCGCAGGCTTGAAGCACATCCTACCCCTCAGCTCACGCGCCTATCAGACGGGGGAATTGTTGTATATGTGGGACATGGGTCAAATTGCTGGAAATGCTGAGTATTGGCGGGATGGCATGACTGCTTATAAACCCTTGGCTCCAGATATTGAAAGGCTTCGTGACCTGTCCTGAACAGCTCCTAGAATAAAAATGCCAGGCATTAATGGTGAGGCGAAAAGTTTCCAGCCAGCGTCCCGGCGGCCTCGCTGGGAGGGCAGGGGCCATCGGTTCAAGCCCTGCGTCCGTCGTATGTTTACCTGACGGTGTCCTGCCGACTCGCAGGTTCACTTCAGGGTCATTTCAGGTTCACCGTTGGTCAGGGTCAGGTTCACAGGGTCACGACCTATATATAGGTCGTGACCCTGTGAACCTGACCCTGCGGGTGGCCCTACCGGTGTCTCAAAATACGCCCCGCTGCCGCTGATTTTCCGCCAAGAGGAGCTGCTTTGTGAGCACCACATGACAACAGTTGAAACGCTCTTGGCGTTACTTTCGTCCCGGTGCACACAATGACAGGCATCTTTTTTTCGCAAGAACGCGGTAGCATCATGGATTGCGATGACAGAGAGACAAGGCCAGCATTGCCTGGCGACATGGTTCGCGAAGGCTGATTGAAAAAAGCATCACTGCATCAGACTTCCTCAGGCTTATTGGTGTGAAGTTGTTTTACGCGCACCTGAGTCCCTCCACCAGTGAGACTAGCCGATTCAATTCGAATGGGCATAGTTGTATCCCTCACCCTTAACTGCGCTTGCTCATTTTTATTTGGAAGCGGATCTATGATTCGTTCCGTCGCAAATATTATCGCTGTTCGTTCGATCATTTGATCGCCCCGTGGAGGCACAGCGCTACCTAAAAATGAACGCTCCGTCAGAGGCCGGGTTGGCAGAATCAATTCCGCAGAAGGCGGATCGTAAGTTGAATTCATGTGTCTTTTAGTTGGAGGATTTCGGGGTGGAGCCTCAGGCATGGCAGCCCAAGATCCAACGGTATATACTTTACATTACATTGATTGATTTCGTAAGTCTTTTTACCCTATTACCTGTAAGACTTGCGATTATCATTCTACACCCTTCCAAGTGCGGAAACACCTAGTAAGGCATGATTTATGTCCTCTTTGTATTTTCTTCATCTTTTTTTCATTCAATCGGGGCAGTGGGAGTCTTTTCCTAGTCTCTCATACCTAGACTCTTGTATTTTTGCAACACCCGTTTTGCTGCGTGCTTTGGGGCGTGTCTATAGGCTTCGTCTCGCATGCGTTCGGCCACCTGCGTCATGCCTCGAAGATAGGCGCAAACCTCCTGTGCACGGGCCAGCTTGTCGTTTGGATTTGTCGTCTCCTGATAATCCAAAAACGCCTCCTGTAGCTGCTTCACCTGTGTTGCAAATACGTCCTCCTGCCTCATTTCCTCGCCTCCCTGCTGGCCCCTTGATGATCGAAGCTTAAACGGTTTTTGCGCTTGTCAATGCAGGGTAGGCCGAAGGCCATTAACTCTGTCCCTTTTATGGCTGCAGGTGTTCTATGGTCTGCCGCTGCCCTCCAGCATGCTAGCGCCCACCGCATCAAGGCCAGCAAGAAATCAGCCCCACCGCCTCCCCCTGATTTCTTGCCAGCCTTGATTTCCACCCCTGTCTAGTCTCGCAGGTTCCCCGCGAAGATCATAACGACGGGGCTTCGTGTAACGCGGGAGCCGTGGACGCTTAGAGCGTCGCACGTCCCACCGCCTCCGCCCCATTACCCAGGCGGCTAGGCCGCGTCATGCGTTCAAGCGCGGAGTTCGCAGCTCACGCGGTGGGGCAGGGACGCTCGATGGTCGATGCCTCGCTCTACGTCAAGGCATCCTCCCCAGCGCTGCTACCGCTTTTTCCGGCCCCCAGTAGATCCCCCCCACCGGAAAAAACCGCGCCGGGTCCCCTCCTTGACTCCGATTCGGCACCTCCCGCCCCGGCTCTTATGAAGGGTGCCGGGGGCACCTGCCAACGGTTCCGTAGGCCACCTAAACCATTCAATACCAATGTTCCACATAGAACAAACGACCAAGAAAGCCATAGACCTTACCCCCCTGCAAAAGAAGCTCGTAAGCCTCATGCAGAAATACGGTCCACTCAGCCCCGATGACTGCTCTACTTTCCTTGGGCAGTGGACGGTGACTATCACCCCCGACTTCGAGCAGATCGAGGAGCTAGGCCTCGTAGAGATCTGGATCGACGGTGATTCGTTCGCGCAAACCGTGTTCAAACTTACCGCAGCAGGAAAGGAGACAGTGGTATGAAATGGCACGTGGAAATAGTCGCCCGATCCGAAGCAGTCGGGCAGTTCATACAACACTACTTCGTCACCGGCGCGGACAAGCAGGAGGCGGCCAGAAATGCCCGTTTGCGCTTCTCTGAGGACTACCCCGAAGGGAGCGGGACCGAATACGTCCGGTGCCAGCTGGTCGAACCTGATACGGGGGTGCTGGTGCTATGAGCAGGCAAGCAAATTGGACGAAGAATCAGAAGGTGTGCGAGAACTGCGGGCGGTCGTTCATGGCCGCCCGCAGTGACGCCAGGTCTTGCGGCCCTGCCTGCAAGAAGGCCCTGCAAAGGAAACGGCGGGCAATCACGAATGTCCCCTTTATGGCTGCAGTAGAGGAAGACACCCGACGAGCAATCATAGTTCCCCTGATGAAGGCTTGGCCACAAGGCAGAATGGTGCTGTGCAAGCAGAGCAGGGGACCGGCAAAGCCTGGACGAATCAACTGGAACTCTGCCGCAGGGGATGAACTGAAAATGCGTTTTGGCTCCCTCCAGTATTGCAGCGTGGAGACGACATGCGTGCCGGTCGAGGAGCTGACAGGAATCAGAGTGCGCCTCGTCGCAGATTTACGCCTGGCTTGATGTGTCCCCTTTATAGGTTAAGACATCTTAACCAGTTTTCGGCGGAGAAATTTTCACCGCTTCGCGGCGGCTGGCTGGTGCAGATAGAGTTTCAACTCTTCATTTGCCTTGTAGCTTGTATACGCAAACCCGCCCACCACCCAGACGATAGCAACACAAGCCGGGATGATGAAAAACATGGAGCCAAAAACCATCCACGTCAGCGAATTGAGCTCTTTCCGAATGGCCTTCAGCTCGTGGAACTTTTCAAGATCGTAATTCATGGCTGAAGTCCTGACACGCGCTGAGGACGCCGTCAATGTAAGGGAATCCCACAAACGGTCAGCGCACACGCGCCGTTATCAAAATCAGAAGCTCGGCGTTTTGCACGTCTTGCTTCTCGACGCGGAAGAGACGACCGAGAACAGGAATTCTCGACAGACCACGCGGACCGGTGGCCGACTTCGTCGTCCTGTTGATCCTAATCCCTCCCAGGGCGATGCACTCACCCTGATTAACGACTGTCCGGGTGCTGAATTTTTGGCTCGCTATGGTGGGCACAGAGTTACCAGAAATCACCTGAGTCCCGGAAATGCTGTCGTCCGTCTGCTTGATGGTTAAGCCTATGCGGCCTGTTTCGAGCAGAACAGGCCGAATTTCGAGCGAGAGCACGACATTCTGATAAGAGATGGTGGCGGACGTAGAAGGCCCTCCAAACGAGGCTGTAAGAGTCTGGGAAGGGACGGCCACGCGCTGGCCGGTTGAGATCATTGCCGTCTCTCCGCTCAAGCATTCCATTCTCGGCCGAGCAATCGAATTATAGTCGCTGTGCTGGTCCAGCAGCTTGATATACCTGCTCAAAGGCTGAGCAGATGAGCCGACGGTGAAGCCGTGCTGATAGGCATTCTGCCCCGTTCCCAGCGTCACGCCGGTTCCAGCCCCGTCATTGCTCACTCGAAAATCATCCAGCGCAGCAAGAAAATCCACACCTGACTGGTGAGTCTTGCCAAGAGTGACAGACCCAATTTCCGCAGAGATCGAAATGACCGCACCGTCCTTGTCCGGTTTTTCGGCATCGCTCAAACCTTCGACATTAGAAACGACCCGCCTTCCCTCTGGCTGAAGCACAGACCTTTCGGCGTAATCGTGGCGCCGCTGTCTCACGTAGTCGAGAGAATCAGTGACCGGAAACACCTCAAAGCCCGAGGCCTCAAGAGCAGCCCGAAAAAGAGCCTCAAATTCGGAACCCGTGTAAACACCCTTTTGGACGTTCAACGATTGAATCTGCGCAGTCCAAGACAGTCTGCGCCCTGTGGCTTGATACCATGCAGCCGCGAGCAGGGTTGCGTCTGCAGGGCTTGTCAGAATCTCAATACGCTTGGTGTCACGCTCCGTAGTCGGAGCTTCCAGCGTCGAGGATGCGCTTTGCGACAAGGACGCCGTGGCACACAGTCCACATCCCAAAAAAAGAAGCCATGAGCTCCGAAATAATGTAAAATTCATCAGTCATATTGAAGGTTCACCACGCGGCCCCCGATTAAGTGAAGCGTCAAGACAGAGCCGGTGTCTATGGCTTTGATGATCCTTCTAGTGCCAGATCCTGCATTCATCTGATACAGGGTTCCTTCGCTATCCAGCGCAGAGCTGTTGTCTGCAGACCTCATGACGAGACGAAGGGGAGGAGGATCGGGAAGCCGAGGAGGGGCTTGAACATTCGCCGCAGCATGAGCAGGCACTAAACCGGTTACCGGTGGAGCATTGACCCCCGGAATTTCAAAGGGCGAGCCCTTCCAATTCTTCCAACAATACCAACCCAAGGAGATCGCACTGCCGAAATACAGCACGTGCTTCCATTGCCAGTTTCCGCCCCTTTTTTTGCGCAGCCGTTCAGCGCGCTTTACACCCATCTTGTCGCCTTCGCCATGCGTCTTATAAAGGGCACCAATTGCAGGATTGAACCGCGCATAGCGCGTCATCAAAGGTTTGCGCTGCTGCGGTGAAAGCCACGTGCGCCTGAAAGCGCCAACGAAGAAGGCGAGGACAGCACCGATGCCAGGAATGCGCTTGACGTTTTGGCAATGAATAATGCTCTCCGCGACATTGCGTATAAACACGTCCAGATTGGTCGTGCTCTGGCTCACGAAATACATGTCAAGGCCGAGCTGTCGCGACATGACAACCAAACGGAATAGCGTGCGATTTTTCTTCTTCGTCTCCGCTTGATCCATTGCCGAAAGCTGCAAGGCCGCTTCGTCAATGATGATCAAATTTTCGTGCCCCTCAGCTCCGCCAATCAACACCTCAGAGGCCACCCGTTCTTTTCCGTCCGGCCCCAGCTCCGTCCTGACCCACTGCTCATGAGACTCTGGAAGGGTGATGTGCTGCGACGTGAAACCCAAGGAATCAATCTCCTCAAAATTCCACGGCATGTTGCTATGAACAATTCCGCCGTCTCTCCAACACTCAAAAGCAAGCTGTGCCGCGAGGTAGCTTTTACCGCCCCCCATGGTGCCCGAAATGATGTACAAGCCCATGGCCTAATTCCAGTTGAAGTCTCCATTGCTGAGCCCGTTGGCTTCGATCGCCTCTCGCGCTGCATCAGTATCACCGGAATCAATGAGAGCTTGCACATGGTCAGATGGATCTACGAAGTCCTCGTCTTCGTCCGCATTGTAATCGACATTAAAGTCATGGTCGGACAAACCGTCTTCTGACCGGTTAGACGCCATAAATTCTTCCGCTGCTTCATCTTCGCCAGCATCAACGAGCATTTGCGCATATTCCTCATTGCTCATTGTTTCGCCGCTTCCGCCTTCTTCAAAATTCGACAGGAGCCGTTTGGCAATGGTTATCCCGGATAACATTACATATAGCCCGATCATAACGATAGCGACTGGAATGGCTTGGTTCGCGAGGCTGGTGATAGCACTGCCTGCGGCAGATACAGAAGAATCATCTTGAGCTTGCGCCGGAGCCGCAATTAAGAGCATCGCAAAGAAGGCTAATTTTTTATTCATATTGTGTTTTTTTGACTCAGCGGCCCGGAATCCAGGAGATGATAAAGCGAACGAAAATCGAAACTGCACGCAGACCAAGGACAGACACAATCATCGCCATCCCCTCCGCTAACGGTATGATGCGATTGGCCTGTGACAGAGCCACTGTAGCGGGGGTGCCATGGATATGCGCAGCCAGGTCATTTATACTCGATGTCATCGCATCGATCTGCGTGCCGGTGGTGAGCACCAGCGCAACGACAACAAGGACCGCGGGAACCAACCCCAGAAACGGCAAAAGAGGGACAACGAGTATCGCCCAAAAGTAGGACTTAATCTTGTCCCAAAGCCAGTTAATGGGATTGATGTTGTCAATTGGATCACTCATGCCTTCTCCTCTGCAAATGTCCCCCTAATCACGCCATAAATCGCATACAGGAAAAACACACCCATTGCCCACAACTCAACCGAACGGGCATCAGCTATGTAACTAGAGTATGGCTCGAGCGTGATTTCATAATTTTTGTCCTGCCAACCGACAGACCAAGAAAGGGGGGCTGTGCCCAATCCTCCGCCAAGGCCAGCAGCCGAAACAAGGCCCGTGAAAGCCCCCTGGAGCCCTGAAATACGAGTGCCAAGAGAATTGGCATAGGTAGTAGCTGAATTGTTCTCTGTAACCGTTTCGGCTGTTCCTGTCCCGAGGCCGGCAGTCAGCGCACTCTTGATTCCAGAAAGCGTATTTCCGCTAGCTGTCTCGGTGTTATTGAGGGCATCCAGCTTTGAACCTAACGAAGTCCTAGTGCTATCAACCGACGTCTTCACCCCATCGACGCCGTCCTTAATGCCGGTGAGCTTCGCATTTGCGTTGTCCATCTTATCACCCAGTTGCCGCATTTGGGCGGTCGAATCCTTGACGGCTCCCGTGATCTCGTCGGAACCCGCTAGAATCTGCGCCTGCTGACTCGCCGCCGTCGCGGATGGGGACAAGGTGTTATTGCTCGATGTCTCAGCCATCGTCGGCGTTGTGACGGGAGCATTTTGATTCCCGGCAGCCGCTAGCGTCTGAGTAGGCGAAGAGCTGGAGCGTGTCCATGCAGTGCCTATCGAGTTGCCATCCGTGTCAAATTGCTCATTTCCCGTCAAACCATAAACACTGACGGTAAAAGGGACATTATAGTTGAAAGAGATCACCTTAGAACTGTTAGGCTCCAAAAAGTAATTCTTATTGCCAAGAACGCGACCAATCGAGTCTGTCATCGTGCATTGGAAACCAGCAACGCTATTGCTCGAATTATTAAGCGTCACAGTCTGACTGTAATTTTTAGGCGCGACACTGTCGCCGGTGGCCGGATTTGCTGGGTTTCCATCGTTATCCGTTGGATTGCCCGAGGTGAAAGGCCCGTTCGCCGAGATCCCAGCGCCAGTGTAGGAACTCACCCAGCGCCACTTCATGCCATTGGAATTAACAACGTTGTAATTCGTGTTATAAGCCGCATAGACGCACAGATAGAACTGATCAGACCGACTCTGCGCAGGTATCACCATCGTATAATTAGCGGCGTTGTTGTTACCCACCATGCTGATGTTCGCCATATTAAAACCGTCACTTGCTCGGATGATGGCGCAGCCCCAATTCCAAGTGGTCTGAGGCGAGGTTGTCGCCTTGGAACACTCTATCGTTATCGCGTCCGTCTGCCAGGTTGTAGCATAGGCAGGCGAGGATAAGACCACAAGAAGCAAGAAGACGAACCTGTTCATAACCGGAACTTGGCGACAAGCATGGCAGCAAAGAAAGCGAAGGCCATGCCATACGGAAAAGCTGCTTGATAATATGGGTGCCATTTCATGGCCTGAAATGGTGTCGCAGCTGAAACCAACACGGAACCGGTATAAGTGACCCCGGACACTGTGACGCTGACGCAATCAACGGTGCCGGGGCCAGTGAAAGCAAAGCTGGAATCGACGCCGTTCAAAACAACGTCGCTTGTGTCCAGAATGCTAACGCGAGTCATACCTCAGAAGCGGGCGAGGAGACGTTTGCCGACCTTGACGCCGACGAAGACGACGGCGAGGAGGATGATACCACCCGCAGCAGCGGTTGCCTGTGTTGTAAGGCCCGAGATGGCCGTGCTCGCAGCGGTAACGGCAGCATCATCCGCCTGAGCCATGGAGGCGGAAGTGCCCATGGCGAGAAGGACGAGGGGAAGGAATCGTTTGTGGTTCTTCATGTTTTGCGGTTTGTGTGTTTGTTGTTTGGTTTGTGCGCCCGTTGTGTTGCTAGTCGCCACCCTCGGGCATGGGTGGAAAGTCGAAATTCTCTGCCTCTTCAAAGGTGCAGCCCAGCCGCTCGCAAAGGCGGCCCGCATCGAGCATCGCCCCCTCCTCCAACAGGTCTAAAATCTCACGTGCTTGTGTTGCTGTAATCATGCTCTCACCTCCTGAAATCCGGGCATAGGTTCCCCATTCAAGTCGCCGCCCTGCGGGCGGAGCCGGAGGCTCGTTCCTCGCTCTCCAGCTCCTTCCTTGGGCGGAACCTACCGAACAAAGGACACTCCAGCGGGGTGCATGTTGAGGGCGTTCTGATAGGCCCTCGTCACCTGCTCCTCTGGTGTCTCCTTTATCCGACCTGCTGCGGCCTTCCGACCGCCAACTGATCGCACGCCGCATGCTTTGCGGTTACGTGTGCCCCCTGATGCCCCTTCGTAGCCGGGTAACTGCGCCCATTGACGGCAGCAGCTATCCGAAAGGATCAGCCTCCGGTCTTCTTGGTCAGCACCAAACTTGCGCATTTCGTACGCGTTCGCGTGCCTCTGTGACCAACCTTCTAACCCCTTCAAAACATACGACACGCCAGGGAGTCGGGTATCATATGCGCGACAGTCACAAAACCCGCCGCCACAGTCGTTCCAGATCGTTTTAATGACGAAACATTCTGTGCGGTTGATTCGGGAAGGGGGCAGACCTTCGAGAAGGATATGCCAATGGTAACGGCCTCCGCTCTCCCCGCGCTCTTCGCGTGCGATCCATCGAACAAACCGAAACGGGACACGCTCAATTGCGCGCCCGTTCCGGTCCGTCTTTCGACCTTTCGCTACTTGTCGCAGGAAGGCGAACAGCATCCGCGTTCTCTCGGCCTCGGTGGGCACCTTCAGGGGACAACCGCGTTTATCACGCGAGCTGTATGTGAGAGTCACAAACAGGTCCCATCGGTGCAGCGAGGCTTGAAATGCTACGGGATGCATGGCCGCTGGAGAGTTTTACTTCGCAGGCTTGGTTGACGGTTGCGCCGCTGGTGTTGCTGCTGCGGCCTGGGCTTTCGCTTCGGCTGCGGCTGCGGTCATCTTCTGCAGCTGCTCGCCGCTTTGGTGACCTTTGACCATCTGGCCCTTGAGCTTGAGGAACGCGTTGTAGGGCGCGATCTCAGAGGCGGCAAACGTGACTTTCTCGTCAGCCAGGTCATCAACGTTATCCGTTCCAAACGCCGCCCGCACTTTGTCGGGCGTGGTGAAATGGATGAACTGTGACGTGGTGCGGAATTGCACGGGTTTCGTCGCGTCCGAAATCACAAGCTGGAACATTTCGCTCGTCTTGCTCTTGTCGGTTTTGTCCGTCATGGACTGCTTTTCAGCTCTCAGGATTGTTCCGAGAATAATCATAGGTTTCTTCGGTTTCACTTGTTGCGTCCCCTTTGTGTTTTCAGACGCAAAGGGGGGACAGGTTGTCCCTTGCGCTGTTTTCCCGGCCTCCCGACGATTCGCCGGGTGCCTGAAATGGAGGAAATAGGAACGCCCTGTCCCGAAGCTCACGGGGGCAGGGCGGGGGATTGCGGCAGACCTGCGAACAAGCCGGTTCTGCTCCGCGTCTCTCCTGACTGTGGCCCACCACTCACACGCTTGTTCCCACGTGGAGCCCTCGGGCCAAATTGACGGCGTCTCAACGCTCACAGGCATGACCTGTCTGCCGCGTTGAGAGCGGGCAGCGTCGCGGTTGAGCAGAATTTCAGCCGTTTTTCTGCGTGTACGCATGCGCCCTCGCCGGTTGCGACAGGCACGGCCCGAGCGGTAAAAGCAGCTGCATCGCTGGCTTTTCTCTACGACCTATCGCCACCCATTCAAAGAGAACGGGCTTGCGAGACGCGGCGCTACTGGCCGCACGTCGTGCTGGTTTCGAATCTGTCATGGTGAATCTTAACTCGGCTGCGAAACCGAGGCCGCTGCGAACGGCGCTCCACCTTTAATGCCAACAGCTAAACAGCGTCAAGAATTTTTTATTTGGTCAGCCGCGAGACTGTTAAAACGCTCTGCAATTTGAAATACTGTTGAGCACACATCACGAATGGAACCAGCCTCTTTTTCAAATTTGGGCACAAATTCTGGATGAGATGAAGCCGCTCGGAGCAATGTCTTGTAAGCGTCAAGAGCCTCCAATGCGCCACTCAACTCAAGATAATCGTCGGTAAATTCTTGTAAGTGCCCGTGATTTACGACGAAATTTTTGTCCACCAATTGCTGCCAGGTCTTCGCCATAAATTCAGCGCCATCCACAAGGTTTTGGCATCGACTGATTTCTTTTTCTTGGGTGGATCTCATGATAAACGGCGGCCTTTGGCAAAAAAAGCCCGCCGAGGTTTTGAAGCCCCGACGGGCTGTGCATGAGGATTCGCAGGCCCTCAGGCGGTGCTGACAGATTCGAAGTGACAGCATTGCCAGTAATCCACCGATACCCGAGGATTTCAACCGCCATCTGCCAGATTTTCATATCGTCAACAACTTTGTATTACATTGATTGTTGGTAGTTAATATGGAAGGTTTTGGCAACCCTGTGAAGGGCTGTTTCGGTTCCATTCGGTTGCAACGCCAACCTACCCAACCAGCTTCAGCGTCCGTTTCTCTTGGGCGCTCTGGAATGCGGTGTCGACGATCTGCTGGCCGATGCGGGAGATGTCGAGGCGGAGCGGGCCGATGAGGGGCGCGCCGGTTTCCAGGTGGTGGATGACGTTTTCGATGGGGTTGCGGCTCGGTGACTGGACAGGATCGACCGGGACTTCGTAGCCTTCCGGGCGGGCGCGGGTTTGGACGCGGACGGTGGGCTCGTAGTCGTAGCACGAGAGGGTGCCGTCGGTGCCTTTGAGGACGAAGCCGCACTTGGGCTGTGGCTGGTGGGTCCAGGGATCGGTGAAGGTGCCCCAGCGGGTTTCGCTTTTGCTGAGGCCGAAGCTGTAGCGGATGACGGCCACGGCGTGCTCGTCCACCTCCAGGCCCTCGGGCTGGTTCCAGGTACAGGTGACTTCCAGAGGCACCTTGCCGCCGAGGTGCCAGGTGCCGAGGGTGGTGCCGTAGCCCATGTAGTCGAGCAGGGATCCCCCGCCCTGCGCCTGGCTGTAAAACCAGCTCGCGGCTTTTTCAGCGGCGCTGGGCTCTTTTTCGATCTTGTCGGCGCCATGATAAAGCGGGCCGCGATTGCCGCCATGGTGGTGGAATTCGCGGACTTCGCCGATGAGGCCTTCCTGAATGAGCCGGTGCGCGGTCTGCTGCCCGGCATCCCAGACCAGCGGCCAGTTCACGGTGAGCAGCTTGCCGTGCGGCTGCATGGCGGCGATCATGGCATCCGCCTCGGCCAGGGATCCGGCGAAGGGTTTCTCCATGATGATGTGGGTGCCGTAGGGGGCGATCTTGGAAACCCAGTCGCCGTGGCAGGAGGCGGCGGGACAGAGCACGACGATGTCCGGCTTCGTTTGCTCCATGCAGGCGCGGTAGTCGGTGAAGACCTGGGCGGGCGTGAGGGAGAAATTGCGCGTGGCATCGACCAGACGCTCGGGCTTTTCATCGCAGATGGCCACGATCTCCGCGTTTGGGTGCTCGGAGGTCTGGCGCAGCAGGTCGCCCATGTGGAAGTGATCGAAATTGATGCCGGCGATGCGCCATTTTTTGCTCATAGGGGCTGCATCGAAGCCGAAGGGCGCAGGGATGACAATCCAATCTTCATTTTTGATGGCGGATTGGGGCCGGATTTCTCACCACGGATCACACGGATTGTCACGGATGATTGAGTCTGAAATCATGGGCTTGATCCGTGCTGGTCGTGAAATCCGTGCTCCGACGACGCCGTAAGCGGCCAGGCTGGATAGGGCCGCATCGAGGCCGAAATGCGATACGATGACAGTCTGCTATTTCGGGAATCGCCATGGCCGCGGCGGCTTGGTATTCTCTGACCGTTAATCGGTTAATTGACGGTCCAACCACCAACCCACCCTGCCCGCATGAATCCCAAGCGCACCATCGTCATTCTGCTGACCACCTTTGCCGCGATCTGGATCACCGACATGCTGATCCATGAGCTTGCCATGAAGTCCGATTACGCCGCCACAGGCAGCCTTTGGCGCTCGCGGGCGAGCATGCAGCACTTCATCAAATGGCTCATGGTGGGGCAGTTCATGGCCGCCGCAGGCCTGACGGTGATCTGGATCAACCGCTGCGCGCCGAACACCACCACCTTCAGATCGGCGACTCGCTTCGGCTTTTTCATCGGCCTCATCGCCACATCGTACGTCCCGATCTTTTACGCCGTGATGCCCATCCCCGCCATGATCTGCCTAAAATGGGCCGGGTATGGGATTCTGCAGAGCATCGTGGTGACGCTGGTACTGTACGTCACCACGCGCAAGCTTGCCCAGGAGGGCTAGCCGTGCTCCCAGTGGGGCCGACCCCGATGGCTGCCAATGAAATCCGCGACACCCCAGGCCGGCTGCTGCTCGGCTGGGCGGTGCTGGTGTCTTCGCTGGTCCTGCTCTCCTGGCGCATACACCTGCGCCCGGCGGAGTATGAGTGGACAGAATACCCCACCGCGCTGGGCGATACGAAGTACTACGCCGCCTTGGGCCAGGACGACCGCTACGAGCCCAACCTGCGTCTGGCCGGCCACGAGAAAGGCCTGTACCGCCGCAGCGAGGAGCCCATGCCTCTGGAGGATGCGACGATGATGAAACAGGGACTGGACGCCACCGGGCGACACTTCATCTACCAGCCAGAGGCCGCTGCCGGGAAGGGTCCCCTGCCCGTCTATTTAAAGAGCGGCGAAAACCGCTACGTGGAGTTCGGCGCACGAAAATTCTACCCGCCGTTTGTGCCAAAGACGGGACTCTGAAGCGTGGCGCACGGTGGCGGGTAAACACAGCGTCCTTAACTGCCCGCAGCGGTGTGCGGTCAATGCTGCCTTCGGTGGGTTTGAATGAAGGCTGCGGTGATCGTGGCAATGCCGACGAGAATGAGGCCGCCGCCAATGGCGGCAAGAAACATCGTGGGTATGAGTGCCGCGCCACCCACAATGAGGGCCACGCCAGTCACATACCAAGAGGTGCGCTTCTTGACTGCGGAGGCTGTTGGAGGTGGTGTTGGGGAAGAAAGAGTGTTCATCGGAGGATTGGATTGGGGGTTGCAATGGTGGTGGTGAGCTCTGCCCGACTGGACGACCAGCCATGAGGTGAAGCCGTGGGGATGCCGTCGTTTCCTTAGATTGTTCGAAGAGGCGGAAATGTTTGGCCTCACAAAAAAACCGCCCTGATCTCCTGCGCCGCCAAATGCCTTGGGCCGGAAACCAAATGCCCAAGGGCGGTGCACGGCTCATCCGGTCGAGGCCGAAACCGCCACAAGAAAAACCTCAGGGGTCAAGGCACACAATTGGCTCGTGAAATGCGCTTGGCACCCCCAGAATTCTCCCTTTACTCCCCGGCCCCAAACTTTCTCCCAAGCCACACATGCCCATCGCCCGCGCCCTGCTCTCTGTTTCTGACAAAACCGGCCTTCTCGACTTCGCCAAAGGACTGGCGGCGCTGGGTGTGGAGCTGCTTTCCACAGGAGGCACCTCGAAGCACCTGAAGGATGGAGGCCTGAAGGTCACGGACGTGTCCGACCACACCGGCTTTCCCGAGATGTTTGACGGTCGCGTAAAGACCCTGCACCCGAAAGTCCACGGCGGCCTGCTGCAGCGCCGTGACAACGAGGAGGACAAGAAGAACGCCCAGAAGCACGACATCCCCTGCATCGATCTCGTCGTGGTCAATCTCTACCCCTTTGAGCAGACCATCGCCAAGAAAGACGTGACGCTGGAGGAGGCCATCGAAAACATCGACATCGGCGGTCCGTCCATGCTGCGCAGCGCCGCAAAGAACCACCGCTGGGTGACCGTGATCACCGATCCGGCGGATTACAGCATCGTGCTGGAGGAGATGAAGGAGAATGCCGGAGACACCACCCTGGGCACTCGAGAGCGCCTGGCCTGCAAGGTCTTCCAGCGCACCGGTGCGTACGACTCCGCCATCGCCGCCTACCTCAACAAGGAGCAGACCACGCAGAAGACCTTCAACCTCAGCCTGCCTCTGTACTCGGAACTGCGCTACGGCGACAATCCGCACCAGAAGACCTCCCTCTACGGCAACTTCGGCGACTACTTCGTGAAGCTGCACGGCAAGGATCTCAGCTACACCAACGTGCTGGACATCCATGCGGCGGCAGAGATCGCCCTGGAGTTCCGCCGTCCCACCGTGGCCATCCTCAAGCACACCAATCCCTGCGGCGTGGGCTGTGCGGACGAGGACCTGCGCGAGGCCTGGCAGAAAGCTTTTGAAACCGACAAGCAGGCCCCGTTTGGCGGCGTCATCGTGGTGAACCGCAGCATGACGCTGGCCCTGGCCCGCATCATCTCGGAGATCTTCACCGATGTGATCATCGCGCCGGACTTCGATGCTGATGCCCGCGCCCTGCTGCAGAAGAAAAAGAACCTGCGCCTCATCCAGATGCTGCCCGGCGTGGCCGAAGCCCTCACCGAGCCCGTGATCCGCTCCGCCCCTGGCGGTGTGATGGTCATGGACAGCGACTCCCGCGCCCTCGGCCTCGACGATCTGGAATCCAAGGTCAAAACCATCCGCCCACCAACCCGCGACGAGCTGGAAGCCATGCGCTTCGGCTGGCGCGTGGTGAAGCACGTGAAATCCAACGCCATTGTCTTCGCCACCAGCGACCGCACGCTGGCCATCGGCGCAGGCCAGATGAGCCGCGTGGACTCCTGCCGCATCGCGATCTGGAAGGCCAAGGAAGCCGGACTTTCCCTCAAGGGCTGCATCGTCGCCTCAGACGCCATGTTCCCCTTCCCGGACGGCCTGATCGCCGCTGCCGAAGCCGGAGCCACGGCCGCCATCCAGCCCGGCGGCTCGGTCAAGGATGCCGAGGTCATCGCCGCCGCCGACGAGCACAAAATGGCCATGTGCTTCACCGGCGTGCGCCATTTCCTGCACTAGGAGCGTAAACTACCACCGCCATGTCTAAATCGACCCGCGACTCCTTGAATCTCGAAAGAAAGGGGGAACCCGTCTTCAATGCGTCCCAAACGGTCACCACCGCTCCAGATGGAGCGGCACAGGTCTTTTTGGACGAGGAGATGGTCGGCGTGGCCAATGACACCCTGGGCTTTCCGGATCTGAAACTCTGCCAGGGCGTGGTATGCGCGATGAACGACGGCACCATGATCGGCGCCCATTTCTCCAGCGAGAAAAGCGAGGTGAATGTGCTGAATCTGATGGTCAACGAAATCCAAAAGCACGGCGGGCCGGCAGCCATCAGCCAGGTCGTCGTGGGCTACGACCCCAATAAGAAGCCCGCCAGCATGCTGGGCGCCAGCGGCAAGGCCGCCGCGCTCGGCTTCCAAGGGAACGTCGAGTTTGTGAACACCGGAGCCATGAAGCAGGACCCCGGCGAGGGTGTTTTCATGCAGGTCAGGCACGGAGAGGGCGGCGGCTTGGAGGTCTCCTGCGCCCGAAACGCCTCGATGAAATATGATGTGGGTCGGATGCAGAATGGCAAGGTTGGTAAAACGGGAGCCGCGCCGCAGCCGGGCCAATCCCTTCAGCAGCCAGCCATCGAGTCTGTGGCTCCGGCTCCCTTGAAAGTCGGGCAGCGGTTTCAACCCAGCCTGCACAGCCCCGGCGGCGGCGGCCTGAGCGTGTAGGAATCTGGCCTCCAGCAACTGCGTGCTGCATTTTGCCCCTTGTGCGGACGCCGCTCCCGTCCATGCCTAACGCCCATGATTTTCGCCTACTACATGCACGACCTCAGCCCGTATGTGATCAAGTTTACGGACAAGATCGCCATTCACTGGTATGGCCTCGCTTACGTGCTGGGCTTCTACCTCACCTACCGGGTGATGTACTTCCTGGCGAAGCGGGGGCTATCGGAGATCAAGCCGGAGGCGGTGGCGGACTTCATCACGCTGGTGTCGCTGTTCGGTCTCGTTCTGGGCGGACGGCTGGGCTACATGCTGCTGTACAACTTTGACGAGTTCATCCATGCGCCCTGGACCTTCTTCCTGCTGAATCAGGGCGGCATGGCCAGCCATGGCGGCATCGCGGGCACCACGCTTTTTTGCGGCTGGTATGCGTGGAAGCACAAGATCTCCTGGGCCGGCATCGGCGACTCCATTGTCTGCGGGGCGCCGCTGGGCATCTTTCTCGGCCGCATCGCCAACTTCATCAATGGCGAGCTCTTTGGCCATGTGACCACCGTGCCTTGGGCGATGAAGTTTCCCACGGAACTGCTGCATGAGGATTTCGTCAAGCAGGGCGGCAGCGAGGCCTTGCGGGAAGAGGTCTGGCAGAACGGCCTGCAGCACAGCCCGGACATCATCGCTTACTTTAAGAAACACAGCGACCGGCTTCCTCCGCTGGAGGAGGTCCTGCACCCACGGCATCCTTCCCAGCTTTATGAGGCCCTCGGCGAAGGCCTGCTGCTCAGCGCCATCCTGATCTTCCTCCGCCTGCGCTTTCCCCGCCTGCGCCAGGGCATCATCACCGGACTTTTCTTCATCCTCTACGCCATCGCCCGCATCTCGCTGGAGTTTGTGCGCCAGCCGGACAGCGGCTCGTCCATGATCATGGGCCTGACCAAGGGGCAGTTTTTCTCCACCTTCATGTTCATCGTCGGCGGTGTGTTCATCGCCTACGGCATGATCTGGGGCAAGAGCCCGCCCGGGCTGCCTGTGGCGGCTCAGGCACCTGAAAAGGCCTGATGCCTCGCTCAGGGCCAATTTTCTCACCTTTGCCACACAAATGCCGGACCCTGCGGCGTTAAGCTGGTTGTACACCCCTGCCCTCACGCATGGAAGCCCCCTTTGACTGGAAACAAACCTACAACCAACTCGCCCCGCAGTTGGTGATGTACGCGCGTCAACTCGTCGCCGCCAAGGCCGACGCAGAAGACGTGGTGCAGCAGGCGTTTGTGCGCTGGTGGCGGCGTTTTCCAGAGGGGGATGCCGCCCATATTCCCCTGCTTTACGCGGCCGTGCGCACCATTGCGCTGGATCAGCGCCGCTCCGACAACCGCCGGTTAAACCGGGAGGCGAAGTCTGAAATCGCCGTGGCAGGTGAAAACGCGCCCGTCTTTGACCCCCGCCCCGAACAGAAAGAAACCGCCGCCATCGTCGAAAAGGCGCTGCAAGCCCTGCCCGAAGACCAGCGTGAAGTCGTGACGCTCAAGCTCTGGGGGGATCTCACCTTCAATGAGATCGCCGCCCTGACTGGCGGCTCGATCAACACCATCGCCGGTCGTTACCGCTACGCCCTGCAGGCCCTGCACAAAAAGCTCGCTCACCTGCGTGGCGATCTCCTCGGCGAATCCTCATCTCCCGCCATCAACATCCTACCCTTCACTTCTCCCAGAGAGGCAATGTCATGAACAACGACCTGAACGACACCCAACTCGAAAACCTGCTGCGCGGTCTCGCGCCGGCAGCCCCCTCCCCCGCACTGGCGCAGCGGGTCGATGAAGAGCTGAAACTGGACATGAGCTGGCTCAGCACCAGCCGTCGCAAACCCCACCACCAGCCGCGCTGGCTCATGTCGGCAGGCTGGGCCGCCATGGGGGCCGCCGCAGCCATCGCCGTGATGAGCTACCTGCCGCAGCAGCAGCGCGCCGAGGGCTTCGCCTCCACCTCCACTTCCGTCAGCAAGCCCGTCTCACGGGCCGCCACCACCCTGCGTGAGTGGGATGACAACCAGGACAACGGCATCCACCGTGGCCGCACCCAGCTTGCCGAAAAGCGCGCCCTCGTGGTCTCCCGCGAGCTCGGCACCTGGGTTGACCCCCGCTACGGCTCACAGCTGACCATGGACATCCCCAGCCAGAGGCAGCTTCTGATGCCCGTTTCCTACAAGTCCGAGTGAATCAGGGCTCAGCCCTGCCAGCCCCCATCCCCCAACCATGAAACTCCACTCCACCCTTCTCATCGCCTGCCTCGGTACCGCACCGTTGTGCGCCCAGCAGGTGGAGCCAAAGCCTGAGCCCCCCAAACCCTCCGCAGGAAATGCGGGCTCTACGGCCCCAGACTCCGCCAAGCAGGAGGTGAAACCCGACGCTCAAACCTCGCCCACTCCGCCCAGCCGTCGGCCATCGCACCCTCAGCCTCAGCCCGCTCCCAAGAGGGAGCAGAAACCGGTGGCCTACATCGGTGTCCTCACGCGAGAAGTGCCGCCGGAACTGCGCGCGCAATTTTCGCTGGCCGAGGGCTTTGGCCTTCTCATCGGAGAAGTGATGCCGGACTCCCCCGCCAAGGCGGCCGGATTGAAAGTGTACGATGTGCTGGTGAAGTTCGGTGATCAGCAGCTCGTGAACATGGAGCAGCTCATGGCACTGGTACGAGCGAAAAAGAAGGGAGATGCGGTGCAGCTAACGGTCATCACGGGCGGCAAGGAAACCCAGGTGTCGGTCACGCTGGGAGAGCATCTGGTGGAAGCGCATCCGGAGCACCCCATGCACCATCTGCACAGCGGGTGGGCGCAGCCAGGAGGCATGCCCGGCTTCCACGGCCATGCCTTTCAGGGTGAAGGGCAGCACCATGGCTTTCAGAATCAGGACAAGGGCATCCATGAGCAGTTTGAACGCCTGCGCGACCTCCAGCAGGACCTGCGCGAGTATCAGGAGCGCATTCAACAGTGGTCCAAAGGCGGCAGCCTCGGCCCCATGCCACCCTTGCCCAGACTCCACCTGCCCGGGCATGAATCCCATGACGGAAACCGCCCCCGCTCAGGACGCCAAACACAGACCGGCATCTCCATCCCGCCCGGAACCAACTTGGAGCATTTCAATCATTCCCAGTCCCGCACTGCCGCCAATGTCACCCGTCGTGACGACTCGGGCGAGTACACCCTCAAGAGCGAAAACGGCAAAAAGACCTTCATCGCCCGTCCGCACAACGGCCAGGAGAAGTCATGGCCCGTCAACACCGACGCCGAACGCCAGGCTGTGCCAGAGGAACTGCGCGACAAGCTGCGCCTGATGGACGGCGCGGGCGGCAGCATCCGCATCGAGATCAATCCTCGCCGGGGCCCGAATCCCCCCGGCACCCCGGCACCTGCCAACAATGGCGGCACGCCTCCCCTGCCCCCGGTCACAGCAAAGACCACCTCGGCATAGCTTCGAGTGACGATTCGCGGTGCCCCTCCGTGGCAGCTTTCGGCCTGCGGTATTACTGAGAGACCACGCGCAGTTGGAAACGAGTCCCGCGAGCAAACCACCCTTCGTGAAGGAGACGGACGCATGGCGGCGTAGGACGGTCGTGGCGAAGCCCGCCCGTCTGCGAGCGTACGGCAAGCACCCCCGGCGTACGAGCGTTCTAGCAGCCGGGCGGTGTGGCGAATGGGCCGGTGGAGCATGGAATGCGGTCAACACCAACCACGGCCCACCCACGGCTTGAACGCGAGACAGGAATTTGTTTGAGCCCAAGTCTCCGCTTCGTCCGTCAAACAGACCTGTTTTAATGGCTCCCGGATGAGAAGGCTATGTTCTCATGGTTCGTGGTATGCCCCCGCGCGGGAGTCAGCACATACAAAACAAAAGCGGCGACAACTCATTGAGCCATCGCCGCCTGGATGAATGGAAATTTCTGAGCGGTTCCGTGCCTTACTTCGCTGCCAGCGCTTCCTTGATCGCGGTGGTGACTTCCGGGGAGTCTGGCTGCACCTTGGGCTCGAAGCGCTTGAGGATCTTGCCGTCCTTGCCGACGAGGAACTTGCCAAAATTCCACTTCACGTCGCCTGGGTATGGCGAAGTCGGGCCGCTGAGCACCTGATAGAGCGGGTCTTTGTTGGGCCCCTTCACCACGACCTTGTCGAACATCGGAAAGGTCACTTTGTACTTCAGGGAGCAAAACTCCTTGATCTGCTCGTTGGTGCCGGGCTCCTGCCCGCCGAAGTCATTGCAGGGGAAACCGAGCACTTCCAGGCCATCCTTCTTGAACTCCTGGTTCAACGCTTCGAGCTGCTTGTACTGCGGTGTGTTGCCGCACTTGGAGGCAACATTGACGATCAGCAGCACCTTGCCCTGATAGGCCTTCAAGGAGGTGTCTTTGCCATCGATGTCCTTGAGCGGCACATCGTACACAGACTTGGGGGCGTCAGCCGCGCTGAGAGCAACGGCGAAAAGAAGGGAGGAAGCGAGAGTGAGGAGTTTCATGGGACGACACGTACGCGCCAACCCTCGCACCTCTTTGCAACAATCGCTTCCCCGCAAAGATCCGCTCTTCACCGCCCCAGCACCAGCGTGGCGAGCGGTGGCAGATCCACGACGATGCTCCAGGGCTGGCCCTGCCAGGGAGTCGGCTGGGCCTGAAAGCCTGCACCCGCACTGACGCCGGAACCTGCGTAGTTGGGGGCGTCGCTGTTGAGGAGTTCGCGATAGCTGCCAGCTTCGGAGACTCCGACACGGTAGTCTTTGCGGGTCACAGGGGTGGCATTGACGAGGACGGTCACCTTGTCCCCGTCGGATGAGGAACGGGTGTAGGCGAAGATGCTGTTGTCGGCATCATTGGCGTCCAGCCAGTGGAAGCCGCCGGGTTCATGGTCCTTGGCGTAAAGAGCGGGACGGGTGGTGTAGAGATGGTTGAGGTCTTTGACGAGCTTTTGCAGGCCGCTGTGCTCCTCGCCAAGGAAGAGATGCCAGTCGAGGCTGCTGTCATGCCGCCACTCATTCCACTGGCCGAATTCGCCGCCCATGAAGAGAAGCTTCTTGCCGGGGTGGGTCCACATCCAGGAGAAGAACATGCGCAGGTTGGCAAACTTCTGCCAGCGGTCGCCGGGCATCTTGTTGATGAGGGAGCCTTTGCCATGCACGACTTCATCGTGGCTGAGCACGAGGATGAAGTTCTCATCAAAGGCGTAGATCATGGCGAAGGTGGCCTCGCCATGGTGGTATTTCCGATGCACGGGGTCCTCGGACATGTAGTGCAGGCTGTCATTCATCCAGCCCATGTTCCACTTGAAGCCGAAACCCAGGCCGCCGGTGCTGACGGGCTTGGAGACGCCCGGCCACGCCGTGCTTTCCTCGGCAATGATGGTGCTGCCGGGGTGCTTGGCATAGCACACGGAGTTCAGCTCACGCATGAAGGCGATGGCCTCCAAGTTTTCGCGCCCGCCCAAGTGGTTTGGAATCCACTCTCCGGCATTGCGTGAATAATCGAGGTAAAGCATTGATGCCACGGCATCCACGCGCAGTCCATCGATATGGAATTGCTCCAGCCAGTAGAGGGCGTTGGAGATGAGGAAGTTCTTCACCTCATGGCGGCCGTAATTGAAGATGAGGGTGCCCCAGTCCTGATGCTCGCCGAGGCGCGGGTCCGCATGCTCGTAGAGGGCGGTGCCGTCAAACTTGGCGAGGCCATGGGCGTCCTTGGGGAAATGCCCGGGCACCCAGTCAAGAATGACGCCGATGCCCGCCTGATGGCAGCGGTCCACGAATTCGCGGAATTCATCCGGATTCCCAAAGCGGCTGGTGGGCGCGAAGTAGCCGGTGACCTGATAGCCCCAAGAGCCGTCAAAGGGATGCTCGGCGATGCCCATGATCTCGATGTGCGTGAACCCGAGATTTTTGACATAGGGGATGAGTTCGTCCGCCAGTTCCTTGTAGGACATCCAGCGGTTCCCCTCACTTTCTTTGCGCTTCCACGATCCGAGGTGGACCTCGTAGGCGCTCATGGGAGAGTGGTAGAGATCACACTTGGCACGCACCTGCATCCACTCGTTATCAGACCAGCTGTAGCGCTCCATGTCAAACACGAGGCTTGAGGTCTGTGTACCGTGCTGGCCGAAGACGGCATACGGATCGCTCTTCAGGCACAGGTGGCCGTTGATGTCCAGGATCTCAAATTTGTAGTGAGTGAGCTCCGTGATGCCGGGGATGAAAATCTCCCAGATGCCGGCCTCGATGCGGTTGCGCATCACATTCACACGGCCATCCCAGTGGTTCCAGTCACCCACGACGGAGACGCGCCGGGCATTGGGCGCCCAAACGGCGAACTGGCAGCCGGCGACTCCGTGCACCGTCTTGAGGCGTGCGCCGAGGATCTCCCACAGGCGCTGGTGCGTGCCTTCCCTGAAATAGTACATGTCCTGCTCCCCGAGCAGCAGGCCAAAGGAATAGGGATCGCTGGTGCGGGTGGCCTCGCCTTCAAAGGGGGTGACTTCGAGCTGGTAGAGCCCCTTGGGAGTGACGGCTTCAAAATAGCCGTCCTTGTGCTGTTTTTCAGCCACCACACGTTCATTGCCGACGATGACCGCCACCTCCTTGGCGTAGGGCTGAACGGTTCGCACGACCTGTCTCCCCTCCCCGGCGTCATGCGCCCCGAGGAAGGCAAATACATTGGGGTGTCGTGCGGCCAGCACGGATTCGATATCGGCTTGGGTAGAATAGGGAGTCATTTACCTCACTCATGGAGCCTTTCCTCCAGAAAGCAACGGCTCTAGCATCTCCTGCACGATTCGGGGCCACGCCAGCCGCGCCATCATCTGCCGCTGCATCTGCCGCGTCCGCACGGCTGCATGCGCTTTGATCTTGCGTGCCAGGGCTTTGGGCGAGGTGGTGAGCTTGAAAAAAGTAGCACCCACCGCCACCTCACGATGTGCGGGAATGTGAGAACAAAAAACCGGCACGCCATGCAGGGCGCCTTCGATCAACGGCAGGCCGTAGCCCTCCTGCGTGCTGGGCAGAAAAAGCAGATCCGCCATGTGGTAGAGGCTGCGCACATCATTGTCATTCAAGGCCCCCTTTTCTCCGAGAAAGCGCACACGTTTAGACACCCCAAGCTCTTTGGCCAGCTTCTTCAATTCACGAAAGTACCTGGCCCCGTCTGACTGATGCGGATCAGGCGCCGCCGTGACGAGATACAAGGCCTCAGGCAACTCCGCCAGAAGGCGCAGACCCAGCTCAATGTTCTTCCGCCGTACGAAGCGTGTGGGCTGCAGCAGCACCAACCCTTCGTGTTCCAGCTTCAGCTCACGCACACGCTCGGTGAGGCCCAAAACAGCGGCGGAGTCGCAGCCATTTGGAATGACATGGATCGGCTCCTGCGTCACCAGCGCATAGTCCTGCCGGCGAAACTCTGAGACTGCCACATGGATCGCCTCCGGCACCTGGGCCCACCAGCGCACATCATGCACCCAGTTGATCCAGCGGATGTCGGGCCGGGAGCGAGTGAGGGCGATGAGCTTCTTCGTCCAAGCGAGATCAAAGGGCATGGTGAAGACATTGTGCACGATGACGGCGTCCCAGTCTGCCATGTGCCATTCTCCGCGTGTCAGGATTTCCACCTCATGCCCGAGTTGTCTCAAAGCCGCCGCCTGTTCGCCGATGACGCGTTCCACCCCACCGATGACGGGCGGTTTGGAGAAATGAAGAATGGCGATTAGCATGAATGAGAGTGCAGGCAGTGATGTTATGGTAATTATAGCTGCCTAAGAAACGAGTGTTATTCCAGTCAAGATTGATTTATTTCGTGAAGGCAGGAGGGGAAATTTAACCGAACTGAACTTTCATGGCAGAAGATCGAGGAGAAGGGTGGAGGAGAAAACTGAAGCCTGAGTCTTGGGTGGAAAAAGCTGTGGGAAAACTGCGGACAGTTCATTCACTTTGAGTAAGACAGCTGAACAGTCCAAGAATTCAGATTTTTTACATCCAATCTTAAATTTTAAGGCCCGTGCTCGTATCGAGGCCCATGACGGGTTCGCCGCAAATTCTCCTGCCGGCCTCTTTTGGTTCCACGCCTCGCACTTCAACATCCACTTCAAGGGCTTCAATTAACTCTCACAGATGACATGAAATTCGCAGCCATAGTAACGCCGGACTCCTCACTTAGAAAAACATGTACGCATGTGGCTTGACAGCCATGGGATTTTTAACCTATGGCTCAAGTGTCATGAAAACGACTACACGCGCTGTCTGGATGGTTCTCTCTCTCGTTGTCATCACTTTGCTCCCGGCCCAGGCCAAGGATGAGGTGCGGATGTCCTACCCTTCGAAGGTCGAAGCCTCGAAGGGAAAAGAGCGCGAGAAGCTTTTCACCCCATGGATGACCACCGAGGCCCTGCGCACCCAGGTCGATGAGAAGCGGGGCAAGGGGGAGCAGATCGTCTTCTTTGAATACAGCGGCAACCAGGCGCGCGGTATTTTTGTCAACAAGCTCAAGCTCACCGGCCCTTTCTCCCGCTGGATCATGTCCACGGAACAGGCGATGGAGGAGAAGCTCAACAGCGAGATCAAAGGCGGCCTCCAGCCCGCCTTCATCGTGCGCAATACCAGCGGCGGCTATACGATGCTTTTCGTCTCCCCCGGCGACCTCGAAAACGTGCGCAAGGAGCTCAAGGAACTGGGCATCGGAGAGCCCAGGCTGAAAAAGTGAGCCTCTCGCACAGAATCCAACCTGACTGCATCTCATGAAAACGACCGCACGTTCCGCTTGGATTGCCTTGTCCCTGGTTGGTCTCACCCTGCTGCCGTCGCAGGCCAAAGATGAATTGCGGGTGTCCTACCCGTCCAAAGTCGAGTCATCGAAAGGCAAGGAACGTGAGAAGCTCTTTTCCAAATGGATGAGCTCGCAGGCCGTCATGGCTCATAACGAGGAAATGTGGAAGAAGGGCCAGCAGTTGGTTTACTTCGAGTTCGACAGCGCCCAGAACCTGTGGCGCACCATCCATTCCAGCAAGCTTCAGTTTAAAGGCCCTTACTCCTGGCGGGCGTTCATAGATGAAAAGGAGATGGAGACCCAGCTCAATACTGAGATCAAGATCGGCCGCCAGCCAGCTTTCATCGTCCGCGAGAATGGCGCCTATGCCATGCTCTTCGTCTCGCCGGAGGACATGGACGCCGTACGCACAGAGCTCAAGGAACTGGGCGTCGGCGAGCCGAAGCTGAAGAAGTAAGCGGGCCGCTGAACAGCGTGGCTCAAACCACGATGTTCACCAGCTTGCCGGGGACGACGATGATCTTCTTTGGGGGCTTGCCTTCCATGAACTCCTGCACGCGGGCGCTGGCCAGGGCGATCTTTTCGATCTCCTCCTTGGTGGCCTGAAGCGGCACTCGGGTTTTGTCGCGCAGCTTGCCATTGACCTGGAAGACGATCTCCACCTCGTCCTCGATGAGGGCGGCGGGATCGTACTTCGGCCAGGAAGCGTCACTGAGCAGGCCCTCCACGGCCAGTCCAGGGAACTTGCTGGCGATGCGTGCGTTCAGATCTTCCGCGAGGTGCGGGGCAAAGGGGCTGAGCACCTTGAGGAAGGTCACGATGGCAGAGACGGGCATCACCTCTTCCGCCGTGAAGGTCTTGGTGCAGATCATCATCTGGCTGATGGCCGTGTTGAAGCTGAGCTTCTCAATGTCCTCGCCGCATTTCTTGATGGTCTCATGCAACGCCTTGGTGACCTGCTTGTTCGCAGGCACGTCTTGCAGCGCAGCGGAGAGGCTCCACACGCCTTCGTCATCGACTTCCATGACCAGACGCCACACGCGGGCGAGGAAGCGATACACGCCCTCGACGCCCTTCATGCTCCACGGTTTCACCTGCTCCAGCGGGCCCATGAACATCTCATACAGGCGTAGCGAATCAGCGCCGTATTCTTTCACGACGTCATCGGGGTTCACCACGTTGCCACGTGATTTGGACATCTTCTGACCGTCTTCGCCAAGGATGAGTCCCTGATTCACCAGACGCTGGAAGGGCTCCGGCGTGCTGACGTAGCCGAGATCAAACAGCACCTTGTGCCAGAAACGAGCATACAGCAGGTGCAGGACGGCGTGCTCGGTGCCGCCGACGTAGAGATCCACGCCGCCGGGTTTGCCGCCGGCCATCCAATATTTCTCGGCGTCCACACCGACAAAGCGCTCGCTGTTCCGCGCGTCGCAATACCGCAGGTAGTACCAGCAGGAGCCCGCCCACTGCGGCATGGTGTTGAGTTCGCGCTTCGCAGTCGCGGAGTACTGGACCCAGTCCGTGGCTTTGGAAAGAGGAGGCTCGGGCGTGCCCGTGGGCTTGAAGTCTTCCAACGTCGGCGGCTGAAGCGGCAGCTCGCTTTCGGGAATGCTGCGGTGATTGCCGTCTTCCCACACAATAGGGAAAGGCTCACCCCAGTAGCGCTGACGGCTGAAGAGCCAGTCGCGCAGCTTGAAGTTGATGGTGCCTTTGCCCAGCCCCTTTTCCTCCAGCCAGGCGGCGATCTTCTTTTTGGCCTCAGGGGTGGCGAGTCCGTCGAGGAAGCCGGAGTTCACGGCGATGCCATTGTCGGTGAAGCCCTGCCAATCCTTGCCTTCGGGCGGCTGCACCACCTGCTTGACGGGCAGTTCGAACTTCTGCGCAAATTCAAAGTCACGCTCGTCATGCGCAGGCACGGCCATGATGGCGCCGGTGCCGTAGCCCATGAGCACGTAATCGGCGATCCAGATGGGGATCTGCTCGCCATTGACGGGATTGATGGCATACGCGCCGGTGAAGACGCCGCTCTTTTCCTTGGCCAGCTCGGTGCGCTCCAGGTCGCTCTTGCGACCTGCCTTTTCACGATACTCCTCGACGGCGGTGATCTGCTCTTCGCTGACAATCACATCGACCAGACGGTGCTCAGGCGCGAGCACCATGTAAGTGGCTCCAAACAGCGTGTCAGGGCGTGTGGTGAATACGGTGATCGTCTCTTCGCTTCCGGCAACCTTGAACCTCACCTCAGCGCCTTCGCTGCGGCCAATCCAGTTGCGTTGATGCAGCTTGATGCTCTCCGGCCAGTCGAGACCGTCGAGTTCATCGATCAAACGCTGGGCATAGGCGGTGATGCGCAGCATCCACTGGCGCATCGGGCGGCGCTCCACGGGGAAGCCGCCGACTTCGCTTTTGCCGTCCACGACTTCTTCGTTGGCCAGCACCGTGCCGAGTTCCGGGCACCAGTTCACCGGTGCGGAGGAAACGTAGGCGAGGCGGCGTGAGTCGATCTCCTCACGGGAAAGCCCCTGTCCTTCCAGTTCGCTGATGGGGCGTGCCTTGCCAGCTTCATTCACGTATGAATTGTACAGCTTCAGGAAGATCCACTGCGTCCATTTGAAGTAACCCGGATCCGTCGTGTTCACCTCACGGTCCCAGTCATAGGCAAAGCCGAGACGCTTCAGCTGACCGCGAAAGCCTTCGATGTTTTTCTCCGTCGTCGCACGCGGATGCTGGCCGGTCTTGATGGCATATTGTTCCGCAGGCAGTCCGAAGGCATCCCAGCCCATGGGGTGCAGCACATTGAAGCCGGACATCTTCTTGAAGCGGCCGATGATGTCCGTGGCGGTGTAGCCTTCCGGGTGCCCCACGTGCAGGCCCGCGCCGCTGGGATACGGGAACATGTCGAGCACGAAGTACTTCGGCTTCGAGGCATCGAAGTCGGCATCGCCGGGGTTCGGCGTGCGGAAGGCCTTCCTGGCCTCCCACACATCCTGCCACTTGGGTTCAAACTCAGAGAATGGAAAGGCTTTGCGCTGCTCGCTGCTCATAGGGGGCGCGAAACAAGGCGAGGGTCGGAGAGAGGTCAAGCTGGCTTCACCATCATGAACAACGCCGCGCGCAAACGCCAGCCAAACCGCAGACGGACATGCCCGCCGGCAAGCCTGCCAGTGTCAGGCGCTATCCGCTGCTGCTGAGCTATTCACAGGCACCGAGTGCGGCGGACCCGAAAGCCCGTGCACCCTGCGCCATGATAGCTTTAGGCCATGCGGCCGCAGCACTGCTTGTACTTCTTGCCGCTGCCACAAGGACATGGGTCGTTACGACCAATGTTCGCGGCAGTTTTTGGCTTGGGTTTCGCGGCGCTGCTGGGAAGAATGAGACGCGGGCCGTCGCGGCCCGGATTGGGTGCGGCCTCCGGCTTCTCCTCTTCCTCTTCTTCACGACGCTGCGGGGCTTCGTTTTCACCGCCCTGAAGAGCCATCTGGGCCAGGAACTGCTCAAACGCGGCCAGTTGCTGCGTGCTGCGGAAGAGATTGCCGAGGACTTCGCCGTTGATGTTGTTCATCAGTTCCGCGAAGATCGTGAAGGCTTCCTGCTTGAACTCGATGAGCGGATCTTTCTGGCCGTAGGTGCGCAGGCCGACGCCTTCCTTCAGCGCATCCAGCGCGTACAGGTGCTCCTGCCACAGGCGGTCGATGGCGTTGAGGAGGATCATCTTTTCGATCTCCTGCAATGCGGTCGGATTGGCGTTGCCCACCTTCACCTCGTAGGCACCGAGAATCTTGTCCTTCAGGTAGGCGGACTTGGCTTCAAAATCGAGCTTCTTGAAGTCATCATCCAGCGTCCGCAGGCCAATCGGGAAGGTCATGTTCACCCACGCGAGCAGACCTTCATAATCGGCCACGTCGTCCCCCTTGATATCCTTCGGCACAAAGGCGCCGAGGCGTTCGGTGACGCCCTTTTCCACGGCCTCGTTGATGAGGATGCGGGTGTCGTTGCTGTTGAGCACGTCGTTGCGCCATTCATAGACGACTTCGCGCTGCTGGTTCATCACGTCATCGTATTCGAGGACGCGCTTGCGCCAGACGTAGTTGCGCTGTTCCACGCGCTTCTGCGCGGTTTCCACGCTGCGGTTGAGCCAGGGGTGCTGAAGTTCCTCCCCTTCCTTCATGCCAAAGCGCTCCATCATCTTCGTCATGCGCTCTGCGGCGCCGAAGTTGCGCATGAGGTCGTCTTCAAAGCTGAGGAAGAATTTGCTCTCGCCGGGGTCACCCTGACGGGCGGAACGTCCGCGCAACTGACGGTCCACGCGGCGGCTTTCATGGCGCTCGGTGGCCAGCACGAAGAGGCCGCCGAGTTCGGAGACGCCTTCACCCAGCTTGATGTCCGTACCACGACCCGCCATGTTGGTGGAGATGGTCACTGCGCCGCGATGACCGGCACGGGCGACGATTTCAGCCTCCTGGCGGTGATACTTCGCATTGAGCACGTTGTGCGTGATCTTCTTCAGCTTGAGCATGCGCGAGACCATTTCCGAGGCTTCGACGCTGGCGGTGCCGACGAGGATCGGCTGGCCCTTGGCGTTGAGCTCCTGGATCAGCTCGATCACGGCGGCGAATTTCTCGCGGCGTGTCTTGTAGATGCTGTCGTTGTGATCCTTGCGCTTCACCGGACGATTCGTCGGGATGGTGAGCACATCGAGATTGTAGATGTCGTGGAACTCAGCGGCATCGGTTTCCGCCGTGCCAGTCATGCCGCCCAGCTTTTGGTAGAGGCGGAAGTAGTTCTGAATGGTGATGGTGGCGAGCGTCTGCGTCTCGGCGTCGATCTGCACGCCTTCCTTCGCCTCCACGGCCTGGTGCAGGCCATCGCTCCAGCGGCGTCCGGCCATCTTACGACCTGTCTGCGCATCGACGATGACGACCTTGTTCTCCTCGACCACGTACTCGACGTCCTTCTCATAGAGGCAGAAGGCACGCAGAAGCTGGCTGATCTGGTGAATGCGCTGACCCTGGTGGGAAAGACGGTCCTGCATCTCCGTTTTCTTGCGGGTGCGGGCTTCTTCGGAGAGCGTCATGTCGCCGTCGATCTCCGAGTACACCGTGGCGATGTCCGGCAGCACGAAGGCGTCCGGCTCATCAGGGCTGAGGAAATTGCGCCCCATCTCGGTGAGATCGGCATCGTGGGATTTCTCCTCGATGAAGTAGTACAGCTCTTCCTTGAGCTTGAAGAACTCGACCTTTTGCGTGTCGGCGTAGAGCGAGAGCTCGGCCTTCTCCATCGCACGGCGGAGTTCGGGGTCCTCCATGCAGCGGGTCAGCGCACGGTTCTTCGGCTGGCCCATCTGCACCTGGAAGAGTTTGAGCCCGGCCTGCTCCAGCTCACCGGCTGCGGCGGCTTCCTTGGCCTCCGTGATGAGGCGATTGCAAAGCGTGTTCTGGCGGCGCACGAGCTGATCCACCAGGGGCTTGTAACGCTCATACTGGTGATTGCTCTCCGCAGCCATGACAGGGCCGCTGATGATCAAAGGCGTGCGTGCTTCATCAATGAGCACGGAGTCCACTTCATCCACGATGGCGAAGTAGTGGCCGCGCTGCACCTGCTGCTCCTTGCTGGAGGCCATGCCGTTGTCGCGCAGGTAGTCGAAACCGAACTCGCTGTTCGTTCCATAGGTGATGTCCGCCTGATATTGGTCGCGGCGCAGGTGGCTTGGCTGGTCGTTCTGAATGCAGCCGACCGTGAGGCCGAGGTACTTATAAAGGCTGCCCATCCACTCGCTGTCACGACGTGCGAGGTAATCATTCACCGTGATGACGTGCACGCCACGGCCGGTGAGGGCGTTCAAATACACTGGCAGCGTTCCCACCAGCGTCTTCCCTTCCCCGGTCGCCATTTCAGCGATCATCCCGCGATGCAGCGCGACACCACCGACAAGCTGCACATCAAAGTGCACCATGTTCCAGCCCAGCGGCTGGTCGCAGACCATGATCTCGCGTCCGCACATGCGGCGGGCGGCGTTTTTCACTACGGCATAAGCTTCCGGAAGAATGTCATTGAGCATCTTCGATTCGATTGCGGCGAAGTCCGGCTGGATGGCGTTCCAGGCTTCACGCGCGCGGTCGATGCGTGCCTTCTTGTCATCCAGGGCGGCGCCGTTCCAGGCTGCGCTGGCGAGATAATCATTTTCCAGCGCCGGGAAATGCGGCTTCAGTGCGGTGAAATATTTCTCCACAGCCTCCAGGCAGGCGTCCACCTCAGCTTCGTTCGCGATGCGCAGGCTCACCCCGCCGAGGAAAGGCGGCGTGTGAAAGGCGCGGAACTGGGCCTGCCATTTCTGGGTGCGTTGCTGCAGCGCTTCCTCCGGCTCGTTTTGAAGCTGGGCTTCGATGCGGTTGATCTCGGCCACCGTAGGTTGAAGCTTGCGCACAGTGCGCTGGTTCTTGGTGCCGATGATTTTTTTGATGATCCAGTTGAACATGGGAAATGAGAATACGCCGCCCGGCGCACAATGGCCGGGTCGGGGGGAGGCCGAATGTGGCGGATGTCAGCCAACGCGCAAGGACTCAAACAGCCTGTCTCGCCGGGGTCGTGCGAAAGACCAGCTCCTTCACCCGGCGCGGAATCATGGCACTTTTCACCACTTCCGGCTTCACGCTGCGCAGGAAATCGAGCAAAATCACCGGTGATTCCACGATCATCCGCTCGATCTGGTCACGACGGTGCGTCCAGCGCGAATTGCGGTGCAGGTAGTCGAGATCGGCGAGGATTTCATCGACATCTCCCTCGCTGAAACCAGCGAGCTGAAACGCATAGGGGTCGTAAAGAGGCATGGCGATGTGCGGTGAGAACGGCGCAGATGAAATCGAGAATGAGTGATCCGACAAGCGCTTCCCTATTCAATTTTCTGGCAACGAAAATAATTGCCAGCAGTTGAAATGTAGCTTTTCGCCGCGCTTCACGTTTAACTGGCACCTCATGCCCCGCATCCTCTGGCAAAATACGGACATCACCTGGCTCGCCGCCCTGGTGGTTCTTCTTGTCATCGGCCTTCTCTGGCTGGGCTACCGCCACTCTCCGCTGCGCGGCTGGCGCAAACTCGCGGCGATGTTCTGCAAGCTGGCTGCCCTCGCGCTGCTGGCGCTCTGCCTGCTCGATCCCCTCTGGACCCAGCAGCAGCCGAAGAAGGGCGAAAACGAAATCATCGTGCTGGTGGACACCAGCGCCTCTCTGGAAACGGCGGAAAAGCCGGGCGAGGCCACCCGCGCCGCCCAGGTCTCCGCCGCGCTGAACTCCGGCACGGAAGACGCCGCGTGGATCAAGGCCCTGAGTGAAGACTTCCGCCTGCGCCTCATGACCGTGGGCGCACAGACGCAGAGCGTGCCGAACTTCCGCGCCTTGAAGTTTGACGGCTCACGCTCCGATCTCTGCCGCACACTCATGACCCTGCGCAGCGGCGGCTCCAATCTCGCCGCCGTGGTCTTAATCAGTGATGGCAACGCCACCGATGCCTCCACATGGAAGGCGGAAGCAAAAGGCGCGCCCATTTTCACCGTGCTGGCCGGCAAGAATGCCCCCTCCCCCGATCTGGCCATCCTCGATGCCACGGTGGCGACGAGTCCTTTTGAAGATGCGCCCATCACCCTCACCTCCCGTGTCTCTGCGCAAGGGCTGAATGGCAAACAAGCCACGCTTTCCGCGCTTGATGAACAGGGAAAAGCCATCGTGACGGAAAAAGTCACCTTCAATGGCAACTTGCCTCAGACCGTGCGCCTGCGCATTCCGGTGGCCAAACCGGGCGTCTCCTTTCACAAGCTCGAACTCAAGGCCGAAGGCGTCAGCGAAGCCACCCTCGCAAACAACACACGCTTATTAGAGGCGGATCGCGGCAGCGGCCCCTACCGCGTGCTCTACATCGCCGGCAGGCCCAACTGGGAGTACAAATTCCTGCGCCGCGCCATCGCCGCGGATGACGACATCCAGATGCCCAGCCTCGTCCGCATCGCCAAACGCGAGCCCAAGTTTGAATGGCGCGGCCATGCCGGTGAGAGCGCGAACCCCTTGTTTCGCGGCTTTGGCGCGAAGGAAGGCGAGGAGGCCCAGCGCTATGACCAGCCCGTGCTCATCCGCCTGGGCACCCGCGATGCGAAGGAGCTCAGCGACGGCTTCCCCAAGGCCGCCGAAGATTTGTTCAGCGAGTATCGCGCCATCATCATCGACGATCTCGAAGCCGGCTTCTTCACGCAGGAGCAGATGCACCTGATCCAGCGCTTTGTCAGCGAGCGAGGCGGCGCCCTGCTCATGCTCGGCGGGCAGGAGTGCTATCAGGCGGGCGGCTATGATCACACCCCCATCGGCAGCATGCTGCCGGTGTATCTGGACCGCACGACCACCACGGGCCCCATGCTGGATGCGCGCCTCAACTTCACCCGTGAAGGCTGGCTGGAGTCCTGGATGCGCCTGCGCACGGATCGTGAGGAAGAAGAAAAGCGCCTGAGCGCCATGCCGTCCTTCTATTCCATCAATCAGACCTTTGCCATCAAGCCCGGCGCCAGCATTCTGGCCACCGTCTCCGACGCCGCGCAGACCACGGTGCCCGCCATCGTTTCTCAGCGTTTCGGCGAAGGCCGCGTGGGCAGCGTGCTGGTCGCCGACCTCTGGCGCTGGGGCATGAACGACGCGGACTCGCGCAAGGACATGGAGCGTGCGTGGCGGCAGCTCATGCGCTGGCTCGTGGTGGATGTGGCCGACAGCATCTCCTTTTCCACCGAGACCGATCCCGCCGACCGCGAGCGCGTGAAGCTCTCCGTTCGTGTGCGTGACCGTTCCTTCAAAGCCCACGGCGATGCGCTGGTGAAGATCGAAGTGACTCAGCCCGACGGCAAAAAATCCCAGCTCTTCGCCGAGCCCAGCCTCAAGGAAGCGGGCCTGTTTGAAACCGAGTTCTTCTCCTCCGCCTCCGGCAACTACCGCGCCACGGCCACGGTGGAGGACATGGAAAAACACACACAGCTCGGCCTCAAGACCACCGGCTGGACCTACGGCCCGCAGGCCGAAGAATTCAGCCGCCTCGCACCTGACCGCGCCTTCCTGCAGCGCATCGCGACTGAGACGAACGGCCAGATGCTCGCGCTCGATGAGATCGCCAAGGTGCCGGAGCTGCTGAAGAACATCCGCGTACCCGTCGAGGTCACGCTTTCGACACCATTGTGGCATACGCCCTGGATCTTCCTGGCCCTGCTGGTCCTCATCGGCACCGAATGGTTTTTGCGCAGAAAAGGAGGTATGGCATGAGAAAGAAAGTAGTCGAGAGCTTCAGCTCGTTCCGGCGTGTTTTGACAAAAAGCCCACGCCTTCCCCAGCGCCGCTTCCAGAACGAGCTAAAGCTCATAACTACTTTACTGCTGCTCCTGCTCACCTCCCTCCTCCACGCCGCCCCGCGTGAGCTGGAGGTTCTCATCGTCCTCGGCGCTCCCGGCACCGAAGAGTACGGCAAGAAATTCAAAACGCAGCTGGATGCCTGGACCAACGCCTGCACCAAGGCCGGCATCACCCCCGCAGTCATTCGCGGAGAAAAGACCACCGAAGAACTCGAACGACGCCTAACCGCCTCCGATCCCACTCACTCCCTCTGGCTCGTGCTCATCGGCCACGGCACCTTTGACGGACGCGAAGCCATGTTTAGCGCCGAAGGCCCGGACTTTGATGCCAAACAACTCGCCGGCTGGCTCAAACCCCTCAAGCAAGAAGTCGCCGTGATTCACACCGCCTCCTCCAGCGGCGGCTTTTTGAAACCGCTCTCTGGCAAAAACCGCATCATCATCACCTCCACCAAGAGCCCGGACGAAGTCTTCTACGCCCGCTTCGGCGAATACTTCGCCGATGCCATCGGCGGGCTGCCTGAGGCGGATCTCGATCAAGACAAGCAGGTGTCCCTGCTGGAGGCCTTCCGCCACGCCAGCAAAGCTGCCGCGACCTTCTATGAGAATGACGGTCGCCTCGCCACCGAGCACGCCCTGCTCGAAGACAACGGCGACGGCATCGGCACGCGCAGTGAAGTCTTCGGCTCAGACGCGCCCGTCCCCGCCGGCATGGCCGTCGATGGCGAGCGTGCCGCACAGATGGTCCTTGTCCTGAGCGAAGAAGAGCAGCAGCTTACCGACGCGCAGCGCAGCACACGGGATTCCTTGGATCGTGAACTGAAGACTTTGAAAGAGCAGCGCACGAAGCTCAAGGAAGACGACTACTATTCCAAGCTCGAAGCCCTCCTGCGCAAGCTGGGGGAGGTTTATGACAAGAAGTCGTGATCGTCAAAATTCATCTCTCCCCATCCAATCCAGCCGAGCATGAGCCCGGGCACATGGCTTTGTCATGGCATGCCGAGGATGAGTCGGCTTTTCGCGGCTTCGTTTTTCGGGTGGAGGATCTGCCATCAGAGTTTCAAGAACCGGGCCGATGGAGGGATTATCTGTTTTCACACACAGTTCCCGGTCATGTGATCGAAGACATTGGCATGCGTGACAAAACAGAACAAAACGAAGGCGACCTGCTGGAAGAAAGCTGGCCTGCTGGCCGCCCGCAGCAAGAGGTGCTCCAAAGCATCTGCAGACCAGGCCCGCAAGGCCTTTACAGCTTCAATCCAGATGACCATCCGGGGGCGCACAATTGCGTGACCTGGGCGGCAAGCAGAGTCAATGAGGCATTGGGAGAAGTCTTGCCAAAGGTGCGGCAAGGACGTATTAAGTTGATGGCCGAAGTACTGCGCCAGCGTCAGAACCAGCGTTCCAAATCATGAGCAAGACGATCCAAAGCTTTCGCGAGAAGGACTATGGCATGTTCATCGACCTGACGGACGCCACGGCCAGTGTAAGCCTGGATCGAAAAACCGGAAATCTCCTGCTTCAGGAGGGAGCCGGGAAAGATCGATTCAATGGTGCCATGATCACCTCCGATTTTTGCCACGGCTTCACACTTAGCGCCAATCCAGAAGGAGGCTGGGTGGTGGCCCTGCGGTTTGGCGATCATAAATCTCATGTTCTCGGCTGCACTGACGATGAAGCCGCAGCGCTGCAATGGCTGAAGAAAGCATGGGACGTGATCCGCTCGAATCAATCGGCCGAACAATCGACCGAGATCATCTTTTCATCCTCTCCGGCTGGCGCGGGTCAGGACTACCTTGTTTCTCAGCATTGAAAGAGGCTGCCTTGTGTTAGCGCATCACGGATCATCCCGCCCCGCCACGAAATCCCGAAATGCCTGCGCCACGCGTTGAGTAACTGCACCGGCCACGCCGGGCATCGCACGCTGATCAACGCGCGCCAGCGGATGCACATCACGCGTGCTTGAGGTGAGAAAGGCTTCCTCACAGGTATGCAGGGCTTCAATGGGCAGCGTGACTTCCTCCACGACAATGCCTGCTGCGGCACAGGCTTCCAGCACCAGCGCACGGGTCACACCTGCCAGGCAGCCGGAGCTCAGCGGCGGTGTTTTCACCATGCCTGCGCTGACGATGAAGATGTTCGTGCCGGTGCCTTCGCAGAGTTCATCACGGGTGTTGGCAAAGATCGCCTCTCCCGCCCCTTCCCCATGGGCCAGCGCCAGGGCGCGAACGTTGTCGCCATACGAAGTGGATTTGATGCCTGCGAGCGCGCTGCGCTCGTTGCGCGTCCACGGCACGGTCATCACCGTATCGGTCGGAGGCCAGGGCTTGAGTGCGGTGGCGGCGACGGTCATGGTTGCGGGAGCATCTCCACGATCCGATCCCAGCGGGCCATCGCCGCTGGTGAGCGTGACGCGGATGCGAGCATCTGCGAGTCCATTCGCCTGCATCGTCGTCAGCATCGCATTCACATAGGTCTCATACTCGGGAGGCGTGATGTTCATCGCCTGACACGAAGCCACCAGACGCCGCCAGTGCCGTGTGGGCGTGAAGGGTTTGCCGTTGCGTGCCACGAGTGTCTCGAACACACCATCACCTACCAGAAAGCCATGATCGAAGGGAGAGATGCGGGCTTCAGAAGTGCTGACGATGCGGCCATTGATCCAAGTATGCGTGGGAAGATTCACATCAGCAGCATGGCTTGAAAAAAAACATTCTCAACACATGCACTTTGCACTTGCAGGATCTTTTTCATGCGCCAGAATCTCGCCCTCAAACTTTCCGGATCGAACCGAAAACGAACCGAAAAATTTGCGGGTGTAGCTCAGTGGTAGAGCACTTCCTTGCCAAGGAAGATGTCGCGCGTTCGAATCGCGTCACCCGCTCCATCAATCTCAGAAAGATTGATGGCACCAAGCAACCTTGGCCTTTTAAGGCTTCGATTGGTGCCCCGGCAACCTCCCTCCTCACGATTGTACATTCATGTTTGTCTGGACCAAACTCACAGCTTCACGTTCGGCTGACACCTGGGAAGAACGTTTCGCTGGCAACCCTGACGGCACTCTCGTCACCACCAGTTTTCCCGGCCGCAAAATGGTCCGCCTGGAGTTTTACTGCGAGTCGCAGGCCCCGGCCAAAAAAGTGCAAAAGCAGTACGGGGGTGAAGTGCGTCATTTGAAGACCCAGAACTGGGCCGCCCATTCCTCACAGACCCCGCCGCCGGTGAAGGTGCGGGATAAATTTGTGATCTGCACCGCCAAGACGCAGGCCGAACTCAAGCAGGCCCGGACCAAATTTCCCAACCGCGAAATCATCGCCGTGCCGGCCGACATGGCCTTTGGCACCGGCCACCACGCCACCACCGCCACCGTTCTGCGTCTTCTCGTTGATGCGGCTGAAGAGCGCCAGGCCGCCGGTCAAAAATGGAGCATGGCAGATCTCGGCTGCGGCAGCGGCATCCTCGCCATCGCTGCGGATAAACTGGGCGCCTCCCGCGTCTGGGGCTGCGACTTCGATCCCGCCGCCGTGAAAATCTCGCAGGAAAATGCGGTGCGCAACAACACCCCGAAGGTGCGCTTCACCCGCGTGGATGTGCTCAAATGGGAGCCGAAGCAGACCTGGGACATCGTCGCCGCCAACATCTTCTTCGACATTTTGGAGTCGGCCTTTCCGCAGATGGTTCGCTCCGTCGCCCCCGGTGGCATCTTGACGCTCTCCGGCATTCTCAAGTCTCAGGCCAAGGACTGCCTTGCCGCAGGCAAGCGCGCGGGCTTTGTGCTTCAGAAAGTGGTGACCAAAGGCAAATGGGTGACCGCTTTGGGCACCGTTAAAAAAAGCTGAGCTGGCGCGGGTCCTGCGAGGTGGGGGTCTGACATCCATTGTCGTCCACGCCGCCACAACATCGCGCACTTAATTCTTGAAGTCGGAAGCCTGGATGATTTATTATCAACAGATTCAAGCAAGCCGACCATGCTTTTCGATCCCGCTTCCTCATCTGGCGGGGCTGGGTCCTCCAGTCCGCAGAAAAAGCGTGGCCTTCTCAATAAAGCACAGACTGAGGGAAACCGCATCGGCCTCCTCCCCACCGAAGGCTGGCGCAAGCGCAATTTCCAGTTCCTCAATGAGGTGCTCATCCCCACCCTGCTGGCCCCCCGTCAGCCCGGCGAGGATTTCGGGCTCCTTCCCGTAGCCACCGCCGCAGAGATTGGCGTGACCTGGCTCGGGCATGCCGGTTTCTTCTGCCAGATCGGCGGGATCAACATCGCCATCGATCCCAACTGGGCGCTCTGGCACGGCCCGGTGAAGCGCGTCCGCCACCCCAGCGTCTGGGCGCATGACCTCCCCCACATCGATCTCGTCCTCATCACGCACGCGCACTACGACCACCTGCACCTGCCCAGCCTGCGCAAGCTCGCCGTCGCCCAGCCGATCATCGTTCCTCAAGGGGTCGGCAAAGTGGTGAAAAACTGCGGCTTCGGACGCATCGTGGAATTGAAGATCTGGCAGAGCGCCACCTTCCGGGACCTGCGCATCACTCTTACCCCGGCGAAGCATTGGGGCGCGCGGAATATTCATGACACGCACCGACAGTTTGGTGGCTACCTCATCAAATCACCCGAGCGCTGCCTCTTCCACTGCGGCGACAGCGCCATGTTTGACGGCTTTCAGGAGATCGGCAAACGCGCCAGCATCGACCTCGCGCTCATGCCCATCGGCGCCTACGATGCCCCCAGCGGACGCCAGGTGCACATGAACCCGGAGGAGGCCTTGGATGCTTTTCAAATGATGGGCGCCCACTCCATGATCCCCATGCATCACGACACCTTCCCCCTCGGCGGCGAACCCCTCCGTGAGCCTGCCGAGCGTCTGGTCAAAGCAGCCCTCGCGCGGCAGTTGGAATCCCGCGTGCGCCTGCTGCGCGAAGGTGAATCCGCCATCTATTAGTGTGCGCCCGCTGCTGACCCTCGTCGCCGCAGTTTCGGCGGATGGCTTCATCTCCACCGGCCAAGGCGTGCCTTGGAACATTCCCCGGGACAAAGCCTTCTTTCGCCGCATCACCTCCGGCCAGTGGCTGCTGCTGGGCCGCCGCACCTTTGAGGAAATGATCGGCTGGTTTGAAGACCGCCGCCCCTTGGTGCTGACGCGCAGCCCCGTTTATGTTCCCGCCGTGGGCGAGGTCGTGGCCAGCGTGGAAGAGGCCCTGCAAGTCGCCGCAGCGGGCGGTGCGCGGGAGTTGTTTGTCTGCGGTGGTGGCGAGGCCTACGCCGCCTCCATGCCGTTGGCAGACCGGCTGATTTTGACCCATGTGGACTCCACCCTCGGCCATGGCGTCCCCTTTCCCGCAGTGAAGCCCGACGAATGGCTGCAAACCACTTTGGAAACCTTCCCAGCCGATGCCACTCATGCTTGGGAGATCAGCTTTGCCACCTACGAACGCATCAGGCAGCCAGCCCCTCCTAGGTAAGCGTGGATTATAATAATTTCAAGATGAGCAAAATCCCCTTTGGGTGTATCTAAGCCCTGCAGATGAAACTTCCACCTCAGTTCCACCCGCGCTCCGCCGCAGCGCTGCTCACAGCAGCCTTGCTATGCGAAGGCTGCTCGTCCAGCCTGAAAACCGCAGCGACTTCTGACAAGACCCAGGCCGGCGCGAAAGACATCTCGCTGGTGAAGTCTCCCACGGATCTGAGCTTCCTGCTCAGCATGAGTTTCGTGGAGGCCAAGAGCATCTCCACGCAGCAGCTTGAATTCCCGCCTTATCTCAAGATCGCCGCGGACTCCATTCAGGTCTTCAAGTACTCGGCCGATGGCAAGCCGCTCAAGGCCCGCGCCCGCGGCAAGGTCTTCATCGAAATGGATTTCAATGAGCCAGCCAAAGCGCTCTGCCAGGAAGCCTTCATTACCGAGGATGAAATCATCCTGCGCGGCAGCCCGATTCTGCAGCGCGGCGGCAGCATGGTCGAAGGTCTCGACGAGAGCACCATCTTCTATCTCTTTGGCACTTCGCTGCGCGTCATCGGCCTGCACAAGGTGAACAACCAGAGCCAGATCGCCTCCATGATGCCCACCCTCGGCACTTGGGCCGCAGGCCCCAATCCGCTGCTGCCACCGCTCACTGAAAGCGCCGTGCCCTCCAGCATCCGTGACTCCATGCAGCGCGCCGCCGAGGCCGAAATGCTGCACCAAAAAACCCGCGAACTCTACGGCCCTGCTGATGCGCCTCCGGCCACACCCTCGCCAGCACAGCCGGAAAAAGGCACGGATAAAGCCAAGTCCCCTCCGCCTCCACCCGCGACCACCAAGAAACCCGTGGTGGAAATCCGCCGCGCCGTCCCTAACAAGCCCTCCTTCTGGAGCCGCTTCAAGACGGACAAGAGCCGGGCGTAAAGCAGACGGTTTCAAAGAAGCACCGCAGGCTTCGTAGGATGGGTGTGGCGTAAGCCCGCCCGTCCATGAGCGAACGGCAAGCACCCTGGCGTAGGAACGTCCTCGCAGTCGGGCGGTTTGGCGAAAGGAGTCCAGTGTGCATGAGAGATCTCTGCGCGCCAAACACGCCCAACCTACGATCAGCAATCCAATCACCCGACGATCGCCTGCGGCACGCGGCCGTGCACATCCGTCAGGCGGTAATCCCGTCCCGCGTACCGATAGGTCAGCCGCTCGTGGTCCATGCCTAGGAGATGCAGGATCGTCGCGTGCACATCGTGCACATGCATCTTGTCCACCGCCGCTTTGAATCCAAACTCATCGCTTTCCCCGTAGGCCGTGCCGCCGCGCACACCGCCACCGGCAAAGAACATGGAAAAGCCATGCGGATTGTGATCCCGCCCGTTGCCGTTCTCACTCACGGGAGTGCGGCCAAATTCTCCGCCCCAGATGATCAGCGTGTCCTCCAGCATGCCACGTTGTTTGAGGTCACCGATCAGCGCGGCGATGGGCCGATCAATGTCTGCCGCGAGCCTTCGCGTTGTTTCATCGTGCTTCGAGTGAGTGTCCCAGGGCTGACCGTTGCCATAATAAAGCTGCACGTAGCGCACGCCACGCTCCACCAATCTTCGCGCCATGAGGCAGCCGTTGGAGAAATGGCTCTTGCCATACATTTCGCGCACACGCTCGGGCTCCAGATTCACATCAAACGCATCGGTCGCCGCAGACTGCATTCGATACGCCGTCTCCATCGCCTGGATGCGCCCGTTCAGCGCAACATCCGCACCGCCGCGCGCCGCCAGATGCTCCGCATTCAGCGACTGCATCAGATCAATCTGCCTGCGCTGATCCGCCTTGGCTAGCTTCTCATTCGTCAGCCACGGGATCATCTTTTGCGGCTCCAGGTTGGAGTGATTGATGTACACCCCCTGATGCTGCGCCGGCAGAAACGCGCTGGTCCACAGCACTGAAAACCGTACCGGCTTGCCCGGGCACAGCACCACGAAGGAAGGCAGGTTTGCATTCTCATTGCCCAGGCCGTAGCTCAGCCATGAGCCCATGCTCGGCACACGCTCCGTCATCGTGCCGTTGTTCATCAGCAGCAGCGCCGGGCCGTGATTCGGATTGTCCGTGTGGCAGGAGCGCAGCACGCACAGCTCATCCGCATGCTGCGCCAGATTCGGCAGCAGCTCGCTGATCTCCAGCCCGCTCTGCCCATGCTTTGAAAACGCATACGGAGAGGCCAGCAGCCCGCCCGTGGGTCGTTCCGTGCGCAGGTCTGCGCCTTGCGGCTTCTGCCCCGCATACTTCGTCAGCCCCGGCTTCGGATCAAAGAAGTCCGGCCCAAACGGCCCGCCGTTCATGAAGAGCTGGATCACCCGCTTCGCCTTCGGCACAAAGTTCGTGCGCGGCGCCCCATGCAGCGTGGAAGCCAGCCCGAGCGCGCCCAGCCCGCCCCCCATGCGGGAGAGAAGTTCGCGGCGCGAGAGTGCGGAGAAATCAGACATGCGGAGTGTACGCAGATGAAGGGCGCTCGCTTGCGTCCATGTGACACATTCAGCTCCTGTCGCTGCGGAGCGCGGACTTTAGTCCGCAGCAGGCCGCCCGCGCGAGGTGGTGCTTTTCCACTCAGGAAGCCGAGAGGACTGAAGTCCGCGCCCCTCTCAGACCTCACCCCGCCACCTCAATCTGAAACGGCGTCAGCATCCGTAGCACCTCCCCCTCCGCACACTCAAACGGATACACCATCACATTCGGTACCACGCAGTTCAGGTGAAAATCAAAGAACCCACGCATGTACTCCGCCGTAAATGCCGCCTCCGGATGCATTTGCCTCCACAGGATCGCCTTGATCACATACGCATGGCACACCACCGCGACGCGCTGCTCCGCACGCCCGCGCAGCTCCTTCACAGCCGCATCCACGCGCGCGCAGAAATGCCGGAACGTCTCCGCCCCCTCGCCATCGCAGAAATCCGGATCACTCCGCTCCCAGTACTGCCGCGCAGGCTCACGCCGCAGCGTCTCCGTCGTCCCCACATAGCGGCCTGGTGCGAGAAACGTCAGCTCATGCAGCGGCAGCGTGATCACCGGCAACTGCGGATATTTGCGGAGCAGCGGAGCCGCCGTGAAACCCGTGCGCGAATAGCGCGACACCACCACGAGATCCGGCACCGTCTGCCACTGCGTCCCCAGCGCCTCCGCCTGCCGCAGCCCCTTCTCGCTCAGCCCGATCTCATGCGGCGTGTCCGTGGGAAACCCCGCGTTGCTGAGGCTTTCGGCGTGACGGATGAACCAGATCGTTTTCTTCATGGGGGCGTCTGCCATAGGCGCAGGCATGTGCGATGGCAAATGCGGGTGCGTTTAGATTGGAAAAGCGTGGAATCACATGCACGACGCAGCAGGTAGGGAGCGCTGTCCTCAGCGCTCCGCGAGAAGCCCTGAGGGTGTCGCACGCTCTGCGGCAACAACGAAGCCCACCCGCCTGCGCACGACGGCGGTTTGGGACAAACCGCCCTACCTCACGCCCAATGCCGTCCTCACCTCTTTCCCCCAGCCCGCACCTCCGTCTTCGCCTTCTCCTCGATCTTGCCGCGCTCCTGCCGAGCAAAGCCCACCGGCATGTACACCGCAAACGCATACCCACACAGCCACACGAAGGTGCGCGCCCAGTACTTCACCGGCTGCCGACTCCGAAACGTCGGTCCCTCATTGTCATCGAGACACCCCGTCCTCAGCGTCTGGATCAAATGACTCGCCATCAGGAAGCACCACAGCGGCGGAAACACCGTGAAAAAGCTGAACTCATGGATCACCACCCCGCACGCCGCCGACACCACCGACACGCCAAACAGCCCCCAGAACCACGGCGACCGAAACTGAAACTTCCACACCGGCACCTTCGGCTTCGGCCCGCAGGCCTCCTCCTTGTCCCGCACGATCTTCCACCCCAGCCGCCCACCGCCACGAATTTCCCCGCACTTCGGACACTCCATCGTCAGCCCTTCCGAGCGCTCCAGATACCCCGGCCCCGGCCGCGAGCAAAACGGGCACAGCAGCACCAGCTGCCGCCGCAACATCTTCACCCCCAGCACCAGTCCCACCAGCCCACACACCACCAACAGTCCGATGAACACACCTTCCGCCGGCGACGTGTACCCACAGGGCTGCCCCCGATCCGTCAGCAGGTTCAACAACCAGCACCCCACCAGCACCCACGGCATCGTGTGAATCGCATAAAAACAAAAACGGAAGCTCAGCATGCGCCCGAGTGAAACGGATTCGCCGAGTATTGGCAATGACAGTCTGGGGCGGGGATTGGAACCATCACCCGGCCTTTACCGTCCCTGTTCAGCGCTGCATTTCCATTCGAGGCCCCACATCGTTCTGGGCCTTGATGAGTTCCCAGTAGCGGCAGCGAAGAGTCCCGGCCTCAGCACCGCAGCAAGTCCAATGCGGCACCTTCCTGACGCCCAGGCCGCACTTTTCTGGGATTCCCCCGCGCACGACGGATCGGCAGCCAAAACAATGCCCCTTTCCGAACTGGCCGGAGTGCGCAAAAAAGCCGCCCAAGCGCATGACGGCCAGAGCCATGAGCATTTGTTCATTGTAGTCACCATCGGCAGGTGAGACATTCACCCCCAGAGCCCCCCCTTTATCGATGAGCGCTTGGGCGGTTGGAAGCTTAGCCGTGACCCGAAGTTCAGCGGCCAGCAGCGCAGCTGGCGTTGCGGCTTCCCCCGGTCCCTTCTTCGCCTCTGCCTCATCAAACAAATGGAGGGTCCAGGATTCCGATGTTCGAGATCGATGACTGTACCACACCACCGCACTCGCAAATCGGTCACCCTTTTCGAAATCCGGATGAGCCATGAACCCCACTGCACCCGGCACCTTGGCAGCAAACTTCGCCACATCACTAATCGTACGCACTTCTTCGAATCCCTCAATCTGGCTGAGGTCCACCATCTCTTCGAGGCCGCCGTTGCATCCATGATTGGCCTGAAAGTATCTGGTCGGCTTCCCCTGGTTCGTCTCTTCTCCCTCAGATGACGCGAGAGCAGCCACATACACGATCATGCAGAGTAAGCCGAGTCGGTTCATGAGAATTTCAGGGGTGTTGAATGAGTCGCCGAACGCTCCTATGAACGACAATTCAGCCGCGCTCGGCCAAACGCTGCAATCTTCTAAACTGACCAGCTTAGCTTAGACTTAGATCTGCGTTTCAAAATCAACGTTGCTGCTTCCGCTTCAGAAATCGCACCAGAAGATTCAACCCGGCAAAAGCCAGCAGTGCTGTCGCGCCAATCCAGGCAGAGCCTGGCATGGCTTTCATGAGGTTCGCCAGCATGGGCTCGTCGGGCCGCACATCCGGCGCCACCCAGCGCATCAGGACATAAACCACACCCGCGAGGGTGGTGCTCACCCACCATGGAATGCTATAAACCAGCATGTAGGGGATGGATTCTTTGCGGCGTGACATGCGGAAATCTCCGCATAGTCCTTGGAACTGTCACGCGACATTCCATTCCTTATTCAAAACTCAGTTCCGCAAAGCCCACCCTTTGGACTGCGGTCGCGAAGTGAGGAACGAACGAAGCTACAGCTTTTCGCAGGCTGATCAGCTCACGCAGGCCAGGAGACGCTCGAAAGCGGCAGCTACGCAGCCGCACTCCAAAGCAAGAAGCTCCGCATGCCCGCCCGCCCTTCAAGCCTCCTCGTGAAGCTTCAAGGGCGATGCACCTTGCCTGAAATTCATCACACCCCCGCAGCCTTCTGCTTCTCGGCCTGCAGCGCTGCTTTATCGGCAGCGAGCTGGGCGAGGGCGGCGGCCTGTCTGGCCTTCTGTTTGGCTTCGTACTCGGCGAGGGTTTTGGCGCGGGCTTCGGCGCGGCGGGCTTTGGCTTCTTCGTCGGCTTGATTGAACTTGGCGCGCTCGGCTTCCTGGGCGGCTTTGGCGGCGGCGGCTTCGGCGGCGCGTTGTTCTTTTTCGAGGCGGATGGCTTCCTTCTCGGCGAACTGCTTGGCTTTCAGCTCGGCGGCGGCGGCGCGGAGGGCTTCTTTTTCGGCCTCGGCCTGGGCTTTGATGGCGGCTTTCTCGGCTTCGGCCTGCTCCTTGGCTAGGCGTGCAGCTTCCTTGGCGGCTTCTTTTTCGGCGAGCTCACGGGCTTTAGCAGCGGCTTTCTCGGCTTCGGCCTGTTCCTTGGCCAGACGTGCGGCTTCCTTGGCGGCGGCTTTTTCAGCGTCGGCCTGTTCCTTGGCGAGGCGGGCGGCTTCCCGGGCCTCTGCAGCGGCGAGCATGGCGGCCAGTTTCTCGGCCTCGGCCTTCTCTTTGGCAGCAGCCTTCTCGGCGGCTTCCTGCTCTTTGGCCAGACGTGCGGCCTCCTTGGCGGCGGCTTTTTCGGCTTCGGCCTGCTCCTTGGCAATCCGGGCGGTTTCTTTCGCGGCCTCCTTCTCGGCCAGTTCGCGGGCCTTGGCTTCGGCTTTCTCGATGGCGGCCTGTTCTTTGGCGAGACGCTCGGCCTCCTTGGCGGCGGCTTTTTCAGCGTCGGCCTGGGCCTTGGCTTCCGCTGCGGCGACCATGGCGGCCAGTTTCTCGGCGATGGCGCGCTCCTTGGCGACGGCTTTCTCGGCGGCTTCGCGTTCCTTGGCCAGACGTGCCTCCTCCTTCTCGGCCAGCGCACGGGCCTTGGCCTCCTCTTTTTCGGCGAGTTCCTTGGCCTTGATGGCGGCGGCGGCGGCGCGCATGGCCTCCAGCTCCAGCGCAGCTTGCGCCTTGGCGGCAGCGGCGGCTTCTTCCTTGGCGATGCGAGCGGCTTCCTTCTCGGCGATGGCGGCCAGGCGTGCGGCTTCCTTCTCGGCCAGCGCCTGCGCCTTGGCGGCTTCGCGTTCCGCGATGTCGGCGGCGACCTTCGTCTCCATGGCGGCGGTGAGCACGGTGGTGAAGTCGATCATCTGCTGGCTGAGCTCCGCTGCGGTGGCGGTCAGCGCCGGGGCGGCGTCTTCGAGCACGCGGGGCTGGATTTCGAGCGCCTGAAGTTTCTGCGCGGTGTCAGCAAGAAGGGCGAGGAATTTGGGATCGAGCTTGGTGGTCGGAGTCATGGCGATAGGTCGGAAAAAGGGGCGGGAATGATGGTCAGAGATGGGCGGGTGTAAAGCGGAAGCGGCGTTTCGGGCGGGAGGTTTCAAGTTTCAACCGCGTCCTCGGAGCGTGGACTTCAGTCCGCAGCACTCCGCACCCGCACGTGACGACGCAGCACTGCATAGCGCCTTCTCTCGTTCGTCCCGGAGTCCGCGTGCCTGCCGTGCGCCATGTGGAGGGACTCCCGCTGGGTGAAGGCGGCGTGCTGCGGACTGAAGTCCGCGCTCCTTGGGCGCTTTTTTTTGGCGGAGGCGGGTGGACTTTGCGGAGGCCGCGAAATGAGGGCTGAATGAAGCGCCATGGGTGCATGGCTTCTTGACCTCGGCGCTGACTGCGCAAGCCTGACGCATGCGAAAACATCCCCTGCCCCTGCGCCTCTCTTTTCTGGCCCTGCTTGCCTCCACCGCCACCGGCTTCGCGGCGGAGTTTGCCCCGCTTTTCCTGAGTGCGAACCAGATGTCGATCGCCACGGGGAAGCCTTCGCTGGTGATGATGTCCAGCGGCTCCACGCACATCCCGGTGTGGTCTTTGTCCGGCGGCACGGATGGGCAGTCGGTGAGCGGGGTGGTGACCGGGCTGCCGCGTGATTGCGGCGGCGTGCGGGTGGAAATCACGGTGACCTCCACGGATGCGGAAACGAGCCCGGCCTTGGAGGATGTTTACCGCGTGCACCTTTCCCAGATGGTGGAGGGCGCACCCTTCACGGAGCGGCATCTGCAGGGAGATCCCATCCGCACGGCGCTGCCTGCCGCGCCGCTGCACTCGCGCACCATTGTTTTGGAGTCGTACTACCAAGTCGTGCCCGATGCGCCTCTGACGGTGCGCATTCAGCGCGAGCCTGCGGACCCCGCCGACACCTTCACCAGCCCGACCGGACTGGCGGTGGTCAAGGTGACGCCGCTGAGCGCCCTCCCGGAGCCCCACGTGGTGCAGGAAGCACAGGGCTACAATTCCTGGCCGATGCTACAGGCGCTCGGCAACAAGCTGGTCTGCGTGTACACCCGGGGCTCGGGGCACACGATTGGTGAAGACGCGCGCGCCACCTACGCGCGCACCTCCACGGACGGCGGCAAGACGTGGACGGCTGAAACGGTGGTGGCGAACTCTCCCGGCTATTGCGATGTGCCCGTGGGCAAAGGACTGGACTCCACCGGGGCGATGCTGCTCTGGGTGCGCCGGGTCGGGAAAGATTGGCACCAGGATCTGTACCGCACGACGGATGGCGTGAAGTTCACGCTGGTGACCACGCCGGAGCTGGCCGTGCGCCCGGTGCAGATCACGGATGTTTTGTCCGTCCCAAACGTCGGCCTCATGTCGCTGTGGTTCGCCGGAAACTACGGGACTGAAGCCACCAATTCCTGGGGCATGGTGACGAGCAAGGACGATGGCAAGACCTGGACGCAGACGCCCGCGGAATCCGATCTGCCCAAAGACCAGTGGCCCACCGAACCCGCCGCCGTGTACCTGGGCGATGGCAAGATCCTCTGCATTGCACGCACCGAGATGGGTGGCCCCGGCACGGTGCGCTCGCAGTTTCAGATCACCTCCACCGACTACGGCAAGACCTGGACGCGCAAGCAGACCAACATCACCGATGTGGCCGCCTCCACCCCGAGCCTGATCCTGGATGCCAAGACGGGACTGCTGAGCCTCTACTACTACCAGCGCGGCCGCGCCGGCCTGCTGCGGCGGCGCGTCGTGGAGCCCAAGCATGTGTTTGAGCATCCGCTGCTGTGGCCTGTCTCCGAAGCGGTCGCCGCAGGGAGCCAGATCGCGTATGATGCGGGCAACGTGAACGCGACGGTGATCGGCGGCACGCATTACCTGTCGTTTTACTCCGGCAAGGCACCGGATACGGCGGTGCTGGTGAGCGTGCTGAAGGGGCCCAAGGGCGAGGAGAGGAAGTAGGCGGGGGGGACGCGTTGATGAGGGATCATCCTGATCCCTCATCTCAGACGACGCTGGACTCCGCTGCCGTCGGTCATCGCTCGTTCATTCTTCCCGCTCTCGCGGAGGGCTGGGGACAGCCCTCCCTACCCTGCGCTGGGCGCCCGCACGCCCAGCGCAGGTAGATACCATGTGGGCGGAGTCACCGAAGCGGATCGGTGATAAGAAGGGAGTGTTGAAAGAACCCTGAACACACCACCCACATGGCCAAGCAAACTACCAAGAGCATCGCGACAAACAAGAGCC
>JAFLEI010000044.1 GCA_017301975.1 Verrucomicrobiota bacterium
TTGCTGCTCTTGTTTGTTTTGGGGCTTTGGGTAGTTTGCTTGGCCATGTGGGTGGTGTGTTCAGGTTGCTCAACACTTCCTTCTTATCACCGATCCGCTTCGGTGACTCCGCCCACATGGTATCTACAGCCGCGCTTACAGCGCAGTGTTAAGCTTGATCAGCATCTGATTGCCACCTCAATAACTGCGCGCAAACACCACGCGGCGTGAGCTTGGCTTGCCGGTGAGGAAGCATTTGCCTTCTTCGGCAAACTGGTCGCCGTGTGGGACGCAGCGGATGGTCACCTTCAGATCTTTGCTGAGGGTGTCTTCATCGTCGCTGCTGCCGGCCCAGTGCATGAGGGCAAAGCCGCCTTCGGAGTCTTCCGCAAAGAATGCTTTGAACTCCTCCAGCGTTTCGAACTTTTTCATGTTGGCATCGCGCAGGGCGGTGGCACGGGCGAGCAGCGCATCCTGAATCTCCTGCAGACGATCCTTCACGGACTGGAGGAACTCTTCCTTCGGCACGAACTCCTTGGCCTTCGGTCCCTGATCGCGGCGGCAAACGGCCACGCTGCGGTTCGTGATGTCACGAGGTCCCATCTCGAGGCGCATCGGCACGCCTTTCTTGATCCACTCCCAGTTCTTCGCGCCGCCTTGCAGATCGCGCTTGTCCACATGCACGCGCAGCGGCTCACCGGCGAAGGTCTGGGCGCGCAGGGTCTGGGCCAGGGCTTCGCAGGCGGCGATGACTTCATCGCGCGTGTCCGCCTTCGGCGTGACGGGCAGGATGACGATCTGATTCGGTGCCACGCGTGGTGGGATAATGACGCCGTCGTCATCGCCATGGGCCATGATGACCGTGCCGATCATACGCGTGCTCACGCCCCAGCTCGTGGTGTGGGCTAGCTGGCGCGTGTTGTCGCGGCCAAGGAACTGGATGTTCGCGGCCTTGGCGAAGTTTTGACCGAGATAATGTGACGTACCGGCCTGGATGGCCTTCTTGTCCTGCACCATGGCTTCCACGGTGAATGTCTGCACGGCACCGGGGAAACGCTCGCGCTCGGTTTTCTCGCCAGGGATGACGGGGATGGCAAGGTGGTCGCGCATGAAGTCTTCGTACACCTTGTGCATGGTGCGGGTTTCCGCGATGGCCTCCTCCGCCGTTTCATGGGCGGTGTGGCCTTCCTGCCAGAGGAACTCGGCGGTGCGCAGGAAGAGGCGCGGGCGCATCTCCCAGCGCATGACGTTGCACCATTGGTTGATGAGCAGCGGCAGGTCGCGGTAGCTTTCCACCCAGCGGGCGAAAGCGGCGCCGATGATCGTTTCCGAAGTCGGACGAATCACGAAGGGCTCGGCCAGTTCGCCGGTGGGAATCATCTTCGTGGTGCCGTCCGGCTGCTTCTGCGCTTCGAGGCGGTGATGCGTGACCACGGCGCACTCGGTGGCAAAGCCCTCGGCGTGCTGCGCTTCTTTTTCAAGATAGCTCAAGGGGATGAGCAGCGGGAAATAGGCGTTCACATGGCCGGTTTCCTTGAATTTCAAATCGAGCTGGCGCTGGATGTTTTCCCACAGTCCGTAGCCCCACGGCTTGATCACCATGCAGCCGCGCACCTCGGAGTTCTCCGCCATGTCGGCGGCACGAACGACCTGCTGGTACCATTCGGGAAAGTCTTGGGCGCGTGTAGGGGTGATGGCGGTGGCGTTGCTCATGGAATAATTGGGGACGCGCAGGATAGAAGCATTCGGCGGGCGGTCAATGACCGGGTGGTTTGAGGTTTGGACCTTCAGTGGCAAGCTGGTGAGCCCTTGACCGCAGATTCGTTTTCCATTACACTCCTTCCATGGCTGCAACCTTTGACACCGTTCTGGAAAGCGCGCTGCTGCTGCCAGTGCAAGACCGCTCCCGCATGGCGGCGCGTCTCATCGAGAGCGTGGACGCCACTGAGGGCACCGAACTGAGTCCGGCGTGGTGCACTGAAATCGACCGCCGCATCGAAGCGGCACGCAGCGGCACCAGCCACCGCATTCCACACGCGCAGGTCATGAGTGAGGCCCGCAGCCTGCTGGCTCAGCTCTGAACAGCAGTCCGGGCATGACTGAAATCACCTGGGATGAAGAGGCAAGGTGCGAGCTTAACTGCTCCGCCCTGTATCTAGCCAAACGCGGTGGCAAAGATCTGGGCGAGCGCTTCCTGAAACAGGTCGAAGCCGCCATTGCACCCGCGGGCACTGACCCCGTGAGATATCGAAAATTTCGCAAAGATGCCCGCAAAGTGCGAGTCGAGCACTTTCCCTACCACGTCGTTTATTGGCATGATGAGGCAAGCTTCAGCATTCACATCGTTGCCATTGCCCATGCGAGCCGGGAGCCCGAGTACTGGCAAGAGCGCATGTCCGGCTAAAGCCCGCCCCTCCCCCAAAAAAATCTTCATTGCCCTGCAAGACTCGGTCCGCAAAGACTGACTATCTCGTTCTTATGCGCTCCCTTCTCTGCCTCGCCTTCCTCACGTCGGCTGCTTTTGCTGCCGATACTCACAAGCTGACCCGTGTTTATGAAAAGCTCCCCACGGAGCGCCCTATCGCGCTGGCGATCCCGGAGGATGGCAGTGGCCGTGAGTTTCTGGCGCTGCAGCGCGGGCAGATTCTGATCCTGCCGAAGGACGAGGCAGGCAGCGAGGCGAAAACCTTCCTCGATCTCTCCCCGCGTGGCATGGAGGCGAAAGACGGCTTCTTTGAAGAAGGGCTCAACGGCCTGGCTTTCCACCCGAAGTTCAAGGACAACGGCCTCTTCTACCTCTGCTACACCATGCAGAAGCCCAAGCGCCTCGTCATCACCGAGATGAAGGCCAATGGCGACAAGGCGGATGAAAGCACCGAGCGCTCGCTCCTCGAAATCCCGCTGGTGAACTGGAACCACCACGGCGGCAACATCGTCTTCGGCCCCGATGGCTTCCTCTACATCGGCGTGGGCGACAACTCCAAGCGCAACGGCGAGCTCAAGATGTCCCAGCTCAATGCCACGCTCTACGGCAAGATCCTCCGCATCGACGTCAACAACCGCGACTACGCCAAGGCCTACGGTATCCCCGCCGACAATCCTTTTGCCAGCGGCGTGAACGCCCTGCCACAGATCTACGCGAACGGCATCCGCAATCCCTGGGGCCTGAGCTTTGACGCCAAAGGCCACCTCTGGTGCGCCGACGTGGGCCAGGACATCTGGGAAGAAATCAACTGGATCACCAACGGCGGCAACTACGGCTGGAACTTCCGCGAAGGCCCCGCCGCCTTCCCTCTCATGACCGACACGCCGCCCGCCGACGCCAAGTTCATCGAGCCCGTCCATGCCTACAGCCACGCTGACGGCCTCAGCATCACCGGCGGCATCGTTTACACCGGGAAGGCACTGCCAGAGCTGCAGGGCGCCTATGTGTATGGCGACTTCATCCTCGGCAAAATCTGGGCGCTCAAGACCGACGACAGTGGCAAGAAGCTGAGCAACGAACAGATCTACACCAGCCCGCAGACACCTGCCGCTGATCCCAAGAAGAAGCCCACCGTGCTGGTCAAACCGACCGCCTTCTGCGCCAACGCCGCCGGAGAGATGCTCGTGCTCGACTGGAACGGCGCGATCTACAAGCTGGGCAAGTAAAACGTATTTCCCAATTCGTGTGTGGTAGGGCGAGCTGCAAAGCTCGCCCTATCGTTTATCCCCCGGATCCAACGACCATGAAGCGGGCCCCGTCGATGTGATTGGCAATGCTATTGGACAGCAACAGCGTTGCAGCCAAGGCAACCACCAGCCACACCAGACAAAAAGCAGCAGCAGCCCGGCCATCATAGCGGCCATCGCATGCAGCAGCGGCCTTGGCAGGGTGATTCTCGGCTTCCTTTTTTCGCTCATTCCCGCCGAGGAAGTACCGACGCAGGGATTGGAAACAACCAGTGCATAAGAAGCGCCCTCCTCCGCCCACTTTCAGTACATCCTTCGTCTTTCAAACAATTGAACATCAAGATTGTCCTTCCTGCCCCATTTTTTGGCAGCCGCTCCTCTGACGAAAGTCTTGCCCTTCATGTGGCGTAATTCAGGACGTCCCCCCTTATGATGCCCAAAACCACCCTTTCGCTGACCTGTGCGGCTTTCGCCGCTGTGTCTCTTCACGCCCAGGATTCGGCCGAAAAAATCACCTATCAGGATCACATCCGCCCGCTGCTGGAGAACAAATGCTTCTCCTGCCACAACCCTGACAAGAAAAAGGGCGATCTCGATCTGACCAGCTTCGGCGCCCTCATGAACGGCGGCGGCGGCGGGTCCGTGGTGGATCCCGGCAATGTGGACAGCAGCCGCATCTGGAGCACCTGCGCCAAGAAGGAAGAGCCCTTCATGCCGCCGGAAGGCGCACCGCTGGGGCCAAAGGATCTCGATCTCATCGCTGCCTGGGTCAAAGGCGGCGTGCTCGATACCAAGTCAAGCATCGCCAAGAAATCCGCCAAGCCCAAGGTGGACATGGCGGTCAGCGTCACCAGCGGCAAGCCGGAAGGCCCCATCGCCAAGCCTGAGCACGTGCTGCTGGAGCCCGTCATCGTCACCCAGCACACCACCGCAATCACGGCCATGGCCGCCAGCCCGTGGACCTCTCTGATGGCTCTGGCCGCGCCCAAGCAGATCCTGCTCTACGACACCGACACAAAGCAGCTCGTCGGCATCTTCCCGTACACCGAAGGCTACGCGCGCAGCCTGCGCTTCAGCCGCAATGGCTCCCTGCTCATCATGGGCGGTGGTCGCGGCGGCAAAAACGGCCACGCCATTGTGTGGGACGTCAAAACCGGCAAACGCATCACCGAAGTCGGCAAGGAGTTCGATCAGGTCATGTCCGCGGACATCAGCCCCGACCACAAGAGAATCGTGATCGGCAGCCCTTCGAAAAAGGTCAAAGTGTACAGCACGGCCAATGGCGAAGAGGAATACGTCATCAGCAAACACACCGAGTGGGTCATGAGCACCACCTTCAGCCCGGATGGCGTGCTGCTGGCCACCAGCGACCGCAACGGCAACGTCAATGTCTGGGAAGCCGAAAACGGCGGTGAATTCTACATCTTGGGACAGCACAAGGCCTCCTGCGTGGACCTCGCCTGGCGCGCTGATTCCAACATCCTCGCCTCCTGCTCCATGGACGGCACGATCAGCACTTGGGAAATGAACGAAGGCAAGCTGGTCAAGAACTGGGCCGCTCACGGTGGCGGCGTGCAGTCCGTTTCCTTCACTCCTGATGGCAAGATCGTCTCCTCCGGCAACGACGGCCTCGTCCGCGTCTGGGACATCAACGGCAACAAGCTCGGTGAAGCCCCCAGCCAGGGTGACCTCGTCACCAAGGTCGTCGCGCTCTTTGATTCCAAATCCGCCATCTCCGCCAACTGGCGCGGCGAAATCAAGATGTGGGACATCGCCACGCCAAAGCTTGCCGAAACCGGCCTGCTCACCAGCAATCCTTCCCAGATCGCCCAGCGCATCGTGCAGACCGAGCAGCGTCTGGCCGAGCTGACCACCAAGCTCCCCACTCTGCAGGCAGCCATCAAAACCGCCGAGGCCGATGCCAAGGCGCGTGATGCAGCCCTGGCCAAAGTCCGTGCCGAAGTCGCCGCCAATGAAGCGCGCAGCAAGAACCTCCCTGGTGAGATCGCCAATGACGAGAAAGCCCTGGCTGCGCTGAAAGCCGCCCGCGCCAAGGCCGAGCAGGACAAAGCAGCCCGCACGGCTGCCATCAAAGCCCACGCTGAAAAGTCCGCCAAGATCGCCGCGCAGGAGAAAGAGCTTGCCCCGGTGGCTGCCGAAGCCGCCAAACTGGCCGCAGCCAAAGCGGAACCGCAGAAGATTGCCCCCGTGAAGGCCAAAGCCGATCAGCTCGCCGCAGCTCTCGCCAAAGCCAAGGCCGAGCTGGGTGCCGCACCTGCAGCTCCGGCGGATCTCGACAAGCTCATCGCGGAAACCGACGCCAAGATCAAAGCCACGGCGGACGGCATCGCCGCCAAGAAGGCCGAACTGCCCAAGCTGCCCGCCCTGGTGAAGGCCGGACCGGACCGCATCAAGAATGCTGAGGCAAATGCAGTCGCTGGCAGGACCAACCTCGCCAGCGCGCAAAACGCGGCCAAATCCGCCAGCAGTGAAATCGGCGTCCTGCAAAAGGTGCCCACCGCATTGAAGGCCGCGCAGTTCAACACCGGCGTGCTCGCCGAGAAGGAAAAACTCGCCAAGCTCGAAGCGGATTTCACCGATTTCACGGAAGCCAAGAAAGACGCCGAAGCCACCAAGGTCTCTGCCGCAGCACGCATTGAAGAATCGAAAAAAGCCATCGCCGCATCCATCGCCGCCCAGCCCGGTCTGGAAGCCGTGCTGAAAAAAGTGCAGGGAGAGCAGGCCGGCCTCGAAACCGCCATCAAACCCGCCCGCGACGCCGATGCCGCCGCTGCTGCCAAGGTGAACGAGCAGAAGGCCATCATCACCAGCAAGGAAGCTGAAATCGCCGCCGCTGCCAAAGCCAAGGACGCAGCCATCGCCGCAGCCAAGAAAGCTGCCGAGGACATCTCCAAGCTCATCGCTACCAAAAAGAGAAGCCTCGCCGAGGTCAATGCCAAGCTCGCCGCCCCCGAGAAAGCCGTGAAGGCCAAACAGGATGCCGTGGCTCCGAAAGACGCCGCCCTCGCAGCCGCCAAGAAAGCGCATGCCGATGCCACCGCAGATCTCGCCAGCAAAGCCAAGGCCGACAAGGATGCCGAGGCCGCTCTGGCTGCGACGACTGCCGCCCAGACCGCTGCTGAAAAAGCCCTGTCCGACACCCGCGCCAAGCAGAAGCCTATGACGGATGCCGTGACTGCTGCGAAGAAAGAACTCGCCGCCAAAGCGGGCGATCCTGCCCTCACCGCCAAAGTGGCGGCAGCCGAGAAAGCAGCGGCAGACACCGCCAATGCCATCAAGGCAGCGGAAGCTGACGTGAATGCGAAAAAGAATGCCAAAGCCGGCGCTGTGAAAGCCCATGACGTGGCTCACGCCGCCAACAATCCGCAGGGCGTGAACAAAGCCCTGGCCGCGATCAAGACGGCCGAGCAGCAGCTTGCCCAGGCGAAAAACGAACTCGCCGCCGCCGAGAAGCAAGCCGCCACACCCCGTGCGCAGCGTGACGCCATCCAGAAGGAGATCGAAGCCCAGTCCAAGGCCCTCGCTGACAAGCAGGCCGCGCCGGCTGCGATCGAGAAGGATTTTGCCGCCAAGATCGCGCCGCTGAACGCCGCCATCGCCGCTGCGAAGACCGCGCTGCCACCGCTGGAGCAGGCCTACGCCGCCGCCCATGGCAAGCTGGACGCCGAACAGAAAGTGCTCGATGCCAAAAAGGCCGAAGTCGCGAAAGCGAATGGTGAATTCGAAAGCGCCAAGAAAAAGAAAACCGACGCCGAAGCCACCATCGCCGCCGCCACCAAGGAAATCCCCGAGAAGGACAAGATCATCGCCGAAGCCACCGCCGAACTCGCCAAGCTGCAGCCTCAGCTCGACCCGATGCGCACCAAGGTGAAGCAGATGAACGAGCAGTATCTGACGATGCTGCCGAAGTGATCTTCTAGGCACCTGTGATTGGCAGACTGTGATGCGTCTTGAGCGCGGCGTCGAAAGCGCCAGCGCTCATGCAGGCGCGGAGCGTCTTGGTCTGCGGTGACATGCCTGGGCGTTTTAAGGCTAACTTGGCTCGCGAGCGCTGGCGTTCTTGCGCCCGCCGGAGCTTCATCCAGCTTCCCATCCGCAAACAGCCCTTTTTTGCCCATGCGTCGATGAAACATCTAGACATCCGGGACGGGGCGCTGCTACAGGCGGGGCACACATGAGCGTCTATCAGGTCACCCGCGAAGGTCAGGAGCTTGGCTCCTTCGATGCCTCCCAGATTGAGGAGGGGCTGAAATCCGGCCAGTTTTTACCCAGCGACTGGGGCTGGCGGGAAGGCATGTCCGGCTGGCAGGGATTGACTGAGATTTTCGGCAGCTCTCCGGTCCCGCAGACCAAAGCGCCCTTATCTTCCCTGAGTGCCTTGGTAAGGAGACCGTCGGCCTCAAATCCGACTGACAGCCTGAATCCCTACGCGGCACCATCCTCCAACGTTATAATGGTGGCAGGCGGCACCAATGGCACCGTGCCTTTCGCGGTGATCGAGGAACTCACCAACACCCGGTCGTGGGTGCGAACCATTGCCATCATACTGTGGATCAGTTTCTCATTGCAGACACTGGGGTTCCTTGTCATGGGCGGCTTGGCACTGCTCGGACTTATATCCAAATCGGGCATCGGCCCCGTGGGCGGGCCTGAGATAGTCATCTTGTTTGTCTTCTACGGCATCTTTGGCGCACTGACTTACTATCCGGCCAAGAAATTGAGCAAGTATGCAGCCGACATTGCCAGCCTCGGACAATCTCAGTCGTTCACCGATTTGACTGCGGCTCTCGCAGAGCAGCGCCGCGTCTGGAAGTTCACCGCCACCCTCCTGATCATTTACTTGGCCATCATGCTGGTCATTTTCGTCGGGAGCACTCTTGTCAGCTTCGTTCGCTGATCCCCCGCCCCCCGGCGCTTTCCTCCGCAGGAACACTTGAATTGCAGGAGGAAGGGAGGCATGGGAATGACGCGCCCAACCCATGAAGCCCTACTACATCACCACCGCCATTGATTACACCAACGCGCCGCCGCACATCGGCCACGCTTATGAGAAGGTGCTGGCAGACGTCATGGCCCGCTTTCAGCGGCTGAACGGGCGCGAGGTGTACTTCCTCACCGGCGTGGATCAGCACGGCCAGAAGGTGCAAAAGAGCGCCGAGAAGGCCGGACAGTCGCCCCAGGAGTTCGTGGATGGCGTCACGCAGCATTTCACCGCGCTTTGGGACAAGCTGAACGTGCGTTTCGACGGCTGGGCCGCGACCACGGACATCAAACACAAGCGCGTGGTGCAGGCCATGCTGCAAAAGCTGCACGACTGCGGCCAGCTTTACAAAAAGAGCTACGCCGGATTCTACTCCGTGCGCCAGGAGCAGTTCCTCACCGACAAAGAACGCGGTCCTGATGGCAGCTTCGGCGAGGAGTGGGGCGAGGTGGTGGAGCTGCAGGAGGAAAACTGGTACTTCCGCCTCAGCGATCACGTGGAGTGGCTCAAAAACTACATCCGTGGCAATCCCGATTTCATCTACCCGCCGCACCGTGCCAACGACGTGCTCAACTCCCTCGAAGGCAACGCGCAGGACCTCTGCATCTCGCGCCCGCTGGAGCGCCTGAGCTGGGGCATCCCCCTGCCCTTTGACGAGAAATTCGTGAACTACGTGTGGTTTGACGCACTGACGAACTACATCAGCTTCGCCGGCTATCTGGCCGATGAAGTGGGCAACGAAGGCATGCCCGATTTCAAGAAGCTCTGGCCTGCGGATGCCGAGATCATTGGCAAGGACATCCTGGTGCCCGCGCATGCCGTTTACTGGCCCATCATGCTGCACGCGCTCGGCTTCCCCGACACGGAAATCCCCAAGCTCATCGTCCACGGCTGGTGGAATGTGAAGGGTGCCAAGATGAGCAAGAGCCTCGGCAACGTGATCGACCCCAACGTGCTCTCCACCACCTTCACGCCCGACGGCCTGCGCTACTACCTCATGCGCGACATCGCCACCGGCTACGACGCCGACTTCAGCGACGAGCGCATCATCATGTCCTACAACAAGGAGCTCGCCGGCGGCCTGGGCAACCTGCTCAACCGCTCCATCAACATGGCGCAGAAGTATCGCGCAGGCCTGCTTACGCCCGGTGCTTACGATGACGAAATCAATCAGGCCCTGCGCCAGACCGTGGCCGAGGCCCTGCCGCTCTACCTTGAAAAGATGAACGGCTGGGACATCCACGAAGGCATCGCCGCCGCATGGAAGATCGTCACGCATGCCAATGCGTTTGTGGACAGCACCAAGCCTTTCTCCCTCGCCAAAGACCCAGAGCAGGCCGCCCGCTTGGACAGCGTGCTCTACCACCTGGCGGAGGCGCTCACGCACGTCACCGTGCTGCTCAACCCCATCATGCCCACCGCCATGGCCACCGCCCGTGCCCAGATCGGCTGGACGCTGCCGGACGGCTTCAAGGTGAGCGATTTGAAGTGGGGCCTGCTGCCCAGCGGCCACCAGCTCGGCGCTCCCGTTCCATTGTTCCCGCGTCTGGAGATCGCGGAGGAAAAGTGAGCAAACGCTCCGGCCCGTAGGTCGAGTGTGTTTGGCGCGCAGTGCTTTCGCAAGCCCCCCCCAGCTCCCTCCGCCAAACCACCCGACTGCGAGGACATTCGCTGGCCGATGTGCTTGCAGTGCGCCCTTCAACGCCAAGGCACTCGCACGCCATTCTTTTTGCCATGCGCTGATGGACGGGCGGGCTGTCGCCACGACCATCCTACGATGCCCGGCGTGCCAACACCCCATTCCGGTCTCGACATTGCATCGCCTCATCCCGTAGTTTCGTGGAATGCAGCGCGCACTCAGCCTCCTCATGCTCCTTGCTCTCGCCTCCGGTCTGGCCCTCGGCGCTGAGCCGGCGAAGATGCAGACGCGCGAGTTCAAGGTCCATCTCGATCTGCGGGCCATGGCGCGCAGCCTGGCGGCAGCGAAGCCAGCCCCCGGCGTCATGACGGGCGATCCCTTTGGCCCGCCGGCCGCCCCCTCCACGCCCAGCACCATCCCGCTTGGTCCAGATCCCTTCGCTGGCTCGGAACTGCCGCTGGTTTTGCAGCCTGAAAAGCCGCCGCCGCTTCCCTCCTCGAAGGATCTTCTGGCCCAGATGGGCATCAGCTTTCCACCGGGTGCCACGTCGTTCTACGATGCCAGCTCCGGCACACTGCGAGTGCATCACACGCCGGAGTCGCTCGATCTCATCACGGCTCTGGTACAGGGAGCGAATGAACGTCTTCCCTGCGACATCGTTTTTGCCGTCACCGTGGTCGAAGGCCCGACGGAAATCATCCGCCAAGTCAATGCCGCCACGGCACACGTGGACGACGCCACCGCCGAACTCCGCAAGCTTCTCGATCAGGCAAAACAGCCCGCTTCAAAAGTGCGCGTCGTCAATGATGCGTGGGTGGTGGCTCAGTCCGGCACACGCGCCACCACTCAGTCGATGCAGGAGCACGGGCACATCGGAGATCTGACCTTTAACGCGCAGGGCCACGCCTCCCCCAAGCAGGAAAGGCTGCCGCTGGGCGTGAAGCTCGAACTGGAGCCGCAGCTCAGCGAGGACGGACGCGCCATCACCACCAACCTTGGCCTCACGTTGAGCCTGGCACCACCTGTGCAGCATCCGCTCAGCATCGCCGATCCCGGCCAAGGAAATACCGCAGATTTTTCCGCGACCGATTTTTTTCATGCTGAGTTCGCCACGGTGCTTCACCACAGCAGCCGTGGCAGCACCCGGCTGCTCGGAGTGGCCGCCCCTGAGAGCCCCGGCAGCAAAGCCGCTGCCCCTGATGAGCGCCTGTGGGCCATCTTCGTTACCGCCACCAAGCATGTGCAGGAGCCACTGCCGCATTCCACGCTGAAACCCAGTCCTTCCGCCAAAGCACCGCCCGCAGGCATGCAGGCCGCCGTTTTCCAGGTGCCTGAAGGATTGTGGGTGGATGATTATGATTATTACTGGCCGCATCCGCCACGCACGGTGCAGGACATGCTCGAGGCACGAGGCCTCGTCTCCGCCAAAGGGGCCAGCGCCGTGCAAAAGGACGGCGTGCTGCAGATCATCAACACGCCGGATAACATCGAGCGCACCGCTCAGGTGGTGGAAAAGGCGCTGGAAGAAGCCCCCAAGGCCATCGCCTGCACGCTGCACACGGTGCAGGTCCCCGCCGCCTTTTTGCGCGATCTCGCCCACGCCTCCGCAGGAGCCAGCGACCACGCTGAACAGTGGGCCCAGGTGGAGGCCGCCGTGGCACGTGGCGAGGGACGCTTCATCAATTCCGTCTTCGTCCACGCTCAGTCCGCAACCAAAGTCAGGCATGTCAGCGCCCGCGAGCACCTGCACCTGGAGGAGTTGGGCCTGAATGCCAAAGGCCGCCCCGTGCCAGGCATCGCCAGTCGCGAAGTCGGCTCCATTTTCGAGATCGAGCCAACATTGCAACCCGGCAGCCGCAGCCTGCAGGCCCTCGTCTCCTATGAGCTGCATCCTGCTCCGCCGGCGGCTCATCGGGAGATGTTTCGCGATCCCGCCTCCGGCCTGCGTTTCGACCTCCCGGTCACAGATTTCCACACGACAGGCACCACAACCAGCCTTGTGATCGCGACCGGGGGCACACGCCTCCTGAGCCTGCACCACCCCACCGGGCGCGAAGACACCACAGACATGCTGTGGGCCACCTTTTTGAAGTGCGATGTGGTGCCGCAAGTGCTGCCGTCCAAGGACAGCGCAGTCGCCTCCGCAGAAACCGTCCCCACCGATCCCAAAGCCTGGAAAACCCAGACCTTCCGCGTCCCAACCGATTTCCTCTCCGTCCCTGACAGCAAGGCTGGCGAAGACAAGTCGAAGCGCACCGCCCAGTCCTTGCTCGAGGCTTCAGGCATTCTGTTTCCTGCGGGAGCTGCGGCCGTCTATGATCCTCTACACTGTCGCCTGATCGTCAGAAACACTCAGTCCAATCTCGATCTGGTGGAAGCCTACGTCACAGGCCTCGATGGCCCCCGCTGGCCCAGCACCGTGGCCTACACCGCCCAGATCTTTCAGGGGCCGGGCCCGCTGCTCCGCCAGCTCACCGCCCAGGCTGCCAGCAAGTGCGACCACCGCGCTGAGCTGGATGCCTTGGAGGCTGCCCTGAAGGCAGGAACTGTGCGGGCGCTCGGCACCTCGCGCATCGAGGCCAGGTTTGGCACCCGGTCCCGCACCACCCAGGCCCGCCAGCACAGCTCTTTCTGCGGTATCAAGGTGAATGACAAGGGAACCACCGAGATTGACCAGGAGGTCCGCGATGTCGGTCTCACGTTCGAAGTCGAGCCCTCCATCCGAACCGATGGCCGCGCGATCGAGTCCACCATCGGCCTGGAATTTCACCCCGCCGAGCCGCAGGAGCATCGCGAGCACGTCCTCGACTCCCAAGGCCACCCGATGGATCTGCCGCTCACCGATTACCAGGTCTTCCACTTCGCCTCCGGCACCCCCATGGCAAGCGGCACCGCACGCCTCGCCGCCCTGTGGAAACCCACTGGCAAGCCTGAGTTTGAGGAAAACGACGTCCTGCAGATCCTCTTCATCACCTGCGATTTCCACTTGCTGGAGCCGTAGCGCCCTGACCCATTTGGAGTGCGGCACGCGAAGCTGCCGCTTTCGAGCATCTCCTGACCCGCGTAAACTCACCAGCCTGCGAGGGCCTCCAAGCTCCCGCCCACGCACGCTTGGTGGCCATTCGCCGCCTTCATCCGCACGGCGGAAAGCGGTAGCTCCAGTCGTCCCTCCTTGCGCGACCGCAGTCCAAAATCTCCTGCTCTCCGCCTCTTTTTGCGCCTCTTTCCGGCCATCCACTTCGTATTCCCTTCCGCCACCAGTCTTACCCCTTGCACCCCCCGCCCTTCTGAGTATGACCAGTGGCGAAACCTTGATGAAGAAAGCCCTCCTTGCTCTCGAAGATGGCCGAGTGTTTGAAGGCACGGCGTTCGGCGCCGATGCCACCCACTCCGGCGAAATTTGTTTTAACACCTCCATGAGCGGATATCAGGAGGTTCTCACCGATCCTTCCTATCGCGGTCAGATCGTGACCATGACGTATCCCATGATCGGGAACTACGGCGTGAACCCGCTCGACATGGAAAGCGATGCCCCCCACGTGCGCGGTTTCGTCATCGAAGAACTCTGCGATGTGCCCAGCAACTGGCGCAGCACGCAGAGCCTCGATGCCTTTCTCAAGCAGTGGAACATCCCCGGCATCCAAGGCGTGGACACCCGCGCGCTGACCGCCCACCTGCGCACCCGCGGGGCCATGCGCGCCGTCATCACCACCGGTGTCACGGCTGAAGAAGCGGTGAAGCAGGCCGCCAGCAGCCCGCTCATGGAAGGCAGCGACTTCGTCAAGGAAGTGACCACCAAGAGCCCCTACCTCTGGGATTCTGAGGGAACGGAAAGCGGCGACTGGGACATACCCAGCCCAAGCCAGAATCGCGAACCCGGTGCCGATGGCGTCGTCCGGCACCCCCTGCCCGAGGCGAAGCACCACATCGTGGCCTATGACTTCGGCGTGAAGCGCAACATCCTGCGCCGCCTGCGCCAGAACGGCTTCCGCGTGGATGTCGTCCCCGCCACCACCAGCGCCAAGGACGTGCTGGCCAGAAACCCCGACGGTGTCTTCCTTTCCAACGGCCCGGGCGATCCCGCCGCGCTCGACTACATCCACAAGGAAGTGAAGGAACTCATTGGCAAAACGCCCATCTTCGCCATCTGCCTCGGCCACCAGATTCTCGGCCACGCCTACGGTGGCAAGACCTTCAAGCTCAAGTTCGGTCATCGCGGCGGCAATCAGCCCGTGAAAGACCTGCGCAATGGCAAGGTGTCCATCACCAGCCAGAACCACGGCTTCGCGATCGATCCCTCCTCCCTGCCCGGCAACGTCGAGGTCACGCACATCAACCTCAACGACGGCACCGTGGAAGGCATGCGCCACCGCGAGGCCCCCGTGCTCAGCGTCCAATACCACCCCGAAGCCGCCCCCGGCCCGCATGACGCGAAGTACTTCTTCGCCGAGTTCGCCCGGATGATCGAGACGGGACGGTAGAAAGAAGCCCCGTCATCAAGAAAGGTTCAAAACTTATGCCGCAGCCATCGCGCTGCGGCATTTTTGTTGTCTCACTTGTCCTTCAGCCGCTCGATCAAATACGGGGCTACATCCGCATGCTTCACCTCCGGCGCTCCGGGATAGACCAATTCGCACTCCACTCGGAGGGTGCGGCGGCGCTGCTGCAAACCCACGCCGAAGTTCGCGCTGTGCGCTGTGCTTTCCTGCGGCTGATCCATCGCCGGGGGCGTGTTGCAAAAGAGATCAGGCTGATCTCCGGCCCTACCGGCCCCGCCTAGAAAACGCAGCGCATCTGCTGCTCGCGGAGTGCTGCTACATCAATTCCGCGCGCCTCTCAAACTGCGATCTCTGCCTTGATCGCGGGATGGGGATCATACCCTTCCAGCGTGAAGTCTTCGTATTTGAAGCCGTCGATTTCCTTCACGTCAGGATTCAGCTTCATCACGGGCAGCGGGCGGCATTCGCGGGTGAGCTGGAGTTTGGCCTGGTCGATGTGGTTCTTGTAGAGGTGCAAATCCCCGAAGGTGTGGACGAACTCGCCGGGCTGGAGATCACAGACCTGGGCGGCCATCATCGTGAGCAGGGCGTAGCTGGCGATGTTGAAGGGCACGCCAAGAAACAGATCTGCGCTGCGCTGGTAGAGCTGGCAGCTCAGCCGGCCGCGATCGACAAAGAACTGAAACAGGCAGTGGCAGGGGGGCAGCGCCATCTTGTCAATGTGTGGCACATTCCACGCGCTGACGATGTGACGGCGGCTGTAGGGGTTCGTTTTGATGCCGTGGATGAGACTGGCGATCTGGTCGTGCGTCTCCGCCTCCGGGGAGCCCTGCCAGCGCCGCCACTGCGCGCCATAGACGGGGCCGAGGTCGCCGTTTTCATCGGCCCACTCGTCCCAGATGGTGACTTTGTTGTCGCGCAGGTACTTCACGTTGGTGTCCCCTTTCAGGAACCACAGCAGCTCATGAATGATGGAGCGCAGGTGCAGCTTCTTGGTGGTGACGAGCGGGAAGGTGGTGCTGAGGTCGTAGCGGCTCTGCTCGCCAAACACGGAGTACGCCCCCGTGCCGGTGCGGTCCTCACGGTAGCTTCCGTGTTCGAGCACTTTGCGCAGCAGGCGGTGGTATTCTTCCATCGCCAAGCCATAGCGGGGCGCGGGAAGGATGCAAAGGTTTCGGAAAGTGGGAATGCCGGAAGGGTGGCCGCAAAGAGGCGCAAAAAAGGCAAAAAGGTGGAGTCGTGGGCACATCAGTCCGTCCCCCCCTTTTTTTGCTCCTTCTTGCGTCGCTTTACGGCCATCCTCAGTTGCACCCAGGCTCCCCTGCCCCGATGTTCCACCATGGCCGATCTGCCTGATGACCCCGCGCTGCGCACCCGCATGCAGAAACTCCGCATCCGTGAGGAGGATCTGGAGGAGTCGTTCATTCGCGGCGGCGGCGCGGGCGGGCAAAAGATCAACAAGACCAGCTCCACCGTGGTGCTGCGCCACATCCCCAGCGGCCTCGAGGTGCGCTGCCAGCGCGAGCGCTCGCAGTCACAGAACCGTCTGATCGCCCGGCAGGAGCTGTGCGATCGCCTGGAGGCCGCCTTCAAGACGGCGCAGATGGAAATCCAGAACGACCGCGAAAAAGTCCGCCGCCAGACCCGCGCCCGCCCAAGAGGCCTGAAGCGCCGCTACGTGGCCGGCAAGCGGCACCGCGCCGGCATCAAAGAGGGGCGCGGCAAGGTGGGTGGGGAGGATTAACGGTCCGAATTTTGCCATTTTCAGTTCTCAGTTCTCAGTTCTCAGTTCTCAGTTCTCAGTTTTCAGTTTTCAGTTTTCAGTTTTCAGTTCTTCCATGCCGCAACACCCGGCGATCACGCCATGATCGAGAACGAGGACGAATCTGCGCACTCATTCCGCACTCCTCATTCGGAACGTCCTTGCCTCCGGCCACACTCGGGGCATGATCCGCGCTCCCCATGAAAGCGCTCGTCCTCACCGCCCCCTCCGAGTTCAACTACGACCTCGAATTCCCTGAACCCACCGCAGCCGCCGGCGAAGTGCTCGTCAAAATCGCCGCCTGCGGCATCTGCGGCAGCGACATCCACGGCATGGACGGCCGCAGCGGCCGCCGCCAGATGCCCATCGTCATGGGCCATGAAGCCGCCGGCGAAATCGTCGCCGTGGGCGAAGGCGTGACCGACTGGAACCTCGGCGACCGCGTGACCTTTGACTCCACCGAATACTGCGGCGAGTGCGAGGAGTGCAAAGCCGGATTCGTCAATCTCTGCCCGAACCGCAAGGTGCTGGGCGTCTCCCCCGGCGAATACCGCCGCCATGGCTGCTTCGCGGAAAAGATCGCCCTGCCAACCCGCATCCTCTACCGCATCCCGGACGATCTCTCCTATGAGAAGGCCGCTTTTGCCGAGCCAGTCTCCATCGCCCTGCATGCGGTGAATCTGGCCGATGGAATTGAAGTGGGCGAGGCCTTCCAAGACGCCCACCACGAAGGCTGCGGCCATGATTGCGAACACAACCACGGAGCCGAAGTCGAGAGCGACGCCGAAGAAGCCAATGGTGGCACCGCTGTAGTCGTGGGCGCGGGCTTGATCGGTCTGCTGGTCATTCAGGCGCTGAAAGCACGTGGCTGGGAAAAGGTGATCGCTGTGGATCTCGACGACAACCGCCTGGAACTCGCCCGCAAGCTGGGCGCCGAGGAAACCTTCAATGCCAAGCAGGAAGGCTTGGCCATGCACATCCGCCAGATCTGCGGTGGCGACGGTGCTGATGCCAGCTTTGAAGTCGTGGGTGCCGGCGCCCCTCTCGATCTCGCGATTCGCAGCGTGCGCAAAGGCGGGCAGGTGGTGCTGATCGGCAATCTGCAGCCCAACACCCCCTTCCCTCTTCAGGAAGTCGTCACCCGCCAGCTCACCATCAAGGGCTCCTGCTCCTGCGCCGGCGAGTACCCCGAAGCCATCCGCCGCATTCAGGACGGCAGCATCCAGGTGGAGCCCCTGCTCAGCGCCGTGGCCCCGCTGGCCGAAGGCGCCGGCTGGTTCAAGCGTCTCTACGACAACAAGGAAGGCCTGCTCAAGGTCGTTCTTCAGCCCGCGTGATTGCTGCGCCAGTGACGAATGCAGAATGACGAATGTCGAATGGAGCCAAGAGGCCCCCATCGCATCCGCCCTTCTGACATTCGGCATTCATCATTCCTCCTCATGATCCGCCTCTTCCTGCTCCTCTCACTGCCTCTTTACATTCTCGATCAGCTCACCAAGAGCTGGATCGTGCAGCATTTCAGGCTCTACGAAACCGAGCAGGAGGTCATTCCCGGCGTCTTCTGGCTGCACCATGCGTCCAATACCGGCGTGGCCTTTGGCATGTTCAACGGCACGCAATACGCGAACTACGCCTTCGCCGTTGTATCGCTGGCCGCGCTCGTGTTCATCTACGTGATGCATGGGAAAGGCTTGTTTCCCGGCAAGCTGAGCCGCCTCGCCGTGGCGCTGCTGGTCTCCGGCATTTTCGGCAATCTCACCGACCGCCTCTTCCGCAACCACGATGGTGGCAAGCTTTTCGACGGTACCTTCTTCGACGGCTACGTCGTGGACTTCCTGCGCTTTGACTTCGGCTTCTGGCCCTTCCACCCCTGGCCTTCCTTCAATGTGGCGGATTCGTGCGTGGTATGCGCCGCCATCCTGCTGGCACTGGCCTCGTTCTTTGAAACGCCGGGGCAGCCAGTGAAGAAGGCGTAAGCGAACGCTTCGATCGGGTCGTAGGACGGCCGTGGCGAAGCCCGCCCGTCCTTCAGCGTGCCGCCAGCACCATGGCGTACGAACACCCTGGCAATCGAGCCGTTTGACGATGGCAGAGGTGGAAGATGACACACCTTCGAAGCCAAACACACCGGAGCGGCGCTCGCACAACGCCCTCACTCCTTCGGCGCCTCTGACCAGCGGTAGATGCCGTCAAACCAAGACAGGCTGCCGGGCGGGTTCGCTTTGCGTTTCGTCTCCACCCAAAGGAATCCTCCTTTGCGCTTGAGCGTGATGCTGACCTCCTTGGCGGCTTCCGGCACATCGGTTTCGATGAAGACGGCTTCCGCTGTGCTCTCGTCATTGTTTGTTTTCACGGCCTCTGCAGGGATTTGCCCCGCCAGATCCGCGCCCTGATTTTCATTCACTCGCGTGCAGTTCAGGTTCACGCGCAGCTTGCCGTCTTTCGCACGGCGGATGCTCACATGACCGCCAAAGCCGTCGTCATACTCGCCGTCCCAGGAGGAGCTCTTCAGCCCGGGCACCTGCTGCATGAAGCCATAGCCCATCGCTCTGGCCTGGGCGAGCTTGAGCCAGTAATTGACATCCTTCTCTGGTGAGGCCGCGTCTTTGCCAGCAGGGACCGGCTGGACCGGCTTCGCCTGGGGGGACTCCGGAGGCTGATAGGCGATCTTCATCCAGCGGCCCAGCAGCGCCGGCCAGCGTGCCTTCCAGTCTGCCGACACCGATTTGTCCGATCCAGACCATGCGTGGGCCGCCTCCTTCAAGGTCATATTCAGCCGCTCCTCCGCCGCCTGGGCTTCCTTGCGGGCCAGTTGCAGGCGCTTCTCATCACTCACGCGGCGATAGATGCCGAGGATGCCAGGGTCCTGCGGCATCTTCTGCCCCGGCTTGAACAGGATCTCCATTTTCGACTCCCCGCCTTTGGCGAGGAAATACGTGCCGCGGTCCTGCCCTTCATCCACCAAGACGGCAAAGGTGATCACATTGTCTTTGCGATTCCCCTGCCCCGTCCACGTCCCGGTCGAGCCCGGTTCAGAGGCCCAGCGCATCACCACCTCAACACCCGTGGCGGAGGTCTGCCGCAGGGAGAGGTAGCGCATGCTCTCCTCGTCAAAGAAGTGAGCCAGCTTGGGAGGCTCAGCTCCCCACGCGCACGCCGCACAGAGGAAGAGTGCCAGAGCAGGGACCTGAAAGGACGGCAGGGGTGAGTTCATGTTCTCATATTCTCAGAGAAGACACTTCATCCGCAAGAATTAGAAAAAAGTGATTTTCAGAACCTCTCTATAATGATCGTATTTACCGCTCAATTTCGTCATAAGACGCGTAATTTTGGCAGGTAAAAGGTTTTCCAGAGCCATAAATCGCCTCTGTCGCAACATTGAGATGTCTTCTACACCAATGTAACCCATTGAGATTGAATCTATTATATAATTTCAATACGGTTTAGTTTATCAATTTTACAAATATTTGAGTTATTTCTGATATGGTTGTTGCACGCTCTATAATTTCTGTTATAAATACTAGCAGAAACAAGAGCCACACACGCAGCCATGAAAACACTCATCCGCCTCGCACTCACCGTCAGCCTCCTCGCCGTTGCTTCCGCCGCGAACGCTCAGAATGGTTACTCTGCCGCCGGTTACTATGCCGCCCCTCAGGCACAGGCTGCTTACGCTCAGCAACAGGCCAATGCGCAGGCTTGGGCCGCTTGGAACGCTCAGCAGCAGGCCAACGCTGCTGGTTGGGCCCGCTACTACGCTGACCAAGCCGCCGCTCAGGCCGCCGCCAAGCAGGCTGCAGCTCCCCGCGCTGCCGTCGGTGGCAATTCTCAGATCCGCTTTGACGGCCGCTTCGCTTCCGTCGGCCAGACCGCTCCTCAGGCCCTTCAGTTCGCGGTTTATGCTGCCAACACCCTGCAGAACAAGCCCTACGTGCTGGGCGGCGGCCATCGCAACATCGAGGACAGCGCTTATGACTGCAGCAGCAGCACTTCTTACGTCCTCATGAAGGCAGGATTGCTGAACCGCTGCCTGTCCAGCAAGGAGTTCGCCAACTATGGCGAGCCAGGACAGGGCCGCTTCATCACGATCTGGGTGAAGCCTGGCGAGCATGTTTTCATCACCATCTGCGGTCTTCGCATGGACACTTCCGGCCAGGTCACGGGCGAAGGTCCCCGCTGGCGCGTCCAGGGCCGCAACTATGCTGGCTTCAGCCCTCGCCATCCTTCGGGCTTTTAATTCTCATTTTTGTGACTCGATTCTCACACTCGTAAACAAAGCTTCATTCAAATCTGAATCTCACCGCCTAAATCGCCTCAAAATTCTCAAAACTACGACGCATATGAACACGAACACCACCTCCTCCACCGCCTCCAACAAAGAAATCACCCTCGGCTGGAACTCGATGCCAGCTTACGGCGAAGTGATGCCCCGCGTCATCGGCACCGCCCACACCGACGTGAAGGGCAGCATCAGCCTCGGCAAACAGAGCGTGCTGAAGACCTTCTGGAGCACCCTCAGCAACATCAAGTAAGCCGCAGACTGAGGGCCGCCGAAGCGCCCTTCACCTTGCACTCTGCATGGCCGCCGGGTATGGCTCACCGCTCCCACGCATGCAGGTTCTTCATTCCATCGACGCCCTTTCCACCCTTTCAGGACCGCTTGCCCTGGCCGTGGGTGTGTTTGATGGGATTCACCTCGGGCACCAGGAGGTCATCCGCGCGGCCCAGGAGCACGCCACACAGCACCACGGCACGGCGGTCGTCGTGACCTTTGACCCGCATCCCATGCAGGTACTGCGCCCCGGTTCCGCCCCCAAACTGCTCTGCGGATCACGCCACCAGCAGCTCATTCTCGCCCAAACCGGCATTTCCTGCCTGCTGGCCTGCCCCTTCACCGCCGAGACGGCCAAAACACCCGCACGCGAGTTCATCCAAAAGCTGGTGCGCGCCTCACGCCCGCTGGGCTGCATTTCAGTGGGCTACACCTGGAGCTTTGGCCATGGGCGCGAAGGAAACATCCACCTGCTGATGGAAATGGGCCAGGAGCATGATTTTGCGGTGTATGGCGTGCCGCCATTGAAGGTCGACTCCCAGGTGGTCAGCAGCACGCTGATCCGCGAGGCCATTTCCCGGGGCGATTTCTCCACCGCCGCCACCCTCCTGGGCCGCACTTATTCGGTCTTCGGCACCGTCGTTGAAGGCCAAAAACTGGGCCGCCAGCTTGGGTTCCCCACCGCCAATGTGGCGGTGGAAAACGAGCAGCTCCCGCCGCTGGGCGTCTATGCCGTCGAGGCACGCATCGATTCGCAGTGGCTTCCCGCCGTGGCCAATCTCGGCCGCCGGCCCACCGTGGCCGCAGACGCCGAGCCTTCCCTCGAAGTACACCTGCTCAATTGGAGCGGGGACATTTATGGCAAAGACATGGAGGTGCGCTTCACCCGTCTGCTGCGTAACGAGATGAAATTCGGCAGCCTGGACGAGCTGAAGGCGCAGATCGCGCGGGATGTGGCGGCAGCCAAGTAGCCTTGTTGCGGTGCAACAAGGAACAGCTCCGCCACGCACAACAACGCACGATAGTCCGAAGCGCTGGCTGTTTGCAAAGCGCTTCCCAGTTCCGCAGGAACTGGGCTACTTCTTCGGCTTCGGCGCTTCCTGCTTCGGATAACCTTCCAGCTTCACCACGCTGACGGCGGCTTCCGTGGGGAAGTCCGCAGGCACGGTTGCCGTGCGCTCCACATTGCCGGTGGCGGCCCATTCGGTGCCGCGCTGCAGAAAGGTGTAAAAGCCGCGGTCCAGCATCGAGTAGTCCGCATGCCCGAGCGTGGTGTGAAACACCCGGCCTTTGTGATAGCCCAGCACCATGTTGTTGGGCTCGCTCACGGCGGTGAGGTCGGACATGGAAGAGCTGAGGATGTCCACATTTTCCGCCGGGCCGCGCAGCTTGCTGTAAAGCTCGTCCTTGGCGTGCATCCAGCGCTTGGGGAGGCCCTTCGTTATCGGATGATCCGGGTTCTGGATTTCAACGATGAACTCATGCTGCGCGCCGTGAGCGCCGCCATTTCCCGCCACGGTGTCGCGGAAGAGCTTGCCGTCCTTCACATACAGCCATGGGCCGGACTTTTCATTGCGTCCGCCCCAGCCGCCCACACCGATCATCTCATTGTATTCCTTCCACTCAGGAAAGGAATTGTTCGCCGCATGAATCGAAACAAAGCCGCCGCCATCCGCCACATACTTGGTGAAGGCATCGCGCACGTTCTGCGGCCAGGGCTCGCCATTGTAGTTGCTCACCACGGCAGCGTAGTCGCTGAACATGGGCTTCCACGCATGCCAGGCTTCCTTGGGCGATCCTTTGGGCGGCGTGGTGCTGACATCGACGGTGAAGGCGCCGCTGCTTTCCAGCGCGTGGCGCAGCACGGGCGTGGTGATGTCCCACTTGTGGTTGTTCTGACCGTCCACGATGAGGACTTTCAGTTTGTCTGCGGCCTGCAGGCTGGTGACCGCACAAATGAGGAGGGAGAGGATAAGAGAGCGCATGGTTGTGTCGTTGCTATCAGTCAGGCGAACTTTTGGCAAGAACGAACGTTTGCAACAGTTCGTAATACACCTTGACCCTCGATGCCGTCACACACACTGAGCAGTTCCCCGAGATGTCCCTGCTTGTCGCCTTTTTGATCTATGTCGCGCTGCTGCTGCTGCTCGCGGTCATTTCCGCTGCGGAAACGGCCATCCACAGCGCACGCGACGTGGAAGCGCAGCTGCTCGCCGCCGGTGAAGGCGCCGTGGCACGGAGGCTGCGCGCCATCACCGCCAATCCCTTTGCGCAGCTGCACCACACACTGGTGCTCTCCTCGGCGCTGAATCTCGCGCTCGCGGCGCTCGGCCTGTGGCTTGTCACCGGGCCGCTGCACGCCTTGGGCTGGAATGTGTGGCTGACAGCATCCGTGATATTCTTGGCAACGGTCCTGCTAGGAGACATGGCTCCTAAATTTTTTGCCGCTCGCAACCCCTCGGTGGTTTTGCTCGGCAGCCTGCGTTTGCTGCACCCGCTGCGCAATGTCATCGACCCCCTGGCCTCGCTGGTTGACCGCACCACCGATGTGCTGCTGCAGCGCTTCGTCACCCGGCACATCAAGACGCGCATGCCCGTGACGCGTGATGAATTCGAAACGCTTGTGGAGATGCGCCAGGAGCAGGGCTTGCTGGACAGCAACGAGAGCGCCATGATCCATGAGGCTCTCGACATCGAGGCGCTCACTGTGCGCGACTGCATGATCCCGCGGGTGGATCTCGCCCTCATGAGCAGCGAGGACACGCCGCAGAAGACGACCGCCATCCTGGAAAAATCCGCCGGGCGTTTTGTCATCGTGTACGGCGAGACCCCGGACTCCGTGGAAGGCGTGATCGACACCAGCGCCTGGAAGCTCGCTAACCGCCCGGAGTGGCGCACGCTCATGCATGCGCCGGCCTTTGTCCCCGAGACCATGCCCGTGCTCGAAGCCTTGGAGCATCATTTGCAGAACGACCAGCAGCCGGTGCTCATCGCGGATGAATACGGCGGCCTTGAAGGCATGATCACCCGCCGTGAGATCGCCGACTGGCTGCTTTACGAAGCCGCCCCCTGGCATGGCGAGAGCTCGGAGATTCGGGACCTGGGTGCGGGTCGTTATCTGCTGGATGGCGGCACGCGGCTCGATCACCTCAGGGAAGAACTCGGCATTGATCTCAATCTCGATCTGGATGTCAGCGGCATCGACACCATCGGCGGCCTTGTTTTCAATCAGCTCGGCCACGTTCCCAAACCGGGTGAGCGCATCTCGCTCGACAACGCAGACATCAAGGTGCGGCGCATTGTGCGCGCCCGCATTCAGGAGCTGGAGCTGCGCCTCAAGCCCAAGCCCGCCGACGAATCCAGCGACCACTAATTTCCACCCACCTGCATGACCTGGCTCCTGCTCCTCCTCTGCCTCGCGCTCTCCTTCATGCTCTCCGGGCTGGAGAGCGCGGTGATGGCCGTGAGCCGTGTGCGCGTGCGCCATGCGGCGACCGCAGGAGACCGCCGCGCCCGCGGCCTGCTGCCGCTGCTGGAAGACCGTGATGCCTTGATCGGCTGCATCACCGTGGCCAATCACCTGACCAATCTCGCCGCCTTCCTGCTCGTCGCATTCCCCATCATCCACCACGCGACTCTGTGGGGCTACGTGCTCGCCTTCACGCTGGCGCTGCCCGTTTTTCTCATCGGCCTGGAGGTCATGCCCAAGAAGCTCTTCCGCAGCTATCCCTTCCGCTCCATGCGCAGCGTCTCGCCGCTGGTGCATTTCGTCGGTCTGGCCCGCCCTTTGTTCCGCGTGGTGACGGGCAAAAAAGCGGCTGTTGCCGGCGAAATCCCCAGCGAGGCGCGTCAGACACGCGGACGCGATGATTTGAAGGCGCTGGCGCAGGAACTCGCCGCGCAGCATCAGCTTTCCCCCAATGCCACCCACCTCATCGAGCGCGTGCTCGACTACAAGAAGCTGCGCACGGCGGACATCATGCAGCCGCTGGCGCGCAGCATCGCCCTCGCCGCCGAGATCCCGCTCAGCACGGCCTTGATCGTGGCCCGCGAGCAAAACTGCGCGCTGCTTCCTGTGCTGGGGGACAACGGCAGCTTCATCGGCCTGCTGGACACCGCTGACCTCCCCGCCAGCATCCCGGCAGACCGCCTGGTGCGCCACCACATGCGCACGCTGGATGCCGTGCCCGGCAGCCTGTCCGCCCTGCACACCCTGCAGCGCATGCGCAAATCCGGACGCCGACTCGCCATCGTGGTGGATGAAAAGCAGCAGCCGCTGGGCCTCATCACGGAAGAAAGATTGCTGGAGCCGCTGATGCGCTGAGGAGTGGGTGAAGAAGTTGACGATGGTTGACTGTGGTTGACGTTGGTTGACGTTGGTTGGGTCCAAGCCCACGATTTCATTCGTCAATTCCACCTTATGCCTCAGCTCGTCTTTGCCACGTCCAATGCCCACAAGACTGAAGAAGTCGCCGCCATTCTCGGAGAGGGCTGGCAGGTGGAAGATCTCCGCGCGCATCCCGGTGTGACGCTGGATGAAGAAACGGGGGACACCTTTGAGGCCAACGCGATCATCAAAGCCGTGAGCGGCAGCCGGGGCGTGCCGGGTCTGCTGGTTCTGGCGGATGATTCCGGCCTGGAGGTGGACGCGCTGGAAGGTGCGCCCGGCGTGCGCAGCGCCCGCTATGCGGGTGAGACCGCCAACGCCGCGGACAACCGCGCGAAGCTAAAGGCAGAACTGGGCAAACTGCCGCAGACCACGCCATTCACCGGACGCTTTCGCTGCTGCATGGTATTGGCGCGCGATGGCGAGGTGCTGCACATCACCCATGGCAGCGTGGAAGGCTGCCTCCTCACCGAAGAAGTGGGCGCGGGTGGTTTTGGATATGATGCGCTTTTCATTCCCGACGGTTTCATGGAGACCTTTGGCGTTTTGCCTTCAGAGACCAAGAACGAGCTCAGCCATCGTGCCCGCGCGCTCGCGGCGATGAAGGAACAACTAGCCTCTCTGGCCTGAGCTTATGCGTCCGCTGATCTTCCTCCTCACCCTGGCACTGGCCGGTTGTGCAACGACGCCACCGCCTGCGCCACCCAAGGCTGAGCCGGAGCAGGCGCCTCTCGTCCCGCCCTACCCTTCAGCGGAAGAGGCGGCTGCACAGCCTCAGGCCAAGCCGCTCCCGGCAGCAAACTGGAGCGCGATCTCCGACTTCAAGGGCCAGCCGCTCTTTGGCGGCGCTTCGGTGATCGAATACAAAATCAGCCGCGACCATCATCCCTTCTCGCTGCAGATCGTGATCTTCGACCCCCGGCAGTTCGAGCTCAAAGTGATCGACCAGACTGAAACCTGGTCTGGTGGCAGCCGCATCACCGAATGCATGCGCGGTGCCGCAGCCGTTGCGGGAGTAAACGGCGGCTTCTTCACGCCTGACTTCAAACCCATGGGCCTCATGATTGCCGGCGGCAAGCGCATGGGCGCCTGGCAGACGGGCCCGCTGCTCACGGGAGCAGTGGTGGTCTCTTCGCAGCCCCAACTGCTCTGGAATGCGGAAGTCCATGCCGAAGGTGCCAGCGAACTCGTGCAGGCCGGCCCGCGTCTGGTGGACGACGGCAAAGCCGTGGCCGGACTCGACTCCAAGAAGCGCAGCACCCGCACCTTCATCGCCAATGACGGCGGCAACCAGTGGCTCCTTGGCCTCGCCCACGACATCACCTTGAGTGAACTCGCCGATCTGCTCACCACCCCGGGCGTCATGCCCGCATTCACGGTGAACCGTGCGCTCAATCTCGATGGCGGCCATTCCTCCGCCATCTACTTCCGCACGAACGACGGTCGTGAACACGTCCATCCCGGCTGGAGCACGGTGCGGAATTATCTGGGCATCGTGCCGAGGTGAGGCTCACGCAAGGCCAACTCAGCACAAGCCTATCCGCTGCCGCAGTTCCTCGCATTCGCGCAGGGTCTTTTCGATGGCGGCGCGTTTCTCGCCGGTCTTTTTTTGGATGCGGCCGAGGAATTCCACCGTTTTGCCTGTTTCATACTTCATATCGTCACCCATGAGCAAAGCCCAAGCCTGTTTGAGCTTGCCCTTGAGGATGTTCCAGTCGCCTTGGATTAGGATAGTGTTCATCGACGTTTCGGGTTTGGGGATTGGCTGGAAAGCTTGTGCCGCCAATGGCGGACATTCGGGCTCCCAACATTCATTCGGCTACCCCCGCACCTGCGGTCCCCTGAGGAACCCATCGGGGGGACTCTGTCAGAGTTCTGGGATCACCGCACTCGCGCTCCAGCTCCGGTACACAAAACCGCCTCCGACGGTTTGCACCGAAGGAGGCGGGTGAGGTTTGAACTGACGGCGGGCTTAGGCCGCGTCTTCGTCCGCGACGGTCGGCAGCGCGGGGCGCTCGGTTTCGTGGAGTTCGAAGTTGCGGTTGCTGATGAAGCCGGTGCCGGCAGGGATGAGGTGACCCATGATGACGTTTTCCTTGAAGCCGCGCAGGAAGTCGGACTTGGCAAGGGTGGCGGCTTCGGTGAGCACACGGGTGGTGTCTTGGAAGGAAGCAGCCGAGATGAAGGACTCGGTTTCGATGGAAGCCTTGGTGATGCCGAGGAGGACGGGCTCTGCTTCTGCAGGCTTGCCGCCTTCTTCGGAAACACGGTTGTTTTCCTTCTCGAACTCGCCGCGATCGATCTGGTCGCCCCAGAGGAACTCGGTGTCGCCGGTGTCGGTGACCTTCACCTTGCGCAGCATCTGACGGATGATGATCTCAACGTGCTTGTCATTGATTTCCACACCCTGGGCGCGGTACACTTCCTGCACTTCGTTGACCAAGTGCTCGCGGAGAGCCTGTGGGCCAAGAATTTCGAGGAGGTCATGCGGAACGACTGGACCGTCGGTGATCTGGTCGCCTTTGCTGACGTGGTCGCCGTTGAACAGCAAGATGTGCTTGCTGCGGGGGATGAGATGTTCCTCCTGCTGGCCGGTCTTGTTGTCGGTGACGATCACGCGGCGCTTGCCACGGACGAGGCCGCCGATTTCCACGGTGCCGTCAATACGGGCGATTTCGCAGGCGTCCTTCGGCTTGCGGGCTTCGAAGAGTTCGGCCACACGGGGAAGACCACCGGTGATGTCCTTCGTCTTCGATGCCTTACGCGGCGTCTTGGCGATGGTGGTACCGGCTTCGACCTTGTCGTTGTTCTTCACGCTCAAGTGAGCGCCGGCTGGAATGGTGTAGCTGGCGAGAACTTCGTGCGTCTTCGGATTCACGACGACGACCTGCGGATGGAGGTCTTCCTTGTGCTCGATGACGACGGTTTCCTCGTTGCCGGTGGACTCGTTCTTCTCCTTGGTGATGGTGATGCCGGAGATCATGTCGCGGAACTCCAGCTTACCAGCCTTCTCGGTGATAATCGGCACGTTATACGGATCCCAGGTGACGACCTGCTGGCCCTTCTTGACCTTGCCACCGTCTTCCACGGAGATAACGGCACCCGTGACCAGCTTGTGGCTTTCGAGTTCGCGACCGTCGTCGTCGTGGATGGAGAGGATGCCGTTCTTGGTGAGGGCGATCCATGTTCCTTCGATCGTGGTCACCGCACGCATGTCGGTGTACTTCACGATACCGGCATTCTTGACGTTGATGAAGGGCTGCTTGAAGGAGCTGGTGGCGGCACCACCCACGTGGAAGGTACGCATGGTGAGCTGCGTTCCGGGTTCGCCGATGGACTGCGCGGCAACGATGCCGACGGCTTCACCGATCTTCGCCATGCGGTGCGTGGCGAGGTGGAGGCCGTAGCACTTCGAGCAGCAGCCGCGCTTGCTTTCGCAAGTGAGCACGGAGCGGATCTTGAGCTTCTCAACACCGATCTTGGCGAGGTGCGCGGCTTCCTTCTCAGAAGCGAGCTGACCGGCCTTGATGATGACGCTCTTGTCCACTGGATCGTGGATCGTTTCGCACGAGACACGGCCATAGACGCGGGTCTTGAGATCGACGATTTCTTCATCACCCTGATAGATGGAGGAAAGCGTGATGCCATTGACAGTGCCGCAATCTTCCTCGGTGACGATGACGTCCTGGGACACATCGACGAGCTTACGAGTCATGTAACCGGAGTCAGCGGTCTTCAGAGCGGTATCGGCAAGGCCCTTACGAGCACCGTGAGTGGAGATGAAGTATTCGAGCACGCTCAGACCTTCACGGAAGTTCGAGGTGATCGGACGTTCGATAATTTCACCGGAAGGCTTGGCCATCAGACCGCGCATGCCGGCAAGCTGCTTGATCTGCGTACGGTTGCCTCGGGCGCCCGAGTTCACCATGACGTAGAGCGGGTTGTGGTGCTTCTTGCCCTCGTTGTATTCCAGGGTGCGGAAGAGCTCGTCAGCGACGATTTCACCCACCTGCGTCCAGATGTCGATGATCTTCTGATAGCGCTCACCGTTGGTGATAATACCACGGCGATACTGCTTCTCGATTTCCTCGATCTGCTTGTAGGCGTTTTCAAGTCCGCCGGCCTTCGCCTGAGGGATGACCATGTCGGTGATACCGATGGAGCAACCGGAGCGGGTGGCTTCGCGGAAGCCGAGCTGCTTGAGACGGTCAAGCGCATGAACGGTTTCCTTCTGGCCAAAGGTCTGGAAACAGCGCCAGATGATGTCTGAAATCTGCTTCTTGCCGACGGTGGTGTTGATGAAGCCGAGGCCATCAGGCCAGGTTTCATTGAAGATGACACGACCGGCGGTGGTTTCGATCACAGCCTTGGAAGCGTCGCCATAGGGGCGCTTTGGTCCGCCGTGGTTGTAGTCAGGATTGCGGAAGCGCACCTTGTCATTCACGGTCAGGCCGCCTTCAGAAATGGCGAACTCGACTTCGGAGGCGTCGTTGAAGATGGGGACGCGGCCTTCCACATCGCCCTTCTTGCCCTTGCCGTCCTGGTTCGGGAACTCACGCAGGTAGGTGAGGAAGTAGCAGCCCAGAGGAATGTCCTGGGAGGGGTTCATCACCGGCTTGCCGCTGGCAGGGCTGAACAGGTTGTTCGGCGCAAGCATGAGCAGGCGGGCCTCCATCTGAGCTTCGATGGAAAGCGGGACGTGCACGGCCATCTGGTCACCGTCGAAGTCGGCGTTGTAGGCCGTACAAACGAGGGGATGCACGCGGATGGCCTCACCTTCGATGAGCTTCGGCTCGAAGGCCTGGATCGAAAGACGATGGAGAGTCGGAGCACGGTTGAGGAGGACGGGGTGACCCTTGGTCACTTCGTCAAGGATGTCCCACACTTCGGGTGTGCGGCGTTCGATCATCTTCTTCGCGGAGCGCACGGTGTGCACCAGGCCCATCTCCTTGAGACGGCGGATGATGAAGGGTTCGAACAGCACGAGGGCCATCTTCTTCGGCAGACCGCACTGGTTGAGCAGGAGGTCAGGACCGATAACGATGACGGAACGGCCGGAGTAATCGACGCGCTTGCCGAGAAGGTTCTGACGGAAGCGGCCGGACTTGCCCTTGAGCATGTCGGACATGGACTTCAGCGGGCGGTTGCCAGCGCCGGTCACCGGACGGCCATGGCGGCCGTTGTCGAACAGGGCGTCCACAGCTTCCTGCAGCATGCGCTTTTCGTTGCGGATGATGACATCCGGCGTGCGGAGCTGAAGGAGGTTCTTGAGACGGTTGTTGCGGTTGATGACGCGACGATAGAGATCGTTCAAGTCGGAGGTCGCAAAGCGGCCGCCTTCGAGAGGAACGAGAGGGCGAAGGTCCGGCGGGATGACTGGAAGCACTTCCAGGATCATCCACTCAGGACGGCTGTGGCTTTCGGCAAAGCCCTGGCAGAGCTTGAGGCGCTTGGCGAGCTTCTTGCGGATCTGCTTGGAGCGCGTCTTGGTCATCGCCTCTTCGAGTTCCTTGGTCACTTCAGCCAGATTGAGCTGGGCGAAGATGTCACGGATGGCCTGAGCACCCATGCCGACGCGGAAGGCGTCTGCACCGTACTGCTCTTCGGCTTCGCGAAGGTCGACTTCGGTCAGGAGCTGGCCGCGCTGAAGCGGGGTGCTGCCCGGATCAATGACCATGTAGTCTTCATAGTAGATCACGCGCTCCAGCGAACGGGCGGTCATGTCGAGCATGAGGCCGATGCGGGAAGGCATGCACTTGTAGAACCAGATGTGCGTCACCGGCACGGCGAGCTCGATGTGTCCCATGCGCTCGCGACGAACGCGGGAGAGGGTCACTTCGACACCGCAACGGTCACAAACGACACCCTTGTGCTTGATGCGCTTGTACTTGCCGCAGGCGCACTCCCAGTCACGGGTGGGTCCGAAGATACGTTCGCAGAACAAGCCGCCTTTTTCGGGCTTGAAGGTGCGGTAGTTGATGGTTTCAGGATTCTTAACTTCGCCCGAGGACCAGGAGCGGGTACGGTCCGCGGAGGCGATGCAGATCGACACATAGTCGAACTCCTCGCCGTGTTGTGGTTCCCCGAAGATTTCTTTCAAGCTCGCGTCAGCATTCATGATGTGTGGAGATGGGTGGCAGGTTTTTGCGCTGGGTTTCTGGGGAAGACGGATTAAGCACCCGCCGAGGAGGCAAAGTTTTCAAGGGCTTCCACATCTGCATTGGCGTTGGCGCGCTTGTGCACCTTAACGTCGAGGCCGAGGGACTGCATTTCCTTGATGAGCACGTTGAAGGATTCAGGCGTGCCGGCTTCAAGAGCGTGGTCGCCTTTGACGATCTGCTCATAGATGCGCGTGCGGCCCTGAACATCGTCAGACTTGACGGTGAGGAGTTCCTGCAGCGTGAATGCGGCACCGTAGGCTTCAAGGGCCCACACTTCCATTTCCCCGAAGCGCTGGCCGCCGTATTGGGCCTTACCACCCAGAGGCTGCTGCGTGACGAGCGAGTAAGGTCCGACCGCACGTGCGTGGATCTTGTCGGCGACAAGGTGGTTCAGCTTCAGCATGTAGATGTAGCCGACAACGACATCGAGGCTGAAGGCGTCACCTGTTCGGCCGTCGAAAAGCTTCGACTTGCCGTTGAGGCCCATCCATTCATAGCCAGGAACCTTCTTGGCTTCCTTGATGTATTCCATGATCTTGGTCTCAGGAATGCCGTCGAACACCGGTGTGGCGATCTTCATGCCCAGAGCCTTGGCCGCGAGGCCGAGGTGGGTTTCAAGCACCTGGCCCACGTTCATGCGTGATGGCACGCCGAGGGGGTTCAGCACGATGTCCACCGGAGATCCGTTTTCGAGGAACGGCATGTCTTCTTCAGGGACGATGTTGGCGACGATGCCCTTGTTGCCGTGGCGGCCGGCCATCTTGTCACCCACCGAAAGCTTGCGCTTGGAGGCGAGGAAGACGCGCACCTGCTTGACCACGCCGCTGTCGGCGGTGTCTTCGCTGGACTCGATCTTGTCGAGGTTGCGCTCACGTTCCATGTCGGCATCGGAGAACTTCTGTTCGAAGGTCTGGATGATGTCGAAGATCTTGTTACGGATCGGGCTTGGGTCGATTTCGATGGTGTCGTAGCTTTCGGCCACGTGACGAAGCATCGTCTTGGTGATCTTCTTGTTCGCGCCGACGAGGGGCTCGCCGGTCTGACCGTTCACGATGTCGAGAGGGATCTTCTCGTTGAGAAGGATGTCCGAGAGACGCTCGGTGAGCTGCTCGGTGAGGTCTTCCTTCTTGGCGCGATAGTCTTCTTCGATCTGCTTGATGTGCTTCTTGTACTCGGAAGGGGAGAGCTTCTCCTTCTCGGAGTCGGCACCCATGCCGCGCTGGGCGATGCGGACATCCATGATGATGCCGGTGCAGCCGGAGGGCACGCGCAGGGAGGTGTCCTTCACGTCAGCGGCCTTCTCACCGAAGATGGCGCGCAGGAGGCGCTCTTCAGGGGCGAGTTCGGTTTCGGATTTCGGAGTGATCTTGCCGACGAGGATGTCGCCAGGCTTCACTTCTGCACCGATGCGCACGACGCCCTGGGCATCGAGGTTCTTCAGCGCTTCGTCACCGACGTTCGGGATGTCACGCGTGATTTCTTCAGGCCCGAGCTTGGTGTCACGTGCGATGACTTCGAAGTCTTCGATGTGGATGGAGGTGTAGATGTCCTCCTTGACCACGCGGCGGCTGATGGTGATGGCATCTTCGAAGTTGTAACCGTTCCAAGGCATGAACGCGACGAGCATGTTCTTGCCGATGGCAAGCTCACCCTGGTCGGTGCAAGGACCGTCGGCGATGACATCGCCCTTCTTGATCTTCTGGCCGCGCTTCACCAGAGGCTTCTGGTTGATGCAGGTGCCGGCGTTGGAGCGGCCAAACTTGCGGAGAGGGTACACGTGTGTGCCCTTGTCTTCGTCGGTCTGGACGGACTTGATCGGGTTTTCGAGGAATTTGTCGTCCTTGATCGGCAGGTTGCCGTCCTTGGTGACGATGATGACGTCAGCAGTCGCCGCAGCGACGGTGCCGTTGGCATCAGCCACGATGACGGAGCGGGAGTCACGGGCGGCCTTGCCTTCCATGCCGGTGCCGACGAGCGGGGACTCACCTTCGAGGAGAGGCACGCCCTGGCGCTGCATGTTGGAACCCATGAGGGCGCGGTTGGCGTCATCGTGCTCAAGGAACGGAATGAGCGCGGCAGCCACGGAGACGAGCTGCTTCGGCGACACGTCCATGAGGGTGACGAGCGCAGGCTCGACTTCGATGAACTCGCCGCGATAACGGACGGTGATCTTGTTGCCTTTGAAGTTGCCTTTTTCGTCGATCGGATTGTTCGACTGGGCGATGTAGTGCTTCTCTTCCTGGTCGGCGGTGAGATACTCGATCTTCTCGGCGACGACGCTGTCCTTCACCGGACGATACGGCGTTTCGATGAAGCCGAATTCGTTGATGCGGGCATAGCTGCCGAGGGAGTTGATCAGACCGATGTTCGGACCTTCAGGGGTCTCGATCGGGCAGATACGGCCGTAGTGGGACGGATGAACGTCACGAACTTCGAAGCCGGCGCGGTCACGATTCAGACCACCAGGCCCGAGTGCGGAGAGACGGCGTTTGTGGGTCAGTTCGGCCAGAGGGTTAATCTGATCCATGAACTGGGAAAGCTGGCTGCGGCCGAAGAAGTCACGCACGACGGCGGAAAGCGCCTTCGGATTGACGAGCTTGGCAGGAGTCATGGTGTCCATGTTCACGTCGAACAGGGTCATGCGCTCTTTCACCAGACGTTCGGTGCGGGAAAGACCCACGCGGCACTGGTTGGCGAGCAATTCACCAACGGCACGCACACGGCGGCTGCCGAGATGGTCAATATCATCCAGAATGCCCTGACCTTCACGCAAGTGGAAGAGGTAGCGCAGTGCGGAAATGACGTCCTCAGCGGTGAGGATGCGCATTTCGGTGTCGGTCTTCAGCGAGAGCTTCTGATTGATCTTGTAACGGCCGACGCGGGTGAGGTCATAACGCTTTGGATCGAAGAACAGGCGCTTCACCAGGGCGCGTGCGTTTGGCGTGGTCGGAGGATCGCCCGGACGCAGACGGCGGTAGATTTCCTTCAGGGCTTCATCTTCATCCTTGGCGGTGTCTTTGCGCAGGGAGGTGATGAGGAGGTCATCCGGGGAAGCGGTGACGACTTTGACGGACTTGTGGCCAAGCTGGATGAGCTGGCGGATGACGCCGGAGGTCAGCGGCTCGTAGGCACGTGCGACGATGAGTTCGCCGTCGAGGATGTCCTTGAAGAGGATCTTGGTGGCGACTTCTTCTTCGGGAAGGTTGTCCTTGAGCTTGAGGTCCTGGATTTCGTAGAAGAGCTTGAGGATGTCCTCATCGCCCGGGAAGCCGATCACGCGCAGGAGCGTGGTGGCAAGGAACTTACGACGGCGGCGGCGGCGGTCGAGATAGACGTAGAGGAGGTCGTTCGTGTCGAACTGCACTTCCAGCCAGGTACCGCGGTCAGGAATGATGCGGAAGCCGTGGAGCCAGCGGCCATTGAGATGCTGGCTGGTTTCAAAGCAGATGCCGGGGGAACGATGGAGCTGGGAGACGACCACGCGCTCTGCACCGTTGATGACGAAGGTGCCGCGCACCGTCATGAGGGGGATTTCACCCATGTAAACGCGTTCCTGCTTCGCGCCCTGCTCATCCTTGAGCTCATAGGTCACGTAGAGGGGTGCGCTGAAGGTCTCAGCCTCGTGAATGGCTTCGAGGGAGCTGAGCTTGGGATCGCCGATTTCGTACATGACGAAATCGAGGGTCATCTTCTCATCATAGCTGGTGATCGGGAAGACCTCCCGGAACACGGCCTGGAGGCCGAGGTCTTTGCGCTTCGAGGGCGAGATGTTTTTCTGGAGAAATTCCTCGTATGAGCGGAGCTGGATCTCGATGAGATTCGGGGGCTCGGCGACTTCGTGGATTTTGCCAAAGTTGGTGCGCTGGGACATAAGGCAGTGATGAGGCGGTTAGGGGGCGATGGGCGGTGGCACGGGATGCGGAAGGGGAGTTCCGCGAAGCAACAAAAGAACAATGTCAGGCGGCCAGCCCGGCATTGTTGACGATTGTCGCGAAAACGAAGCAGCCGGAACCCTGGGGTGAGCCGGGATTCAGGCCATGAAAATTGTCAGAAGCATGCGGCAATTCGCGTGGTGTCCCGGAACCGTAGCACTGGCTGCGGAGGTTCAGGCGGGGATCACGGGCGGTTGCGGGCATGCGATGGAACGAAACGAACGGAGGATTGAGACTGACACTAACTGAAGGCTCCTGACCGCGCGGCGCTGCGGATGATGGCAGACGCCACGCGGAAAAGAGCAGGAACGTGAGACTACTTGATCGTGATCTTGGCGCCAGCGGCTTCCAATTTCTTCTTGATCTCTTCGGCTTCTTCCTTTTTGCAGCCTTCCTTGAGGGTCTGCGGAGCGCTTTCGACAAGCTTCTTCGCTTCTGCAAGGCCAAGGCCGGGAACAACGCCACGGACTTCTTTGATGACGCCGATTTTGTTGGTGCCAGCTTCGGCAAGGATGACGTCGAACTCGGTCTTCTCTTCCACAGCGGCTGCAGCAACAGCACCACCACCACCAGCGGCGGCAGCAGGAGCAGCGGCGCTAACGCCCCACTTCTCTTCGAGGGATTTCACGAGTTCAGCAACTTGCAGGACGGTCAAGCCACTCAGTTCTTCAACGATTTTATTCAGGTCAGCCATAGTATTTTGTCGGTATCGCCGCGTTCCGCAGCTGCGGATAAATTAAGAGCAAAAGCTTTTGCTCCGGCGAGGAACCATTGGGTGTTGGGGTATTCAGGCCGTGTGACGGGCCATCTAATCAAATGGGGTTTACGCAGCGGGTTGTTCCGCAGGAGCGGCTTCAGCAGCAGCCGGGGCGGCTTCTTCAGCAGCAGGAGCGGGGGCAGCTTCTTCGGCGGGGCCACCGTCTTTGTCGGCCTTGGCCTTGAGCACGCGGGCAAGGGCGGAAGCCGGAGCCTGGAGCATGCCGAGGAGCTGGGAGAGCAGCACTTCGCGGGAAGGCAGATCGGCCAGAACCTTGATGGCGGCGGTGTCCAGCAGGTTGCCGTCGAGCACGCCGACTTTCATCACCGGCTTTTCGAATTCGGCGTGGAAGTTCTTGAGGATCTTGGCTGCGCCGAAAACGTCCTTGGCACCCGTCACGAAGGCGCTCTGGCCGGTGAGGTGGTCGCCAAGTTCACCCGGATAGCCGGCCTTTTCAGCGGCCTTCTTCACCAGGTTGTTTTTGAAGACGTGAATTTCCGCTCCTACGGCGCTGAGGCGCTTGCGAAGTTCAGCGAATTTGTCGACCTTGAGGCCGGTGTAATCGACGACGAACAGGAACGGGGAGGCATTGACCCGTTGCAGCAGGTCATCGATGAGCAGTGTTTTGAGTGCTTTCATGTAGCTGTGCTGCGAGGGATTAAAGTTTGACGTACTTGGACACGTCGATGCGGAGCGCAGGCGACATGGTGGCGGCAAGAGTGATGGTTTCAACGTAGCGGCCACGGGCGGAGGCGGGCTTGGCGCGCACCACGGCTTCGATCAGCGCAGTGGCGTTTTCCGTGAGCTGGGGCACTTCGAAGGAAGCTTTGCCGACGGAGGAGGCGATGTTGCCGTTCTTGTCGAGCTTGAAGTCGGCGCGGCCGGCCTTGACGGCCTTGACGGCGGCGGCGGTGTCTTCAGTGACGGTGCCGGTACGTGGGTTGGGCATCAAACCGCGAGGTCCGAGCTGCTTACCAAGTTTACGGACTTCATTCATGGCAGCCGGAGTGGCGATGGCGACGTCGAAATCCGTGAAGCCTTCCTTCACCTTGGCGATGAGGTCTTCGTTGCCGACGATGTCAGCACCGGCGGCCTTGGCGGCTTCAGCAGCGGCGCCCTGGGCGAAGACGGCGACACGCACGGTCTTGCCGGAGCCATGAGGCAGCGGGCAGGTGCCGCGAACCATCTGGTCGCTCTTCTTCGGATCCACACCCATGCGGAACGACAGGGTGACGGTCTGGTTGAACTTGGTGCCAGGGAGTTTGCGCAGGAGTTCGGCCGCTTCTTCGAGCGTGAATGCCTTGCCTGCCGGAACCATCTCGGCTGCTTTCTTGTAACGTTTGCTTCTCTTTTGCATGGTGGGTGTGCAGTGGTGGCGAACTGTGACGTTCTCCTGCTTCGGTTGGGGGATTAGTCGATGATGTCGATGCCCATCTGGCGCGCGGTGCCCGCCATGATGCGGGATGCCTGCTCGAGATTGGAAGTGTTAAGGTCGGCGATCTTGAGCTTGGTGGCTTCAAGAAGCTGGGCCTTGGTGATCTTGGCGACCTTGATCTTGTTGGCTTCCTTGGAGCCGCTGGCGATGTTCGCCACCTTCTTGAGAAGGTTGGAGGCCGGAGGCTGCTTGGTGATGAAGGTGAAGCTCTTGTCCTTGTAAACCGTGATCACGGTCGGGAGCACGTCACCGCCGGCCTTGGAGGTTGCGGCGTTGAACTCCTTGCAGAAGGCCATGATGTTCACACCGGCCTGACCGAGAGCAGGGCCGATGGGCGGTGCGGGGTTGGCGGCACCAGCCTTGATCTGGAGCTTGATGAGTTTGATGATTTCCTTGGCCATGTCTTTGTGTTCCTTGCTTGCTTGCTTGAGTTGAGATTCAGGGGGCGGCGGGGCGGCTTATGCCTTCTCGACCTGCCAGTATTCGAGATCGACCGGTGTGGAACGCCCGAAAATGTTGACGGAGACGCGCAGCACGCCGCGTTCCGGATCGATCTCTTCGACGATGCCGTTCTGGCTTTCGAAGGGACCATCGGCCACACGCACGGTGTCACCGAGATTGAAGGCGATCTTGGGCACGGCGCCTTCGGACTTGTCGCCCACCTGGGCCAGCATGGCCTCCACTTCCTTGGCACGCATCGAAATCGGGTGATCCTTGGTGCCGGCAAAATTCAGGACGCCGTCGGTTTCCTTGACGAAGTACCAGGTCTTTTCGATCAGGCGGTTGTGCTCGTCGAGGAGGTGGCAGTTGGCGATGACGTAGCCGGGGAAGAACTTGCGGTTGCTCTCGGAGCGCTTGCCTTTCTTGACTTCGGCGACGCGTTCCATCGGCACGAGAACCTGGAAGACGTAATCACCCATCTCCTCTTTCTCAATGCGGCGGAGCATGCTGTCACGGACCTTCTGTTCAAGGCCGGAGCGGACGTGGATGACAAACCACTGGTCGCGGGGTGAAGGTATGGCTGCCATAAGAGGAGTCTGAAAAGGGGGTGTTGGGGGAAAACGGAGATTTATGCGCCCAGCTTCTGCGCGGCCTCAAAGGCCCACTTGAAACTGATGTCAAACGCGGCCACAAAGCCTCCGAGGAGAATCATCGCGACGAAGACCACCACTGTGGATTCAATCAGTTCGCGATATTTGACGAAGCCTTTTTCCTTGGGGTCCCAGGGCCACGTGGCTTTCCTGAGCTCGATGATGACTTCGCCGATGTATTTGCGGATGCGATTCATGTGAAGCGTTTCGTTTTCTGCGGATGTTTCCGGAATTTTCGCTGGCAGGCCAGGAGGGACTCGAACCCACAACCAACGGTTTTGGAGACCGCTACTCTACCAATTGAGCTACTGACCTGTGTTAGCGAGAAAATGCTTCCCGGAAGGGATAACGGATGAAATCTAAAATGCAAGTCCGGCACCTCGTTTCGCCTCCCGGACGGGAGACGAAATCACCGCCGGGTCTGTGCGCCAGACCCGGCGGGATTCGAGACAAACGAACTGCGCGCGAACTAGTCGAGGATGGTGGCGACGCGGCCAGCACCGACGGTCTTGCCGCCCTCGCGGATGGCGAAACGGATGGTCTTTTCCATGGCGATCGGGGTGATCAGCTCGACTTCGATCGAGACGTTGTCACCAGGCATCACCATTTCCACGCCTTCTGGAAGCTTCACGCTGCCGGTCACGTCCGTGGTGCGGAAGTAGAACTGCGGGCGGTAGTTGTTGAAGAAAGGAGTGTGACGGCCGCCTTCGTCCTTGGAAAGGACGTACACTTCAGCGGTGAACTTTTTGTGAGGGGTCACAGAACCGGGCTTGGCGATGACCTGGCCGCGCTCGATGTCGGTCTTCTTGGTGCCGCGAAGCAGAAGGCCCACGTTGTCGCCTGCACGACCTTCGTCGAGCAGCTTGCGGAACATTTCGATGTCGGTGACGGTGGTCTTGACCGTTGGGCGGATGCCGACGATTTCGACTTCGGACATCTTCTTGACGATACCACGCTCAACACGGCCGGTGCAGACGGTACCACGACCTTCGATCGCGAACACGTCTTCGACTGGCATGAGGAAGTCCTTGTCGATCGGACGCTCTGGAAGCGGGATGTAGCTGTCAACAGCGTCCATGAGCTTCAGGATGTTGGCTTCGTGCTCAGCATCGCCTTCGAGGGCCTTGAGAGCGGAACCCTTGACGATCGGAATGTCGTCACCTGGGAAGTCATACTTGGAAAGGAGGTCGCGAACTTCCATCTCGACGAGGTCGAGGAGTTCTGGATCGTCCACCATGTCCACCTTGTTCATGAACACCACGAGGGCAGGAACGCCGACCTGACGGGCGAGCAGGATGTGCTCACGGGTCTGGGGCATTGGGCCGTCAGCGGCGGAAACGACGAGGATGCCACCGTCCATCTGGGCGGCGCCGGTGATCATGTTCTTCACATAGTCAGCGTGTCCGGGGCAGTCGACGTGAGCGTAGTGACGCTTGTCGGTCTCATACTCCACGTGGGCGGTGTTGATCGTGATGCCGCGTTCCTTTTCTTCAGGAGCTGCGTCGATCTGGTCGTATGCACGTGCCTGAGCGAAGCCCTTCTTGGAAAGGACGGTCGTGATGGCGGCGGTCAGAGTGGTTTTGCCGTGGTCAACGTGGCCAATCGTGCCGATGTTGACGTGCGGCTTGTTGCGTTGGAATGCTTCTTTAGCCATGGGTGGAGTTAGTTGAGGGGGTGCGCTTGGGACTGGTTCGTTTGTCGTGTTTCGAAGATCCCCACGGACTGCCACTGGAGCTGTTAGAGGGACTTGAACCCTCGACCTCGTCCTTACCAAGGACGTGCTCTACCACTGAGCTATAACAGCGTAACCGGCGGCGGTTTGGTGAGAAACCTCCTCCTCTTTCGACAAGAAAACCGGGATATGTCAACCTCCATGACTGGCGTCAGGAGACAGTACACCCCGGCTTGGTTCCGAAAAAGTGGCCCGATACTAGGACGGTTGAGGGCACAGTCAAAGACTATTTCGATTGTTTGCGAAAGATCCAGCCCCCTCATCCCGCTAAAATCCCCCTGCCCCGCCCCCTGATATTTTTTTTTGCTTGGCTGCAGAGCGCCTGTTTCATACCCTCCGGACAACCCATTCATCCCTTTGATTCCTATGAAAAAATTTCTTCTCACCACCCTCTCCCTCCTCACCCTTGCCACGTCCGTGCTGGGCAAAACCGGCTGGGATGACGATTATGAAAAGTCTCTCGCCAAGGCGAAGGAGACCAAAAAGATGGTGCTGCTGGACTTCACCGGGTCCGACTGGTGCGGCTACTGCATCAAGCTGGATAGCGAGGTCTTCTCCAAATCCGCCTTCAAGAAATTCGCCAAGCAAAACCTCGTGCTCGTCGAGCTCGACTTCCCGCACAACACCCCTCTGTCCAAGAAGACCAAAGCGCAGAACGACGCCCTGGGCAAAAAATTCAAGGTCAATGGCTATCCTACGATCATCCTGCTCGACAGCGAAGGCAATGAAGTCACCCGCTGGGTCGGCTACGATGCGGAGCTGCTCAGCAAACTCGAAGCCAAGGCTGGCCCAGCCACAACCACCGCCAAGTAGCTGACACGCGCCATGCGCTCAGTCATTTCGTGCGGGCTTGCAGTCGCTCTTGCGGCTTCATTTTTGCACGCAGTGGAGGATGTGGCCCCGGTGCTCAAAGGCATCGTGAAAAACGCCCGTGCTGGCGTTCAGGAATCGCTGGCACCGCTGGTGGACCTGCACGCGCAAAAGCTGGCCGGTGAGGCCGTGCTCTCCCTGGTGGGAGACAAACGCGTGGGCCTTGGCATGAAGCTGCGTTTGGCGGAAATCGTGGCCGGATGGCCTGCAGGTGAAGGCCGCAAAGCCCTGGTGGACTGGCTGACCAAGCACCCCGCCTGCGATGATGATGCCCTGATGTTTTTTTCAGGTGCTCACCTGATGGAGACGCGGACCTATTTCTGGAATCTGCTCACGCAGGTGAAAGGCGCGCTCTCGGCGGTCAAGGAGCCGGAGCGCATCGCCCTCGCCGCCCGGGCGCTGGGCGCATTTCCGGACAATCCAGACCCCGTGGTGGCCCGTGTGGCCACGCTGCTGGACGCCGCCAATGCTCACGTGATGCGCGCCTGCGCGGCGGAGGCTCTGGGCGGCATGCGCAGTGCCGTGGCGCTGCAGTCCCTTCTGCCCTTTCTGAATGACGACGCCATCGGCGATGCCGTGCACGCCTCACTCTTTCAGCTCACCGGTCAGGATTTTGCAGACGACCCGGACAAATGGAAGGCGTGGATCACTGCGCAGGGCGCGAACATTCCGTGGAAAATGCTGCCCCGCAGCGACTACACGGAATTCCTCAAGCTGCAAAAACTGCTCAAACCGCTGGAGGACGATCCCGCCGTGAACATGGCCTCCTTTTACGGCCTGGAAATCCGGGGCAAAGGCGTGCTCTTCATCCTCGATGTGAGCGGCAGCATGAACGCCGACGGCCGCATCGGCAAGCTCAAGGGGCAGATGAGCAACCTCCTCACCGCATTGCAAAACAAATCCTCCAATCTGCGCTACGGCCTCCTCACCTTTGGCGAAAGCGTGGACTCCTGTTTCCCGGCAAAGGGCATGGCGGTGAACGACGAAAAGAACCACAAGCAGGCCGTGCAGTTTGTGGATCGCATTCAGGCCGCCGGCGGCACGCCCATGTGCGAGGCCTTCCGCCACGCCCTCAGCCGCATCACCCCTGAGGGCAACATCGACACCCTCGTCTTCCTCAGCGACGGCCAGCCCAGCGACGGCCCACCCGCCATGGTGCTGGATCTGGCCCAGCGAATCCACACCCAGTTCAAGGTCCGCATCCACTGCATCAGCATCGGTGAGGAAACCCAGCCCGGCAGCACCGAGCCGTCTTTGCTAAAGCAGATCGCGGATGCGTGTGACGGGACGTTTACAGTGCCACCGTGAGGGGTGGGTGTAGGTTGGGCGTGTTTGGCGTCGAACGCATTCCAATGCTCCCATACACTCGCCGCCAAACCGCCCGACTGCCAGCGTGTTCGCACGCCATGAGGCTCGCCGTACGCTCGGAGACGGGCGGGCTGTCGCCACGACCGTCCTACGACGGACGCGGCAAAGCGCGGGCCGTAGGTTGGGCGTGTTTGGCGTCAAACGCATTCCAATGCCCCCAGTCACCCTCCGCCAAACCGCCCGACTGCCAGCGTGTTCGCACGCCATGGTGATTGCCGTACGCTCGCAGACGGGCGGGCCGTCGCCACGACCGTCCTACAGTCAGACGCACTCCCCTCCCCTGAGTTGCCGAGTTTCCACGCCTAAGCACAGCAACTCGGCAACTCGACTTTTCAGAGATCGCCCACCTGCGCAATGAGAGGCAATTCAATGACATTGCGTGGCAATCCATGGTATTTCATGGCTGCAATGGAGGCACCCAGACGGCAACTTGCCACCCCATGCCGGTTGCCATGACTTCCGGGTGTTCAAACTGCGGACGCTGCCCAGCGGAGACTTCCACTATTTCAACGGGAGAGTGTGTGTGAACAGGGCGATGCCGGGCAGGCCATGGCAGGATCCGCAACCTGGGCGGAAACCGTGGCAACTCAAACACCCCTTTGGTTGCCGTCTTGGGCCGCTTTCATGGCCTTGAAAGACTTCATCGGCCTGCGCCACGTTGCCAAAACGTTCCATCGGCTGCTGCCTGCTGCCACTTCCAGCACCCACTTTCTGAGCTGTTTTCATCGCCTCGGTTGCCGGTTGCCCACCCTAAATTCTCGCGATGGCAACCGGCAACCATCAGCCGTGTGGCTTTGCCTGCCTATGGGAGACTTCCACTGTTTCCACAGTTTCAACGGGGGAGTGTACGCGCGCAGCAACCCCGGTGGAAAAACGCCTCCTCCTTGACCGCCATCTTTTGTGCTTTTCCTATGGCATGTGTTTCCATTTCCGGCTTCCCTGCCACACCGCAAACCAGCAGTGTCAGACGAGGCCGAGAGCCTGGCCAACAAAGCTCTGGCTCACGCCTTCGCTGAGATCAAAAAACGCAGCGGCAGCAAGGAATGAAGACTGCCCTTGGGCCGCATTCATGAGCGGCATTCAATGAAGCACATGCATGCTTGTGGAGCAGGCTGCAGGTGCACGAGCCACGCGCCAGCGTCTTGGACTGCGGTGGCTGAGATGCACGGCGCAAGCCTGCATCGGCGACACCGCTTTCGTGAGGTGTTGGATTTCTTGAGCCTTTCCTTGCCGTCCGGCCTGCCAAAGCGGCGTCGCGCCAAGGCTTGCCGCACGCAGTCCAAGACGCTGCCGCGCCATTCCAAGCTCCATTCGCACAGAGCCACCACACACTCCCCCGTCGAAATGGTGGAAATAGTGAAAGTCTCCTATTGGCAGTCGAAGCCCCACCACCACCGGTTGCCGGTTGCCATCGCGAGAATCTAGGGTGGGCAACCGGCAACCACGGCGCTCACGTCTCACGCCAGACGCTGCGCGGGAATCTGCAGCATGTGGCAGCCATGGGAAAGCGGTGGCAGTGCGGCGCAGGCTGAAGAAGGCGCTCCGGTCCAAAAACACCTCACATGATGGCAACCAGAAGGTCGCCTGAGTTGCCGTAGTTTCCGCCGATGCTTCGGAACCTTCCATGCCCCACTCAGCACAGAGTTTTACACACACTCCCCCGTTGAAATGGTGGAAGTTGTGGAAGTCTCCGTGCGGCAGGCAGAGCCTTGCCTCGTCGAGTTGCCGAGTTGCCGTGCTTAGGCGTGGAAACTCGGCAACTCAGGGGCAGCTCTCGTCTGGGCGTGCGCCCCTGCATTTTCATCGCCCCACGGACGGCGCACCTTTTAGAGCGCCTGCGGCGGAGACAGACCCGAAATCACGGACCCGGCTCAGCGGTTCCCTACCATCCTAGACACACCGCAGGGGATGGCAGGGACGCGCTGTGCGCGTCCGTAGATTCCTTCGACCCAGCATGCGGTGCGGCCCCATCGCCCCCCCTTTTCACGGTGCCCGCGTTTGACCGCCGGGCTGTGGAAACCTCGGGAATGAAACCCATGCAACGTCTCCGTAAGAGGAGAAAGATTCCGCCTGCCGCCCCCGCACTCCCTGCTTGAGCCTTTCTTCCCCTGCACTACTCTCCTTGGCCATGAAAATCATCGCCTCTCTCCTCATTGTCGCTGTTTTCTCTCTCGCCTCCTGCCGTGGCAGCGGCGGGCCCATGACCCGCGCTGGACGCGGCGTGGATCATGCCTTTGAGAAGACCGGGGAAGGCATTTCCAAGGTCGGTCGCAAGATCGAACGCACCTTCTGATGCCCGCTCAGCCGGGCACGACCATGCTTCCCGCCAGCACCTTCTTCATCACCGGGCCCACGGCCTCGGGCAAATCCGCCTTGGCCATCGCCCTGGCGGAGCACCTGGGCGGCGAGATCGTGAATGCGGATGCCTTCCAGCTCTACGCGGGCATGGACCTCCTCACGGCCAAGCCTTCCCCGGCGGAGCTCGCGAGCGTGCCGCACCACCTCTACGGGATGATTCCCCTCACGGAGGCCTGCGATGCGCAGCGCTACCACGCTCTGGCACTTCCCGTCATTGAGGAGATCGCCGCGCGTGGCCGTGTGCCCATCGTGGTTGGGGGCTCCGGGCTTTACATCAAGGCGCTCACGCACGGGCTTTCTCCCCTGCCCGCCGCCTCGCCGCAGTTGCGGGAGAAATTTCACCACCTCAGCCCCGGCGAAAAAATCGTGTGGCTGCTGCAGCGCGATCCCGAGGCCGCCACCACCGTGAACCTGCGCAATCCCCGCTACGTGGAGCGCGCGCTGGAGATCTGCCTGCTCTCCGGCCGCCCGCAGTCCGGCCTGCGCCGCAGCTTTGAGCAGGCCGAGCCGGAAGTGAACGGCGTCATCCTCACCTGGGACCGCGAGACGCTCTACCGCCGCATCAATCAGCGCACGCTCAGCATGTTCTCCGCCGGGCTGGTGGAGGAAGTGGCCGCGGTGGGCCCGCTCTCCCCCACGGCGGAAAAGGCCATCGGCCTGCGTGAAATCCGCGCCCATCTGGCCGGAACCGTTTCGCTGGCAGATACCATCGCCGCCATCCAGCAGGCCACGCGCCACTACGCCAAGCGACAAATCACCTGGTTTCGGCGCGAGCGCTGCTTCCAAACGATTTGCCTCGATTCCGTTCCGGCGGCACATTACGCGCTCCCCCATCTCCTCGAACTTTTTCCATGCCTCCGCCCGTCCAGCCCGTCCGCCCCGTCTTCGTCAATCTAGGCCCCCGCAGCTACCTCGTTCAGGTCGGGCGCGATCTGCTCAAAACGCTGGGCGAAGAGGTGAACAAAAAGCTGCCGGACCGCACGAGCTGCGCCGTGGTCACGGATTCCAATGTGGGCCCGCTCTACGCGGAAAAAGTGCTGCAAAGCCTGCGCGATGCCGGCAAGAAGCCCCACCTCATCACCGTGCCTGCCGGGGAGTCTTCCAAATCCCTCAGCTCCAGCGAATTTGTGCTCAGCGAGATGGTGAACTTCGGGCTGGACCGCAAGAGCTTCGTCGTCGCCCTCGGCGGCGGCGTCATTGGCGATCTCGCGGGCTTCTGTGCCTCCGTGTACCAGCGCGGTATTCCTTATGTACAGGTGCCCACCACCGTGCTCTCCCAGGTGGACAGCTCCGTGGGCGGCAAGACCGGCGTGAACCTGCCCAATGCGAAAAACATGGTCGGCTGCTTTCACCAGCCGGTGCACGTCATCGCCGATCTCGACACGCTCAACTCCCTCGCCTCCCGCGAGTGGAATGAAGGCTTTGCGGAGATCATCAAGCACGCCTGCATCCGCGATGAATCCATGTTCAAGGCCATCGAAGACGTCGCCGCCGGCAAGGGCGACATCGTCGGGCTCATTCGCCGCAACATCGCCATCAAGGCGGTCATCGTGGAGGCCGACGAGCACGAAACCATCGGCACCCGCGCCCTGCTGAATTTCGGCCACACCCTCGGCCACGCCATCGAAGCCGCCGCAGGCTATGGCAGGATGCTGCACGGGGAGGCCATCAGCCTCGGCCTGCGCGCCGCCGCCTGGCTCTCCACGCAGATCAGCGATCTCACCAGCGATCAGTACGAGCGCATCCTCAACCTGCTCAAGCTATGCGATCTCCCCCTGCGCCTGCCGGACGACCTCGACACCGAGGAGCTCATGCGCATCGCCCGCACGGACAAGAAATTCGAAAACGGCAAGATCCGCTTCGTCCTGCTGCGCAAGATCGGCGACGCCTACGTGAGCAAGGACGTCCTCGAAGGGCATCTGAAGCAGGCGCTGGATGAGCTGCGGAAGTGAGGGGGGATGAATTTCAAACCTGCTCCTTCACCACGCGCAAGCTCAGTGCATTTTACAATTTTCAGTTCTCAGTTCTTCCATACCGCAGCACCCAGCGAATACGCCGTGATCGAGGACGAGTTCGAGTAGGAGGACGAGCACGACCCACCATTCCAACATCCCTCACCTTTTTTGCTTCTTTTTGCGCCTCTTTGCGGCCACTCTCCCGTCCGTCACTCCTGAATGCGCTTCCTCTCCCCCAGCTACCTGCACCTCCTCTGGCTCGCGCTGATCCCGCTGGTGCTGTGGCTCTTCCGCCGGCAGGCGAAGCGGGTGCCGGTTTCCACGCTGCTGTTTTTCAAATCGCTCGCGCGTGAGCATCAGGAGTCCGCGTGGCTGCGCCGCATCAAGAAATGGCTCTCGCTGCTGCTCACGCTGCTGGTGCTGCTCTTCGCCATCCTGGCGCTCGCACGGCCCAGCGGGAATCTCTCCGCCGATGCCATCAGCGCCGTCGTCATGGTGGTGGACTGCTCCGCCTCCATGGCCGCGCAGGATCTGCAGGGCCAGACCCGGCTGGACGCGGCCAAGCAGCGCGTGAAGGAACGCATCCGCGCGCTGCCAGACCAGACCGTGGTATCCCTCATCGCCTTTGATGCTCGCGCCCGCGTGCTGCTTTCCCGCAGCCGCAACCACCGCGAATGCCTGCGCCTGCTCGAAGATCTCACGCCCACGCCCATCGAGGGCAAACCGGAGTCGGCATTGACGGTCGCCCAGCGCCTCGCCGATCTCGAAACCCACTCCCGCATCTGGATGGCGAGCGATTCGCAGCCTCCGTCAGCGACTGCGGTCGATTGGATTCCCGTGGCCCTCAAGGAGCCGCTCAACGTGGGTCTCACCGGCTTTCAGATCCGCCACAGCCCGCTGGCGCGTGATCGTTATGAGGCCTTTGTGAAAGTCAGCGCCTCCGCCGCCAACAAGGACAAGGCCACCACCACGCTCGAAATTTCCATCGCCGGACGCATCGCTCAGCTGCGTGAGCTTGATCTCGCCCCCGGTGAATCCAGCGCGCTGATCCTGCCCCTGGAAGGCGTGCGCGGCCAGCAGATGGAGATTCGCCTGAAGACCGCCGGCGACTGCTTCGGCTGGGACGATGGCCTCGCGGCACCGCTGCCCAAAACGAGACCTCTCACCGTCGCGTGGTTCGCCGACAAGCCCGATCCCTTCACCGAACTCGCGCTTTCCGCCCTCATCGAAAACGGCCGCATCGAAATGCGCAAAGGCGACCCCAAGGCCTGGCCGCCGAAGGACCAGCCCGACGTGTATGTGTTTGAAAACTGGCTGCCCAAGGAACTGCCCACCGACCGCCCGGTGATCGCCCTCACGCCGCAGAGCAGCTCCGGCCCGCTGCAAGCACGCGCCATCAAGAGCATCCCGCATGACAGCGTGCGCTCCGTGCAGCCGGACCATCCCCTGCTCTTCCGCGCCAGCAGCAGCCGCATTGCCGTCACGCAGACCACCCTGCTCAAGCTGCCCGCCTCGGTCGAGCCGCTGTGGTTCGCAGGCAACGAGCCCGTGCTCGCCGCCGGAGAGTTCAACGGCCAGCGCCTTGCGGTCACCGCGTTCTCACCCTCGCAGTCCGAGCAGCTCGCCCTGCTGCCCTCCTTTCCCCTGATCCTCGGCAACGCGCTCTACTGGTGCGCCGAAAACAGCGAAGCCCTCACCGACATGCGCACCCTGCACACCGGCGAGATGCTGCATACCGACAGCCTCGTGCAATGGCACGCATGGAACGGCGAGTCCTTCATTGAAGTATCCGACGATCCCGCGCACGGCCTCCTCGCGCTGAACCGCATCGGCAGCTGGGAAACCGGCAAGGACCGCAGCGGCGCCTGCGCCCTGATCTCCGCCGCCGAGACGAACCTCCCTGCCCTCGCCACGGATGCCGCTCGTTCCGCCCAGCCCGCCGCCCCCGTCATCACCGCCTCCGCCTTCAGCACCTGGCCCAAGCGCCTGATCTGGCTCGCGCTGGTTTTGCTGCTGGCCGAGAGCTTTCTGTTTCACCGCAAAGCGGTGTATTAAAGTAGCCCTGTTCCTGCGGAACAGGGAAAGGCGAAGCAAGCACAAGCGCCTGGAACCTCGTGAACCTTGGGCAATGCGAAAGCCTTCCCGTGTTGCACAGCAACAAGGCTACTTTGCAGGAATCAGCCCGCCCGTCTTCTTGCTCCCGGAGGGAGCACGGAAATTAGATATGGTCAGCGCAAGAGCGAAGATGTAGATTTTTTCAGGCCTCCACTTTGGCGAAGTTCTTCACGAAGGGAGTGTCATGTTTGAGCACGCCAAAGGCGACGCGGATGATCTTGTGC
>JAFLEI010000045.1 GCA_017301975.1 Verrucomicrobiota bacterium
AAGCGTTGGGCTTGCGCCAGCACCCGGCGAGACAAACTCGCCGCACATTTCCTCTCCCTCATCGAGTTTGCTGCCGTCATCGACTGGCTTCAATACGGCCGATGAGGGTTTTCAAACACCGCCTAGTAAGAAGTGCCGACACCAGCAGGCCCAGATTGGGATTCCGCGTGAGAAAGCGCAGCAGGTCTTCCATGAAATCGTTCATGACTCGCGCGCCTCCTCGATGAGTTGAATCAGTTTTTCCGCCTCTTCCTTGGAGAGCTTCACGTTTTTCTGCCCTAGCAGCGCCATCGCCGCCTCCCCTGCAGAGTTCTCAAAGAACCGGCTCACAAAACTCTGCAAGGCGCTCACCCGCGCCTTCTTGGGTGAGACCGGCAGCGAAAACCAATCCCTCCCATCCGCCTGCGTTTTTGTCAGCATCCCTCGCTCCACCAGCAGCCGCAGAATGGAGCGCACCGCCGAGTAAGTCGGAGCGTCCGGCAGCTTTTCCTCAATCTCACGAGCAGAGAGCCGCCCATGCTTCATCACGATCTCAATCACCTGCCGCTCACGGCGGCTGAACTCATTGGAATGTTTGTCGTCCCACATGGGTGCTGATTTTTCAACACCCGCAGCCTTTAGTCAAGCATCTTGTTGAAATTTCAACACCCTCCGACGTCCCGCATCATCAATGATAACAAGCTCCGGCAGGGCTACAGCCCCAGCAAATGCCTCATCTGCTCCTTCGGGATGCCCCCGATCTGCCGCCCGATCTCGCGTCCTGATTTGAAAGCGATAAAGGTGGGGATGGGCCCCACGCCGTGCTCACGCGCCAGCTTGGGATCTTCGTCAATGTTGATGCGAATCACCACCGCCTTGCCCTTCAGCTCCTGCGCCAGTTCCTCCACCATCGGCCCCACGACCTTGCACGGCCCGCACCAGTCCGCGTAAAACTCCACCAGCACAGGCACCTTCGCCAGACGCACGGCACTGATCGTGGTGCTGCTGCCCATCCCCCCGCCTGAAGCCGGACGCAGCATGTCGAACGCGATCCAGCCGATGTACAGCAGGACGGCTCCGGCAATCCAGAAGGGGAGGTTTCCTTTGTTCATCACGCGGTACCATCCGGCCAGACCTCGATCTGGCAAGCCCGGATGGGTTCAATTGTGAGCGCCAGTCAGGCCTCGCGCTTTTGCTTTGCCGCCTGTGAAATGGCCTGCTGTGTAAAGTTTCCCAGTGGATTGCCTTCGGCATCCGGACAGACCCAGTCGGAGACCTCGGCCACTGCCACCTCCACCTGGGATCCCATCTGAAGCTTCGTCGTATGCATCGGATGATTGATCAGGTGGCCATGCACATATTCAGGCTCCAGCCCGAAGACCTGCAGCCACATATGCTCCACCCGCCCGTCCTCACCCGTGAAAGGAGCTTTGACGATGAAGCGCTCGTCATCGGGTTGGCGATTCTTGAAGATGCTGGCAAACTCCGGCCAGCGCCGCCTCGCCTCGGCAATCGCATTTTCAATCGTATCTCCGTCAGGCACGCCAATAACGGGCGCTTTGATCTCTTCCTTCAAGGCATCCAGCGGTGAATCTCCGCACAGCATCGTTTCCAGCTCCGGCGACCAGAGATTGAAAAAGCGATGCTGCGGGCAAAGGATCGCCATGACATCATCATCCGCCAGCATGGAGACTGCTTTGCCGATCATTCGGTAAGCCTCGTCCTGATCCAGCTTTGTGTCGTTCACCTGCATCAGGTCCACCGCCAGCCAGGCGCTGTGTTCACGAATGATCTCGGCAAAGCGCAGGTTCGGCACATTCCCGGCGAACTTCTCCGGATCCTCAAAATAGCCGACGTCACGGTTGTGCACCATGAACATCGCAAAGGTGGGTTTTTGCACCATGACGATGAACAGCGGATTGTCCCCGGCGACGAACCCGTCTGCATCCTCCGCGTCTCCCTCCCCGCCGGTGATCTTCAATCCCCAGGCTTCGGAAAGCGCGTTGGCCAGCACCTGCGGCTCCAGATAACGCATCTGGCGGCGAAGATGAACGAGGGAAATGATCGGTTTGTCTTCTTCCTCCTCGTCTGACTCCTTGTTCTTGTCACCCGCTAGAGGTTCATCATCTGCGGTGAAATCATCGATGATGCCGCTGTCAGGCTTGGTCCACAAATAGTAGGCGATCATGGCATACACCGCGCAGAGCACCGCCTGCTTCCACGTAAATTCGCGGGCGATCAATCCGTAGGCCTTCGTACCGGCAATCCACAGCAGCATCGCCGTGCCCGCCAGACGCGTCCACCTCAGCCGGAAGAGCAGTCCCACTGCCGTGACAGCCAGCACGGCAGCCACGATCCCCGCCTGCGGATGATGCATCCATGTCCCCACCATCGCCCAGGCCCAGGCATGCATCCCCAGCAGCAGGGCGGCCCAGTTCCAGTTTGAGGTGAGGCGATTGATGAAGGCTTTCATTTCCCCTTCTTGTGGCACGCCCCCGGGCCATTGGGCAAGGTTTTTCAATTGCCGTGACAGGCAGGAGCACTCGACCCGGCGTCCGATCCCCCCCAGTTTTCGACCTTGAAACCGACCCCTGCTCCAGTAAGAAAGACGTCCCGCGCTTGGCCGCATCTTGCGCTTTTTCGACCCTTATTGACCCAGACACCCTCGACATGAACAACTCCCTCCTCGCTCAAGCTGCCAACGAAGCCCGTGGTCTCGCCATGGATGCCGTGCACAAGTGCTCCTCCGGCCACCTTGGCCTGCCCCTCGGCTGTGCCGAAATCGGTGCCGTCCTCTTCGGTGAAACCCTCCAGTGCGATCCCGCCGACCCCAAATGGCTCAACCGCGACCGCTTCATCCTCAGCGCCGGCCACGGCTCCATGTTCCTCTACTCCTGGCTGCACCTGAGCGGCTATGACCTTTCCATCGATGAAGTCTCCAAGTTCCGCGTGCTTGGCAGCCACACCCCGGGCCACCCGGAGTCCTTTGAAACCGTCGGCGTCGAGTGCACCACCGGCCCCCTCGGCCAGGGCATCGGCAATGCGGTCGGCTTTGCCCTCAGCGGTAAAATGGCGGCGGCAAAATACAACACCGCCGAGCATAAGATCATCGACAACCACATCATCGTCCTGGCGGGTGACGGCTGCCTTCAGGAAGGCGTGGCACGTGAAGCCGTGGCCTTCGCCGCCCACAACCACCTCGACAACCTCATCCTCATCTATGACTCCAACGATGTGACGCTGGATGCCATGGCCAAGGTCACCCAGGATGAAGACACCCAGGCGCTTTACATCGCACTCGGCTGGAATGCGGTGAAGATCGACGGCCATGACCTCGATGCCGTGAAGAGCGCCATCGAAACAGCCAAGAAGAGCGACAACGGCAAGCCCACCATCATCATCGCCAAGACGATCATCGGCAAAGGCATTCCCGAAGTCGCCGGCACGGCCAAAGGCCATGGCGAAGGCGGCGCAAAATTTGTCGATTCTGCCAAAAAAGGCCTCGGCCTGCCCGAGGGCAAGCATTTCTACGTCAGCGACGAGGTGAAGGCCTACTTCGCCGACCTGAAGAACAAGCGCGCCGCCATCCATGGCGAATGGAACAAAGTCTTCCTCGCCTGGGGCGCTGCCAACCCAGAGCTGGCCAAGCAGCTCGACACCGCACGTCATGGCAAACTGAAGGCCGAAGACCTCCTCAAGCTCGTCCCCGAGTATCCGGCGGAAGGCAAGGCCGCAACCCGCAACAGCGGCGGCGAGATCTTCAATCACATCGCCAAAGCGGTGCCCAATCTCATCACCGGCAGCGCCGACCTCTTCGGCTCCACGAAGAACTACCTCACCGGCATGGGCGACTTCGGTCCAACCAACCCAACCGGTCGCAACATCTGGTTCGGCATTCGCGAGCACGCCATGGGCGCCATCTGCAACGGCATCGCCTACGACGGCCTCTTCCTCCCCAGCGGCGCGACCTTCCTCGTCTTCGCTGACTACTGCCGCCCGAGCATCCGCCTCGCAGCGCTTTCCCGCCTGCCTGTCACCTACATCTTCACCCACGACTCCGTCGGTGTCGGTGAAGACGGCCCGACCCACCAGCCGGTGGAAACCGTCAGCGGCCTGCGTGTGATCCCAAATCTCGACGTCATCCGCCCCTGCGATGCCGAAGAGACCGCAGGCGCTTTTGCCGCAGCCTTCAGCCGTGCCAATGGCCCCACCCTCCTCGCTCTCAGCCGTCAGGATCTGCCCCATCAGGGCATCGCCAGCGCCGCCACCCGCCGCGAAGGCACGCTCAAAGGCGGCTACATCCTGGTGAAGGAAACCGCTCCGCTGGAGGCCATCGTCATCGCCACCGGTTCCGAAGTGCAATGGGCTGTCGCAGGTGCCAAGGGCAAGCCCGGCGTCCGCGTCGTCAGCCTGCCATGCTTTGAGCGTTTTGACCGCCAGGACGCCGCCTACCGCGAGTCCGTCCTTCCGGCCGCCTGCACAAAGCGCATCGCCATCGAAGCCGGCGTCTCCGGCCTCTGGTGGAAATACGTCGGCACCCAGGGCCAGATCATCGGCATCGACCGCTTCGGCCTCAGCGCCCCCGGCAACACCGTCTTCAAAGAACTCGGCATCACCGCCGAAGCCGTGGCTGCTGCGCTCGCATGATCTGACCATCGCAATCCGATCTGAAACCCACGAAGAGAGGCTGGCAACAGCCTCTCTTTTTTGTGCCATCTGTCACCACTTTTTGCCCCCTGCTTAACCGCGTAGCGGTGAAACAACCGTAGCCGTGGGTGCCAACCCACGGTAGCGCACCGGCGGAAAATCTTCTTTCCGTGGAACCGCGTAGCGGTGACACAAAACCTCCGCACAGTCAGCAGTTACCAAACAACGCCCCCCTCCGCGCTCTTCCCACCCATGAACCGCCGCACCATCCCCTCTCTGCAGATGAGCGTGTACGGCCAGGACCGGCTGCGCTCCGAGGGTTTCGTGGTCATGCCGCTGGAGTTTTCCATGAAGCAGGAGCCTCAGCGGCTCATCCCGCATTTCCATGATTTCTTCCAGATCTTCCTCATCACCGGCGCAGGCAGGCTCATGCATGATTTCCGCGATCATGACGTCACCGGCGTGACGTTGTTCTTCCTCAGCCCCGGGCAGGTGCACACCATCCGCCCGGCACCGCAGATGCGCGGCACGGTGGCATCCTTCACGCAGGCGTTCTTTGATCACCACGCACCGCCACCCAGCATGCTGTTTGATCTCCCCTTTTTCTTCAGTTCCGGCGTCGCGCCCTGGCTGACGGTAAAAAGGGAGGAGGCAGCCCGCATCACCGCGCTGTTTGCCGAACTGCAGCAGGAATACGACACCGCCCAATCCGGCGTGCAGGAGGTGCTGCGCGCCACGCTGCGCATCCTCTTCATCCAGGCCGGCCGTCTCTATGCTCAAAAGCATCCGGTCAAGGAGACCTCGCGTGCCGCACGGCTGGCTCGCCAGTTCCATCTCTCCCTGGAGCAACACTTCCGCGAATGGCAGACTTTGGCACCGTATGCCAAGGATCTGGGCATCACCGTCAATCATCTCAATGACGTCATCCATCAGGAGACCGGCCATGCCGCCGGGGAGCTCATCCGCCAGCGCCGCCTGCTGGATGCCAAGCGCCTGCTGCTGCACTCGGACCTCAGCGTCTCCGAAATCGGCTACCAGACGGGCTTCCAGGACCCCTCCTACTTCACCCGCTTTTTCCGCCGTCATGCCGGACAGACACCCGGCGAGTTCCGCGACGCAATCCGAGAAAAATACCAGCCAGAGGCCGCCTAGCACCAGCCTGCCAGATTGTGCCCGCCAGCCTTCAGGCGAAAGATCGCGGTCCTTATGAAAGATACGATGATCGAGGACCAACCACCTCACGCGATCTCCCCCACCGCAGCGCCAGACGCAAAAGAGACCGTCTTCGCGCTGCTCTTCGCCATCAGCTTTTCCCACATGCTGAACGACACCATCCAGGCCCTGCTGCCTGCGATCTATCCGGTGCTCAAGGAGACCTACGGACTGAGCTTTGCGCAGCTCGGCTATATCACGCTGACCTTCCAGGTCACCGCCTCCCTGCTGCAGCCTCTGGTGGGCTACATCACGGACAAGCGCCCCCTGCCCTACTCCCTGCCAGTCGGCATGGGTCTGACTCTGATCGGCCTGCTGGCTCTCTCCAGAGCCCACAGCTACCCGGCCATCCTTATCGCCTCAGGGCTGGTGGGTTCGGGCTCAGCCATCTTCCATCCCGAAGCATCGCGCATCGCCCACATGGCGGCGGGCAGGCGGCGCGGTCTGGCGCAGTCGCTGTTTCAGGTGGGTGGGAATGCAGGCTCCTCCATCGGCCCTTTGCTGGCAGCCTGGTTCATCGTTCCCCATGGTCAGGCCGCCCTGTCGTGGTTCTCCATCATCGCCATGCTGGGTGTCTTTGTGCTATGGCAGATCGGCCTCTGGCAGGCGCGGAATCTGCACCGCATCCAGCGAAAATCGGCGCGCTCAGCCACCGCTCACGCCCGCCCGACGTCCGGCAGGATTGCCTTTGCCATGGCCATCCTCGTCATGCTGGTCTTCTCCAAGTACGTGTACCTCGTCAGCCTGAGCAACTACTACACCTTCTACCTCATGGAGCGCTTCCATGTCTCGGTGCAGACCTCGCAGTACTACCTCTTCCTGTTCCTCTTCGCCGTGGCAGTCGGCACCATCGTGGGCGGCCCCGTGGGCGACCGCATTGGCCGCAAGCGTGTCATCTGGTTTTCCATTCTGGGAGCCGCCCCCTTCTCCCTCTGGCTTCCACACGCCGGGCTGGCCCTCACGGCAGTGCTGACAGTCATCATCGGCCTGATCCTCGCCTCCGCCTTCTCAGCCATCCTGGTGTATGCGCAGGAGCTCATGCCCGGAAAAGTCGGCATGATCGCAGGCCTGTTTTTTGGCCTGGCCTTTGGCATCGCAGGCATCGGCGCCGCCGTGCTGGGGAAAATCGCAGACCATCAGGGCATCAACTTCGTCTTCCACTTCTGCGCCTTCCTGCCGCTGCTGGGCCTGCTGACCATGTTCCTGCCCGATGTGGAAGGAGATGGCAGCACGCCCCTCCGCAAAAGCCGGTGAATGATGTTGTTACTAGAGGGTCTTCAAAGTCTTTCTTCCACGCTCCTTGGTCTCCGGGTCATCCCGGTCTTGATTCGGCATCGCGAGTCCTTTTTCAATGAACTTCTTCGCGTCTTCCTTGCGCCCCATCAGGGCGTAGGTGCGGCCAAGCTCCACATAGTGCAGCAGGCGGTTCGGATTGAGCGCGATGGCCTTTTCAAAACACTTCACTGCCTCGTCATAGGACGCACTTGGCAAGGCACCGTACACGATCATGGCCACGGCTCGTGTCACACCACCGATCTGCGCCAGCTCCTGATTCCAGCGCCCAAGCATGTGCCAGGCGAAGTCGTCCTTGGGGTTGAGCTTCGTTGCCATTTCCGCCTCTGTCTTGATCTTGTGGGATGCTTCAATGCCTTCCTTGTTGCTGACCAAAGGCGAAAGCTTGCCAAGACAGATGGCGACCGCGAGATGCGGATCTGCGTCCTTTGGAGCGATTTTCACCGCACGCTCAGCATAGGCTAGCGCGGTGCGTCCTGATTTAAGCTGCTCGGCCTTGGAGGACAAATCCGCCATGCGATAGGCATACTGGCGCGCGATCTTCACCAGCAGAGCAGCATCGCTCGGATTCAGCTTTTCGGCGGGCAGATAAGCCTCCAGTGCTGCGTCCGGCTTAAACTTGGCATCGGCTGCATCGCCTTGCTTCACGAGTTCCGAGAAGTCTGCGAAAGCATGTCCCGCCATCAACATGACAGCCGCGAGTGTCAGTGTCGTTTTCATGGTTTGATGAAGCGATAGTGTGAAACGATCCATTCCTCACCGCCGCGGTAGCCCCACAGCTCGGCGCAGGCGAGGAAGAACAGCCGCCACCAGACCCACCACTTCGTCACCTGGTCTTTGCCATACGTCTCGGCAAACAGCGGCACGATCTCCGCCTTGTGCTTGTCCATGTTCGCCAGCCAGGCCTCGCTCGTCTTGGAGTAATGCTGACCGCTCACGCACCAGTGATCTTCGATCTTTAAATCGTCTTGAAAATAGAGCAGCAGGTCATCGCTGGGCATCTGCCCGCCGGTGAAAAAGTATTTCGCCATCCAGTCGTCATCGCTGCGCACCTCATAGTGGTAGGCGTATTCGCGGTGGGTGAAGATGTGCACGAAGAGCTTTCCCCGTGGCTTCAGCCAGGTGGAAACACGGCGCAGCAGCTCCTGGTAGTTCTTCATGTGCTCAAACATTTCCACCGAGACACAGCGGTCGAAGATGCCTTCGCCCACGCCTTCGAAATGAATCATATTTGCGGTGATGATCGTCAGATTCTTCAGACCTCGCTTCGCCGCCTCGGCATCAATGAACAGCTTCTGCGTGCGCGAGTTCGAAACGCTGGTGATCTGCGCATTCGGATAATGCTCCGCCATCCACAGCGACAGGGAACCCCAGCCGCAGCCAAGCTCAAGGATGCGCTGTCCATCCTGCAGCTCCGCGCGCTCACAGGTCAGCTGTAGCATCGCCGCCTCGGATTCATCAAAGGTGATTTTCTCATCCGGCCAGTAACCCGAGCTGTACTTCAAATGCTTGCCGAGCACGAGCTGATAGAACCGCGTGGGCACCTCATAGTGCTGCTCATTGGCCTCATCTGTCGCGATGGCCACGGGCATCTGCTTGAGATCCTGCACATAGCGCATCAGGGCCGCGCGCTGGGCCTCGGCGGTGGGCTGTTTGTTCTCCTTCAGCGTCTCGGCCAGCCGCTGGCGGATGCCGATCCGGATCATGCTGTCCGGGAGGATGTTCTTGGCGAGGATGGCGTTGATGGTGCTCATGCGGTCTTATGATTTTTGCGTTCTTGGAGACGGACTGGATTCAACTTTTCGGCGGCCACGGCACAAAGGCGCTCGTGGTGCGCTGATACTCGCGGTAGGCGTCTCCCTTGCTCTTCACGGCGCATTCCTCCGTGAGCGGGATGCCGGTGACACGCAGCAGAAAATACAATATCAATGCAGGGGCATACACCGTGGCCCAACCCCACGGTGAACCGCAGGCAAACAGCCAGAAACCCCACCACACGACGGACTCAAAAAAGTAGTTCGGATGCCGTGAGTAGCGCCAGAGACCCGCCTGACACACCTTCCCCTTGCTCGCAGGATCAGCCTTGAACCTCTTCATCTGCGCATCGCTCAACGCCTCGCCACTCAGACCGATCAACCACACCATGGCTCCCGCCATTTCAATCAGGTTTAGCTTCGGCGCTGGATTCAAACACGCCAGCAGCACAGGCACCGCCAGCAGCACGATCAGCAAAGCCTGCGCCTGAAAGAAAAAGAAGAAGTTCTTCGCCAGCCCATCCTTCCATTTCTCACGCAGCACCGCGTAACGCACGTCTTCGTGTGGATGGTGGCCTTTGACTCGGATCAGGAGGTACGTCCCCAGCCGCACACTCCACAAGACCCCCATCGTCACCGCAATGATTTTGCGCTCCGTGAGCCCACCGCCGAGCCACGCGTAGAGCGGCGCCATCACAGCAAGCGCATAAGACCACGTCACATCGACAAAGCTGAAGTTGTTCAGCTTCAAACTCAGCAGCCAGGTGAGTGCAAACAGCACAAATGCCACCACCGTGCCCATGCCCATCAGGAACCAGAAATCATGCATCATGTTTTGAGAAGTTGAGGTGTTTGGCGAGTTTCTCCACGAGGGGTTTGCTGACGAAAAAGACCACACCGATGAGCAGCGGCGCCAGCAGCAGCCACACGACCACGCCGTAGAGCCCGATCATGCCAAAGTCCTTCATGAACTGCCCTGGGGCGGCAAAGAACCGCTCCATCATCATGGGAATGGAAAGCGGCACATGCTCAGCACCGAAGAGCGACTCACCGGCGCGCATGAAGAGAAGGATGCTGGCCAGATGCAGCGGATAGGTCAGCTCACGAAACACCTGCAGCACCGGCTGGTTCAGCTTCAAAACAACGCCCACTCCCAGCGCCAGCACGGTCGTGGTTCCCAGCAGCGGAAAGACACCCGTCGTGACACCAAAGGCGATGGCCTGCGCTATTTTGGCAGGCGTCGTCCCCTGCGCCAGCTGCGCAACGACCGGCTTCACCACCCATCGGCGCCACAAAGATTCGCGGTGAAGGGGTTCCGTCATGCCTTTCGAAGAAGAATGTCTTCCATGCGCGCATTGGATGGCACACGGACAAGCAGGATGAGCATGTACACCGCCATGGCGATGTTGCCGAGCAGCAGAATGCCCAGCAGCCAGCCGATGCGGCCGAACCACGAGCGCTCCTTGTAAGCGACCCAGCAGTAGAAGGTGAGAAAGGCCCAGTAAGTGTCAAACAACGTGGCAATGAACCATGGATGCCCGCCCACCGAACCCGGGATGGCCCACAGCGCACACTGCTGCGAAGCCCAGCTCGTGACGCCAAGCATGGACACCAGCACAAGGACAAAGAAGATTCGAAGAAACCAGATCATGACATTCAGAAGGTGCGATGCAGAGTGGCATTGTTGGGGCGGGTGTACACGGCCTGCACGACACTGATGTTCCTCGAGGCAAAAGCCGCCTCGCAGTATTGCAGGTAGTAGTTCCACTTGCGGACAAACCGGTCATCAAAACCGAGCGCCTTGACCTCGGTGACCTTGGCGTTGAATCGCTCAAACCACACCCGCAATGTCTTCGCGTATGAAGCGCCGAGATCTTCCAGTCCGTGCATGAACAGCTCGCTGGTGCGGTTGATGGCCTCATTGACGCGGCCCACGCTGAGCAGCAGCGATCCCGGGAAAATGTGCTTCTGGATCCAGTCCACCCCCTTGCGCAGGTCCTTGTGCTGGCAGTCGGCCACCGTGATCATCTGGAAGGCCAGCAGACCCTCGGGCTTCAGAACTTCAGCGCACTTCGCAAAGTAAGTCTCCAGATACTTGTCTCCCACAGCTTCGAGCATCTCAATCGAAGCAATCTTGTCGAACTGACCCGTGATGTGACGGTAGTCTTGCAGGCGGATCTCGACTTGCTCTGCCAGCCCTTCACGCGCCACACGCTCGGTGGCATACTTGAGCTGCTCCTGCGAGATCGTGACCGCCGTAACACGGCAGCCGTGGTGCTTGGCCGCATGGCAGGAAAACCCACCCCAACCGCAGCCGATTTCCAGCACATGGTCTCCCGGCTTGAGCTGAAGTTTCTGACACAGCGCCTCATATTTGGAATACTGCGCGTCCGCCAGCGGCTGACCAGGATGTTCAAAGCGCGCGGCGGAGTACGTCATCGTCTCATCCAGCCATAGCGAGTAGAACTCATTCCCCAGATCGTAGTGTTCCGCGATGTTGCGCCGGCTGGTGCTCACACTGTTGGGCCGCAGCAGATGTTGCACGCGATTGACAAAGTTGAGCAGGTTCACAAACGCCACCTTCCCGGAGGAGCTGCGCGCACCCTGCGTCTTGGAAAGATTCAAGATGAACCACTCGATCACCGCCGCGATGTCGTCAGTCTCCCAGTCACCATCAACGTAGGCTTCCCCGAAGCCCACATTGCCAAACAAAGCGCAACGCTTGAAAAAGTCCCGGTTGCGAATGCGCATCTCGGCCGTGACCTTGGCACCATGCTCTCCCAGCACATGAGCCCGGCCATCGGGGTGCACCATCCGAAGGCCTCCATGCACGAAGGGTTTGAGCGACAGCATGAAAAGCCGCTCATAAAATCCGGTCTTCGTCGCCTCAGGTGTAGAGACGGAGATGTCGGTGTCGCAGGTGATGGTGTCGTTCATGGCTTTTGAGGTGTGATGGATTCGTGGGGACGCAGGACTCCGAGCTGCAGCCCGGCATCGGCTGATTTACGGTGCCAGGGAATGCGCTTCAGCCACAGCCGCAGCGCATGCCAGTGGATGAGAAAAATGACGCGCAGCGTCAGCAGCGGATACTTAACTGCACAGAGCAGCAGCGCGGCGTCCGTCAGCGGGCGCTGCTTGCCAGAAAGCGAGGTGAGCAGCATGCGCTCATCCTCTTTCCGGTCGTCGATGTGAATCTCCAGTTTCTCATCTGGCACCTGCAATTTGAAATCAAAGCTCAGATCCAGCGCGAAGAACGGCGACACATAAAAGTGCTTCGGCGTGATGAGGCGAAAGCGCTGCGCACGGTCACACTCCTTCAAAAGATACGGCTTCTGCTCATGGAAGGTGTTGGTCACCTCCGCCACCGCGCACACAGGTTCTCCGGCAGCATCGAAGGCATAATAAAAGCAGACAGGATTGAAGATATACCCCAGCACCCGAGGGAAGGTCAGGAGACGAATGCTGGCGATGCGCGCCGTATCCACCTCGTTCTCCGCCAGATACTTCAGGAGGTTCGCCTTCACATCCCCCTCACCGAGATCCAGATGATCGCGGTCATAAAAGGAAAACAGGTTGAGGCGGTTGCGGCTGAACCAGCGCAGCTTCGAAGCAAGACCGTCGATCGCATCCAGATCCAGCCACAGATAAAACACATTGTAATTGAACCGATGCACCTTCGGCTGCAGCCGGTGGTGCATCACCGCACATTCATAGATGGCGGATTCGGTTTGCATCACCACGGCTCCTTTCCGAGAAGGTCACGACACAGCGCGACCGCCGATCCAAAGGCATCTTCATGGAATCCATGACGAAAGTAACTGCCGCAGAAATACGTGCTCTGGTCAGGGGCAAGCCTGTTCAGCTCAGGCAGTCTCTTCTGCGCATCAATCGCCGCCAGGTCGAAAAGCGGATGCTCGTAGTTGATGCGCTTCAGCACCTTGTCCGGGGCGATTTCATCCGCCGCGTTGATCGCCACAAAGTAGTTCGTCTTATCAGACACACCCTGCAGGCTGTTCATCCAGTAATGCGTGCTCGGCTCGATGCCGCCGCCCGCCGTCGGTTTGATGCGGTAGTTCCACGAGGCCCAGCACTTCTTCGACTTGGGCATGAAGCTGTCGTCCGTATGCAGCGTGGCGATGTTGGGCTGATATTTGAAACAGCCCAGCAGCTCGCTTTCGAGATCCGTCGGTTTCGCCAGCATGCGCAGCGTTTGATCCGCATGACTCGCGAAGATGACTTTGTCGAAAACCTCCGCCCCACCCTCACGAGGAAACACCTTCACGCCTTCCGCATCCCGCTCGACACTGACAATAGGCGCCCCCAGCCGGATGCGATCCTTGAACGGCGCGGTCAGTTTCTTCACATACGAACGCGCCCCGTCCGTCACCGTCCGCCACGGATGCTGCGTGTTCAGTCCAAGGAATCCATGATTATGCCAGAAATGGATCAGCGTCAGCGCCGGAAACTCCAGCATCAGCTCCGGCGGCGTGGACCACACCGCGGACCCCATCGGGATGATGTAGAGATTGAGGAAGTCACTGCCATAACCCCGCGCCTCCACGTATTCACGCAGTGTCATGCGGGCAAAGCGCGGATCATCCAGCGCCGCCACAGCCTCGGCATTGAAGCGGTTGATCTGAAGAATGAATTTCCAAAATCGCGGACTGATCAGATTGCGGCGCTGCCCAAACAAATGATTCAAGGACGTGCCATTGTATTCAATGCCGCTCTGCAGATGCGACACACTGAACGACATCGAGGTCGGCTTCGTCGCCACGTCCAGCTCTTTGAACAAGCGGCTCAGCAGCGGATAAGTCACGTAGTTGAACACCATGAATCCCGTGTCCACCGGCAGCTCGCGCCCCGCTTCCTTCACCGTCACCGTGTTGGTGTGGCCACCGGCGTAATCGTTCTGCTCAAAGATCGTCAGATCAAAATGCGAATGCAGAAAGTGGGCGCAGCCCAGGCCAGCGACACCCGTTCCAATGATGGCAAGACGTGGTCGTTTCATACGCCAGAATTTTGGGCTGATTGTTTAAGCTGTGCCGCCTCACGATACACACTCGGCGGCACCCCCTTGAGGTCCCAGATCAGGCCCATCCATGAAAGCATCTTGAGCAGGTAGTAAGACACATCGATCTCCCACCAGAAGAAACCCTGCCGCGCAGAGCCCGCATAACGGTGGTGATTGTTGTGCCAGCCTTCTCCCAGTGTCAGCAGCGCCAGCAGCAGGCTGTTACGGCTGTCGTCATCGGTCTTGAACCTCTTCGAGCCAAACACATGGGCCAGCGAATTGATGAAAAACGTCGCATGCAGCAGGATCACCGTGCTGATGAAAAATCCCCACACAAACATCTGCGCACCGTTAGTCCCGAGTCCAGGCGCATGGCGCTCCAGCAGCCAGCCTGCGAGCCACAAAAACGCACCATACAAAATCGGCACCAGCTGGTCATGCCGGTTGAGAAACACCAGCTCAGGAAACTGCTCCAGATCCCGAATGCGACTGTAGTCCGTGGGGAAGTTTTTGGGGCTCGTCAGCCAGCCGATATGGGACCAGATGAAGCCACGCATCCGTGGCGAATGCGTATCCGGCGCTTCATCCGAATGCTGATGGTGGTGGCGGTGCACCGAGGCCCACCACAAAGCCCCGCGCTGGCAGGAGGTGTTGCCCAGCACCGCAAACAGGAACTGCATTCCGCGCGAGGTGCGGTAGCTCCGGTGCGAAAAATAGCGATGGTAGAAAGCCGTGATGGCAAACATGCGCACCGCATAGAGCACCAGCGCCGCCACCAGCGCCGCCCAGCTAAATCCCACCCACAGCACGCTCAGACACCCCACATGCAGCACGATGAACGGCAGGCAGCGCCGCCAGTCGATTCCGTCCGTCAGTTTGTCGTCCCCCTCCCAGCCCGGCGGGCGGTAGTCGGAGTCAAACCACTGCCTCACCATCACGGCAATCTGCCAGAGAAGGTTCTGATTTTGGGTGTTATTGGCAGTGCTTTCTCTATTCACGCCTCCTATTGCGTCTGCCCCTTTCTTCTGGATTCAAAAAAATGGCAAATATTGGTGATCGTCTTGTGCTGAGCCTGTCCGGCGTGGTATGAATCAGCATGAATGACTCCATCGCTCCCGGCGCACGTGAGTTTCAAACCATCGCCACGCGTGGTCGCGGTTTGCATGACCGTCTTGCATACACCTGGCTGGTGCCCCGTTAGAGCACGATGCCTCGCACACGTTCGGCGCAGCGCTCAGGCCGCATGCTGTTGATGTAGGTGCCGCTGCCGAGTTCAAAGCCGGCAATCTGGGAGATGCGTACCACGATGGAAATGTACCAGTGGAAGCACCCGGACACCTCTCCCACGGGTGTGGAACGAAACGTAATGTTGTAGTCCGGCGCACCTGCGGCGGCCTTGAGACGGCGCAGCAGGCGGCTCAGCAAGCCCGCCAGTTCCTCGATGTCCGCATCACTGATCTCATCATAGGCCGCCTGATGCTTGCGCGGAAAAATCCAGGTGTGATAGGGCGACAGCGCTGCGTAGGGCATGAAGGCGACAAACGCCTCGCCGGTTTCGAGGATGCGCTCTTCGGCCAGCAGCTCCTCGTGCAGCACCGCGCAATACAAGCACCCGCCCTCCAGTTCATGAAAACGCCGCGCCTCCTGCAAACGCATGCACACCTGCGAGGACAGCACCGGAGCCGCAGTGATCTGCGAATGCGAATGCTCCAGGGAGCTGCCCGCGCGCTTCCCCTGGTTTTTGAAAATCACAATGCTCTCCACCATCGGATGCTCACGCAGCATCTGATAGCGTTCCCGGTACATTCGCAGCACCAGCACCAGATGCGCCGGATCCATCTCTCCGAGGTCCAGATCATGCCGCGGATGCTCCACCACTACCTCGTGCATACCCGAAGCGGACATGGATCGAAACGTGCCGTGCTTCTTCCGCTGCACATTCAGCGTCGAGTCAAAGACGGAATATTTATTCGGCACCACCCGCACCAGCCAGGAGCCACCTGGGGCGCTCACCCGGGCGATTTCCGCCGGAGTCATTGCTTCATTGCCGGTGCAAAAAGGGCAGTCGTCACGATGCGGCGGCCGTGTTGGCTGCGCCGCAGCCTGCGGATGAAAATCATCCGGCCTCAGCGCCCGCTCCGGAGCCATGACAACCCAGTCCAGGGTGATGGGATTGAAACGCATTTCAGACATGGGGCACAGATGGATTGGATCTGCTCTAACGCACGGACTTCTCCGGGCTGGCACAAAAAAACCGCGCAGGTTTCCCTGCGCGGCTTCGTCTTTATGAATGCTTGGGCAAAGGCCTAATGTTAGCTTACTTCGCAGCCTTCTTCAGTGCCTCAGCCTTGTTGGTGAGTTCCCAGGTAAGGTCCGGATCGTCGATCTTGCCGAAGTGACCGTAGTTGGTGCTCTTCGAATAGATCGGGCGCAGCAGGTTGAGCTGTTTCACGATGTCCGCTGGCTTGAAGGAGAACACCTTCAGGACGGCAGCAAGGATCTGCTCGTCACCGATGGCGCCGGTGCCGAAGGTGTCGATGTGCACGCTCACTGGCTCAGGATGACCGATGGCGTAGGCAAACTGCACTTCGCAGCGGGTGGCAAGGCCCGAGGCCACCACGTTCTTGGCCACCCAGCGGCCCATGTAGGCGGCGCTGCGGTCCACTTTGGACGGGTCTTTGCCGGAGAAGGCACCACCGCCGTGACGGCCCATGCCGCCGTAGCTGTCCACAATGATCTTGCGTCCGGTCAGGCCGCTGTCGCCCTGAGGACCACCGACGACGAACTTGCCGGTCGGATTGATGAGATACTCGGTGTCCTTCGTCAGCATGTCCTTCGGCAGCACCTTCTTGATCACCTGCTCGATGCAGAACTTCTCGATCTCGGCGTGGCTCACATCCGCAGCGTGCTGCGTGGAGATGACGACGTTCACGATGCGTGTCGGCTTGCCGTCCACGTATTCCACGGACACCTGGCTCTTCGCGTCAGGGCGCAGCCACTTGGCCAGCTTGCCAGCCTTGCGGATGCGGGTCAGCTCACGGCCAAGGCGATGAGCATACATGATCGGCGCAGGCATGAGTTCCGGCGTGTCGTCACAGGCGAAACCAAACATGATGCCCTGGTCACCAGCGCCCTGTTCACCGTGCTTCTTGCCTTCGGCTTCAGCGGCGTCCACGCCCTGCGCGATGTCCGGGCTCTGGATGGTCAGGTAGTTGTTGATGAAAAGCTTGTCGGCGTGGAACACGTCGTCGTCATTGGTGTAGCCAATGCCGCGCACAGCGTCACGGATGACCTTGCCGACGTTGATCACTTCGTCGATCGGCTTGGTGGTGCCAGCCTTCTTGTTCTGCAGTTTCGGGATGGTGATTTCACCACCGACGACGACCACGTTGCTCTTCGCAAAGGTCTCGCAGGCAACGCGGCTCTTCGGGTCGATCGCAAGGCATGCGTCGAGGATGGCGTCAGAAATGGTGTCGCAAACTTTGTCAGGATGGCCTTCGCCGACGGACTCGGACGAGAAGATGTAGCTACGGGACATGATAGTGGTCGTGTGGGTTATATGGACGAATCATGATTTGATGATGCGTCTTGTGAAGCCGGGAGAGTATTCCCCAAACCGGGGGCGTCAATGTGGATTTCACGCCCACGACAGGGTGCGATCTCGATAGGTGCAGGCGGATTTGTATCAGATAAGGCCGTCCCAAGCCCTCGTTTACCTCGCATGCGCAGCATTCTACTCCTGACACTCCTGGGTTCTCTCCTCGGCGCTGCCGCCGCCGAAAGACCCAACGTCCTCTGCATTGTCGTCGATGACATGGGCTGGGGCGATGTCTCCTGCTTTGGCGGGCAGGTACCCACGCCAAACATGGACCGACTGGCTCAAGAAGGGATGCAGTTCCGGCAGTTCTATGTCGCCTCTCCCATCTGCTCCGCTTCACGCTGCGGCATGATCACCGGGCAGTTTCCAGCCCGCTGGCGGATCACCAGCTATCTGCAAACGCGGGCGGGCAATCGCGAATGTGAACAGGCCGACTACCTCGATCCGCAGGCCCCCTCTCTGCCCCGCGCCTTCCATGAAGCCGGCTACGCCACCGCCCACATCGGCAAATGGCATCTCGGTGGTGGCCGCGATGTCACAGACGCCCCCAAATTCGCCGCCTATGGCTACGATCTCGGCCTCGGCACCTATGAAAGCCCAGAACCCGCCGCACCCCTCGGTTTGAAAACCACCCCATGGGAGCTCAAGCGCGAACCCCAGCAGGTGCCCCGGCATGAGCGCACACGCTGGATGGTCGATGAAACACTGAAGTTCATGCAGCAGCACTCAAATCAGCCACGTTTCGTGAATCTGTGGCTCGATGACGTTCACACCCCCTATCGCCCCAGCGAGGCCAGGGATGATCGTGGTCTCCCAGCGAAATACCGCGACGTGCTCGTCGAAACAGACCGCCAGATCGGCCGCCTCATCGACGCACTGCCCCCGAACACCCTCCTCCTCCTCTGCGGGGACAACGGCCCTGAACCCACCCTGGAGCACACCCGCACCAAAGGCCTGCGCGGCATGAAATGGAGTCTCTATGAAGGCGGCATCCGCACGCCCCTCATCGTCCGCTGGCCCGGCGTAGTGCCCGCAGGCACCGTGAGTGACACCACGGTCCTCAGCAGCGTCGATTTCATGCCCACCCTCTGCGCGCTAGCTCAGATCCAAGCCCCCACGTCCGATCAGGACGGCGAAGACATGAGCGCCGCCTTGCGCGGCGAAAAAACAGTCCGCCACAAATCCCTCCTCTGGGAATACGGCCGCAAACCCGGCGAGGCAGGCAAGGTGAAGAGCGGCTTTCCCTACCCCAAAGAACCAGATTCCAAGTCTCCCAACATCGCCATCCGCGACGGCGACTGGAAGCTCCTCGTCAATGCCGACGGCACCCAGCCCGAGCTCTACGACCTCCACAACGACCCAAACGAGACCACCAACCTCGTCGAGACCGAAAATGCCACCGCCGAGCGCCTGAAAAAAGCCGCTTTGCGCTGGCGGGCCGCACTCCCATGAAATTTCCCCTCGCCAGCCGAAAAAATGCCACTAGGATGCGCGCCCCCTTCCCCCAACCATGTCCGAACCCAAGAACATCCTCCGCCTCGGGCTGCCCAAAGGCAGTCTCCAGGAGCCAACGCTTGAACTGTTCAAGCGCGCGGGGTTCAACATCGTCGTCTCCTCCCGCTCCTACCGCCCTTCGGTGGATGACTCCGAATTGGAACTCCGCCTGCTGCGCGCCCAGGAAATCGGCCGCTATGTTGATCACGGCTTCCTGGACTGCGGCATCACCGGCCGCGACTGGATCGTGGAAAACGGGGCCGATGTCGAAGTCATCACCGATCTGCGCTACAGCAAGGCCACTTCCTGGCCCACCCGCTGGGTGCTCGTGGTGCCGGACGACTCCCCCGTGAAGACGGTCAAGGATCTTCAGGGCAAGCGCATCGCCACCGAAGCCGTGGAGATGACCAAAAAGTACCTCGCCAAACACGGTGTCGAGGCCGAAGTCGAATTTAGCTGGGGCGCCACAGAAGTGAAGGTGCCTGAAATGGTGGATGCCATCGTGGACATCACCGAAACCGGCTCGTCCCTGCGCGCGAACAAGCTGCGCATCGTGGACACGCTGATGGAAAGCTACCCCCAATTTGTCTCCAGCAAACCTGCCGCCCGTGATGAATGGAAACGGCAGAAAATGGAGACACTCGTGCTGCTGCTCAAAGGTGCGCTCGAGGCCCGCCACAAGGTCGGTCTCAAGATGAACGTACCCGCGAAACAGCTGCAGGAAGTGGTCGCATGCCTGCCCGCCCAGCGCTCGCCCACCGTTTCAACGCTCGCCAGCCAGGAATGGGTGGCCGTGGAAACGGTCATCGACGAAGCCACCGTGCGGACAATCATCCCGCAGCTAAAATCGCTCGGGGCCGAGGGTATTGTGGAATACCCACTGAACAAAGTCGTCCACTAGTCAACGCCAACACACAGGAGAACACGAACATGGGATCGCTCAAAAAGCGGAGAAAAACGAAGATCAACAAGCACAAGCGCAAGAAGCGCATGCGCGCGAACCGTCACAAGAAGCGTTTGCGCTACAAGTCGTAACCGCTAGCCTTCCCGGCATGGCTCCTCTCCGCAGTGCGATTCGATCTTTTCGAGACGCAGGAAGCTTTGTCATGCCCGGGTACGGCTCGGTTGGCAGGGCTCTGCGGCCCTGTCTCACGATGGGTCTTGCCGCCTTCTTCGGCTCCCTCCTCTCAGGTCACGCTGCACCGTCAGCAGACCTGTCCTTGGGAGCCAGAGCGGCAGACTCGTCAGACCTCCAATTGTCTCCAGGATCTGCCTCCAGGGCGGATGTTCTGGCGCATTTTAGCGCAGCGCTCCAGTTCGAGTCCTCCGGCAAACTACGCCAGGCGCTCGACCACTACTTGGCCGTGTTCAAGGCGGATCCGGGCAACTCGGAGCTGGCCGCGCATACCGCCGGGATTGCCATGCAGTTCCAAGGGCGTGAGGCCGCCATCAAAATCCTCCAAGATGCCGTGGCTGCCAGCCCGCGCACGCCCGGGCCGTTGCTTAATCTGGCCCGCTTCGCCAGCACTTACCCGCCTGAAGACCTGTTCGTAAAAGACGAGGTGCCTGCCAAAGCCCTGGCCGAGGCGCTGGCAAAATTCCCCGCCCATCCCGAGGTCTATGAGATGGCGGTCATGCTTCACCTCACGCACAACGAGCGTGACAAGGCCATCGAGGTAATGACCCAGGCCGCCAATCAAAACAGCCGCGACCCGCAGTACTGGCTGGCCACAGGGCACACCGCCGAACGCGTCTGGCCGCTCGGTCAGGCCGAATTCGCCACGGAATACCGCCAGCGCGTGGCCCCGTTTTTTGAGAACGCCCTCAAGACCGCCTCCAAAGCAGAAGCCGAGCAGGTCACCCTCGAAGTCGCCCGTCAGTATCTCCTGACCAATGATCCCGAGCGCGCCCGGCAGCTCTGCGAAAAACTGGCCGCCGAATACAACAACCTCGACGCTCGCAAACTGCTTTACCGCCTCTACGTCGCCTCGGAGCAGAAAGAAAAGGCGCTCGACACTTTGGAGCAAATCGTCAAACAGGCACCGGACGACGCCGAAATGCAGCGCCTTCTGGCCTCTGAGTACGACAGGCTCAAGCAGCCCGAAAAAGCCATCCCCCATCTCGAAGCGGCCATTCAAAACGGCGGGGGTGAGATCGGTGACTACGTCAAGCTTGGCTGGGAGCTCTACCAGACCCAAAAATTCGACGACATGGTGCGCGTGGGCCAGCGCAGCGTGCGCCTGTTCCCAGACCATCCGCTCGTTCACTACCAGCTCGCCATCGCCCATCGTGCCCGTGAGGAATGGGGCCCTTCCGTGCAGCACTTCGCCGAGGCCGAACAGTTCGCCAGCTCCACCCAGAGCGAGCTGCTGGACCACCTCTTCTACTATCAGTACGGCATCACGCTCGAACGCCTCGCGCGCTACGAGGACGCCTCACGCATGCTGGAAAAATCCATCACGTTGACTCCGCGCGAAGAGGCCCGGGCCGCCGCCAACACCATGAACTTCCTCGGCTACATGTGGCTCGATGTCGGCACGCACCTCGACAAAGCGGGCGAACTCATCACCAAGGCCAACGAACTGATGCCCGATCAGCCCGCCTACATCGACAGCCTCGGCTGGTTCCACTACAAGAAGGGCAACTACCCCGGCGCCCTCAAGGAATTGCAGCGCGCTGAAGCCCTCATCGAGCCCGTCACTCCCGAAGATGCCGAAATCCTCGAACACATCGGCCTCACCCACCAGGCCCTCGGAGACAAAGCCCAGGCGCTCAGCTACCTCGAACGCGCCGAATCCCTCAAGACGCCTGACGTGAAAGCCCGCAAGCGCATCGAAGATGAGCTGAACAAGTTCAAAAACGGCAAGCCCGACATCGAGAAGAAGTAATACCACGCGCAACTGAAAACAGGTCTGTATTCAGGACGCCGCAGAACCTGTTCCCCAAACAGAGACCAGGCACCGCGCTCGGGGCCGTAGGTTGGTCGTGTTTGGCGTCCAAAACATTTCACCGCCCACCGCCACCTCCGCCAAACCGCCCGACTGCGAGGACATCCGCACGCCCCGGCATTGGCCGTGCTCTCCAAGGTGCCTCCCATTCTTCGCACCGCGTGGTTCAATACACACGGCGTCATTCTCCTCCATCCGGCGACACCATGCGTCAGCCTTCCCGCCAAGGGAAATTTCCGGACTCATTTTCAACTTCGCTTGGTATAAGCTCAGGCATGCAGCCGTTCTTCGGAGTTGATGAAGAACCAGCACACCCCGCCGATCAGATAGGCCGCCGCAAACAGCGCGATGTTCACGCTCCAGTTGTTGTTCGTCGCGGCAAGCACCAGCGGCACCACCATCGGCGCGATCGCGCCCCCAGCGTTGCCCATCATGTTCATGCTGCCGGCCAGCGCCCCGGCATGGCGGCCGCCCACATCCATGCAGGCGCCCCAGGCCCCGGGCATCGCCAGATCGTTGCACAAAGCCGCAAGGCCAATCGCCAGCACCGATGCCAGCGGCGCCTTCATCAGCATCGAGACCAGCAGCATCACCCCCGCAAGCGTCAGGCCGATCACACCCAGCCAGCGCCGCGTCCGCGCGATGCTGCCCAGCATGAGATCCAGCCGCGCCGAAAACATCCCCGCAGTCACGCAGCCAATGCCGCCAAAAAACAACGGCACGCAGGCCAGCAGCGCACGCTCCATTTCCGTGAGCGTGGTGAACTGCTCCTTCAAATAAGTCGGAAACCACGTGATGTAAAAGTACCACGCGTAAGACATGCAGAAGTACTGCGCCCACAGCATCCAGACCGTGCGCGAGGCGACCAGTCGTCCCCACGGCATCGCATGGCCGCCCGGCGGTTCGGTTTCACCGATGTGCGCCAGCTCGGCGGCGTTCACCGCAGGGTGGTCTTTGGGATGATCGCGAAACCAGCGGAAGAACGACAGCGCCCACACCACCCCGAGCATCCCGAAAATCAGGAACACCCACTTGTAGTGCAGCCCCAGTCCCGCTTTTCCACCACCGCCGTTCGCCAGCATCCATCCCACCAGCAAAGGCGTGAACGCGCCGCCCCATCGCGCGCTCAGCCAGAGAATCCCCTGCGCTTTGACACGCTCGGAGATCGGAAACCACAGCGTAAACGCCTTCGTCAGATTCGGAAAACACCCCGCCTCACCCACGCCAAACAGAAACCGTGACACCACCAGCGAACCCAGATTCCACGCCCAGCCGGTCGCGACCGTAAAGATCGACCACATCGAAACCACCCGCATCAGCACCCGCCGCGGCCCGATGCGGTCCCCCAGCCAGCCGCCGGGAATTTCAAACAACGCATACGCCCAGCCAAATGCGGCAAACGCATAACCCATCTGCGTCTTCGTCAGCCCCAGCTCCTCCTGCATCAAAGGTGCCGCCTGTGAGATGCACACCCGGTCAATGTAAGTAATGACCGCCAGCGTGACGGCAAACAACAGCACCACCTGACGGGCGCGGGAAGGTCGGAGGGTGGATTCCATGAACGGGTTGGGAAAAGTCGCATGCTGCCACGCGGCCTGACTCAACGTCAACTCATCACACATTCCATCACGGCTCTCCCACGGTCGGATTCGCCACCACGATCGCGCTCGCTTTGACCGCACGCGTCAGCACTTCCTTGGGCTCCTTGCCGCTGGGCACCAGCTCATGCGCCATGCCCTTGTAGCGCAGCGGCTTGTAGCCCAGCGCCAGCAGTGCATCCAGCGGTGCCTGCTTGAGGCCCGGCTTCCAGTAGTCCGGCGCGCCACCCGTTTCATAGTAGTAGATCCAGGTGTGCTGCGGGTCATACCATCCGGCGCAGAGGATCACGTGCCGGTGCGGAATGTTCAGCACATCCCCGGGCTGCAATTCCTGCGCGCTGCCGAGTTCCGTGCATACCGCAGGCAGCTTGCTGGTGTCATGCACGCTTGGCAGCTTCAAACAGCGCGACACAAACCCTGAGCAATCCACACCCGCAGCCTGGGCGCTCACCGCCGCATTGTCGGCCCTGCGTTTCTCCGGCGATGACACATCACCACCCGCACTGCCATTGGCGATGGCCAGATCAAACGACGCCGGATCATCAAACCCGCCCCACTTGTACGGCACGCCGCTGTTCACCTCTCCCGGTACCCACCAGCCCTTGCGCTCCTGCTGCGGTTCGTGCGTCACATCCGGCGTGTTGACGAGCACCCCCGCCTTGTCCTTCCCGTGCAGAATATTTCTCGCAAAGGGCCGCCATGCATGATTGGCAAACCGCTGCGCAATCGCCATCGCCTCATCCGGCGTCAACTGCGAAGGCGCGGACGGATCTCCGGGAATGAGCGGCGCAGAAGCAGCATCAGGCTTCAAGGTGGCGTTACAGCTCATGAGAACGAGCATCAGGGCAGGCAGGGCAAACTTCATCGGCCGGATGATGCGAGGTCTCCACGCCAGGTCAACCAATTGCGCCTCTCCATGAGGTTGACCCTTTCGTTCTCGATTGCAGAATGCGGCCATGCCCTCCCGCCTCCGCCTCGCTGGCTTCCTGCTGCTGGCCGCCTTCGCCCTTCGAACGCATGCCGCGCCCTCCGCACGCACTGCCCTCGTCATTGGCAATGCGAAGTACGAAGCCGCCGTGGGTCCCCTGCGCAACACCGGCAACGATGCCAAAGCCGTGGCCAAAACCCTGCGCGATCTCGGCTTCGCGGTGATCGAAAAACACGACGTCACACGTGATCAACTGCTGCGCGCCGTGGTCGAGTTCCGCGCCACCCTGACCCATGCCGAAGTCGGCCTCTTTTACTACGCCGGTCACGGCATCTCCGTCGCCGGGTCAAACTACCTCCTCCCCATCAAATCCGGCTACACCTCCGAAGGAGCCGATGATGTGACCCTGCGCCTGCTCGCAGAGACAAAACTCTTCAACGTCGAGCAGGCCGTGGCCGACATGAAATCCTCCGGTGCGCTCTGCAATCTTGTCATTCTCGACGCCTGCCGCACCACCGCTGTAGCACGCACCGGCCGCACCCGCGATGCCACCAGCCCCGGCGGCCTCAGCGAAATGAAACCACCCGCCGGATCGCTCATCGCCTTCGCCACCGATGCAGGACAAACCGCACTCGATGGCAATGGCACCAACGGCCTCTACACCGAAGAACTCCTCAAAAACCTGCGCACCCCCGGATTGACCGTCGAGCAGGTCTTCAAACGCACCCGTGCCGGTGTGCTCGAACGTTCCAATGGCGGGCAGATTCCCGCCGAATACTCGCGCCTCGTCGGTGATGATATCTTCCTCGCCGGTCAGGCTCCCGCCACAGCCCCCGTGGTGGCATCACCTCCAGCTCCTGCTCCTCCAGTAGAATCACCGCCCTCTCCACCACGGTCGGTCACTCCGCCCGCACTGCCCACCCTTAAAGAGGTCGCAAAACTCGCCAACGCAGGCAAAGCCCGTGAATGCGTCGAGGCCTTGCAGCAAATCTCAAAGTCCAAAGGCCCTGGCGACTACGCCACGAAGCCCCTCGAAACGCTGCTGGATCAGGTGAAGGAAGACCTCAAGGAAGCCACCACCGCATCTCCCAAAGTCGAATCCGCCGCCAGCACCTGCGAACTCATCCTCCAAGCCCTGCGCGACTGCCTGCCCCCTGATCACGCCAGCAAGATCCCCTTTACCGCCAAAGCCCTGAACCGCCGTGGTGATACCCTCCTGCTCCTCGGCCGTGCTGATGAAGCTCTCGAAGCCTACAACGCCGCCCTGCCCCTCACGCCTGATGACGCCTACATTCTCTACAATCGCGGTCGTGCCTACCAAGCCCTTGGCGACGCTGAAAAAGCCAGGGCCGACTTCATCGCCATCGCTGACGACAAATTCAAATCCACCGGCGCGAAAAAGCTCGCACGAGAGGCCCTGGTAAAACTCAAGTAATACCGCCATGCCCAAATCCTGGAGTGAGAAGTTCGCGCACCCGCCGAAGCCCAGCATCTCCCGCCTGGGAAAGCCCTATGCCGGACATGGTGAAGGCGCGGTCATGCTGATCCCTACCCCCGCCGTGGTGGCGGCCTATGTGGCAAAAATTCCCCCGGGAGAATCACGCACCATGCGGCAGTTGCGTGAAGATCTTGCCGCTGCGCATCGCGCCGACTTCACCTGCCCTCTCACCGCCGGCATTTTTCTGCGCATCGCCTCCGAGCTCGCCTGGGAGCAACATCAAAACGGCAAACCGCTCGATGAGATAACCCCCTTCTGGCGCGTGGTGGATCTGAAATCCCCCATGGCCAAAAAGCTCGCCTGCGGCATGGACTTCCTCCTCCAGCAAAGCAGGCGCGAAGGCCTCGTATGAGGCACCTCATTCCTCCCAGCCGATCTTCTCCCGGTTTGCCAGATAGAGCAGGCCCATGAAACGCGCATGGGCGATCAAAAAATAGGCTGACACCGAACTGGCGATCAAAGCGCGCACAAACGTCGCCTGGGTGGCAGGCAGCAGATTCCACACCGTCTGAAACGACATCGGCACAAGAACCAGCGCCGCCCCGCAAAGCATGAACGACGCACCGCTTTTGACGATCGCTGGGAAAATGCGATGCGGCAGGACCTGCGAGAAATTGTTGAACACCACCAGCGCAAGCGTGCCCATGCAGAAGTACTCACAGCCAAGCGCCGCCACGAGCTGACAGACCAGCTCACGCCATTCGGGATAGGGCGACATGAGCTCGCCGACAGCAAATACCGGCACCCATGCGATGCACGCCAGCCCCGCCATGCTCAGCAGCGAGGACCACAGATCATCGGTGTCCACCGCGGTGTTCTGCCACTGTTCCTTGCCCCACCCGATCAGCGTGTGTTCAATGATGGTGAAATAGCAGCGCACAATGACTCCGACCAACGCCAGTGCTGCAACGGTGATACGGCCAGAAATCATCACCCGCCCGCTCTGGAGAGTGCTGATTGTCACCAGTACCAGAAACCCCGCCGCACACAGCACCACGAGTAAAAACCAGCTGATGCGCACCAACGGGTAGCGCAAGGCATCAACAACAGCTGGAGTCGGGCGGGTTTCTTCGGTCATGCGCGCTTGTATCCAGCGCCTCGTTGTTTGTCATCCAAAATATGACATCGAATGAATCTCTATTCTTACTCATGCCACGTCCCCGCCACGCGCAGTTCCCTGCCTGCGTCGCCGCACAATCATCACCGCACCACCCAGCAGCAACAGCAGTCCGCGGGACGGCTCTGGAACGACAAAGATGATCCCTTTGCTGACAAACAAAGAGGTGTCCCAAATGAGGCTGCCGATGTCTGGCAGATCGAGGATCGCATCCGCCTCGATCTGGGAGCTGATGCCGCTGAGCGTGGCGAAATCAATGAGATCGAAGTACTGGCCGTAGGCATAAGTGACGCCGAGATCCGTGACATGAATGGTCATCGAACTGGTCAGCTCGAGAGCGCCTGAAACGTCCAGAGAATCATGCTGCGTGGTGGGATCCTGGTCAGGGAGCGCATCAATCAACGCACGCGTTTGAGAGGGTATGAACACCGAGTCTTCCACCCCCAGCGGTGCGCTGAGCTGGAAAGTAATCTGCGAGTTGCTGTTGAAGCTGATGCTGCCATTGATGCTGAGAGTTCCCACTCCACTGCCAAGCGCAGCCCCGGGCTGAATGGCCCCGTCCACCAGAATGTCTCCCGAAACCGTCCCGTTGCCACCGAGTGTGCCCGTGCTTCCCACACTGAGCAGCCCGCCAGGTGTGAACGTCTTTTCATTCACGTAAAGGCCACCGTTGATTTGATTGAGCGAGGAGAGCTGCACCACCTTTGCGTTGGCCCCCGTGAGTTCGACGACGGCAGCCTGACCGATGGTGTAGATGCCAGAGATGGCACCAAACGGCTGCAGGTCGATGGAGGCGGTGCCGGTGGTGGTGGAGTCCGCCTTCCAGGTACCGCCGGTGAGTGTGCCTCCGCCGTCGTTTTGCACCAGCACGTTGTCGTCAAAGGTGCCAGCCAGCGAGGTGGTCAGACGGAAGTTGCCTCCCAAGACTTCGACGGTGCCCTGATTGTCAAAGGTGCCCACTCCGGGAGTGGCCGAAAAACTGAAGAACTGCGCCTGGTCGGACGACGTCGAGTTCACGCGCACCGTGCCGGTGGCGGCATTCGTGAACGTCGTGCCGTTTTCCATCTGATAGTCACTGTTGTCGTTGAACGCGAACAGGCCGTTGTTGATGAACTGCCCGGCACCGCTCCAGCCCATGTTGTCCGCTGAGTCGTCGGTGACGTTGTCGTTGAGGGTGCCGTTGTTGACAAAAGTGCCGTCGCCGGTGAACACGCGGTTGAAGGCGTTCTCAACATTGAAGGTGCCGTTGTTGGTGTAGGTGGCTCCTGTGCTGATGCTGATGGTGGAGCCGTCGTTCCAGTTCGTCGTGCCGCCAATGTCGTTGGCAAAGATGCCATCCCCGCTGAGGGTGTGGGTGGTGGCACCTGCGATGTTCAGCGTGCCTTGGTTGTGAAACTCCGCCGGTGCCGCCACGGCAATCGCGCCGCCCGTCCATGACACGGTGCCTCCGGCATCATTGATGAACGATCCGGTGCCCGCGTAGCCCGTTGACGAAGCTCCCGAGGGGATGAGGAAACTGCCCTGATTGCGCAGAATGGTGCCGTCGGCAAAGGTGATCGTTCCTTCGAGATGGGTGAAGGTGGCACCCGCGGCATTCACGAATTCACCACCGCCGCTCAGGGTCTTGGTCCCGACGCCTTTCACCGTGAATGTCCCCTCATTCGTCAGCATATGAGCCTGGGTGTTGATCGCAGACTGGTCCCAGAACATGCCATCGCCGCTGATGTTGAAGACCAGACCTCCGGCACCTACCAGCAGGTCGCTGGCCACACTGCCATTGCCGCTGCTGCTCACGCGCACCTGCCCGCCGTTGGCAGACGAGCCCGCAATGGTCCCGGTCCACTGGCCGGCAATGCCCAGCTGACCCCCATCCGCCGTCCAAACCGCCGCCGCATCACTGGTGCCGCCGGACGCCACGTGCAGCACGCCGGCGTTCGAGCGCAGTTCGCTGCCTGCGGCCGCCACGAAGGTGCCGCCGACACCTGTGGCATCGCGATAGATGAAGCTGGCATCAGCTCCGGAGACGGATTTGACGACGAGGCCGTGGTTCTCAAACGCGCCATTTGAGGTGATCTGGATGTCGCCACGGTTCTGGAAGTTGAAGATGCCGTTGTTCTCAAAGGTCGCGCTGCTCGCGATGACGAAGTTGTCATTCGAACCGCCGTAAGTGTGGTTGAAGGTGCCGTTGTTAATGAAACGCCCGCTCCCTGAGATTGTCACATTGCCGTCCACCGGACTGAACTCGGCCACGCCGTTGTTGACCAGGTTGTTGCCGCTGAGAGTCAGGGTGCCGCCCGACAGCGAAAGCATGCCCGTGGCGCTGTTCGTGACCGCCACACTGCCGCTGATCGCCGCTGTGCCGGAGATGCTCATCTGGCCGTTGTTGATGACGGCGGTGTCCGCTTTCAGCGTTCCGGAGGAATTCAGCGTCAGGGTTCCCGTGGCGCTGTTGATGACTGACGCCGTGCCGTTGATCGTCGTGATACCACTGGTAAATGTCATCAGTCCATTGTTCGTCAGATCGCCGCCAGTCAGCGCCAGCGTTCCGGCGGTGAGTTGAAAGGTGCCTGCGCTGCCGTTTTCAAAACTGCCCGTCCCCTGCACGGTGGTGGTGCTCGTGCTGGCCGCAAGCCGCAGCAGCCCGTCATTGCGCAGGGTGTTCCCGTTCAGGTCGAGCGTGATTGCCGTGTAACCGGACGAACCAAGCTGCAGCCCGCTGCCGCTCACCTTGATAATCGTGGTCGCTGCGGCGGCGGTAAATACGCCCCCGGTGGTGGCCGCCGGGTTCTCGTTGCTGATGATGATCGACCCGCCAGCGCTGGTGTCCGTCACCGCCGTCAGTTCCGTCCAGCGCCCCGAGAATGACAGCGTCCCCCCCGTCGTCGTGGTGAAGGTGCCTGCGGTGGAACTCCCGCCCGCGATGTTCAGGTGCCCCGCATTCACGGTGATATTTCCCGTGTTTGAAAAAGTGCCGCCGCTTGAGGTGCTGGCCGGAAAAATGTATGAGGGATCGTTGGATCCGCTCAACGAGCCGGACGATTTGAGGATCAGCCCCGAGTTGGTGAAGGATGAGCCGGTGTTCTGCAACTGCAAGTCGCCGCCGCTGGCAAAGTCATAGGTGCCATTGTTCACGATCGCCACGGCGCCACTGACGACCAGATTGTCTCCGCTGGTGGCGGTGGCGTGGGAGAAAATGCCGCCGGCATCGATCTGCAACGTCCCGGTCGTGTTGCTCGTCAGATTGCGATTGTTAGCCGGCACAAAGTGGAGCGTGGCTCCGTTGGGGACGTTCACCACGGCGCCATTGTTGATGCCCAGATTGCCCGCATCCCAGGTGTCGCCGTCCGCCAGCGTGGTGTTGGTCGTGATGGTCGTGCCGCCGATGTCCGCAGCTTGTGCAAAAGGTGAGGCGAGCCATGCCGCCAGGGCGATGCAGACGGTCAGAGTGACATTGAAGCGTGGGTAAAGCATGGGGACAACAAAAGCATCCTGGTGAGTGCCATCAGGATGCCGGGTATTTTTTTCGCTAACCAAAGGGTTTGCAAAAAGTGATGTCCCCACCCGAACTGTCAAACCACCAGACCTTTACGTTTCACCTCTACTTGTCGCTAAATCCGCCACAGCAGATCACTCATGCCACGTCCGTGCAATCCGCTCAATCTTGAGCGCTTTGCCCGTTGCAGGATCAATCGTGATCAATGCGCCATTCACCCGCACAGGACCGCTCCCCACGCCAAAACGCGTGGGCATCATCGTGTGAAAGCGCTCCAGCACCGGCTCGATCTGGCTGCCAATGACGCTGTCCATCGGCCCGCACATCCCCGCATCACTTTGAAACGCCGTCCCCTTGGGCAGCACCCGTTCATCCGCAGTGGGCACATGCGTGTGCGTACCGACCACTGCCGAAACTTTACCATCAAGGTGCCAGCCCATCGCCACTTTCTCGCTGGTGGCCTCGGCATGGAAATCCACAAAGATCACCGGCGTTTCCTCTCGCAGCTTTTCCACGCATGCTGAGATGGCCGGGAAAGGATTGTCGAGTTGCTGGTTCATGAAGGTGCGCCCTTGCAGGTTCACCACGGCCACTTTGCACTTCTTCGATTCCAGCACCACAAAGCCGTTGCCCGGCGTTCCCTCGGGATAGTTCATCGGCCGTAGCATGCGCGGCTCATCGGCCAGATACGGCACGATCTCCCGCTGGTCCCAGATGTGGTCTCCGCTCGTCACTACCGCCGCCCCGGCACGCATGAGGCTGATGGCGATCTTCGGCGTGATGCCCCGCCCTCCGGCGGAGTTTTCTCCATTCACCACGATGAAGTCGAGCTTCAGCTCCTCCTTGAGCACCGGCAGCAGCAGCCCCACGGCCTTGCGCCCCGGTTCCCCCACCACATCACCCAAAAATAGCAGCCGAAAGAGTCCGTCCGCGCTGTCAGCCGTGTTGTCATTCATTGTGGCGCTACATAGTAGATGATGAAGGCGGGGATCAAGTCTAGGATGTACTTTATGATGATGAAACGAATGCTGTGTGGCTGCGCGCTGCCGGTCATGCTCGTGTCCGTAATGGTGACGCCGGGCATGACGCAGACGATTGTGCCCACGCCCGCCCCGGCTGCCCCTCTGACGCCCGCCCAGGTGACACCGGGCCCCGCGCCAGCAGCGCCTCCTCCTGCCCCTGCGCCCCCCTCGGCCGTGCCCGTGCCTCCCCCCGGCGCGGCTGCCCCTTCCACTTCTGCGCCCGCCGTTCCTTCCGGCTCTGTGCAGATGCCCCGGCCTCCCGGTCCCGCTGCCCCGACCACTGCTCCCGCAGTGGTCGCGCCACCTCCTGCCCCCCCGGCGCGTCTGGACCGCCTCAGCCCCCTCGGCACCAAGCCAGACTGGATCAAGCTGCAGTCGTTTCATCAAACACTCACCCGCAGCGAATTCGAAGCCGCCATGCGGGATGTCTATTCGGACGGCTCTCCCTTCCCCCCGCCGTGGACTCTCGAAACGGACGGCGTGGTCATCAAAACCGGCGATCCCATCAAACCCGAAGCCCGCATCGCCTTCGCCACCCGCCCCGAAGCCCCCCTGCCCGGCACACGCACCTGGCGCCCTGCAGCCGAAATGCCCCCGCTCAAAGGCCGTCCGCTGCTCAGCGACATTCACATCGCCATCGATCCCGGTCACATCGGCGGCGCTTACGCCCAGATGGAGGAGCGCAGGCTCAGCTTTGCCCCCGGCGAAGCCATTCAGGAGGGAGACCTCACCCTCACCACCGCACAAGTGCTCGCCGAACGCCTCAAGGCTCTCGGCGCCTATGTCTCCCTCGTGCGTGACCGTGCCGAACCTGTCACACCGCAGCGCCCCTCCGATTTCACCGCGCAAGCGCGCCAAATTCTCGCCGATGCCGGCTTCCCACAGCCTGAGGCCAGTTACAGCGGCGTCACCGGCGATGCCAAAATCCTCACCGTCCAGTGGCAGAGTGAAAAGCTCTTTTACCGCGTCAGCGAGATCCACGCGCGCGGCCAGAAGGTGAACAGCACCATCAAGCCAGACGTCGTCCTTTGCCTGCACTTCAACGCCGAGGCTTGGGGCGATGCCGCCGCCCCGCAGTTCTCGCCCATGAACCACATGCATGTCCTCGTCAACGGCTGCTACTCACCGCTCGAGCTCGAGCAGCAGGACATCCGCTTTGAAATGTTCCACCGCCTCTTTTCACGCACTCATCAGGAAGAGCAGCCGCTCGCCGAAGCCGTCGCCAATGGCATGCGCCTCACCACCGGCCTCCCTGCCTATGTTTACACCACGCCCAATGCCCGCCACGTCGGCACAAATTCCTATGTTTACGCACGGAATCTGCTGGCCAACCGCATCTATGACTGCCCCGTCGTTTACCTCGAACCCTACGTCATGAACAACGAGGAAACCTACCACCGCCTGCTGCGCGGTCACTTCCTCGGCCGCACGCTCATCGCTGGCCGCCTGCAATCCAGCGCCATCGAGGATTACGTGCAGGGTGTCGTCAATGGCATCGTTGCCTACTATCAGAAACACCGCCCCCTATGAAAGTGATCGTCGCAGGTTGTGGGTTCGTCGGCGAGCGCGCTGCTGATCTCCTTCATGCCGCAGGGCATGAGGTCATCGGCCTCACTCACTCGCCAGATTCCGCCGCACGTCTCGCCAAGGTCAAACCCTGGCGCACGGAGCCTTGCGACATTTCAAATAGCGCCTCCATCATCGCACTCGCCACCAGGCTTGATGCCAGTAGCATCGACGCCGTCATCCATTGCGCGAGTTCCAGCCGTGGCGGGGCTGAGATGTATCAGGCTGTCTATGTCGATGGCATGCGGCACCTCACCCAGGCCTTTCCCGCCGCCTTCCCTTTATACACCAGCAGCACCAGCGTTTACCCCCAGGTGAATGGCGAAACCGTCGATGAAACCAGCTTCGCCGACCCTGATCGCGACACCGGCCGCCTGCTGCGCGAAGCGGAGGAAATCACCCTCCACGCCAAGGGTGCCGTCGCACGGCTCGCTGGCATCTACGGCCCCGGTCGTTCCTTCGTTTTGAAAAACCTCCTCGAAGGCAAAGCCGCCATTGAGGGCAATGACGGCCAGGGGCGCATCCTCAATCAAATTCACGCCGACGATGCCGCCGCCGCACTCGTTCACCTAGTCACGCTGCGCCTCGGCGGCATCTACAACATCGTCGATGACGCCCAGATGACGCAGCGGCAGTGCTTGGAACGTTTGTGTACCCTCTTCGGAGTCAAACTGCCCGGCACACGCGAACCCGACCCCAATCGCAAACGCGGCTGGAGCCACAAGCGCGTCTCCAACACCAAGCTGCACGCCACCGGCTGGGCGCCCCGTTACGCCAGCTATTTCGACGCCCTGCGTGACGACCCCGAACTCGCCTCCTCCATCCTCGATCTCGTTCAAGCCTCCGGCGAGACTCCCCCTTCCCGCCAGCCCAATATCGTGCTGATCGGCCTCATGGGTTCGGGCAAAACTACCGTCGGCCGCATCGTCGCCCAGATGATCGGCTTCCAGATTGTGGACACCGATCACCTCATCGCCGACACCGTCGGGAAAAGCATCCCGGAGATTTTTGCCACCGAAGGCGAGGCCGCATTCCGCCAGCATGAATCCGCCGCCCTGCGTTCCCTGCTGGGCAAACGCGGCTGCGTCATCGCCACCGGCGGCGGCATCGTCACCCAGCCGCGCAATCTGGCCATCCTCCGCCATCTCGGCTACATCGTCTGGCTTGATGCCGATCCTGAACGCCTCGCACGCCGCACGGCGATGAATACCAACCGCCCGCTGCTCAACGGGGAGGAAAATCCCAAGGCCAAGCTCGAACGTCTGCTCACAGAGCGCAAACCGATCTACAAAAGCCTCGCCGACCTCCGCATCAAGACCGCCGAACTCACCCCACAGGAGACCGCCTACGGGGTCATGGAAAGCGCCCGGGTGTTTTTTGCCAAGATAAAAAACTAAAGCTGCAGAAGCTCGGCGGCAGCCGTCGCCTTATCCGTTCACCCCCGCCAGCTTCCGCGCATACGCCAGCGTATCGATCTCCTCCGGCCTCTTGTCTCGCCGGATCGCCTTGATCCGTGGAAACCTCATCGCCAGCCCGCTGTCATGCCGGTTGCTCGCCTGCACCGAATCAAACGCGATCTCCAGCACGATCTCAGGCGTCACCGTACGCACACTGCCGCGCTGGCTCAGCGTCGTCTGGGTGAAGTGCTCGGTGAGCTCCTCGATCTCCGCGTCCGTCAGGCCGCTGTAGGCTTTGCCGATGACACGCAGGGCATTGCCCGCATTCTCATCACGTACAGCAAAAGTATAGTCGCTCAGCACATGGCTGCGCTTGCCATGGCCCTGCTCCGCCTTGACCACCACGACATCCAGCGTCGCAAACGCCTTCTTCAATTTCAGCCACGCCTTGCCACGACGCCCCGGCGAGTAAGTGCTGAGCGCATCCTTCGCAATCAGCCCTTCATTGCCACGCCGGCGTGCCGCATGAAAAGACGTCTCGATCTCCTCCGCGCTTGTGACTTTCATCACCTCGATCAAACCCAGTCCAGCCGGCAGTGGAATGGCCTCCAGCTCCGCACGCCGCGCCTCCAGCGGCTTCTCCAGCAGCGAGCCCCCGTTCTTCCACAGCACATCAAACACCACATACTTCACCGTCACATCACTCGGCAGAAACAAATCCGCCTGATCACGCCGTCCCAGCCGCTTTTGCAGATCAAAGAACGACAGCTTCTTGTCCTCCGCATGCGCAATGATCTCTCCATCAAGAATAACATCTTCTGGTAGTTCCTCGGCGGCCCGCATGATCTCCGGAAACTGCACCCCCACCGGCTTCAGATCCCGCGTGTAGATCTCCACCCGCCCCGCCGTTCGGTGCATCTGCGCCCGAATGCCGTCATACTTGTCCTCCAGCCACACCTCCGCCGAGTTCAGCCGCTCCCAGATGTCCGCCGAAGTTTCCTCCGGCGAAGCCAGCATCACCTTGATGGGCACAAACAAGCGCGGCTTCGCCTCATGCAGTGTATGCGTGCTCGCCAGCCTGGCCGCATGACCAATGTCTCCACACAGCATCGCCGCCTCACGCACCTCATCCGCTGTCGCCTCAAACGCAGCCGCCACCGCTTCCTCAATAAGCCCTTCCTTGGACCCCATGCGCAGCTCACCCGTCATCAGCCGCACCAGCCACGATCCCGCCGCAGCCGTGAGATGTTGCAGCCGCGTCTTGATCAGCGTCACACGTTCCATCTGGCTGCCCGCCTTGCTCAGTTGCTCAAACAACGCCGCCACATCACTCAAGGAACACGCCACAGGACTCAGCACAGCACGTTGCAGCACCAGAAACGCCGTGCGCCCTGTGTCAGCCTGCGATCTTGAAATCGTTCGATACTCCGCCTCGTTCACCCCGCTCACCTCAATCAGCGCACGCTTCAGCAGCGACCACCCCGCGTTCAGCGGCGTGTCCCCCGTGCTTCCAGAAGAAAATCGCGCAGCCAGCGCCAGCTCATCTGCATCAATCAGTTCACGCAGCAGCGCCGCCAGCCGTTCCACCTTCTTCAACCGCGAGGCCACCTCCCCCGTCTGCGCACAAGCTTCAGCCCATTGCGCAAAGCTCCCTTCACCCCACTCATCCTCACTTTTCTCCAAAGCCGGGCGAACCACCGGCGCGGCACTTTGCAGCGTCAGTTCCAGTTGGTCCGCCTTTTCCAGCGTCCAGGCTTCAAAGCCCCGCAGCCGCAGATCAGCCGCAAACTCCCGCGTGTAGCCATGCACCAGCCACGTGCGCTGCGGCTTCACCTCCTCCACCGTTTCCACCAGCTCCGGATAATCCGCATGATCACTGAGCGGAAAAATTTCATCCACCTGATACCGAAACCGGGCTCCCGGTTGCATGGCCCAGCCCGTGAGCATCGCAGTCCGGCACACCTTCAGCTTCTTGATCGCAATCGAACGCCCGTTGCTCGGCGGAAACAGCAGCACATGCCCCGCGGCCTGCTCAGCATCAAACAACCGGTACTCCGGCAGCTTCCCCAGCAGCGGTGCCACCGCCCGCGTCATGTCCCAGATCGACTTGTGTACCATCACCGGATGCCCCGCCTCCGCCAGCGCGCACAGAATCTCCTGCGCCTTTCCCAGCGAGTAGCCCAGAAAAACCGGAATACCTCCGTCCTCCAAAGTCTCCTGCGCAAACTTGAGTGCCTGCGCCACCACCTCCGCCGTGGGCGGAAAACTAAACTGCGGCAGCCCAAACGTGCACTCCATGATCAGCGTGTCCGCATGCAACAGCTCACAGCGTTCAGAACTCAGCCCCTGCCGCAGCTTGTAGTCTCCCGTATACAGCAGCGTCGCGCCATCCGCCTTGCGCGTAAGATGCAGCATCGCCGAGCCAATGATGTGCCCCGCCGGCAGCAGCCGCAGTTCCCACCCCTCCCATTCCACCACCTCCCTCATCGGCAGCACCCTCATCTCCCCCTCGCTCTTGTAGCCATACCGCGTCTTCATCAAATCCCGCGTCACCTCGGAGCAAAACGTCATCCCATGCCGCGCCACATGATCGCTGTGCGCATGAGAAATAAAAGCCCGCTTCCCGGGGAAATGCGGATCCAGCCAAAGGTCCGCCTCAGGCAGATAAATCCCGTTGGGGTGGGTGACTTCGATCAAGGACGGCATCCCACCAGATACGAAAGCGCACGTCCTTCGGCCCTCTCAATCGTTCAAAACCTCCGGATACTGCTGCCGCAAGAAGATCAAATCGGCTGCATCCTTCTCGCGGTGAGTGTTTTTCTTCATGCGCCACAAGAGACGAGGGGAGGCAAAAGGAATGGGCACGCCTTGGACCACACGTATCACAGTCTCTTTGGATGCTTCAGCGTAATCGATGCCTGACGCGGATTTCATGAGATCGATAACGATTTCATCCGCCACACGCACCACCGTGTATTTCTCAACTTCGCCAGGTTCCAGATGCAGGACCGCTTTATCCGGCAGAATTTCCAGAGACTTGAACACCTTCGCTTCATTTTCGGGAGTCGTGTCGATGATGACATCGACATCGCCAGTTTCACGGATGTAACCAGCTCCGCGAATGGCAAACCCTCCGACAATAACATACTTGGCCTCATGCTGGTTGAGTTCACGACAGAGCTCCAGCAGATCCTCCACGGTCGGCTGGCGCGATTCTTCTCCTTCGTGGGTCACGCTTTCGCACGTCCCGTCTTCGTCAGCATCCATGCATGAGCCTCCTCGTGAGAATTAAAGCGATACACTCCTTTCGGGGCGTGCCTGTAAGGAAATGCTTTTCGCCAAGCAATAGCACCTGCTTTGTTGCTGTCACTGGCTCGAAGAGGATCACGCGGAGGCACGCGCCGCCCCACGGTCTTGCCGATGAATTCTTCGACGTTCACGACAGGTCTGGGCTGCATGGAAACCAAATTAGACGCAGGCCCTGAAGTTGCAAGGCCCGGCATCCGGCCCCAAGAATGCGCATGGCCTCTCTTGCCGATCAACTCACCTCCCTTCTCGGTCCCGACCGCGTCTCCACCACGCAGGCCGAGATCGCCACGCACAGTACCGACAAATGGTTCGCGTCGAATCCGCCCGACGTCGTCGTGCATGCCGAATCCACCGCCGAAGTCTCCGAGGTCCTGCGCTTTGCCAATGCCAATAAGATTCCCGTCACCCCCCAGGGCTCCCGCGTCGGCTACGTCGGCGGCTGCGTCCCGCTGCAGGGCGGCATCGCGCTTTCAGTCGCCCGGATGAACAAGATCAAAGAGATCACCCTCGCCGATGGCGTGGCCGTGATCGAACCGGGTGTCATCACCGGCCATCTGCAAAACGAAGTGCGCAAGCTCGGCTGGTTCTATCCACCGGACCCGGCCTCGCTCAAAGAATGCAGCCTCGGCGGCAACATCGCCACCAACGCGGGCGGCCCGCGCTGCCTGAAATACGGCGTCACTCGCCATTACGTCCTGGGTTTGGAAGCGGTGCTGGCAGACGGCTCCATCGTGAAGGCGGGCGGCCGCTGTCACAAAAACAAAACAGGCTTCGACCTCGTCGGCCTCATGGTCGGCAGCGAAGGCATGCTCGGTGTCGTCACGGAGGCCACCCTGCGCCTCATCCCGCACCCACCCATGCGCGCGATGCTTTCCGCAGGCTTCAAATCGTTCGCCGAAGCCGCCAATGCCGTGCAGCGCATCCTCGGCAGCGGCTTCCTGCCCAGCGCCCTCGAAATCGCCGACAAATTCACCCTGCGTGCCGCCCGCGAGTATCTCGGTGCCTCCGTCACCCCGGAAGGCGACGCCCATCTGCTCGTCGAAATCGACGGCCAGCCCGACTCCGTCAAAGGCGAGATCGATCAACTGGCGAAACTCGTGCAAAGCCTCGGCAGCATCTGCCTGAACACAGCCATGGGCGACGAAGCCTGCGAAGCCTTCTGGAAACTGCGCCGTGAATTCAGCTACAGCCTGCGCAACACCGGCCTCATCAAACTGAACGAAGACATCGTGGTTCCCCGTGGCCGCCTCGTGGATCTCGTTGATTTCGCGGAAAAGCTGCAGACAGAACACGGCTTCCCCGTCGCCTGCTTCGGCCATGCGGGTGACGGCAACATTCACGTCAACATCATGGTCCCCACCATGGACGATCCCGCCATTCGCGAACGCGCCGAAGTCGCCCTCGACCAGCTTTTCCATCAAGTCATTGCATGGAACGGTGCCATCACCGGCGAGCATGGCATCGGCATCGCTAAAAAACGCTGGTGGCGTGATGCAGTCTCCCCCGCCGCCCATGAAACCCACCTGCGCATCAAGGCTGCGCTGGATCCCAATGGGATTCTGAACCCCGGGAAGTTTCTCGGCTGAGGCCGCAGTCCTGCAAGATCGCTCCTTCCAACTCTGTTCCATTCCACTCACCATGACCAAACTGCTCATCCCTGCCCTCCTGCTCGCGCTGCCTCTCTGCGCAGCCGATTTGAAGTTCAAAAAATTCACCCTCACCGAAGAGTTTGTGGCTGAAGGAGCACACTTTGCGGATTTCGATCATGACGGTCAGAACGACATCTGCTCCGGCCGCTTCATCTGGAAAGGCCCCGAGTTCAAGGAGCGCATCGAATTCGCTCCCAAGTTCGAAAAAGAACCCTACGACCCCGCCAAAGGCTACAGCGACTTCTTCCTGACCTACAGCTATGACTTCAATGGCGACGGCTGGAGCGACATCATGGCCTATTCCTGGCCGGGCAAGGAGACCTGGGTGTTTGAAAATCCCCAAGGCAAAGGCGGTGAATGGAAGCGCCATACCATTTTCGACGTCACGGACAATGAATCCCCCGATTTCAAAGATGTGAACGGCGACGGCAAACCCGAACTCATCTGCCACACCGGCGGGCAGCTTGGTTATGCCGAGATCGACTGGTCCAACCCCTTCGGCAAAGCCCGCTTCCGCCCCATCACTCCCAAGTCACCGGAGAACGACAAAAAATACTTCCGCTACACCCACGGCTATGGCGTGGGCGATGTGAATGGCGACGGCCGTCCTGACATCCTCGACAAGGAAGGCTGGCGCGAACAGCCCGCAGACACCAAGGCCGACAGCGACTGGGTGTTTCATCCGCAGCTTTTCACCGTCGCAGGTGGCCGCGGCGGCTCCTTCATTCTCGTTTACGATGTGAACGGCGACGGTCGAAACGATGTGATCAGCAGCTACGACGCCCACGGCTACGGCTTCGGCTGGTTTGAACAGAAAGCCGACGGCTCCTTCACCGAGCACAAGCTCATGGGAGCAACCGTCGAAGAAAGCCCTGTGGGCGTGAAATTCAGCCAGCTTCACGCCATGCAGCTCGCCGACATGAACGGCGACGGCGTCATGGACGTGGTCACCGGCAAGCGCCGCTGGGCCCATGGCCCCCTCAAGGACGATGAGCCGAATGCCGCGCCCGTGCTCTACTGGTTCGAAATCAAACGCGAAGGCAAGGAGGCCAAATTCATCCCGCATCAGATCGACGACAACAGTGGCGTCGGCACCCAGGTGACTCCCGGAGACGTCAACAAAGACGGCAAAATGGACGTCGTCATCGGCAACAAGAAGGGCGTCTTCGTCTTCCTGCAGGAATAAGCAGCTCAGTGCAGCACATCGCCCGCCTGCAGCGGGTGTCCGCGCAAGAAGTCGGCGGCAGACAAGCGTCTGCCGCCTTCTATTTGGACCTCCGTCAAATTGAGCAGTCCGTTGCCACAGCTTACCAAAATGCCGTCGGCATTGGCGCTCACAATCGTCCCCGGTGCAGGACAAACCTCGGCATTGGCAATGACCTGCGCGCGGTGAATCTTCATCTGCGCATCCTTGAGCAGGCAGGAAGTTCCGGGCCAGGGGGTGAAGGCGCGAACGAGGCGGTCGAGTTCGACGGCGGGACGCGTCCAGTCGAGGCGGCCGTCCTGACGGGTCAGTTTGCGAACGTGGGTGACCTTGGATTCATCCTGCTTTTCACGCGGCGGATTTCCCGAGGCTATAAGATCCAGTGCAGCTTCAAGCGCGGCTGGCGCCCGCTGCGCGAGTTTGTCATGCAAACTTCCGCCCGTTTCATCGCAAGCGATGGCAAGACGATGCATCAGGAGGATGTCTCCAGTGTCGAGACCTTCATCCATGAACATGATGGTGACACCCGTTTCAGTGTCGCCGTCGCGGATGGCAGCCTGAATGGGGGCGGCACCCCGATGGCGTGGCAGCAGCGAGGTGTGTACGTTCAGGCAGCCGAGAGGCGGCACGTCCAGCACGGCACGCGATAAAATCTGACCGTAGGCGATGACGACCGCGACGTCGGCGTTGAAGGCCTTCAGTTCTTCCACGGCATGGCGGATTTTCAGAGGCTGCAGGACGGTGAGTCCTGCTGCAAGGGCGCGCACCTTGATCTGGGGCGGCGTCAGTACCTGCTTGCGGCCCACGGGTTTGTCGGGCTGGGTGACGACGCCGACGACTTGGTGTTTCGGGGTGCTGAGGAGCCATTCCAGCGAGGGAAGGCCGATGTCACCGGTGCCGATGAAAAGAACTCGCATCGTTTTGCGACTAGACCTTCATCTTTTCCAATTCTTTCCACGCATCGAGCTGCATGACGCCGCCGATGATGTCGTAGAGAACCTTGGCGGGAGCCTGGCTGGCATCGATGCCGAAAACGCGGTCGGGGCCGTAGTAGTCGAGGATGGGCTTGGTTTCGGCCTCGTAGGTGGCGAAGCGCTGCTGGATGACGGTTTCGTTGGCGTCGTCGAAGCGGTTGTCCTTGAGGGCGCGTTTGCGGAGGCGGCGGGCGAGTTCGGTGCGGTCGGGGCAGGAGAGATGGAAGACTTTCAGGACTTCGATGTGGGGTTCCATGAAGCGGGCCTGCTCGACGTTGCGGGGGATGCCGTCCAGGATGAGGAAGTCGATCTCGGGCTTAAACTGATGAGAATCAATGCGTTGCTTGAGGTTGGCGTGCCAGAGTTCGACGGTCACATCGTCCGGGACGAGCTCGCCGCGGCTGGAGTATTCGACGAATTTCTGGCCGATGGCGGTGCGGGTGTCGAGGGAGCGGAAGACATCGCCGCAAGCGAGATGATGGAAGCGGGGGATGCTGCCTAATACCTTGCCTTGCGTTCCCTTGCCGCTACCGGGCGCGCCGAGGATGAGGAAGGCTTTGATGCGGGCGGTGTGAGGTGCGTCAGACATGATTTTTGGTGAAGCTAGCACGTTACGCTTTCGCAACAACTTGCGCGGCTGCCAATTTGACTTCTTCGACGGACAATGAGGGCAGCTCGTGTGTCGGATTTCGCAAAAAGCGCACCCAGGGCTGCGGAGGGGACCAAATGGCGGGGTCGGTGGGGCCAAAAAGGAGGAGGGAGGAGACGCCGCAGGCGGCGGCGAGATGGGAGATGCCGCTGTCGTGGCCGAGGAAGGCGGTGCAGGTGCCGAGGCGGGTGGCGAGTTCGGTCAGGGGGAGGGCGTGCCAGATGGGACGACCGGTGGGCTGGATGCCGCGCTCTTGTTCGGCTTCGCCGGTGATGAAGATGACTTCATCGGTGGGGAAGGCGTCGGCGACTTGGAGCCAGCGGTCGAGGGGCCAGTTTTTCTTTTCGGAGCCGCTGCCGACGTGGATGGCGATGCGGCGCTGGTTATTGGGAGGGCGCTGGAAGTGGGCGCGGTGGAGGTGCTCGTTTTCCAGGAACATGGCGAGCTTTTCGAGGCCTTGGGCGAGCTGGCGGGAGGCGTGGGGGCCTTCGGGCTTTACGAGGGGGGAGCACTCGATGAGGGTCTTGATGCCGATGCGTTCGAGGCTGGTGCGGAAGAGGGCGTCGGGGTCGTAGAGGAAGGAGACGACGAGGTTGAAGCTGCGGAGGTGCTCGGCGAGGGCTTCGTCGATGGGGGCTGTTTTGGCGAACAGCGGGGCCATGGTGCGGTGCTCGAGGCTGCGGATGGAGTCGGCGAGGCCGGCGGTGCGGGCGAGTTCGGCGATGGCGGGATAGCCGAGGACTTCGAGGTGGCATCCGGGGATGGTTTCGCGCAGGAGGCGAAGGGCCGGGAGGGTGAGGATGAAGTCGCCGATGGCGCCGCCACGGATGACGAGGACACGGGGCTGGGGGGACATCGGTGGTCGGTGTAATCAGTGGCCAGTCACCGGTGATCAGTAGGCAGTGGCCAGCAGTCAGTCAGCAGTGCCGGAAGCCGGTGGGACTGAGGTCAGTAGAAGAGGATCGCAGCGGCGAGGAGGATGATGCCGTAGGCGATGCCGCCGTAGATGGCGAGATTCCAGCGCTGGGGCCGGGCGAGCAGGGCGGCGACCCAGTCGCGCATGACGTAGGGGGTGCCGATGAAGAACATGCCGATAATGATCCAGGCGTAGGCGAGGACGGGGAGAAGGAGGCGGCTGAGGGGGGGCTGGAGGAAGGCGGCGGTGAGGACGGGGCCGGCGACGAGGAGCATGAGGGAGCCGAGGGCGCGGACGGCGAGGAATTCTTTGACGTAGATGAGCACGGCGACGTAGCCGCCGGCGACGATCATCATGAACTTGTCGCGCATGTGGTAGAACTCGCCCATGTCCATGTTGGCGAGGGCGAATTCGGCCCAGAGGAAGTCGATGGTGAGGAGGATGACGCCCCACTTGTAGTCGCGGGGGAAGGTCTTGAGGAAGGCCTGGGTCTTGGCGGGGTTTTTGAGGGCCCAGTAGTGCGCGGCGATGAGGGCGAGAGCGACGACGATGCCGGTGCCTTTGAGCGGGATGCCGCCGGTGGGTGCCTGGTGGTAGAGGTAGTCGTAGAGGTCAGGAAACATGCGCGGCGGGCGGGGGAAAGGGGTGGGACAGGTGGCGCAGGGGGGGCGGGTGCGCAAACGCGTTGTTGGAGGCGGAGGGAATACGGATTTGGATGGCCGCAAAAAGGCGCAAAAAAAGAGGGGGAGAAAAAAGGGGGATGCTGAAGGAGTGCTGATCGGAAAGACCCAAAGGACCCCAAAGGACTGAAAGGACGAGGTGCTCCACGACTGTTGGATGGTTGGCGCAGTTCGTGCGTAAACTTTGGATAGTGGTTGCCTCGGCTGTGGGGTGGGGCAGTTTGAATGGTCATTCACTCATGAAAGAAAAAAAAGAGAACATCGCTGCCTGGTATGTGGTGCACACGCGTCCGAAGTGTGAGCACATCGCGGCGGGTTTGATGGCGGGCCTGGAGGGGGTGGAGACGTACTGCCCGCGGATCCGGTTTCAGAAGAACACACGACGGGGGAAGGTGTGGTTCGTGGAGGCGCTGTTTCCGAGCTACTTCTTTGCGCGGTTCGTGCCGGCGGAGTCGATGCGGGCGGTGAACTACTCGCAGAGTGTGATCAAGGTGGTGGATTTCGGGGGGAACCTGACGTCGGTGCCGGACGAGGCGATCGCGGTGCTGAAGGCGGAGATGAAGGATGTGGAGGTCTGCGAGGTGGAGGTGGGCGTGAAGGTGGGGGACATGGTGGAGCTGACGGAGGGGCCGATGCGAGGGATGAAGGGGATCGTGAATGCGATGCTGACGGGGGTGGAGCGGGTGCGGATTTTGCTGGAGTTTCTGGGGCGGGAGAATGCGGTGGAGGTGCCGTTGTCGAAGATTCTCACGGAGCACAAGCCGAGGGCGATTGTGGCGGCGTCGCGGTAGGGGGGGAGGGAGTTTACGGTGGTTGACGACTGTTGACTGAGGTTGACGGTTGTTTGGTCGGAGGTCCGGGGAAGGATATGGCGGGGTGACTGTGGCGATTTGGGGAGGCGGCGTGGTGGGATCGAGGACGAGTTCGAGTAGGAGGACGAGGACGAACTGGGGAAGGAACGTCGGGGGAGCATCAGGGGCGGGCCTTTCGGGGGTATCATCCTGGGGCGGAAGTACGACCGGGGTGGAGGCTGGGGGCGATTTCCCCAGTGCAGCGCGTGGCGTTGCTCAATCCTAAAACCCTAAACTCTTATGAAAACATTCATTCTTAACGCGATGGCGGTGGTTTCTCTGGCCTCCTGCGCGACGGGGCCGAGTGCTCAAACCGGTTCTGTGATCGGTGGCTTGGGCGGCGCGGCTGCCGGTGGCATCATTGGCAGTCAAAGCGGCCGTGGCCTGGAAGGCGCGGCGATTGGCGCCGGACTGGGAGCGCTGGCTGGCAACGCGATCGGCAATTCGCAGGACCAGCGACGGTATTACAACAGCGGCTACGGCCCCTATAACAACGGGCCGTATTACAACCGGCCTTACCAACGTCCGGGCTACTATCCGAGCGGCTACTATCGTGGCTACTGATCGTTTAGCTTGAGCCCTTGGACAGCGCCTGGGGTTGAGAGGGGAGGAGCCTTCGGCGGGCTCCTCCTTTCTGTGTTGTCTTGCGGGAATGGGGAAATGTTTCCGTCGCAAGATGGGGAGTCATTTATTCACCCATTTTAACGAGTACCAGAGCGCTCCGCACAGAGCGAACAATGAGACAAGTTTTGGAAGAGACATCGTTTGAACGCCAAAGAAAAGAGCGACTGTGCCGATGGTGAGGACGAAGAGCAAAATCGCGATTCCCCAAAGGACCAGGTTCGTCAAACTGGAAAGCAGGAGGCGCATTTTGATAGGTAAGCGGTGAAACTCACATGCCACCGGGCGGGCAAGAATACTGTGAGAGATTGGGAGGACGCGGCGGGGTGATTGACTTGGGGACGAGGGTATGGGCCTTATGAAGGGGACGGGCTTCCACGTCGGCCTCGTCACCCTCCTTTGATGATTTAAGGTTCGGTGCTTTTTTCGGGCAGGCTTTTGATTATTCGGTCGAAGTCGGACTCGAAAAGGCGGTCTTGCACGAGACGGTATCTTTCAAATTCACTTTCAGCGTGGGCTTGGGCGATTTCGGCAGTCACTTTGCCGGCATCCTGTAGAATTTCCCGGTCGGTCGCCGCGATGAAACGGTTGAGGCGGGTTTCCCAGTCCTGCATGGTCATGGGGATCTGCCGCAGCGCCATGTCTTCGGCCACATCGAGGTAAGCGGAGACGAGGCGTTGCAGTTGCGCCATTTCGTTTTCTGTGAGGTAGTTTTTCGCCACGCTGACATCGAACTTCTGGATCTTACCCTTGGGTGCGTCTTTCCAAGAGGTCAGGCCCATGTGGGTTTTGGCCGAATCGGCGCGGGAGACGATGACCTCTGCGGCCGTCTGGCCGTGGATGGCCCAATGGAGCTTATTCTGCACGGTGGCAAAGAAGCGCTTGGTGGCGGCGGCGGTGACGTCGTAGTCGATGGCGGTGGCGTAGATGTCGGTGATCTTTTGGTAGAACTTGCGCTCGCTGAGGCGGATTTCGCGGATGCGCTGGAGCTGCTCCTCGAAGTATTTTTTGCCGAGAATGGTGCCGTCGTTTTTCAGACGCTCGTCATCCATGGCAAAGCCCTTGATGGTGAAGGATTCAATGATGCCGGAGGCCCATTTACGGAACTGGACGGCACGTTCCGAGTTGACCTTGTAGCCGACGGCGATGATGGCGGCGAGGTTGTAGTGCTGGGTGTCGTAGGTTTTGCCGTCGGCGGCAGTTATCCGAAAATATTGGATAACTGAATCTGCTTCCAGTTCCTGGTCGGAAAACACCTTTTTCAGGTGATAGTTAATCGTCCTGACGTCCACATCGTAGAGCAGTCCCATCATCTTCTGGGTGAGCCAGACATTCTCATCGGCATAAACGGCCTCGACGCCGCCCTGGCCGCTGGCAGCCACGAAGGTGAGGTATTCCGCAGCGGAGGAACGAACCAGTAAGGGGACGGTGCTCTTTTTGGAACGACCGCCGGGGGTTGGTTTGTTTTTGCTCATGGTTTTATCTCTAGCCGTTTTGAACCCCTGATTCAACGTTTTGCCCCATGCGCAAGACGGTGGGACAGCTCTCGTCAAGGCACCACCTTGCGATCCCATCTGTCTGGCAGCTTCTGCTGAATACGACCTGGGTGCGATTCTTACAGGGGCAGCGCGTTGCTCAAAGTGCGCGCCTGACAGCTAAGGTCGAGATTCATTGCAGAGCATTGTGTATCAGATGTTTCACTTCGGATGTCTACAATTTGCCTGGCATCTTTTTATTTTGGCATCTTTTTATTTGGCATCTTTTTATTTTACTGCGCCATTTCGTTTTCCGTGAGGTGGTTTTTCGCCACGCTGACATTGAGCTTCTGGATTTTACCCTGGGGCTTTTTTTGTGGATGCTGACCCAGGGTGGCGCTCGCATAGGCTCGCTTGTCCTGGGCTATGCTATGTCACCCCTTTGGGGCTGGTGTGGGGCGGAGTGGAGTGGGGGACGAGAGTGGGGCCGGTGAGGCGGGGTGGCAGGCCGGAGCCGGTTAAAAACCGGCGCTCCCAGTAAGAGGTGCCCGAACAGAGTAATCTTTGGGAAGGGGTGGCAGCCACCCAAGCCGAAATGGGAGGCTGCTTCAGCGCATGCGGAAGACAACGACCCTTCGGTCGAGACGGCGCTCAGCTTCGTCGGCATCGGCCGGACTTGCGGCTTCGGCCTCACCATAGCCCACGGGCATGAGGCGCTCGGCACTGACTCCATGACGAACAAGCTCTCGTGAGATGCGTTCTGCACGTTCCTGGGAAAGCTGCAGGTTCTGTGCATAATCGCCTTCGGCCGAGGCATGGCCTTCGATGACGAAGGTGTCCTGACTGAGGGCTGGTGCCTTCATAGCGTCTGCCATGTCGATGACGAGGTCATAGGAATAGGCGTCGGCGAAATCCGTGGAGCCTTGGCGGAAGAGGATGGCATCGGTGCTGATGGCGGATTCAGGATCGACGCGGTAGGAGACGGCATACGCATCTCCGTTGGTGTAGGAAGGGGGGATGGCGTTCTGATAAAATCCCTGCTGAGGTGCCTGGGGCCTCAGGCGGTAGGTGGTTTGCGCCTGAGGCTGGAGCTGGACGCGGTTAAGCTGCTGGGAGGCGACGATGACCGGAGGGATCTCCTGCATGGAGGAGTAGCGAATCACCCGGCGGTTTCCGTCGTAAAACTGGGTGCGCCGCTGCGTCTCGGTGGTGTCGAAGATTCTGTGTTCACGATGGAGGCTGCCAGGAGGCGCCGCCTGCGGGGCGCGGCCCTGAAAGCGATCGACGATGGTGTTGACGGTGCGTTCGCGATCCTGCTGGGTTCTGCCCACTTCCTCGACGGAGGGGCGGTAACCCGACCTAAAGCCATCGCGGCGACGCCTTGGATCGGGACGGTCATTTGAACCCACTCCAACGGCTGCCGCACCGGCTCCGAGGATGTTCAGGAGCAGGCGTTTGGCATCTTCCTTGTTGTCGATTTTTCGTGCCTGTGCGGCGTCGGCCTGACGATCACGCTTTGGCTCATCTTCAAGCAATTGGGCAGTCTCCTGCGTCGGAGGCTTCTGAGGGGCGGGACGTTCCAGACGCTCGCGCCCCTCGGGTCGTTCGGCGGGTTTTGATCCGCCGGTGACTTCGGGAGCCGAGGTCGCGGCAGGCATCGGAGCGTCCGGAGCGTCCGGGGCGGGCGCGGGAGGCTGAGAAGGACTGACGCCCCGCTCCTGCTGATCGGCGGATCGTTTGCCGGGCAAGGGACGAGTCCCCGAGGTCATGGGGGCGGCCGGTGGCGTCCTGGGGGCCTCGGATGTGGCGGGTGGCGTTGCGGTTGTTGCGGGTGGCGTTGCGGTTGTTGCGGCCGGTGGGGTCTCGGGTGACGTGCCGCGGTTGGGAGGTCCCTTTCTGCGGGTGGCGGGTGGCGTGCCTGGGGTTTCAGCGGGACGCTCTGAAGGCCTCTCCATGCCAGGAGCCGGTGCCACGC
>JAFLEI010000046.1 GCA_017301975.1 Verrucomicrobiota bacterium
AGAGCAGGTATCTGAGTTAGAGTACATTCTTATCGCAGAAGTACCAGAAAACTGGCGATCGAGCAATCCGCAACACATCTACTCATTTAACCAAATTAGCCAGAATGCTGATTCTGCAAGTCGAGTGGACATCGCCATCATCGGCGGCGGCGCCACCGGCCTCGGCGCCGCAGTCGATGCCGCATCACGCGGCCACACCGTCGTCCTCATCGAGCAGTCCGACTTCGCCAAAGGCACCTCCTCCCGCTCCACCAAGCTCGTCCACGGCGGCGTCCGCTACCTCAAGCAAGGCAACGTCTCCCTCGTCCTCGAGGCCCTCCGCGAGCGCGGCCTCCTCGTCCGCAACGCCCCCCACCTCGTCCACAGCCTCCCCTTCGTCATCCCCAGCTACCACTGGTGGGAAGGCCCCTTCTACGGCATCGGCATGAAGGTTTACGACACCCTCGCCGGCCAGCTCGGCCTCCAGCCCTCACGCTCCCTCTCCCGGCAGGACATGATCGATCTCCTCCCCACCCTCGAAACCGAAGGCCTCACCGGCGGCGTCATCTACCACGACGGCCAGTTCGATGACGCCCGCCTCGCCATCCACCTCGCACGCACCGCCGTCGATCACGGCGCCATCGTCCTCAATCACACCCGCGCCTGCGGCCTCCTCAAGGAGCACGGCCACATCATCGGCGTCCAGGCCGAATGCATCGAAACCGGCCGCCAGTTCGAAATCCGCGCCAAGTGCGTCATCAACGCCACCGGCGTCTTCGTCGACTCCGTCCGCCACATGGACGACCCCAAGGCCGACGCCATCGTCGCCCCCAGCCAGGGCGTCCACCTCGTCCTCCCCCGCGAGTTCCTCCCCGGAGACTCCGCCATCATGATCCCCCGCACCGACGACGGCCGCGTCCTCTTCGCCGTCCCCTGGCACGGCCGCGTCATCATCGGCACCACAGACACCCCCGTCCACCACGCCACCCTCGAGCCCCGCGCCCTGCCAGACGAAATTGCCTTCCTCATGCAGCACGCCGCCCGCTACCTCACCCGCGATCCCCACCCCTCAGACGTCCTCAGCATCTACGCCGGCCTCCGCCCCCTCGTCGCCATGAAGAAAGGAGAAGCCACCGCCGCCCTCTCCCGCGATCACACCATCCTCGTCGCAGACTCCGGCCTCATCACCATCACCGGCGGCAAATGGACCACCTACCGCCGCATGGCCGAAGACGTCATCGACCACGCCGAAATGCTCGGCGGCTTCGGCATGCGCCACTGCATCACCCAAAATCTCATGATCCACGGCTCCGCCACCGTCCTCGATCAGCACGATCCCCTCGCCGTTTACGGCAGCGACGCCGCCGAGATCCGCGCCCTCGCCGCAAACAACCCCGAATGGGCCCACAAAGTCCACCCCCGGCTCGATGTCACCTGCGCCGAAGTCATCTTCCACACCCGCCACGAAATGGCCCGCACCGTGGAGGACGTCCTCTCCCGCCGCAGCCGCTCCCTCCTTTTCGATGCCCAGGCCTCCATGTCCGCCGCCCCCCGCGTCGCCGCCCTCATGGCCCCCGAACTCCACTGGACCCCCGCCCGCACCAGCCACGAAGTCGACCACTTCCAAAAACTCGCCATCGGCTACATTCTGGAAGGGTGATGTTTTGCTATCAACGGTGGATTCTGAGATCACAAATCGTCATGACAATTTACGCATTTTTGTGGCGGGATATATGATATGTGTCGGGATCCCACGTTGGTTGCGTTTCCCGGTTCGACATTTCGATAGCGCCGCTAAAAACAGTCCATTACTTTCACTTGTGGTGTGGATTTATTCTGTACCTCCCTAAGGTGTGTTCATGTATCGCTCAAATGGCAAGCGGTTAAGGCTGGTTTATTTCGTAGGCATGATAGCATATATTTGAAATCTCACTCCAATACAATCAACATTCGGCATCCCGAATTTATAAACTCATGAACCCATCATTTTCATGGTTACACCTCTCAGACGTTCATGTGCGAGCCTCCACAAGCTGGGATGCCGATAATGTTACCAAGGCACTTATTCTTGATCTTAAGACCACATTTCTAGAAAACAAAATTCGCCCAGACGCGGTTTTTTTTACTGGCGATGCTGCATTTGGAAATGATGAAAAGGAAGATCTAAAAAGCCAATATGAGAAGTTTGGGCTCTTCCTTGATGAGGTTAGAAATGTTTATGAGCCAATCTTGGAAAAATCGCGGATCTTTATAGTTCCGGGGAATCATGATGTTGACCGGAATAAGGTTTTTACGAGCGATACTGAATGGCTGCGAAACCCTCAGAGAAAGGCCGAAGAGATTATCAATGCATTAAGACAGAGGAGTCCAATGTCTCAGCATTGGATGAGCAGGTTAACTTCTTATCGTCAATTCCTCATTGATTATGGGTTAGATCATCTGACTCCTCAAGAACCTAATTTGATTTGGTCACATGCAATACAAATTGATGGTGCTTCTATAGCTATAGTAGGTTTGAATTCTGCCTGGTCTTGCGCATCTAATAAAGAAAAAGCCCTGCTTTGGATGGGTGGAGAGTGGCAAATTGCAGAGCTTCGCAATAGGATTGGAAAACCAGATTTATCATTTGCTCTAATTCATCACCCTTCAAATTGGCTTAATGAGCAAGAGGATCCTATAGTTGGTCGCCTACTCGACCAAAGCTTTGATGTGATTTTACACGGGCACGAGCATAGAGAGTTCATTCTCCAAGATGTTTCCGGCAACTTAAAAATTTCTGCCGGTGCCTGCTATGACAGGAGCACTTACTTTAAAGGATATAGTGTGGGATCAATGTTAACAGATGGTTCTGGAGGAAAGCTTTTTCTCCGGACATGGGACGAAATTGGTGGAGGATGGGTGGCAAAAAACATTGCAGTCAAAGCTCCGACGGGTTGTTACCAGATTAGGCCCTTGGAGCGCAGTAAATCATCTCTCACAATTCATAATATTTCGCATGCGAAAAAGGACAATCAAATCATCACCCTCTCGGGGCCTCCAAGCAAAATAGCAATAGATGCGAAAACATCGCTGCTTAGGAGGCGGCCATTTGTCTTTCAAAAAGCGCATTCGCGTGTCAGGGCTAATGAGCGGGTGCAATTTGAAGAAATCTTATCCAGCGGAAAAATTGGATGGCTAGAAGCTGACTGGCAAATGGGTAAAGACGGGTTTATTGGAAGTGTATTAAACGCTATTGGAAGCATTCCGGCTCTTGAAAATGTTTATCGAATAGATTGCGGGGCAGTATGCGAGATTGAAGACATTTTTGAAGATGCGAGTTCTCAACTAGGCATGACATTTGTTGAGTTTGCGGCAGTGGTCGAGCATATCGACCAAGCGACGCTTATACTAGAAGATGTTCCACCTGAAATGCTCAGGAATTTGGCAGAGAGAACTGAGCTAATTCAGAAACTTAAATCAACTATAATTTTTGTTCCGTCATTGCGCATTATCGTAACTGCGAGGCAGTGGCCGGAAAATATAGGTGATCCTCGACAGGTCTCATTGAGGCCTTTGGATGGGCCTGATTTAAGCCGCTACTTGAATGCACACTCCGATGCAAAGGAAGTTCTCAAACGCAAAGACAGGTTTGAAGACGTCCTTGCGCATACCGGGGGCCTGCCTTCGGTAGTTGATAGGCTTATTTCCAAATGCAATATACTCCCTTTGGACGAACTCCTTGATGACCACACGGCCCTTGCGGAGGAGGAAATCAATGAAAAAATTCCAAAGACACTGGAGATCGCTGTGGCACGCGTTTTCGACCCCCAATCAGAAAATGATCGACGAAAATTGAGCTTACTCAAATTGATGACGGTCTTAAAAGACGGTGAGACGTTCGAGGGTTTACGCCGCGCGTTTCCAGGAAAGCCTGTTAATAAGGAAGCTTTATTGTCTCTCGCGGAAAATGGTCTGATCGAGGTGATACCTGTCGCAAGACGCGCAATGTCTTTAATACCCGCTGTCAAGGGGGCTGATTCTAGTGACCTTGTCAGATCCGACCGACTTTTGAGAGTTCCACGACAAGTTAGAGATTATGTCGAGAGACTCATACCGAACGAGGAGAAAAACCGAATATATAATACTGTTTCGGAAGCATTGTTCGGGATACATTGGTATGAAGGCAAGTTAAAGCTGCGCCGAGCAATAATCTTGGCCTATCGCGAAAGCACCGTCGCAGGTCCCGGAAGTGAGTTGCTGGTGGCGCAATATCTGTTGAAATATGCAATCGACCGTAAATCAAAAGAAAGAACTAAAAGATACGCTCGTTTAGCAGTAAACTACTGCACCGAGTTAATAGATCAGGATCGTTTCAGAGACGGAATGATTGCCTCGCGGGCTATAATGTCTCTTCTGAATGAAGAAGCTCACTACGACGAATGGGTTGATTGTGCATTCGCCTACGGAAAAGCAGCGCGAATGACTGGAAATCACCAGGAATCTGTCGACGTTCTTGAAAGGATACTTGGTACCGACAAGATACGTACAAAAGAATTCATATCCTTAGTAAGCTTACAGCTTGCTTGGAACTTTGACAAGTTAGATAGAGAAAAAGATGCACTTAGACACGCGCAAATTTGTATCGACCAGACATACAAACAAAGTGATTTATGGTTTCAGGCTACCGCTCTAATACTAAAGATACAAAATGGAGGCTCCCTCCCCCAAAAAATTAGCTCTTCTCTTTATCAAGCCGCCCGAAACTTAGGCCATGACGTTGCGGCCAACAATATAGCTTTGGAGTGGGCTAAAAATACTACCTCAAAAAAGGAAGCAATTAGGTTATTGGATGACGTGATAAACGGTGCAAAAGATCGTTACAATCAAACCCGAGCTATTGTTGACAAAGCGAATCTTTTGAGGAGATCAAACCGCATAGGTCAATTGACGGGTAGCGAACAACTAAGGTTATGTGATGCATATGAATATAGCTGTGCACAAAGGATTCCACGACTTCTGGATGCATGCCACGATGCATTATGGGAGTTTTGCATTCAAAAAGGATTTTGGGCCGGGATGTTCAGATTGTTCAAATTTTCCTCTTTTGTGTGGTGCCTTACAGATCGTTCTGTAAAAGAAAACAAATATATACCTATTCTTACTGCTGCTCGTCAGGAACCTGGCAAAATTAACGAAATAGAAGTCGAGTCCGAGATAGAGTACTTAGATCGAAGGATTGCACTGCAACAGACCGATTAGTGCTATAATAGAAAGGCGGAATTCGCTCCTCCCACGCGAGACACATGAAGTGGGAACAACTGTTTAAGTCGATCAGTGTTTGACGGCTTTTCCCGAGGCGGGGAGTTCTTCCGGCACCTCCACCATCGGCGAGATGGCGCATGGTGAAAATTATTGAAATAGTATACCCGCAGGGGAAACAGACGTGCCAACGCCGCTCAACACAGCCAAGCCACTCGCGTCTCCCTCACGTCCCCTGGATCACCTCCCCATCCAACATCAGCGCCTCCTTCGGCCCGCTATCCCGTCCGTCCTTCTCTACCCTCGCCTCGGCCTCTGCAGTGAGAACATGGGGTTCTTCTCATCCGTGTGGATCGTGTCATCCGTGGTTAAAAATCTCTGCTCCCTCTGCCTCTCTGCGGCAAAAACGAACGTCCCAAACATCATTCGCCCCGCTGTCCCGTCCCACCCATCCGGGTTGACGCGCACCGCTTGCCCTGCGGGCAGCCTTCGGCTGTCTGTCTCACTTCGTTCGGCTCCGTGGTCAATCCAATCAGGCGATTCCAGAAGCCTTGCCTCATCAGTGTCAGTCAGTGTCCCATCAGTGGTTTAAAAACTCCCCCTTCAAAACTGCTTCCTCACAAATTCAATCTCTGCTCCCTCTGCCTCTCCGCCCCTCTGCGGCAAACACGAACGTCCCATCGCCCGACCTCGATGGCCATTGACAAAACACCCCAATCTTCGATTTTCCCCCATGCCTGCCACCATTCCCGCACCCGAGACATGGATCCGCTCCATCGGTGATTTGCGCCTGCCGCCCGAGACGGACCGGCATCTGCAGGAACTCATGGACCGCAACAACGACGGCCTCCTGCAACCCGCGCAAAAACAGGAGCTCGCCGCCCTCGCCGCATGGAGCGAAGAAATCTCCCTGCTCCGCGCCGAGGCCCTCCAACTCCTCGGTCGTCCGCCCGCATGAGCTACCCCAGCGCTGCCTGAAGCTCCAGGATCAGGCTGGCAACGAGTTCCGTCCTCTCACGGAACAAATCATCTTCCTCAAACGCCGGCCTGAAGCGGCCCTCCAGACGGTTCATGTCTGCCGTAAGCGTTCGCAACCGCTCAATCGCCTCCAGTTCGAACTCGGCACGAAAGTGCGTCGCCAGGAAATGAACATCATACAGATCGCGCGCCGTGGTGCGATTCTCCATCGCCCGGGTCTTTTGTTCGATGAGTCGTTCCACCCGGTAAGTGCGCACGCCCTCGCGTTCCACCACATCCGCGTCGGCCACTGCATCACGGCATGACACCTCCACCTTCAGCCGCCCCTGCACCGCCGCGCACTCATACTCGATCCGATAGCGTTGCACGGTTTCCGTGTCCTTCGTCCGCGTGATGCGCAGTTGCTGCGTCAACGGGCGCAACGCATGCTCGATGCGGCTTTCAAGATTCAGTTTCTTCGGCGCATCGAAGTCCAGGTCTTCCGAAAACCGGTCCAGCCCGTAGCACAGCAGCAGCGCCGTGCCACCCTTCAACACCAGCGGCGTCTCCTGCACGGCGCGCAAGACCTCACGCATGATGCGCACGTGCAGTTGCTGGGCAGCAGTGAAGTTCATTGCAGCTCTAACCATTCGTCCAGCAGCCTGATTTGCGCAGCCTCTTCCAAGCGCTCACGCAGCCGCCCGATCTCCACTCTTAGATGCTCAGCATCCGTCTCCGCATCTGAGTAGTCATCAATGCGCAGATGGTCCGGACGGCGTCCTTGCTGAAGGTTGCCAAGCAGCAGATCCAAGAAGGCGCGGTCACGGTTCGCCGCATAAAAAGTGCTCCCCGCAGGCAGTGGCACCCCGCTCTCGCGCAGAATCCCCGCGCACTCCCGTACTCCCGCAGTTCCCAGCACCGCCGACGTGTCCGGAAAATTCCGGCCCGCGATGCGGAAGCTCGCCCGCCCTTCCAGAAACGTGTCCACGAAATGCCAGTTCACAAACGCGGCCTCACCATCCGGGATCGTCATGGCGGACGTACCGGTAAGGTAATGCTCAGGCGTCGTGGCTGGCAGCACAGTCATGCCCAGAGTCTGCCACACCTCACCAACCCAGCCAAGCCCAAGTTGGCAGAGTCCCCCCACCTCACCCCTGACACACGCCAACAACAGGGCCGCTTGAACCCCATTCAAAAATCCTGTGAATTCCGCCATCCTGTAAATCCTGTCCAAATCTTCTCCAAATCAGCCCCGCGCCCCCCAACCGCAACCAACCTGCAAGATTGCCAGATCCGACACACCAAATCGCCCTCCGTCACTCCCCAGCACCATGACGATTCTTGACCTCCATCAACCCCGTGCCGTCCTTCATTTGGCCTTCACCAGCCCCGCCGCTTTCTCCCAATCCGCCACCTCCTCCGGCACCCCCACCCCCGGTCTGGCCGCCTGCACGGTCTTCCAGGTCTTGAGGGCGAAGTCGGCCATATATTCCAGATAATCCGGCTCCAGCTTGGCCGAGGGCTCGGCCAGCGTCTGCCGCCAGGCATCGCGGGCGTGGGCCATGGCGTCCTCAAAACGCTTCTCGCGCAGCCGGATGCGCGTCATTTCCCTCAAATCGTCCAAACGGTTCTTATAGGTGGCGTTGTGCTCCGCGTGGTTCTCATAGAGCTGGTGGTGCAGCTCCCAGGCCTCATCCAGATGCCCGGCGGATTCCTCCGCACCCGCCAGCGCGGCCAGGGCGCGGGTCATGTAGGTCTCATTGCCCCCCTGCTGCGCCACGCGCAGGCCTTCCTTGGCGGCGGCGAGGGCTGCCTCAGGTTGCTTCAAGCCGCGATAAGCGGCGCTCTGCGCTTCAAACGCCACCTGCATGTCCTCCCGCAACGTGTTGGCCCGGGCATCCTCCTTGGAGATGGCCGCCGTGCGCTGCTTGATGACTTCGATGGCCTCCTGAGTGTGCTGGATCGCCTGATCATGCAAACGGGCGCGATTTTCGATCTCCGCCAGCCAGATGAGCTGATGCGGCAGATTGGGGCTGTCCGGCTGTTCTTTTTTCAGACGTTGCACCACGCTGCCATGCATTTCAGCCGCACGCGCATGGTTGCCACGATGGATCATGAGCTCCACCAGCCGGATATCAAACTCCCACTGATGCTTCTCAAGTTCGCCATCCTTCTTCGCTTGGGCGACACATTCCAAAATCTGCTTCTCCGCCGCATCAAACTCCCGCGCAGACTCCAGGGCCTCGGCATGGGACATGAGAATCTGGTGCAGCTCTACGCCACGAAGTTCCTTCTGGTGCGCTTCCGCCACCGCCTCAGCACTGGCCTGCGCCGCCTCTTTGCCACGGCGCAGCTTCGTCCACGCGCGCACCAGCATGCCCTGCGCCCGAAACCAGTTCGGGCTGCCCCGCCCCTCATGCTGCTCAATGTCGCTGCGGAGGGCTTTAAGGAGCTCCACCGCCTCGATCCGGGACCCGTGATCCACCGCCATGATGAGGTGCTGGAATGCGGCCTCACGCGCTGCTGGATTCTCCGGCCCCAGCCTTGCAGCAGTCAGCTCCGCCGTGCGTCCCAATGCCACCAGAGACAGCTTCCGGTCGCTCATGAGATCAAACAGCCGCGCCACCTGGTTCATGAGCTCGATCTGCAGATCGGGATCTTCGCGCATCTCCTCAATGCGCTGCTGGCTGGTGATCAGCGCCAGCCGCAGCGCCTCCGGGTTCCTCCCGTTTCGCACTTCATCCGCCACTTCCCCCAGCAGGCCGGTGAGGAAGGCGGCGGACTCCCGGCTGCGCAGCGCGGCCGACTCGGCGCGGATCTGGGCTTCGCGGGCAAGCTTGGCCTGCCAGATCGCCACGCCCGCACCGGTGACCAAAGCGAGCACACTGATGCAACCCGCTGCAAAAGCCACGCGATGCCGCTTGATCCAACGCGAGGCGATGTAGGCGGTGCTGGGCGGGTGCGCGGAGACCGGCGCGCCATCCAGGAAGCACTGCAAATCAGCGGCGAATTCAGCGGCGCTTTGGTAGCGGCGCTGCGGCTCCTTTTCCAAAGCGCGCAGGGCGATCCAGTCGAGATCCGCAGGCAGCTTGGACACATCCATGCGCTTCTCAGCGCCGGGTTCAGGCGCAGGAAGGATCCGGGTGGTGAAACTGGTGGAAGGGCGTGGCGGATTTTTGTCACGAATGGCACGCCAGAACTCCTGCCGGGTCTGGCCCTGCTTCGTCACCTCGGCAAACGGCGGGCTGCCAGTGAGCATTTCGTACAGCACCGTGCCCAGCGCGTAGATGTCGCTCCGGGTGTCCACGCTGCCCACGTCTTCAATCTGCTCCGGGGACATGTACTGCGGCGTGCCCATCACGAAATTCGCCTGCGTGGCGAAGGTCATGGCCTCGATGCCACCGGAGGCGAGCGCCTTGGCGATGCCGAAGTCGATGATCTTGGGGACGGGCCGGCCATCCACCTCGGTGACGAGGATGTTGGTGGGCTTCAGATCCCGGTGGATGACGCCTTTCTGGTGCGCGTGCTGCACGCCACTGCACACCTCCCGGAACAACGTGATGCGCTCCCGCAGCGTCAGGTGGTGCTCTTCACAAAACGCGGTGATGGGCCTGCCACGGATGAGCTCCATGACGAAGTAGGGGCGGCCGTCCGGGGACATGCCCGCATCGAGAATGGTCGTGATGCAGGGGTGCTCCATCGCGGCAAGCATGCGGCGCTCCTGCTCGAACCGGGCGAGGATCTGGCGGGTGTCCATGCCGCGCTTCAGGAGCTTCAATGCCACCTCACGCCGCACAGGGTGTGTCTGCTCGGCACGCCAGACCAAGCCGAAGCCGCCTTCGCCAAGCTTTTCCAGCAGGCGGTACGCGCCGATGACATCGCCGAGTTTTTCATCGCCCGCCTCCAGGGGGTCGATCCCGTCTGCCAGCAGCGCGGCTGCGGCAGAATCAGAGAATGACGAGGAAGCAGAGGGCATGGGCGGGAACCGAGTATCCTTAAGAACGGACGATGATCCAACGATTCATGCAGCGAGTGTGTTGGGGCGGAACGGCGAAATGACCGGGAAGGGCGCGGCGCGGCGGTCTTACGTCGGCGACGCTCTCCGGTTCCAGCACGCTCTCGCCGCTGACAGAGTGCCACACTCCCCCGCGTTCCCTACTCTCCATGAACCGCCGCCACTTCCTCACGCAGTCTCTCGCCGCCTCCGCCGCCTATGTTTCCGCGCCCGCCATCCTGAGCGCCCGGTCGCCAAACTCCATGTTTCAGGTGGCCTCCATCGGCGTGGGCGGGATGGGTGGGAACACCATGATGAGCGTGCTTCAGCATCCGAAAGTGCGTCTCGTCGGCATGTGCGATGTCGATGCAAAAACGCTGGAACTGGCACGTGGTGGCAATGCGACGCGCCGCAAGGAATTGCAGGACCCCGAGGCAGCCCAGCGGCTGGAAGGTGCCTCTCCATTCCGCGACTACCGCGAGATGATCACCAAACTCGGCGACAGCATCGACGCCGTGACGATCGGCACCCCCGACCACATGCACGCCGCCATGGCCGTGACCGCGCTGCGTGCCAAAAAACACGTCTATTTGCAAAAGCCGCTCACCCATCACATCCACGAAGCCCGCATTCTCGGCGCGGAAGCCGCCAAAGCCGGAGTGACCACCCAGATGGGCACCCAGGGCCATTCCTCCATCGAAACCCTGCTGGCAGTCGATCTCATCAAGAGCGGCGCCATCGGCAAGGTGAAGGAGGTCATCTGCTGGGAAAACAAAAAAGCCAACTGGTGGCCCAAGGTGACCGAGCGCAAGGCCCAGCCCGACCCCGTGCCCGCCAATCTCGACTGGAATCTCTGGCTCGGCGTCGCCAACGAAGTGCCCTTCCTTGAAGGGGCCTATCATCCCTCCATGTGGCGTGCCTGGGTCGATTTCGGCGTCGGCATGATGGGAGACATGGGCTGCCACTATTTCGACGTCGTCTCCTCCTGCCTCAACCTCTCCGCCCCCACCCGTGTCCGCTGCCTCGATGCAGGCAGCCAGGGCGATCTTTACGCGCAAAAGCGCCATCTCGAATTTGAGTTTCCCGATACCGCCCTCACATCGGGCGACAAAATCAAGATGACCTGGACCGACGGCGGCTACCCATACGATCCCCGTGTGATCAAGCCCAGCGTGCTCACCAAAGACACGCCGAGCGGCATCTTCTTCATCGGCGAAAACGGCAGCATCTTCAAACCCCACAGCCAGCGCCCCTGGCTGCTGCCAGAAGAAAAGTTCACCGGCTTCGCCTATCCGAAAACGCGCATCGCCAATCACTACACCGACTGGGTGGACGCCTGCATGAAGGGGGAGAAAGCCGCCGCCGACCTGCCCACCTACGGCTGCCCGCTGACGGAGGCCGTGCTCCTCGGAGTGCTGGCGGAGCGCAATCCGGGCGGCTGGATCGACTGGGACGCCACCGCAGGGCAGGTCACCAACCGGCCGGAACTCAACGCCCAGCTGGTGCGCAAATACCGGGAGGGCTGGAGCGTGCCAGGGCTGGCTTGAAAAGTGCTAGTTGCTTGTAACGCAAGCATAAAAAAGAATGTAAGTTGTTCATCAGCGGCGTTGCACTCGTCCAATGTCGTCGTAGCATCGTATCCAAGATTTAATGAGCGCGCACGATCACAAACCGGACTCCCGCCTGAAGCAGGCCGAGAAGATCGCCACCCATCCGGAGCAGTACAAGGTCTGTGAAGGGTGCGGCTCCATCGTGGTCACTCGCGCCATCACCTGCCCGAGCTGCCATGCCTACCTCTTCGACGCCACCTCCGTGCGCGTGGTCGCGCAGGCCAAGGAGCTGGCGCTGCGCGCGGCGAATTCGGTGCTGGCTTCGGACTTGTCGTAAATGCGGCTCAACGCCTGGGCATGCCCTCCGGTGCCTCACCATGCAGCAGTTTGCCAAGCATGCCCGTGAGCCAGAGATAGTGATCGTTCGGCAGATCCGGCTCCGCGAGGAAGCGGCTTTCACCCACGGGCGGATGATTGTCGGTTTTGAAGATGGCGGTGCCTTCATCCAGCTCGTCAAACATGGCCACGTAGAGCATCTGCGCCCCGGCCTGTTTTGCGGCGAGAGCCTGCGACCATAAAAATTCGCCGCCAAGGCGTGGGATCGCGTCAAACTTCGCCTCCTGGTTGCGCGATTTGGAAAGGTTCGTCCAGCTAAAGCCCGGGAAGAGCACTGGCAGGTAATCCACCTTGTGTTCGGCGCACCAGGCGAGGTCCGGCTTCAAGAATTTCTCCCCATTGCTGGCGGCTTGTTTGGGGGTGCCAAAGCGGCCCACGGCCCAAGGGCTCACGATGTCGGCGCGGGCGATGATTTCCAGCAGCTTCGGGTCGGAGATGCAGTCGTGGTCCAAGGTGCGCCAGTAGTAGGGCACGCCGAGCATGATGGAACAGCCGCCGAATTCGGGATCATCGCGCAGGAAGCTGATGAGGCGTGACCATTCCTCCAGCATGGGTGCGCGGTCGTTAAAGCCCAGGCCCCACAGCGCCACGAGGGGTTTGCCGTGGTGTTTGAAATACGCAGGGCCTTTTTGATCGAAACGCTTTTCGGTGATGAGGCGTTTCCAGTCGTCGATCACCAGCTGAATGCCGTCTTCCTTGATGCCGCTGAGGTCATACATCAGTGTCAATCCGCGCCCGTTGGCGGTGGCGGCGGACTGGCAGTGGGCAAGCACCTGATCCATCGGCTCACGGAAACGTTTGTCCCGCGTGGTGGCGGCAAAGCGCTGAATGAAAGCGCCGTCGATGCCATAGTCGCGCATCCATCTGAAATGAAGCTGAATGACGGCGGGGTGGACGGAGCTGAAGACTTCAGCCGTGCGGCCATCGGCATGCTTGAAAGGCGTGGCCACACGGGCCTCCTTCGGCAGTTCACTCACATCTGGCCACATCTCGATGTGCGAGTGTCCCGGCTCGAAGGTTTTCCCGGCGGCGTAATGATGCCAGCCGTTGTCGCTGCCATCTCCCTCGCAGCGGAACCAGCCCTGGTAGCCGCAGACGACTTTGCCCGTAAGCGTGCTCGTGTCCACGGTCTGGGCATGGGCGCTGAGCAGGAGGAGGGGGAGGATGAGAAGCCGGAGCATCGGGGAATGTTTTCGTTGACGGCGGCGAAGCGTCAAGGTGTGATGTCGTCCGCATGAAACGACGCGCCTTTGTGAGTTCGCTGGCCGCATGGCCCATGGCTGCTGCTGCGGCACCCATATCCCCGGAGGGAAAGATCCGCGCCATCGCTGAAGCATTTCTACGTGAGCATGGCATCCAGGGCATGAGCATCGCCTATGGCAGGGATGGCAAGATCGACTTCGAAGCAGGCTATGGTTTTGCCGATGCGGATGGCACCGAGGCCGTCACAACACAGCATCGCTTCCGCATTGCCAGTGTTTCCAAGCCGTTCACGGCCTCGGCCGCTATGATGTGCATGGAAAAAGGATTGCTGCAGCCAGACAGCAAGGTGTTTGGCCCGCAAGGCATCCTTGGTGGGGAGTATGGCGGAGACGTGGCGGCCGTCACCGTGGATCACCTGCTCACTCATACCAGCGGCGGCTGGGCGAATGACAAGGATGACCCCATGTTTCAAAACCCGCGAATGAATCACGCGGAGCTCATCGCCTGGACGCTGGCGAACCAGAAGCAGACGCACAAGCCGGGAGAGCACTTTGCGTATTCGAACTTCGGCTACTGCGTGCTGGGCCGGGTGCTGGAGAAGGTGTTGAAGCTGCCTTATGACAAACTGATCACTCAGGAGGTGCTGTCAAAATGCGGCATCACCCGCATGGAGATCGGTGGCAATACCTTGGAGGAGCGGCGACCGCAGGAGGTGATGTATCTCACGCCCAAACCGGCTGCAGCCTATGGCATGAACGTCGCCCGCATGGACTCGCACGGCGGCTGGATCTCCACGGCGGGGGATCTGGTGCGCTTCGCCTCGCAGTTGCCGGTTTTGCTCAATCAGGATTCGCTTCGTGCCATGACCACGCATGGCATCAGCGAAGGCTACGCACGCGGCTGGAACGTGAACAAAGTGCCAAACTGGTGGCACGGCGGATCGCTGCCGGGGACATCCACGATCATGGTGCATACTGCCAAGGGCTTTTGCTGGGCGGGTCTGGTCAACGGGCGCGGTGAGGGGCTGGGCCTCGTGCTGGACAAGCTGATGTGGCGGATGGGCGGAGTGCTGAAGGCTTAATGGTTGTGTTTTCAAGTGTTTGTCAGTTTTCGTTTTCCAATTCGTATTCTGCATCCACTTCTCACCTCCATCATGACACCCCAGCAAAAAGCAGAATCCCTCGGCCTCGTTTTCACCAAGCAGCCCCCCGCCTATCTAAACCTCTGCATCCGCAGCGGCAATCAGCTCCTCACCTCCGGCCACGTCAGTGACCTGAAGGGCAAGCTGGGCGCCGGTGTCTCCACCGAAGACGGCTACAAGGCGGCCAAGAACTGTGCTGAGAAGGTGTTGCGTTCGGTTTGGGACACCCACGGCACGCTGGACGGCCTGAAAGTCCTCAAAGTGCTGGGCTGCGTGAACTCCACCCTGGAATACACCGACCAGCATCTCGTCATCAACGGCTGCTCCGACCTGCTGCATGAGATTTTCGGCAAGGAAGGCGACGGCTACCACGCCCGCAGCGCCCTGGGCTTCGCCCAGCTCCCCACCGGCGCAGCCGTGGAGGTCGAGGCGATCTTTGAGATCAAGGGCTGAGCTGGCAGGACCAAAGCGCCTTGAGGTTGTCTTTTGGCCGGGGTTGGGTATTCTCCCAACCCCCAATGCCACGCGTCCACATCAAAACCTACGGCTGCCAGATGAACGAGCGCGACACCGAACAGGTGTCGCAGATGTTCGTCGAGCGCGGCTACACCATGACAGCGCGGGATGAAGACGCGGACGTGGTGCTCATCAACACCTGCTCCGTGCGTGATCAGGCGGAGCAGAAAGCCTTGGGGAAAATGGGCATGGTGCGGCGGCGGCGCACTCCTTTGGTCACTGGCTTCATGGGCTGCATGGCGCAGAGCCGCGGCAGTGAACTGGTGAACAAGGCAAACGTGGACCTCGTCGTCGGCACGCAGAAGTACCACCGCGTGGTGGACTATGTTGATGAGATCATCCGCGCCAAAGAAGCGAAGCAGATGGACGATGAGCGTTTTTCCATCGTCGATGTGGAAGAGGAAGCTTCTTCGCAGAACACGATCCGTGACCACACGCTGAAGGAAAAGCAGGCCAGCGCCTTCGTCAGCATCATGCAGGGCTGCAACATGAAGTGCACCTTCTGCATCGTGCCCTACACGCGCGGCGGCGAGCGCGGACGCCCCATCGCTGACATTGTCGAAGAGGTGAAACGCCTCGCGGATCGTGGCGTGAAGGAAGTCACCCTCCTCGGCCAAATTGTAAATCTCTACGGCAGGCATGAATTTCCGGCCGTGGATGGTAAAAGCCCTTTCGTGCAGCTTTTGGAAGCGGTGCATGAGGTGCCCGGCATCAAGCGCATTCGCTTCACCAGCCCGCATCCGATTGGCTACAAGAAGGATCTTATCGAAGCCTTCACCTATCTGCCGAAACTCGCCGAGCATGTGCATCTGCCCGTGCAAAGCGGCAGCGATGCCATCCTGAAGCGCATGCACCGGCCCTACACGGCGGCCAAATTCACCGAACTCGTCCAGCGCATTCGCGAGGCGCGCTCAGACATCGCCGTGACGACGGATGTGATCGTGGGTTTCCCTGGTGAAACCGAAGAGAACTACCTCGAAACACGGCAGATGTTTGAAACCATCGGTTTCGACAACGCCTTCGTGTTTCGTTATTCCAAACGCCGTGGCACGCCTGCGGCGGAGATGGAAGAGGCCATTCAGGTGCCGGAACGCGTCAAAGAAGAGCGCAATCAGGACCTGCTCGCGCTGGTGAACCGCATCGCGTTGCCGATGTACGACAAGCTCGTGGGCAAAGAGGTCGAAATTCTCTGCGAAGGACCCAGCAAGACGAATGATCAGCGCCTCACCGGTCGCACAGGTTCCAACCGCATCGTGGTTTTCGATGGCAATCCCGAACGCCACACGGGTGAGATTTTCAAAGTGCGCGTCGCTGAAGCCGGACACTTCACCTTGTTTGGCGATCCCGTGCTGCATGCATGAGCTCAGCGCTGCAGATCGAACTGCGCCCGCTTACTTGTGAGCATGCGCCCGCGTTTTGCGGTTTGGTCATCGCCCTGGCGGAGTTTGAAAAACTGCCTCCTCCCGACGAGGCTGCGCAGGCACGACTTGTCGAGGATGCCCTGGGAGCAAAGCCGCGCATTGAGGTCTGGCTTGCGTTTGCAAACGAGGACGCAGAGCCCTGTGGCTACATGATTCTCGTGGAGACGTATTCGAGTTTTCTCGCGCTGCCGACCCTTTATCTCGAAGACCTCTTTGTCCTTCCCGAGCGCCGCAAAGCCGGCGTGGGCGGCGCCTTGCTCAAAAAGGTAGTCAGCCTCGCGCATGAGCGTGGCTGCGGCCGCGTGGAATGGACGGCGCTCGACTGGAACGTGAACGCGCAGCAGGTGTATGAGCAACGCATCGGGGCCAAACGCATGAGCGAGTGGCTGCTCTACCGCATGACGCGCGCAGACATGCAGCGCCTTCTCGAACGCGAGGCAAAACAGCCCTCTCGCTCCGAGAGAGGAGTTGAACGCGCTCGATGAAACAAATCACTTCCGAGTCCTTGAAGACGTGGCAGGTGCGGGAGCGCCGGAATCATCTCGCGGAGCGAGATGGCCACTGTACAGCGTCCTAGAAGGACATCGTCGGCACGTCTATCAGGGAATAGACCTCGACCGGATCAGGCTGGCCCTTCACCGGATGAATGCCGGCGTTTTGGTAGAGCTGCAGACCTTCCGGCCAGCCATTGAGAAACGGCGCTCCGGCCAGGACTGGCACCTGAAGCTTGCGGGTCAGGCTCTCGATTCGGAAAGTCACGTTCACGGCTTCACCCACGGCGGTGTTCACCCCGCGGCCCATGGCCCCCAGAGCGACGTCACCAATGTTCAGGCCGATGTGGCAATGAACTTCCAGGTTCATGTTTTCCTTCAGCCATTTGCGCTTGGGAGATTCACTGGAATCCGGGCTGCTGAGAATCTTGGCGGCCTCGGTGGCTTTGATGCGGGAACTGATGTCATCTCCCGGCCAGTAGGCAAACACACCGTCGCCGATGAATTTATCGATGATGGCATCGCGGGTTTTCAGAACTTTTTCGCACTGCGCATACCATTCACGCAGCATGGCGGCCACTTCCTCAGCGCTGAGCTGGGAGGAAATGGTGGTGAAGTTGCGCAAATCGCCCACGAGCAGCGTGGCGCGCACCGTCTTGACCGGCAGAGCAATGGTATGGAGCGACTGCGTGCTGACGTTGCCAGACTCGCTCGGCGGACGTTCTTCGTCCTGACTGTCAAAAACGAACGTGCTGGTGCCAAACTGCACACGATCCCCATGCCGCAGAGCCCGCGCCGTGGTCACGGCCACGTCGTTGACGAAACTGCCGTTGGCGCTGCCAAGATCGGAAACCCAGAACAACTGCCCGTCCCGGCGGATCGTGGCATGCTGACGCGAGACCCCCCCGTCCACCAGCCTGATGCTGGCGTCAGGGCTGCGCCCGACCAGATTGAAGTCCTCGAGAGTGATCTCGAGTTCTTTCTCCAGTGATTTGAGTGAGGCGCCCATGCGGTCGGTTAAAAAGGAATGGTCTTTTGAAGCAATTTACACGCCCTAAGTCAAGCGCGGTCGTCTTCCTGCTACAAGGTTTTTCGCAGGTTCTTTCGAAAGCGTGGAGGCATCTTTAAAATCAGCTTCTTCATTTCTCAGGGGTAGCGGGCCGGAGTGACGATATATTTGCCATTGTTTCGCGCATCTCCACCATGCTTGATGCATCGGATTTTTAGCAGGCGAATCATCGGCGCCGTCTTCCTGACTTTTCTGGCGGTCGCCAGCACCGTGAGCGCCCATGTGGTGCCCAATATGACTGTCGAGGCGGAATTCGACTCCACGGGCGGCTATACGCTGCGGATCAATGTGGATCCGCGCACCTTTCTCGCCGCCGAGCCCACGTCGCTGCCGCCCGTGCCGGCCTCTTGGTACCTGGAGCAGACGCCGGAACAGGTGGCCGCAACCCATGAAAAAGCGCAGCAATACCTCGCCCGTTCGCTTGGATTGCTGTTCGACGGAAACAAAACCATCCTGCCAGCCTGCAAAATTCAGGCCATGGACGGCGCTGACAACACCCCCCTCAAGGCAGACACCCAGGAAGTGCACCTGCTCGCCACGGCCAGCGGCCATTTGCCGGCGCAATCCACCACCTTCCAGGTCGATTTTGCCAAAGACGCCAACACCAGCCTGATTCTGCTGCACTCCATGGCGGGAAAAACAGAACTACGCCCCCGTGTGGTGTTTCCAGGAGAGACCAGCCCCCCTTTTCAGCTCAAGGTGGTCGCAGCAGCCGCACCCGCAGCGGAAGAGCCGTCCTCCAAGGCCAATCAATTCTACCTCATCGTCGCGATCTCCGTGACGTGCATCATTGTGATCGTTGGCTGGATGCTGCTCAGCCACTACCGCCACCACCATCGCGCCCATCGCAGGCCGGGCGACAGACAAATGTGAACAACTCGGACTTGTTCAGACCTTGCTAACGGGGTTAATCCTGTCCCCCGCCGCATGTCAGATTCCTTCGTCCATCTCCATCTTCACACCGAATACTCGCTGCTAGACGGCGCTGTGCGCATTGATGCGCTCATGAAACGCGTGAAGGAGCTGAACATGCCTGCCGTGGCGATGACCGACCACGGCAATCTCTACGGCGCCATCGACTTCTACATGGCCGCCAAAAAGGCCAAGGTGAAGAGCATCATCGGCTGCGAGGCGTACCTCGCCCCCGGCTCCATGATGGACAAAAACGAAGTGCCCGGCCGCAAGCGCTCCTCACATCTCACGCTGCTCGCCTCCAGCAACGAAGGTTTTGAGAACCTCTCCAAGCTGATCACCAAGGGCCACCTCGACGGCCAGTGGTACAAGCCCCGCGTGGACAAAGACGCCCTGCGTGAGCACGCGAAGGGCCTGATCTGCCTCAGCGGCTGCATCAATGGCGAAATCAACGAGCTCCTCCTCTCCGACCGCAAGGATGAGGCGGAGAAAAGTCTGCTGGAATTCCGCGACATCTTCGGCCCCGAAAACTTCTACCTCGAAATCCAGGACCACAACATGGAGGCCCAGCGCAAAAGCGCGCGGCAGATGATCGAGTGGGGCAAGCAGTACGACCTCAAAACAGTCGCCACCAACGACGTCCACTTCCTCAATCGCAGCGATCACGAGTCCCACGACATCATGATCTGCATCGGCACGGGCGCGAGCATCTACGATCAGAACCGCATGACCTACTCCCCGGAGGTCTATTTCAAGACCGCCGAGGAAATGCGCTCCCTGTTTTCCGAAGTGCCCGAAGCCTGCGATGCCACGCTGGAAATCGCCGAGCGCTGCGATCTGAAGATCCATCTCGACTCCACCAGCATTGACCGCTACCCGCAGTACCCCATGCCCGACGGCGGGGACCGCAATGAGTACCTGCGCAAGCTGACCACAGAAGGTCTGGAGCGCCGCTACGGCCGCAGCCGCGCGCTCAATGACGAAGCGCTGCACCAGCGCATGGAGGTCGAGCTCGCCCTGCTCAAAGAAAAGAACTTCACCAGTTACTTCCTCATCGTCTGGGACTTCATCAACTGGGCGCGCGAGCACGACATCCCCGTCGGCCCCGGCCGTGGTTCTGCCGCCGGCTCGCTCGTCGCCTTCTGCCTCGGCATCACGGACATCGATCCGCTCCGTTTCGAACTCGTGTTCGAACGATTCCTGAACCCCGAGCGTGTCAGCCCTCCCGATATCGATATCGACTTCTGCCAGACGCGTCGTCCCGAGGTCATTCAGTACGTCCGCGAAAAATACGGCGACCTCAGCGTCTGCCATATCATCACCTTCGGCACCATGGGGGCCAAGTCGGTCATCCGTGACGTCGGTCGCGTGATGGGCTGGAGCTACGGCGACAGCGATGCGCTGTCGAAGATGATTCCGAATGAGCTGAACATCGATCTGGAGGAGTCGGTGAAGAAAAACCCTGATCTCGCTGCGAAGCTTGAGGCCGATGGCAATGCGCAGGAACTGTGGAGACACGCCACCTTCCTCGAAGGCCTCACGCGCGGCACCGGCGTTCACGCTGCCGGTGTCGTCATCGGTGATCGCCGGCTCGACAACTTCATCGCCCTCACGCGAGACAAGGAAGACGCCATCCTCTCGCAGTATGCCATGAAGCCGCTCACCGAGCTGGGCATGCTCAAGATGGACTTCCTCGGCCTCAAAACGCTGACGGTGATCCATGAAGCCGAGCACTGGATTCACAAGCGCATCCACGGCTTCCGCGTGTCCGAGGCCCCCCTCGAAGACAAGAAGACCTTCGATCTCATCAAACGCGGCGAAACGGTCGCCGTCTTCCAGATGGAATCTGGTGGGATGGTCAACACCTGCAAACAGCTCGGCCCCGACACCATCGAGGAGATTATCGCTATTCTCGCGCTGTATCGTCCCGGCCCGATGCAGTTTATTCCCGACTACATCAAGCGTAAGAAGGGTGAGGAGAAGGTGGACTATCCACATCCGCTGCTGGAAAAAATCTCCAAAGAGACCTACGGCATTCTGGTCTATCAGGAGCAGGTCATGCAGGCGGCCAACTTGCTCGCCGGCTTCTCCCTCGGACAAGCTGACTTGCTCCGCCGAGCGATGGGTAAAAAGGACGCCGCCGAGATGGCCCGCCAGCGACTCATCTTCGTGGAGGGCTGTCTCAAGACGAACGACATTCAGGCCAAGCTTGCGAACTCCATCTTCGACTTGCTCGAAAAATTCGCGCAATACGGCTTCAACAAATCCCACTCCGCCGCCTACGGGATCGTCACGTATCGCACCGCCTATTTGAAGGCAAATTTCCCCGTGGAGTTCATGGCGGCGGTGCTCAGCTTTGAAATCAGCAATCCTGACAAGATCGCCAATTTCGTCAGCGAGTGCTTCGAGATGGGCATCAAGGTGCTGCCCCCGGACGTCAACAAATCGTCGCTCAAATTCGCCCCCGAGTTCAGCAAAGAAGCCATCGCGGCCGACTATGAGACCCCGGCATCGGGCTACGACTTGCCCAACTCCATTCGCTACGGTCTCAGCGCCATCAAAAACGTCGGTGAAGGCGCCATGGAGGCGGCTATCGCGGAGCGTGAAAAAAACGGCCCCTTCACCAGCCTCGAAGATTTCGCCGCCCGTCTCGACAACCGCGCAGTAAACAAAAAGCTCATGGAGTCCCTCGTCAAAGCGGGGGCCTTTGACTTCACCAAAGAACCGCGCGCTGTCATGTTCGCCAAGCTCGAGCAGGTACTGGCCTCCGCGGCCTCGATGCAGAAAGACAAGAAGGCAGGCCAGGGCGGCCTCTTTGATGACTTCGCACTCGCGCAGCCCAAATCGAAAAAGAACGAAGCCGCAGCCCCCTCCATCGTGTGGAGCACGGATGAGGTGCTCGCCTTTGAAAAAGAGCTGCTCGGCTTCTACGTCAGCGGCCATCCGCTGGACAGTTATCGCGGCCATTTCGATTCGTCCAAGATCATCAAGATCGCCTCCATTGCGGACATCGACACCAAGGAAAAAGCCAGCTCGCACTCCATCGCCGGCATCCTCAGTCAGCTCGAGGTGCGCTACTCCAAACGCGACAACCGTCCCTTCGCCACCTTCAAGTTTGAAGACTTCACCGGCCAAATCGAGATGATGTGCTGGAGCGATGACTATGAGAAGGTCAAGGACGTGCTGGCCAATGGCGCCGTGCTCGGTCTCCGCATTCGTGTCAGCAAAGATCAGAAGACCGACGGCAATCGCGTCACCATGAACAGTGCCACGCCGCTCAAGCCCAAGGCGGCGAAACCGCGCAACGCTACCGATCCCGATCCTTCCGAACCACCGCCTCCGAAGCCGCCTGCTCCGCCGAAGCCCTACGTCTTGAGGCTGAACACCAAGCAGCACGACGAAACCGACCTCGAACGCATTCAGGAGGTGCTGCTCGCCTACCCGGGCACGCTTCCCGTCTTCCTCGAAATCTCCCGGAACGGCCACAAGGCCCGGCTCGAGCTTGATGAAAGCTTCCGCGTCGCTCCCGGTCCCGATCTACGGCGTGCGTTGACAGTCTGGCTGTAAATCACTCCAGCGGCACGGGCACCTTTTCGCCGAGAAACTTCGGCTGGGTGCCGAGCGCGTTCACATCCAGCACCGCTTTGACGCAGGCAAGGTTCTCCCTCAGAAAAGTCTTCACGAACCATGCCACCGGCGATGTCGAAGAGGCTGCGGAGGCCGTTTGATCTGGCGGCGGCGATGAAGGTGTTGGAGGAAGAGTATGAGGGGTTCCGGGAGGACTTTGAGGCGTTTTTTCCGGAGGTGCGGAGGGAGGTGGGGGGGGAAACTGCCGCTTGTCGATCCTGATGACCCAAGTGTGGTCTTGAGAAATGTATTGGTGGCGGGATCTTGAGCACATGAAAACCAAGGCCAAAGCTGTCAGCGCTAAAACCCAGGCACGCAGGTTGATTGACAAGCTGCCGGCATCGGCGTCCTGGGATGATGTGATGCAGCAGATTTATGTGCGCCAAAAAATCGAGGCGGGCCTTGCTGACTTGAACGCGGGGCGTCGTCATTCGCAGGCCAGCATCAAGCGTGAGTTTGGCGTGGCGTGAAACCTTAAACAGCCCCTCACCCCAACCCTCTCCCCGAAAGAAAAATGGGGCAGAGTATGCTGGGGCGGGGAGAGGGAGAACTGCTTTTGGCCGCCTTGGAGTTATCGAACGCAGAATGATGTAAAATGCTTTAGCCGATGCCCAGTGCGGCACGGATGGCGAGGGCGTCTTGGAGGGCCTGGTCGATGGTAGCGCCTAACACGGTGAAGTGGCCCATTTTGCGGCGGGGGCGGGCTTGGTGTTTGCCGTAGAGGTGGAGCTTGGCGCGGGGGTGGTTGAGGACAGGGGACCAGTCGGGGTGGACGAGGGGGGCGGGCCAGACGTCGCCGAGGAGATTGACCATCACCGCTGGGGTGTGCTGGGAGGCATCGCCGAGGGGGAGGCCGCAGACGGCGCGGTGCTGCTGCTGGAACTGATTGGTGCGGCAGGCGTCGATGGTGTAGTGGCCGCTGTTGTGGGGACGGGGGGCGATCTCGTTGACGATGACTTTGCCGGCGGTGGTGACGAACATCTCGACGGCCATGGTGCCGACGTAGTCGAGGCCTTCGGCAACGGCCTGCCAGAGGGCGATGGCCTGCTCAGTGATTTTGGGATCGACGCGAGCGGGGGCGATGGTGACGTCGAGGATGTGGTGGGTGTGCTGGTTTTCGACGCAGCCGTGGGTGGCCATGCTGCCATCAATGCTGCGGGCGCCGACGACGGAGACTTCGCAGTCGAAGGTGACCCATTGCTCGACGACGGCGCGCTGGCCGGTGAAGCTGCTCCAGGCTTCGGCGAGGTCGGTGTCTGCGGTGACTTTGCACTGGCCTTTGCCGTCGTAGCCGAAGGCGGCGGTTTTGATGACGCAGGGGCGGCCGAGCTCCGCGACGGCGGATTCGAGGCCGGGGAGGTCGTCGATGACGCGGAAGGGGGCGCAGGCGATGCCTTGATCGCGAAGGAAGTTTTTTTCGCGCTCGCGGTGCTGGGTGGTGATGAGGGCGCGGGAGCCGGGGCGGAGGGGCTTGACGGCTTCGACGGCGGCGAGGCAGGAGGCGGGGATGTTTTCGAACTCGGCGGTGACGACATCAACCTGCTGAAGGAAGTTGTTGAGCGCGGAGGTGTCGGAGTAGGCGGCGTTGATTTCGAGGTCGGCGAACTGGCCGGCGGGGCAGCCTTGCGCTTCGTCGGTGAAGATGGCGACGCGGTGGCCGGCACGGCGGGCCTCCAGGGCGAGCATGCGGCCGAGCTGGCCGCCGCCGAGGACGCCGATGGTGGAGGGAGGGGGGAACTTCATGCCTTGGGTGCGGCTTCGAGTTCCTGCTGGCTTTCGAGCACTTTTTGGGTCTGGCGCTCGCGGAAGGTTTTCAGTTTTTCGACGAGCTCGGGATTGTCGTTCGCGAGCATGGAGACGGCGAAGAGTCCGGCATTGAGGGCGCCTGCATTGCCGATGGCGAAGGTGGCGACAGGGATGCCGCCGGGCATCTGGACGATGGAGTAGAGGCTGTCCACCCCGCTGAGGGCGCGGCTTTGCACGGGCACGCCGAGGACGGGGATGGTGGTCATGCTGGCGGTCATGCCGGGGAGATGGGCGGCACCGCCGGCCCCGGCGATGATGCACTTGAGGCCGCGCTGCGAGGCGGTGGTGGCGTAGTCGTAGAGGAGCTGGGGCGTGCGGTGGGCGCTGACGACTTTCTTTTCAAAAGGGATGCCGAAGTCGGTGAGCACCTGGGCGGCGTTTTGGAGGGTGGGCCAGTCGGAACTGGAGCCCATGATGATGCCCACGAGGGGCTGGCTGGCGGCGGTGTTGCTCATCGGGTAAAGAAAGGGAGAATGGCGGGAGGGAGGGCGCGGCACAAATTTTTTCTGGCTGAGATTTGGCGGGCGGACCATAGGTGGAGCTCATGATTGCAGAGTTCAACCGCGGGCAGATCGTGTGGGGAGTGTTCGGCCTCGCCGGCAGTGTCGTGTGCTATGTGCTGACGTGGCTGCTCCTGCAACGGGTGGCAACGGCCTTGCTGGGGGCATTCAACCTCTCCGCGACGCATGCCACTTGGCTGAGCTGGCTGATGGTGATCGTCATGACTTTCAGCGGATGGCGCACTTGGAAAGGCGGCCAGGGTTTTGAGAACTATGGAGAGTCTGTCTTTAGCCCTGATCTGGCAGGCAGCGACGAGAGAGTGTGGTCACGTAAGATGGACAACCCGGGGCAGGAGCTGAGGGGAACGGCCTACGTGCTGAGCCAGCTGTTTCTGAGCGGACCGCTGCTGATGCTAAAGAGCCTTGAGCGCCTGAAGAGCCTCATTCAGGAGGAAGCGGGCCTGGAATCAAAGCTGGCTGAGATGCTGGAGGTTTTGCGCGTAGCCAACAAGTGGCAGGGGCTGGCAGACCATCCCGGGAGGGAGCGGGAGATTTGGCTGCTCGGGCGGATGAAGCAGATCGATTTCAGCCAGTACGAAGGCAATGTCCGGTTCAAAGCCAGCGTGGGTGATTAAAGCTCTTCGTGGGTTTCAGCGGGATGAGGTGTGAGACAGGCGCTTTTGGGACACGGGAACTAAGCACGAATAAAGCGGTAGGAACTAAAGCGCTGGCATCGCTACGCGATGCGAGTGCATGAGGGGGGTGATATGTAAGCATTCGAGGGGTGTCGCTGCGCTCAACCCCTCGCTACAGGCAGGGATGGCTACGCCATCTAATGATCATGGCCGTATCCCCGGGTGGGTGATCGTTTAGCAAGCCTCTTGCCCTAGGCCGAAGGCTGTGCCAAGCACAGGGGCATGACCTTTCTCGACAAACTGAATCAGCGCATCGCCAAGACTGGATCCAACCTGTGTGTGGGGCTGGATGTGAGGGCGGAGAATGCGGAGGAATCGACGAAGCGGTGGATTCTGGAGGTGATCGAGCAGACGGCGCCGTATGCGGCGGCGTTCAAGCCGAACTCGGCGTATTTTGAGGCGCTGGGGTGGCGGGGGATGAAGATGCTGGAGGAAATTTTGAAAGAGATTCCGAAGGAGATCCCGGTGGTGCTGGATGTGAAGCGAGGGGACATCGGCGAGACGCAGGGGTATTATGCGAAGGCATGCTTTGAGGCGATGAACGTGGATGCAGTGACGCTGAACGCCTACATGGGGCGCGACACTTTGGAGCCGTTTTTGAAATACACGGACAAGGGGCTGTATCTGCTGGGGGTGACCTCGAATCCGGGCGCAAAGGACATCGAACTGCAGAAGACGGGCGACCGCCAGGTGTATGAACTGGTGGCCGCGATGACCGCCGGGCATCCGCAGGCGGGGCTGGTGGTGGGTCTGACGAATGCCGCGCCGGACGTGCTGGACCACATCCCGGACGTGCCGCTGCTGATCCCGGGACTGGGCGCCCAAGGGGGAGATCTGGGGGCGCTGAAGGGGAGCGGGCGGAAGGCGCCGCTGCTGGTGAATGTGTCGCGGGGTGTGCTGTACCAGAAGGACGAGCTGAGTTTTGCGGCCCGTGCGGAGCACTGGATGGGGCAAATCAAGAGTGCGCTAAACTGACTCTTTCTTTTTTAAGAATGGCAAAATCGAAACGCGGATGGCGCTTGATTGAAGCGCATTCGAGAGGATGTGTGGACCGTTCTCATGGTCATCGATTTCAGCGAGCATCTCAAAACCCCATTTCAGCGCCGCATCTACCGTCTGATCGGCCCTGCCTTGGAAAAGGCGCTGGGGCTGACCGGCTTTGAGGCTTGCTACAAGGAGTCTGCGCGGCTGTTCAAGCTGCACCCGCAGCACCCGAATGCATTCGCTTGGTTTGATTCGGTGGCGCATTCGCTCAGCCTGCAGGAGGAAGTGGATCTGCCATCTGAATTTGAGTTCCCGAAGGAGGGTCCTCTGCTCATCGTGGCCAATCATCCGTTTGGGGTCATTGATCCCATCATGCTGGCGCGCTGGGCGGGGCAATTTCGGCCCGATCTGAAAGTGATGACGAATTCACTGCTGCTGGCGATGAAGGAGCTGGCGGATCATGTGATTCCTGTGGATCCCTTTGGGGGTGAAGGCTCCGCGAAGCGCAACCTGGGTCCGATGAAGGAAGCCATCCGGCTGCTCCGTGGCGGTGGTGCGCTGATCATTTTTCCTGCGGGCGAGGTGGCTTCTTACAAACCGGGGCGCGGCATTGATGAACCGGCTTGGAGCAACCATGTGGGGTCCCTGGTGCGCCGAACGCAGGCGACGGTGCTGCCCGTTTACTTCCCAGGCACCAACAGCGCCCTGTTTCATGCCGCCGGGATGATCCACCCGCGCCTGCGCACCGGCCTGCTGCTGCGCGAATTTTGCAACCGCGCCAACACTCTGGTGCAGATGAACGTGGGGCACCCGATTCCGTATTCACGCCTGAAGAAATTTGAGGATGATGAATCCCTCACGCGCTACCTGCGCATTCACACCTTTGTGCTGCATCAGCGCGGCCAGGAGGAGACGGCCAAACTGACGGTCACCGGTGAGAACATCACGATCACACCGCCGTCTGAAACACAGCAGGAACACATGGTGGAAGAGATCGACCGCATCCGCGCGCGAGGTGGGCGGCTGGTGGGACAGGGCGGTTTGTCCGTCTATCAGGCGCACTCCCATGAAATCCCGGCGCTGCTGCCGGAGATCGGGCGTCTGCGAGAAATCACCTTCCGCGAAGTGGGCGAGGGCAGCGGCAATGACATCGACCTCGACAAGTACGACCGCTACTATGAGCACCTGATTCTGTGGGATGAGGAGAAGGAATGTGTGGCGGGAGCCTACCGGCTGGGCCGTGCGGACATCATTCTGCGCGAGTATGGATCCAAGGGGCTGTACACGAGCACGCTGTTCCGTTTTGAAAAGCCGTTCCTGGCCAATCTGGAACATGCGGTGGAGATGGGGCGGAGCTTCATCATCAAGGCGTACCAGCGCAATCTGGCCTCGCTGCCGCTGCTGTGGAAGGGCATCGCGCACTGGATCGCGCGCAATCCGCGCTACAAGAAGCTGTTTGGACCGGTGAGCATCAGCAAGGACTACAGCAGCCTGTCGCGGAAGATGATCGTGGAGTTTTTGCAGGACAACCGGATGCACCCGCACCTTTCGAGCTTTGTGAAGGCGCGCAATCCTTTCCGGTACATGCGGACGCGACGGATGATGCGTGAATTTATCAGCGCGGATCTGCAGAACGTGGACGACTGCTCTGCGCTGATCTCAAGCCTGGAGACGGACGGCAAGGGCATCCCGATTCTGCTGAAGCACTACCTGAAGCTGAATGCGACGCTGCTGAGCTTCAACGTGGACAAGGATTTCTCGTCGGTGGTGGATGGCCTGATCATGGTGGATTTCACGGAGACGGACGCACGGCTGCTGGCGAAGTACATGGGCGAGGAAAATTGCCGGCAGTATCTGGCGAGCCATAAAAAAGAAGCGGCCTGAATGCGGGGCGCGTGAGCGGGATTGTCCGAAGGCGTCGTGGGTGAACTGCGAAGCGGAGTTTCTGGCAACGCTCGCCATTCGTTGTGGCGGAGGTACGGGATGTCGCTGCTGGTGGACGCGGCGGATGAAGGAAGCGGTGGGTTTGCTTCCCGAATGGTCTGCGTTAGCCAGGGCAGCCTCGCTGAGGCTCGGCAATCCTGGGCTGTAATCCGGAAGACCGTTGGCCTTCAAGACAAGGATACCAGTTGATGGCTCAAGGTGCCATCGATACGCTCTCAGGCAGAGAGCTTTGTTCGGCTGGAGACAGACTTGCCTTTAATGAGGTGCGGTATTGATTCTACATTGTTAAGCGTCTGGGGCGAGGCGGAGCGGTCCTTGTTCCACAGGAACAAGGCTACTTTGCTGCGCTGAGACGACGGCTCCCGGCGAACTGAGAACGGCCCAGAAATATCTGGCGAGCTGCAAAAAAGAAGCGGCCTGATTTCAGGCCGCTCCGTGGGTGAATTAACGATTGCTGACGCTTTACTACTTGGCAGCGCCGTTGGCGGCGGCTTCCATTTCGGGCTCGATGAGGCCGTAGTCGCCGTCTTTGCGACGGAACAGGAGAGCGAGACGATGGGTCTTCTGATTGTGGAAGATCACGAAGGGGCGATCGCTGATTTCGAGATCCATGATGGCCTCGTCGGCATAGAGAGGGCGGATCTTGTATTTTTCCTGATGCACGTAGGCAGGCTCGATGTGCTCTTCTTCGGTGTGCAGAACTTCCTGATGGAAGACCTGCTCCTCAATGTGGCGGATGGAGACTTCCTTGCGCGGGCGGTGGTTTTTCAGCAGGCGGGTCTTGTACTTGCGCATGCGCCGGGCGATCTTGGCGGCGCTTTCGTCGATGGAAGCATAGATGTCCTCGGTGACGGACTTCACTTCGATGACGATGTGATCGGCGCAGAAAAGGATGATTTCAGCGATGTGGCGGTGGTGATTTTGCACGTCGAGAATAACCTTGGCCTCGATGATGCGGGGATAGTCAAGATGGAGACCTTCGATCTTTTTGTGAGCGTAATCGCGGATCGCATCGGTGACTTCCATGTGCCGAGCGGTGACGATGATGGGGAGGTTGACGTTGTGTTTTTGCATGGTGGTTCTCCTTTTTGGGTTGGATAAAAATTACATGGTGAAGCCTTCGCCCAGATAGAGGCGGCGGGCTTCGTCGTCATTGACGAGAAAGTCTTTGCTGCCGTGGCGGCGCACCCTGCCCTCAAAGATGAGGTAGGCGCGGTCCACGATGTTGAGGGTCTCACGGACGTTGTGGTCGGTGATGAGAATGGCGAGTCCGGCGCTGCGGAGCATGCGGATGATCTCCTGGATTTCGCTGACGGCGATGGGATCAACGCCGCTGAAGGGCTCATCAAGCATGAGGAGCTTGGGGGATGTGACGAGGGAGCGGGCGATGGTGAGCCGGCGCTTTTCACCGCCGCTGAGGGTGATGGCGAGATTGTCCGCGACATGGTCAATGCCGAACTTTTCCATGAGGGACTGGGTTTGCTCCGCACGCTCAGCCTTGGTGTAGGGCTGTGTCTCCATGACGCCCATGATGTTTTCACGGACGGTGAGGCGGCGGAAGATGGACTCCTCCTGGGGGAGGTAACCCATGCCGAGCCTGGAGCGCATGTACATAGGCTGATTGGTGGTGTCCTTGCCGTCAAACATGACCTTGCCGCCGTTGGGCTGCACGAGACCGACGATCATGTAGAAGGTGGTGGTCTTGCCGGCACCGTTGGGGCCGAGGAGGCCGACGATTTCGCCGCTTTTGACCTCGATATCGACGCCATTGACGACGGCGCGGCCGTCATAGACCTTTTTCAGGCCTTCGGTGTGGAGGAGGGTGTTGCTGTCAGGAATGATGGGCACGGGGGCTCCCGGATCATCCGCCGCGTGGCGGAAATCTGTCTCCCGGAGGGGCTGGGATTCCCGGCCACCCTCGTCCTTCGTTCTTTTCTTTCTCGGAGCCATGTTTACTGCGGTGCGGGTGCTGGCGAAACCGGAGGATTTCTCCGGGGCGCGATCTCATCTCCCTGGAGAATGATGGTCTCATGGCCACCCGTCGTGGTCAGCTTGCCGGTTTTCTCGATGATCATGATGCAGCCGGCTTCCGTGGCCTTGTGGAGCTGATTGCCAGCCTGCACCTGAGGCCAATCGAGGAGGGTGGTTCGTTCGGTTTTGCCGTCGTAGATCAGGTGCTTGCAGTGGCCGATCTGGAGTTCGCCGTCCTCCGAAATTTTTTCGATGGTGACCATGGGTCCGCGCGCATCGGCTTTATCGATGGGGGGGGCGGAGTTGGCGGCCTTTTTGGGAGCGGCGAGAATGTCTGCATCCTTGGCGGGGGGACCGGTTTTTTTGGGCTTGGGGCCGCCGAGCGCCGCGCCTTCCTTCTTGGTCATGAAGAGTTCCAACTCCTCACACTCGATGTACATCTGGGGGTGGCGTGCCTTCACGTCGCCGCTGAAGATGGCGTAATTGTTATCGGCGTCGAAAAAGGAGTTCTTTTGGGCGGTGATGTCGATCTGGCCCTTGGTGGCCTTGGGGGCCTCGTCGAGGTTCAAGGGCTGCAAAGGTTTTGGCTGGGGGCCAGCCGGGGGTGGCGGGGGCGGGGCTTCGACCACTGCCGCCGTGGGGGCTGCGGGGGGCGGGGCGGTGTCCGGAGCAACGGGGGCGGCAGCTCCTGCGGCAGCGGCAGGAGCCGTGCCCTGCATCATCGACTGAGCGGCCTGGAGGGCCTTTTGACGCATCTCATTGCTTTCGGGGGAGAGGAGGAGTTCCTTGGCCTGCTCTTTGACTGAATCCGGGACCTGCTTGACGGCTTCCTTGGCCGCATCCATGGCCTTGGTCTTGGTGTCTTCATCCACCTTCTTTTTGCGAAAATCGAAGAGCGGACGAGTGGCGCCCGGGCCCTGCGCCAAGGCGGCAGCGCTGCTGACGAGCAGGGCGATGTACAGTATGGACGACGTCTTCATATCACTTGGTGGGGCGTGATTCAGCGGGGGGTGGTACCTCGCCGCTGAGGGCGCTGATGTCAAAGATCACCATGTGGATGTTTCCTGTCATGCGTCCCTGATTTTTTGCGGTGTCAAAGATGAGGCTGTCCCCTTCGATGTTGAAGTCGGAGCGGCTCACGCGACTGCGGTCCGTGCTGCGCAAGACGCCACCGCCGACGGCCATCTGGTAGAAGGCGGTCTTGAGATCGATGCGGACGTTGTCCTTCGGTTCGGGATTGAACATCTCCACGATGAGGTTTTCCGCGTAGATGCGCTGATCATCCACCCGGCGCAGCACGTCTGCGGTGATGAGGGAGGTTCGCTGGCCGGTGGAGTCGAAGGAGGGGATGACCGCGCCTTTGTTCACCGCGCCCGGGGGGACCATCTGGAGAAAGGCGCCGATGCCGGAATCCGCGGCTGGAGGCTGCTGGGCAGAGGCAAACATGAGGAGACCCGCCAGCACGCCGAGCGTGACGGAAACCGCGAGCCTGCGGCGGTAGAGCAGCTCAAGTGATGTCACGAACGAGGCCATGAATCTTGCGCAAGGTTTCCACCACTTCCGCGATCTGCGAAAGGGGGATTTGGTTGGGGCCGTCCGAAAAGGCGTTGGCGGGATCCGGGTGGGTTTCCATGAACACGCCGTCACAGCCGGTGGCGACTGCAGCGCGGGCGAGAACGGGGGCCAGTTTGCCATCTCCGCCAGTGGCGGTACCAAGGCCGCCGGGGCGCTGCACACTGTGCGTCGCGTCCATGACCACACGATAACCGAGCTCCCTCATCCAGTAGAGGGATCGCATGTCGGCGACGAGATTGTTGTAACCAAAGGTGGTGCCGCGCTCGGTGAACATGAAATTCTGGCAGCCGACGCTGGTCAGCTTGTCAGCGATATTACGCACGTCCCACGGGGCGAGGAACTGGCCCTTTTTGACATTCACGGCCCGGCCTGACTCACCGGCGGCGACGATGAGGTCCGTCTGGCGGCAGAGGAAGGCGGGGATTTGCAGGAGATCGATGTGTTCGGCGGCCTGCCGGACTTCTTCGACGCTGTGGACGTCTGTGGTGACGGGGACGCCGAGCTTGGCGCCGATCTGGGCGAGGAGCTTGCAGCCGGCCTCACAGCCGAGACCGCGGTAGGAGGAAATGGCGCTGCGGTTGGCCTTGTCATAGGAGGCTTTGAAAATCCAGCGCCAGCCGTGCTGCTGCGCCATGGCACCGAGTTTTTCCGCCACGCTCCAGATGAAATCTTCGCTCTCGATCACGCAGGGACCGAGAATCAGGACCGGTTCCGTGCCATCCATGGACACAGACCCTATTTTCACCACCGGAAGAGAGAACAACCCCATAAAACTTAAATTTGATTCTAGGAGCCTCGCTCCAGAATCGGTATTGAAGTTTTCCAACCCTGTGGCGCGGCCCGCTGTGGCAGAAATGTAGCGGACGAGGGTGGAATAACAACGGGAGATTCGACGACCGGCGGGCTTTTTGTTTCCCCCTGTGGAAGCCGTGGGCGGAGGCGCTCACAGGCCGTCTGTTGGTCATTTGAACGGCATTGATTCAACTGGCTGTGGCGGGCATTGCCGCAGCAGATCCTGTCAACACAGCGACAGGCGTGCTGGCGTGCCGCAGTCCCGGTTTTCACTACGAGAAGTGTCAGGTGAATTGTCGTTCCTATCCTCCAAGACCCAATAAATTACCGCCATGGGACGGTGCTTCAATTCTTTCCGGGCATGCCTGCTGATGGCGTGTGTGATGATGGCGGACGAGGCCTCTGCTTTGACGTGGGAAGGCAAGAGTCTCACGCTTACGCTGCCTGACACAGTCACCGTCTATACTTCGAGATGGGAGGCTGGAAAGCGAGGGGACAGCTATGGCTGCTCATGGAAAACGCCCGAACAGTTGAACGACTTCGAACTCGATATCTTTGGCAGTGAGGGCATGTTTGGCAAAGAAGACCTCAAAGCCCGCGCAGAGCGACACCTTGCCAGCATCAAGGCGGAGATTGCCGAGTTTAAGTACAAGAGGACCTGCACCAATGTCATGCCGCTGAAATTTCGGGCTGGCGGCTGGGCCGGCTACGGTTTTCATGTGATCGACCAGGACAGCCCCAAGTCAAAATCCATGAAGGCATTCATGCTACTCTGGGGCGGCGACCGGGCATGGCAGACCTCCTTTTCCGGAACCCAAAATCAATATGGGACCTTCATACGATTTCTGGAAAGCACGGTTTGGAAGCCCAAAGGGACGGCACAGGGGCAGCGGGGATTGTCGGAAATGAAGCTTCCGCCTCAACAAAAGAGATCGTGGACGAATGCGGCCGGGAAAACCTTTGAAGGTACGCTGACCGCGATCAATGACGCCGGCAACGTGCTTCGGATCGAACGTTCAGACGGCCAGGTTTTTGAGGGGATTCCGGTGAACTTTTTGTCCGCTCAGGATCGTGAGTACGTCAAAATGACGATTTCGGAGATGGAAAAGGATTCCGCGACGGCGACGGCGCCATGAGGCTGTCCCATTGTGGGGATTTAGCCGTCGATGCGCCGGACTTCGAGTTCGACCTGGAGCGCGGAGGTGGCGCCGGGGGGGCCGTCGAAATGGCCGGAGACGGGGGCGGCGTCCTGATAATCCCGGCCGGTGGCGATTTTGATGTGACGCTCGTCGGCGAGGGTGGCGTTGGTGGGGTCGAGGCCGAACCAGCCTTTCCCGGGGAGATGGACCTCACACCAGGCGTGGGAGGCCTGGGCGCCGCGCAGGTGGGAGTCGGGGCCATTGTAGAGATAACCGCTGACATAGCGGGCCGGAATGCCAAGGGAGCGGCAGATGCCGATCATGAGGTGGGCGAAGTCCTGGCAGACGCCTTGTTTCGAGTCCAGGACCTCGGTCATGTGCGTAGAGGTGGTGGTGCTGTTGGGGGCGTAGGTCCACTCGCGGTAGATGTGATGCATCACGGCCTCGGCGGTTTCAAAGACGTCGTTGCTGTCATTGCGGATATCGATGCCGAGGCGCCAGACTGCGGGGGTGACCTCCACATAGCGGCTGGTGCCGAGGAAGAGAGAGACCATTTCATCAGCCTCGCTCTTGAGGGCCTCAAAGGGCACGCCGAGGGGCCTGCCGTCCTTGTAGGGATTGGTGGTGTTGATCGTTGATTGTGACTCGATGATCAGATCCGTGTGCGGCTCAGGAATGTCAAAGTAGTGGACGTAGTTGAGCCAGTTGTCCCGGAAGTGCTGGAGCCGGGCCGGCGGCTTGACGTTGAGGAGGAAGAATTCGAGGCGCGATTTGTCGTCGGTGACGGGGCGCAAACGCACTTCGTTGTAGCTGTCACTGACCGCCGCGCGGTAAACGTAGCGGGTACGGTGGAAGACTCGGAATCGCATGGCGAGCAGCAGAGGATGCCAACGACTGGCTACTGTTGTTGCTGTTGCTGCTGCTGCTGAACCTGGAGGTCTTCGCCCGCGGCGGAGTGATAGGCCCCTGCCGCGACGGCATCCTGCGGGATATCGTCATCAAGCTGTGAGAGCTCCGCGTGTTGTACGAAGGTCTGGAAGATGGCCTCACCGATCTGATTCAGACGAAGCTGAAGATCGTCGATGTATTCATGGAGGCCGGTGGCGAGGACTTCCTCAACGGTGGTGTAGGCGAGGTCGGCGCGGAGACGGCCGACGTGGCGCAGGGGTGCGGGCATGCCCGGAACGCCGGAGCAGGCGCAGAGGGCCTGGAGGGCGGACTGGGCCTCGGCGACACAGCAGGCGATGGAACGCGGGAAGGTCTCTTCGAGCAGGAGGTAAGCGATGATTTTGGTGGGATCGAGGCGGCGGTGCTCGGCCTGAAAGGCGTGCCAGGCGGAGCAGGAGCGCAGCAGCGCGGCCCAGCGCAGAGGCCGGGCTTGGGCGTGAGGGGGGAGCTCAAGGGAGAGGCCGGAGCAGGTGTCGAGCAGGCGGGACATTTTGTCCGCGCGCTCCAGGCAGGTGCCGAGGCGAAGGAAGTGCCAGATTTCGCCGCGAGGGGTGGTGGAATCTGCAATGCCCTGGAACTGATAGGAGCCGCGCAGCACACGCTCGTAGAAGGCGGCGCTTTGCATCCGATGCATGTTCTTGCCTTCGGCGGAATCGACGAAGAGCCGAAGCGAGTTCAGCGACTCCCAGATTTCGTCGGAGATCTGATCGCGCACGGTGCGCGCGTTTTCACGCGCGGCGCGGATGCTGTTGAGCATCGAGTTGGGGTTGTCGGCACGGAGGGCGAGGAATTCGGTGACGTCCTTGCCTTTGATTTTTTTGTGCAGCTTGGAGTAGGCCTCTTCATCGCCGGTGGTGGCGAGGAGGGGCTGCCAGAACTGCGCTTCATCGACGCCTTCGGCTCCGGCATCGAGCAGGAGATCCTGCGTGGAAAGCAGGAGGCGTGAGAGGTTTTCCGCACGCTCGACGTAGCGTGCCATCCAGTAAATGCTGTCTGCGACTCGGCTAAGCATGGCGGTGGTGATCAGGCGGCGGGTGGGGTTTCGGCAGGCATGTCGAGGGGGTCATCCCAGAGCACCCAGGTGTCCTTGCTGCCGCCGCCCTGGGAGGAGTTCACGACGAGGGAGCCTTTTTTGAGAGCCACGCGGGTGAGGCCGCCGGGGACGACGCGAACGCGGTCGCCACAGAGAACATAGGGGCGAAGGTCGATGTGGCGGCCTTCGAAATGGTCGTCCACAAAGACGGGATGGCGTGAGAGCTGGAGAACGGGCTGGGCGATGTAGTTGCGCGGGTTCTTCTTGATGAGCTCGGCAAAGTCGGAGCGCTCCTTTTTGGAAGCGTGGGGGCCCATGAGCATGCCGTAGCCGCCGGATTCATTCACCGCTTTCACCACGAGCTTGTCGAGATTGTCGAGGATGTAGGAACACTCCTTTTCATCGACGCCGAGGTGCGTGGGCACGTTTGGCAGGATGGGATCCTGATCGAGGTAGTATTTGATCATCTTCGGCACGAGGGCGTAAACCGCCTTGTCGTCTGCGACGCCGGTGCCGATGGAGTTGGCGAGGGCGACGTGGCCTTTGCGATAGGCATTGATGATGCCGGGGACGCCGAGGAGGGAGTCTTTGCGGAAGACCTGGGGATCGAGGAAGTCATCGTCGATGCGGCGATAGATGACATGGACCTGCTCCAGGCCTTTCGTCGTGCGCATGAACACGCGGTCATTGCGGAGGATGAGATCGCGGCCTTCGACGATGGGCACGCCCATCTGCTTGGCGAGGTAGCAGTGCTCAAAGTAGGCGCTGTTATAAATGCCGGGAGTGAGGACCACGATGGCGGGATCCAGAACACCGCTGGGGGCGAGGTGCGCGAGAGTCTCACGCAGCATGGAGCCGTAGGCATCCACGGGACGGACGGGCAGCTGCTGCAGCAGGCCGGGGAAGGCGCGCTTCATCGCATTGCGATTTTCCAGCATGTAGGAGGCGCCGGAAGGGCAGCGACCGTTGTCTTCGAGGACGTAGTAGTCGCCTTTGCCATCGCGGACGAGATCGGTGCCGCAGATGTGGATGTAGATGCCGTGGGGGACTTTGATGCCACGAAACTCGGGGCGGTAATGCGAGGCGGAGAGGACGAGCTCGGCGGGGACGGCCTTGTCGGTGATGATCTTCTGGCCGTGGTAGATGTCATTGAGGAAGAGGTTCAGCGCGGTGATGCGCTGAATGAGCCCGGCTTCAATGGTCTCCCATTCACGCTGCGGGATGATGCGCGGCATGAGGTCGAAGGGGAAGATGCGTTCCGTGCCCTGATCATCGCCATAAACAGTGAATGTCACGCCCTGCCGGAGGAAGGCGGCATCCACGGCTTTCTGGCGCGCGGAGTATTCGGATGGAGTGAGTGAACCTACACTATCAAGCATGGCTCCATAGTGCGGACGTGCTTTCCCGGATTTGGAAAACACCTCGTCGAAGAAGCTCTCTGGTTGGTAGTCGTTAAACAGTGACGACATGAGGTTATATTACTTAGCAGGGCCTGTGCCAGAATTGGAAAGGCTTTGCAGATGACATCGGGAGAGGGCGCTATTCAGGATGCCACGGGCTCAACATCCACGCCGACGCCGACGGTGTGCCTGCCACCGCCGGTGATGATGCCACGGACGGGGCTGACATCCGAGAAATCACGACCGATGGCCACGGTGATGTGATCCAGCGAAGTGAAGCAGTTGTTGGTGGGATCGAAATCGACCCAGCCAAATCCGGGCACAAAGCAGGAGGCCCAGGCATGGGAGGCATCGACGCCCTGAAGCCGAGGTTTGCCTGCGGGGGGATGGGTGCGCAGGTAGCCGCTGATGTAGCGGGCTGGCAGGCCCATGGCACGGAGGCTGGCGATGGCGAGATGGGCGAAGTCCTGGCAGACGCCGCGTTTTTTTTCCAGCACTTCGTTCAGCGGGGTGCTGATGGTGGTGGCCTTCGGGTCGAAGACAAACTCACGATAGATGCGGCGGCAGAGATCGGCGGTGGCGGCGAGGACGGGGCGGCCTTTGGTGAAGCTGGGCAGAGCGAAATCACGCAGCGGCATCTCATGGATGAGCAGCGGGCTGCCGAAGACAAACTGGCAGGGATCCAGCAGATCCACGGCCACGGGATCACGGAACATGGCGGCAACGCTTTCCCAGGGCGGTGTCTGGAGCGGATCTGGCTGCAGCACCGGCATCAAAGAGACGAGGCTGCGCGAGATCACTTCAAATTGCTTGTGGAGCTTCTGCACGGAGAAGCAGGAAACCAGATTCCCGAAGGAATCGGTGTGCTCCGTGAGCAGATCGGGTTCCGGGTCAAAGCTGAGGCTGAACTCCAGGCAGCGCTGCGTTTCGGTATCGCGCGGGCGCAAACGAGCGGCATGGTGCGACACGACCACGCGAGAGCTGTAGGCATACGTGGTGCGATGAGTGATGCGGTAGTTCATCACGAGGACGGAGTGTCAGCAGGAGCATCATCGCTGCTGCTGATGGTGGAGTGAGCGAAGTAACCGGCGGTGAGCGCGTCATTGAGGACCGGCATGGCCTCGATGAGCTGGGTGAGGAGCCTGGCCACCTGGGTCTGCGCCCAGGCACCGGGCTCTACCCGGGCGAGTTCGGTGGGATCACACAACTGCAGGCGGGTGCTGTTTTCCAAAAACACGCGCATCGCCGGGGTGAGAACCGCCGAGTTTTGCTCATGGGGCAGATGCTTGAACTGCTGGCGGATGCGCTCGAACTGGAAACGCAGGCCGCGAGGATTGAGTTCGTCGAGCATGAGCAGGTCGTAAACGGCGGCGAGCTGAGGGAGCAGGCTGTAGCGATTGCGGTAGGTGATGGTGCTGTCGCCGACTTCGAGAATGGCCTCCAGCAAGCTGGGGTTCTCCGCATCCGCGCTGCTGAGGCCGGCGCGCAGGAGTTCGCAAATGTAGACAGTGCGCTCGATGCGGTGGCCGATGTCGAGGAACATCCAGCCCTGGGCGCGCGTCATGTTTTCCTTGGCGAGGCCATGGAAGGAGGCGAGTTCGAGGATGATGCGGGTGAGGACGTTCAGAGCGTCGGACATCGGCGTGACGCTGGGCGTGTTGTCGTAAGCGTCGAGGGCATCGCCAAGCTGGCTGATGACGCGCCAGGTATCGATAGAGATGCGGTCACGCAGCAGGACGCCGATGCGCTGGATGTGAGCGACGCTGGAACGAATGCTGGTGGGGTGATTGGCATCAAAAACCGCCTCCAGAAGCCGGGCCTCAAGCTGCTCCTGCTGGGAGGCGAGCGAGGCGGCGTCAGGCACATCATCCAGAACGGTGAGACTTTTCAAGGCCTCCAGCAAGGGGAGCAGGAGGGGCGTTTCGCTCATGCCGCTTTCCGGAGAGCAGCGCAAAAGGGTGGAGCGCAGAAGGCGGGCGCTGGATTCAGCGCGCTCCGCATAGCGACCCAGCCAGTAGAGATGATTGGCCACACGGCTGCCGAGATTGTGGCCCGTACGGCGGAGTTCCACCGGGGTGCTGGTGCTGGAGAGCAGCGTAACGTTTTCCACCGGCCCTTCGCTAAGCACCCAGGTGTCTTTGCTGGTGCCGCCTTTCTGCATGGACACCAAGGGTGAATCCATGGAAGCAGCGACGCGGGTCAGTGCTCCGGGCATGACCATGTAGCCGTCCTTGGTGGCGACGAGGTAAACGCGCACGCTCACAGGCTTGTGCACGAGGTGGCCGTCCTCCCACATGGGTGCGGTGGAGAAAGCGATCTTTTCCTGCGCGGCCCAGCGATCCGGGGCAAAACGCATGCGTTCGGCGAGGGAAGCACGCTCGGCACCCGTGAGGCGTCCGCCGAAGCAGGCCTCACGCCCTCGCACGCGGAAGGCGCTCTTGATGACGAGGCGGTCGAGATTTTTTTCCACCTCGCCACGCGGGCGCTCCTGTCCGCACCACCAGGTGGCAACGGAAGGCATGAGAAGCTCTGAGCCCAGCAGTTTGCGGCACAGACCGGGAAGGAAGGCCATCAGCGCGGGAGCTTCGGCGAGACCTGATCCGAGGGCATTTCCCAAGGACACATTGCCCGCACGCACGGCACGCACAAGACCGGGAACGCCGAGCATGGAGTCGTTGCGCAGCTCCAGCGGATCGCAGAAATCGTCATCCACGCGACGCAGGATGACATCCACCGGTTCGAGGCCGTTGAGGGTCTTCAAATAGACGCGGTCATCGCGCACGGTGAGGTCTTCGCCTTCCACCAAGGTGTAGCCGAGGTAGCGGGCGAGGTAGGCCTGCTCAAAGTAGGTTTCGTTGTAGGGCCCGGGTGTGAGGAGGACGACGCGGGGCTCCTCCACCGGGCGCGGAGCCAGGGCGGCGAGAGACTGCTGCATCTGGCGGAAGAAGCCGGCAAGACGGCGCACGCGCGCGTCACGAAACACGTCCGGCAGCAGCCGGGAGGTGATGAGGCGGTTTTCAAGGGCGTAGCCGGAGCCGGTGGGGATCTGGGTGCGATCGGATATGACCCACCACTGACCATCCGGAGAACGGGCGAGATCCGCGCCGTACACCTGCAGGGGCTTGGCGCTGCGAAGTTTGATGCCGTGGCAGGGCCGCAAGTAAGCGGGCTGCCCGAGAACGAGCGCCGCAGGCATGCTGCCATCACGGATCAACTGCTGAGGACCGTAGCTGTCGATCAAGATTGCATTGAGCAGGGTCGCACGCTGAATCAGAGCCTTTTCGATGCCTTCCCATTCACGCGCCGAAATGACGAAGGGCACCGGGTCCATGTTCCAGGGGGTGTCCAGGCCTTTTTCGTCGTAAACGTTGAAGGTGACGCCGCGTTCAGCCAGCAGGCGGCGACCGGTGTCCGCGAGGCGTTTGACGCCGGCCGAGTCCCGGCGCTGAAGATCGGTGATGATGGGCTCGTAATGCGGGCGCACTTTGCCGCTGGCATCGCGCAGTTCATCGTAATGCCCCCGGGTGTCAGGGCCGTCCAACCGCGACATCACCGCCCGTGGTGGAACGGGAGCAGCGGCGGTGGAGCTTTGAGATTGGAAGATCAATGCGAGGACAGCTTTGCGAGTAGCGATAGTAGGAACCGTTCATGCATTGTGCATCCCGATTCTTTACTATCATCCATTGCGCAGGTCCAGAGTGAAGGGGAACTCGGGATTGGGCCTGGCTGGCTCCACTTTCATCTTTCCGGGCGTGTGACCGTGACGGAAGAAGCGGGAGTAGCGGCGGCTTTCGGCTTCGTAAGCGTTCACCGGGAAGGTTTCGTGGCTCAGTCCGCCGGGATGGGCGACATGGTACATGCAGCCACCAAGGGAGCGCTGATTCCACTGATCGACGAGGTCAATGGTGAGTGGTGAGTGGACGCCCACGGTGGGGTGCAGGCAGTTTGGGGGCTGCCAGGCGCGGTAGCGGACGCCGGCGACGTATTCGCCGTTGGTGCCGGTGGGATGCATCGGGACGGTGCGCCCGTTGCAGGTGATGGCGTAACGGCCTTCCACCAGACCCTGCGCCTTGATTTGGATGCGTTCGAGCGAGGAATCGACGAAGCGCACGGCACCACCGGCACCGTTGTCCTCCCCGAGCACGTGCCAGGGCTCCAGCGCCTGGCGGATTTCCACGTTGACGTTGCGAGTGCACCAGTCGCCGCTGAGCGGGTAGCGGAACTCGTAATGCGGGGCGAACCACTCGGGTTTGAGTTCAAACCCGGCCTGCTGCGTGTCATGGCAGACGTCCTCGATGTCGCTCCAGGCGAAGTGAGGGAGCATCCAGCGGTCGTGGATGTCGGTGCCCCAGCGTACGAGCGGCGCCTCGTAGGGCTCCTTCCAGAAGCGGGCGATGAGGGTGCGGAGCATGAGCGCCTGAGCGAGACTCATGTGAGGATGGGGCGGCATTTCAAAGCCGCGCATTTCCAGCAGGCCGAGGCGGCCGGTGCTGCTGTCTGGCGAGTAGAGCTTGTCGATGCAGAATTCGGCGCGGTGGGTGTTGCCGCTGGAGTCGATGAAGAGGTTGCGGTATAACCGGTCCACAAGCCACGGGGGCACCTCTCCGCCTTTGGCCATGGCCTCAGAGGCGGCTTTGAAGGCCGTTTCGAGTTCGTAGAGCGAGTCGTTGCGTGCTTCGTCGATGCGCGGACTCTGGCTGGTGGGGCCGATGAACATGCCGGCGAACATGAACGAGAGGGAGGGATGATTCTGCCAGTAGCTGGTGAGGCTGCGCAGGAGATCGGGGCGGCGAAGGAAGGGGCTGTCCTTGGGAGTTTCCGCGCCCATGACGATGTGATTGCCACCGCCGGTGCCGGTATGGCGGCCATCGACCATGAATTTCTCCGTGCCGAGGCGGGTAAGCCGGGCCTCTTCGTAGAGCGATTCGGTGATGTTGACCATTTCATCCCAGCTCTTGGCGGGGTGCACGTTCACCTCGATCACGCCCGGGTCCGGGGTGACTTTGAGCACGTGCAGGCGAGGGTCATAGGGGGGAGGATAGCCTTCGATGACGACGGGCTGATCCAGGGCCAGCGCCACGTCCTCCACGGCACCGAGAGCGGAGAGGTATTCCTCCAGCGTCTTGGTGGGTGGCATGAAGATGAAGAGCTTGCCATCGCGCGGCTGAACGCAGAGGGCGGTGCGCACGATCTGATCGGCGGATTGTCCCACGGATGGAGGCTGGGCGGCTGGATCAATGCCCTGCAGCTTGTCTTCGCCGGCGCCCTCGGAGAGTCCTTCCGCGCCGGAAGGACCGGGGCGCTGCGCGAGTTTTTTCCAGAAGGAGGGAGGCACCCCGGCGATGCCGCGCACAAATTGCTGCCGCGAGGGGAGCGGATCGCGCTCTTCCATGGGGTCCTGCTCGTGATGATAGGGGTAGTCGGTGGTCTTGACCCAGGGCTGGGAATCGAGCGGGAGACGCAGGCCGATGGGGGAATCTCCCGGAACGAGGTAGCAGCGCTCCGCACGGAGGAACCACGGGCCGGTTTCCCAGCCGTTGTCCACCGGTTTGATCGGCAGCACGTGGCCGATGATTTTATCAAGCCCTTCCTCGAACACCTTGGCGAGGCGCGTGCGCTCCTCCTTGTCTTTGAGGTTGGATTTGAGCGGATCGACGTTCACCGGGAGCTTGCGCTCGCGCCAGAGGTAGTAGAACGCGTCTTCGTACGTCGGCATGATCCATTTGGTGCTGCAGCCGATGCGTTCGGCGAGAGCGTGGATGAAGCGGGCGGAGTGGGTTTCGTTCACGCCGTAGTCTGTTTCCATGTCGGCATACAGATGGGGATGGGCCCAAAGAGGCTGGCCGTCCTTGCGCCAATGGCAGCCGTAGGACCAGCGAGGGAGGGATTCGCCGGGGTACCATTTTCCTTGGCCGTGGTGCAGGAAGGCGCCCGGGGCGAAGCGGTCTCTGAGGCGCTTGAGGAGGATGTCCGAGAGCTTGGCCTTCATGGGGCCCACAGCGGCGGTGTTCCACTCGGCACCTTCGGCGTCGTCGATGGAAACGAAGGTGGGCTCGCCACCCATGGTCAGGCGTACATCGTTGGCTTCGAGCTCTTTATCCAAGGCATGCCCCAGAGCGGCGATCTCCGCCCACTGCTCCTCGGTGTAGGGCTTGGTGACGCGGGGTGATTCGTAAATTCGGTCGACTTTCATGTCGAAGTCGAACTCCGTTTCGCAGGGCTCGGCCATGCCGCTGATGGGGGCGGCGCTCCCGGGGTCTGGGGTGGCGGCGAGAGGGATGTGCCCTTCCCCGGCGAAGAGGCCGGAGGTCGGATCGAGGCCAACCCAGCCAGCGCCGGGCAGGTAGACCTCACACCAGGCGTGGAGATCGGTGAAATCGACCTCGGTGCCGCTGGGGCCGTCGAGGGACTTCACGTCCGGCTTCAACTGGATGAGGTAACCGCTGACGAAGCGTGCGGCGAGGCCGAGACGGCGCATGATCTGCACCATGAGCCAGGAGGTGTCACGGCAGGAGCCGGTGCGCTTGGTGAGGGACTCCTCCGGGGTCTGGACGCCGGGCTCCATGCGGACGGTGTAGCCGATGTCCTTCCAGAGACGCTGATTGATGGTGACGAGGGCGTCAATCGTACGCGGCGGCCAGGGTTTCATGGCGAGGAGCTCGCTCTCGACCTGGGTGAAGTATTCCGCGAATTTGGGGGTGAGTTCGCCGCACTTCAGGAAGGGGGCGAGCTCATGATCCAGCGTGGCATCGTAATCGAAGGGGAAATTTTCAGCCTCAGGCTCCAGGAAGAAGTCGAAGGGATTGAAGACCGCCATCTCGACCACCACATCCACCTCGATGCTGAACTCCTTGGTTTTTTCCGGAATGACCAGCCGGGCGAGGAAATTGGACTGGGGGTCCTGCTGCCAGTTCAGGAAATGCTTTTCCGGGGTGACTTTGAGGGAGTAGCTGAGGATGCGAGAGCGGGAATGTGGGGCGGGACGCAACCGGATGACCTGAGGGCCCAGCTCGATGGGGCGGTCGTAGCGGTAGCTGGTGCGGTGGTGAAGGGCGACGTGGATGGACATGCGAAAGGGTTGGGGGGCGGGGACGGGGACGGGATGCTCAAGTCCGCAGGGTGATGTTTAGCAAGTTCATGGCCAATCTTGCTTTTGGGCAGTTGAAAAACGCTACGCGCGGGGTTTTGGCATCCGTGACAGGCGGAGGAGGCGAAATATGCTCTATTGGGTTTCCAACGGTTCCAACGTCCCCGCTGTCTCATCCCCCCTTTCCTACGAATGTCCCGACTGAAAATCCTTTGTTTCTTCCTGTCCGTGATCCTTTTTGGGCTCATGGTGCCGCACCACGCACGGGGGGCCACTCTTGTCTGGGACGTGACGAGTGGAACGAATGGCGCGCAGGACGGTGGCGGCACCTGGGTGAATGGTGGCGGCAACTGGTTTGACGAGACGAACAACCAGCAAAATCAGACCTGGTCCAACTCGGCGGGGAACACGGCTGCGTTTGGGGCGGGTGGCTCAGGGGGGACGGTCACGGTTTCGGGCACGGTGAACACCAACGGGCTGATCTTCCGGGCGGTCACTCCGACGTCTTACACCTTCACGGGAGGAACGATTGCGCTGGCTGACGGGTCCGCCATCACCCTGCAGGATGGCTCCAGCTCGCTCAGCTCGCGCCTGACCATCAATTCAACACTCAGTGGCAACAACATCACGATGCAAAAGGCGGCCGGTGCCTTTGCCCTCGTCACTATTGGCAGTGCTTCCACGCTGTCCGGCACGTTTTCACTCACTTCAGCGGATACCAACGGGTTATTCGTGCAGGTCAATAACGTGAACTCCCTGCCTGCGGCGACGCTGACGAATGTCAATGTCGGCACCAACGTCACACTGGTGCTCGGGGCGGGCGGCAACTGGCAGGTGCAGGAAGGCAGGCTGACCTTCGCCCTTGCCCAGATGGGCCAAAGTGTCGAGGGCAGCTTCGCAGGCTGGACCGCCGACATCGACTTTGACCAGGCGACCGGGACAGGCACGGTGACGGTGCAGATCGACACGACCTCGCTGCATCTTGCCGCCGTCACCGAACAGGCCAAGGCCCCGGAATTCTTTGATGTCGCGGCCTTCCCCACCGCAAC
>JAFLEI010000047.1 GCA_017301975.1 Verrucomicrobiota bacterium
CTAGTCACCAGATGGGCGATCAGGTATTCGGCATTGTCCGAGTAAACCTCCGCCGCATCAATGACCGAGTCAAAACTCTCGCGATCCACCGTGACTGGCAGTACCACCGAGAGGGCCACTCCCGCTGCTTGGAGGATCTGGTCCATTTCGCAGCCTTGGTAGAACTTGTTGAAGAACTCGCCAAGACCCGTGCTCACATCCAAAATGGTCAGCGGTGAGGCATCGACGTGGGCGAGGAACGACCGGGGTGTCAATGAACTCGCATCAAGAGCCGTGACGCCGGAGGCGGAAAACGAATCCTCTTCCGTCAGGGCGAGGACTTGATGGGCGACTCCATACTGCTGGAGGTAGCGTTGCAAGCAGAGCGCCAGGGTGCTCTTGCCAGTGCCAGGATAGTCGTTTTGGATGAGGATGAGCTTCTTCATAATTGTTTTCTTAATTTCAAAGTTATTATGATAAATATAATAAACATTGCAAGAATAAATATTTCATATTTCCATAATTTCAATAGGATGAGGGTATCTTTAGACGTTGGAACCAAGCGAATTCAAGGCTTCGAGCCGCATTTGCCCTCCTCACGCTCCTTGGTGAAAAAAGTGCTCCGAACCGGGCTTTGAGCCCGCTTATCCTCTCGGAATTCGTCCCAAATCTTCGTTAATAGGCCAAATTCAGCCCCAAGCCGCCCTTGCACAGCGGAAAGGAGGCTCTAATATCGCCCCTCGGAGCACCTCCTACCCCGTGGTGTAATGGTAACACAGGAGATTTTGATTCTCTCGTTCAAGGTTCGAATCCTTGCGGGGTAACCACTCTGATCAGAGTGGCGTAGCAGACGCCTCACCGCGCAGCCGTGGCCGCAGCCCCCGTAAAGCTCTCGTCCGTCAGCGTCTTGAGAAACGCCACCAGATCCGCTTTCTCCTGCGTCGTGAGTTGAATGCCACCCTCCGGATGCTTCGCCAGGTTCGGGTCCAGCGTAGCGCTGCGGCGCACCCCGCTGCTGTAGTGCTCCACCACTTCCTCCAGCGTGGTGAATCGGCCGTCATGCATGTAGGGCGCAGTCAGCGCGACATTGCGCAGGCTCGGCGTTTTGAATTTCCCACGGTCAGTGGCGTTCTGCGTCACCGCCATTCGGCCCAGATCCTCCTCCCCAAGTTCAAGCCCGTTGCTGGCAAACGGTTGGCTCGCGAACAGCGTGCCCCCGTGGCAGTGAAAGCAGTCCGCACCTCGCAGCCCGCGTTTGGGATCAAACTCGGTCACAAAGAGCTGCAGCCCGCGCTTCTCACTCTCGGTCAGTTCCGCCACCTTGCGTGCCGCACGGTCAAAACGCGACTCCTGCGACACCAGCGTGAGCAGAAACTGCTCCAGCGCTTTCGCGATCCGATCAGTCGTGATCTCCGCGGAGCCAAACGCTTTCGCAAACGCCTGTGTACACTCCGGATCCGCCCTCAGCTTGGCGATGACCTTCGGCAGTGTCTCATTCATTTCATGCGCGTCCTGGATCGGCATCAGCACCTGCTCCCGCAGCGTGGCCGCACGGCCATCCCAGAAAAAAGCCGGCTGCCACGCCAGATTGAAAAGCGGCATCGCATTGCGCTTCCCCATCTGCTGCTGCGCGCCCAGGCTGAAACGCCGCGCATCGGCAAAGGCCCGCGTTTGATCATGGCAGGACGCGCAGGACTGCCTCTGATTGACCGAAAGGCGCGTGTCATGAAACAACTGCCGCCCCAGCGCCACGCCCTCCTCCGTCAGCGGATTGTCCGCAGGCAACTGTACCTGGGGAAAACGCTGCGTCATCAGCGGCGTCAGCCCATGCGTGCCGTGGGGCAGGGGGGGCGGCGTGGTGGAAAACGTCGGTGCCTGATACACATCGTGGTGCATGCTCCGCACCCGAAATGCCCGCTCAATGTTCGTCTTGAGTTTCATCGCGAGTGCATCCCCCGCTCGCGAATGCGTTGAAGTCCCATCCTTGGCAAAGTCGATGCCCGCCAGCGCAGCTTCCACATCAAACTCCAGCTCCAAAGTCAGCGGTCGCCCTCCACGAAAGGCCACCGGCAGCTCCACCGTCATGAGCTGCGGCGCATTGGCGATGTGATACGAGAATCCGTTCTCCTTGCCTCCTTGGGTGAAGCGCCCTTCGATCGCCATGAAAATATACCCACCCTGCCAGCCCCAGTGCAGGCCATTGACCTGCGGATTGAGCGCATGCCCCGGCGGATAATCATTCGGGTCCGATTTGTTCGTGCTCTCATCCACACCGATGCGGAAACGGATGCCCTTGTACTCGCCCGCAGGCACGCCCGAAACCTTCGCCGTTTGCCGGCCCCCACCAGCGCTCAGGTACGCAAACCAGTCCTTCGATTCCATCCAGGTGCCGTCCTCTTTCTGCAAAGCCAGTCCTGAGAGCAGCCAGTCGAGTCGTGTCACCTGCACCGCCCTCGTCCCAGTCATCGGCTCACCCAGCCGCAACGCCTGCCCCTCCACCATCGGTACGATCTGCAACTGCAGATCCTGCCCCGGCGCAGGCAGCGCGAGCATCCACATACCCATCGCCCAAGCCCCAAGCGGCACCTTGGAAAGCAGGGATCTTATGGAGACGCGGTGCATAAAAAACGACCTCTATCGCTGGCCGCAAACTGGATCCGCAGTTCACCCAGTCATGGTTTGAGGCACAGCGAACCTCTCGCTGAGAAGCCTCAGCCGATCCGACGGCGGCGGCGCAGCGTCCACGCAATGCCGCAGGTGGCGATGAGGAGGGCCCCCCCGGGCTCTGGCACAGGGGCAAAGCCACCGATCACCAGGCCGTCCTGCCAGTTGTTCGGATCACTCTCGCTGAAGTAGGTATTGACGGTGAAATAATTGTGCTGGACCACGTAGCTGTCGAAGAACCCCGGCGTAGCATCCTTGGAGGCCACGTCGCTCAGGATGCTCTGGAACAACGCAGAGCGCGCGTCACCCGTGAGCGTGCCGAGCGGTGCAAAGTAATCCTGATAGTCGCTCATGTCCGTGAAGTCAGACTTCGGCGGCTTGCCCTCCGTCTGCGAGAGGAAGTCCTGGATCGCAAACATCGCATTGAAGAAGGTGTCGTTGTTGCCGAAGTCATTGTAGTCACCGCTCTGCTCGATGAACCGGCCCGAAGCGCCTGCCAGGGTGTCCCACGGCAGGTACGTGTCGAGCACGTACTCCATCACGGCGACCTGCTTCGGAACGATGCCAGCGTAGAAAAGGGGATCGGACTGGTAGATGCCATCTCGTTCGGTGTTCTGCACGGTCCAGCCATTCTGGAAGGACAGGGTGTCCGCAGTGATGGTCTGGTTGCTCAAGGCAGGTGCTCCAGGCTCAATGCAGAACCACCAGTAGGTCTGGCCGCCGATGACATACTCGCCAATCGCATCTCCATTGTTATCCAGCCCAGTTACGCTGACGGTTGCAGCCGCTGCCGTGACGGTGCAGGCCGCAAATACCAAGGGAATGAGACTTCGGAATGTCATTGTTGTATGAAATTTATGATCGTCGCTCAATAAATCTAGCTTTATTTTATGACAATTATCAAAATATAACAATTAAACGGTGCTTCGCCACCAGTTTATCGGCCGAAGCACTCGCTTGCCAAGGGGTGGGCCAGTCCTACGCTGCGATTCCTGATGTCTCATTCCTTCCAGGCCTTTCCATGGCCGCTGGCGGTCGCTTCCATGGCCGTCTGTTACCTCTTGGCAGACTTGTACGCCTTCAAAGGGCCGGTGCACAAGCTGTGCACGGAGAGTCAGGGCGGGGGACTGGCAGCGGAGGTGGACGGCCTGCCCATCACCCGGCATGAACTGGAGGCTGCGATGCGCGAGCATCTGTGGAAGCACAACGCAGCATGGGCCAGCCTCAGTCCGGAGTCGCGCATGCAGTCACGTTGGCTGGCGCTGGAGACCCTGGTCAACGAGCGCCTCCTGCGTGCCTGCCGCGTCAAAACCAGCCCCGGTGCCGGCCTGTCCAAGGGCGCTGTGAAACAGGAGTCTGAGCGCATGCAGCGGCAGTTTGCCGATTCCTCGGAGTTTCCCACGCGTCTGGCCGCACAGCAGCTGACCCCCAAGGCGCTGGAAGCCCGGATCACGGATGCTCAGCTCGATGAAGCTTGGATTGAGAAGGTGATTCAGACCCGCTTCAAGGCCGTCTCTCCGCAGGACCTGCGCGCTTGGTATGCCGAATACAAGGAGACCCTGCGCATCCCTCAAGCTTACCACGCGGCGCATATTTTCCTCACTCGGCATGACAAAACCAAGCCAGACCGCTCGGCGGAGATCCGTGCAATCCAGCGCCAGTTTTTGGCGAAGGAGAAGACCTTCGCGCAGCTCGCCAAGGAACATTCCGAGGATGATCGCAGCAAAAATCTGGGCGGCGACCTCGGCTGGTTCTCGTCAGAGCGCATGCCGCCGGACTTCATCGCCGCCGTGCAAAAGCTCAAGAGCGGCCAGTTCAGCGAACCCGTGCAGACAAAGCTCGGCTGGCACCTCATCATCGTGCTGGAGCGCCACGCTTCACGACTGCCCGCCTTGGCAGAAGTCTCACACGAGATCACCACCCTGCTCATCAGCAAACGGCGCGAGGCAGCACTCAAGAGCCTCCTCGCTGAATTGCGTGAGCGCTCGCCTGCCTCGGTGCTGTATCACGCTGAGGTCATCGATCACGCCGAACCAGCCCCTTGAATCCGCCGGCGTGCGAACCACTTCCTGATTTCTTCGATCCACAGCACACTGCTGCCGATGACTCCCAGAAGCACCACGTCCGCCAGCGGAATCGGCACCGTGTGGAAAATGCGGTTCATGGAGGTGTTGTAGATCACGAGGATGTGCAGGGCGTTGCCCAGGATCAGTCCTCCAAGGAGCCACCGGTTGCGAAGAATGTCGAAGTTGATCGAGGACTTGAAAGCGCTGCGGCAGTTGAGAACGTTGAACCACTGGGTCACGGCCACCAGCGTGAAGGTCTCCGTCTGCACCAGGGCAAACGGAACTCCGGTGGACTGCCTCCAGATGAAGAAACCAAAGACCGTCACCACCGAGGTGATCACCATGAGCAGCAGCCGTTGCAGCATCGGTCCTGTGATGAGCTGTTCATTCTTCGGCGTGGGGCGGCGGCGCATTTCATCACCCTCCAGCCCCTCCATGATCAGGTTCACCGTCACCGCTCCCTCGGTCACAATGTTGATCCACAGGATCTGCACCGCCGCCAGCGGCAGCGGGTATCCGCACAGCAGCGCCAGCAGCAGAATGATGACTTCGTCAATTGAGGTGGCAAACAGGAACAGCACCACCTTCTTGAGGTTCTGATACACCAGCCGCCCTTCCTCGATGGCTTTCACGATGGTGGCAAAGTTGTCATCCGTGATGACGATCTTCGCCGCTCCCTTGGCCACCTCCGTGCCCGTGATGCCCATCGCCACGCCCACATCCGCAGCCGCCAGCGCCGGCGCATCATTCACCCCGTCACCGGTCATGGCCACCACCTGCTTTTGCGCCTGGAACGCTTGCACAATCCGCAGCTTCTGCGCCGGATGCACCCGCGCAAATACGGAGATGCGGTCCAGGCTGCCGCGCAGCTCGTCATCGGACATCGCTTCCAGTTCCGCACTGTCCACGGCGATGTCTCCCGGCTTCGCGATGCCCAGCTCAGTCGCGATGGCCAGCCCGGTGGCCTTGTGATCTCCGGTCACCATCACCGGCCGGATGCCCGCCTCCAGACACTCGGCGACCGCCGCCTTCACCTCCTCACGCGGTGGATCCATCTGCCCCAGCAGCCCCAGAAAGCTCAGCCTTTCGCGCCACGGATCAAACCCGGCCCCTTCATCGAGCGGGACGTCATGGATCTCCGCCACCGCAAGCACACGCAGCGCCTGCGTGGCGAGTTCCTCGGCCGTTTGCTGCACTTGGGCGAGATCCAGCGAGGCAGGATCGCAGAGCGCGAGCAGCTTCTCTGGTGCTCCTTTGAAGAGGATGCGGTGCCTGCCTTCATGGCCATGCTGCGTCGCCATCATCTTCACGGCTGAGTCGAAAGGGATCTCCGCCTGGCGCGGCCAGTGTTGCAGCAGCGCGCCGGGTTCTACGGCGCCTTTGTGTGCCACCGTGAGCAGCGCCGCCTCGGTGGGATCGCCCATGGGCCGCCAGCGTGTTTCCTCCCCTTCCGGCGGCACTAGGTTCGCATCGTTGCAGAGCGTGATGGCTTCCAGCAAAGACCTGAGCGTGGCATCTTCCTTGGCGGAGAGATCCTGGCCGCTGACGTGCAGCCTGCCTTCCGGCGAATACCCCGCGCCCGTCGCTTCGACCTGCCGCCCATCCGGAAGGATCAGCCTCGTCACGGTCATCTCGTTCTTCGTCAGCGTGCCGGTCTTGTCGCTGCAGATGATGCTCGTGGAGCCAAGCGTTTCCACCGCCGCCAGCCGCCGCACGATGGCTCCGCGCCTCGCCATCCGCTGCATGCCCACCGCCAGCGCGATCGTCATGGCCACAGGCAGTCCCTCCGGCACCATCGAAACCATCTGGCTGATCGCCACCATGAAGATGGTCACAAAGGGAATCCCCCGCATCAGTCCAAATCCAAGAATCAGCACAAACAGCACCACGGAGGCGACCACCAGCCAGTTCCCAAACTGCTTGAGCCGCACTTCCAGCGGTGTCTTGGGTTGCTCGGCACTGGTCGTCATGCTGGCGATTTTTCCCACCTCCGTCTGCAAACCCGTGGCCACCACCACCGCCTTGCCGCGACCTGCGGTGAGGTGCGTTCCGGAGTAGATCATGTTCCTGCGGTCCCCCAGTCCCGATTCCTCAGGCACCGCGTCGGTGCTTTTCACCACTGGCAGCGATTCCCCCGTGAGCTCCGCTTCGGTGGCTTCCAGGGCGGCTGCTTCCAGCAGTCGCGCATCGGCGCCCACCTGGTCTCCAGCTCCCAGCAGCAAGATGTCTCCAGGCACCAGCTCCCGTGCCTCAATGATCGATTCCTTTCCATCCCGGACCACGCGCACCTTCAGCGCAGAGAGCTTGCGAAGCGCCGTCATGGAATGCTCCGCCCGTCCCTCTTGCACGGCGCCGATCACCGCGTTGATCAGCACCACGATCAGGATCACCACCGCATCACTGGCATGCCCCATCGCAAAGGAGATCACCGCTGCAACAAATAGAATGTAGATCAAGGGGCTCGCGAACTGTGCTGCAAACACCCGCCACATCGGTTTGTGCTTGTCCTCCGGAAGCTCGTTCGGCCCGTGCTGCGTCAGGCGTTCGGACGCCTCGCTGCCGCTCAGTCCGTCTTGCGCATGGGTTTTCAGCGCCGCCATGATCGTTTCAGATTCTGCCGCGTGCCAGATGAGCGATGTCGATGCCTGCATGCCTCATCCTAATGGAGATCACGACAACCGCCATGTGGAATGAGCCAGCCTGATGCAGACGCAGGCGTTGCGCCGCAGGAATTGCGCGCTAAGGGCGTGGCATGAAACAAAACGTTGGCATACTCGGTCTCGGCATCATCGGCAGTCGTGTGGCGGACAATCTGCGCAAGGCGGGGCATGAAGTCTTCGTGTGGAGCCGCAGCGCGCGTCCTGTCCCCAATTTCCTCGCTTCCCCCCGCGAGGTCGCCGGGGCGGCTGGCATCATCCAGATTTTCGTGCGTGACAGCGCGGCACTGCTCGAGGCCATTGAAGACATGAAGCCCGCGCTCAAAGCCGGTCATCTCATCATGAATCACGCCACCGTCAGCAAAAAGGCAACGCTGCAGGCGGCGCAGCTCGTCGAAGAAGCGGGCGCGGCCTTCCTTGATGCTCCCTTTACCGGCAGCAAGATGGCGGCTCAGAACGGCAAGCTCTCCTACTACATCGGCGGCAGTGAGCTGCTGCTGGAACGTGCCCGCCCCGTCCTAGAAGCCAGCGCCGCCAAGATCCTTCCTCTCGGGGCCGTCGGCGAAGCCATGGTCCTCAAGATCGTCACTAACCTCGTCTCCGCCGTGATCGTTGAGGCCGTCTCCGAAGCCGCCGACATCACCAAAGCCAACGGCATTCCCCTTGAGCGCCTCCTCGAAGCTTTGGAATCCAACGCCAACTACTCCACCCTCATCGGCATGAAGCTCCCCGCCATCATCAAGAGCGACTTCGAGCCCCACTTCGCCCTGCGCAACATGCTCAAGGACGCCGACTTCGCCCGCGAACTCGCGGCAGAAGCAAAGCTCAAGACCCCCGCCCTCGACTGCACCGCCGCAGCCATGCGCGCCGGCGTGGACTCCGGCAAAGGCGACCTCGATTTCAGCGTCATCGGCCAGCGCTAAACCGACTGCGCACACGCGCACGGACACCATCGTCCTCGTTCCTCGATCACAGCGCCTCGTTTCAAGTTCAAGATCCCAAATCATCACCCCACTCGGCCCCAGCTCCAGCCTCTTCGTATTGTAGTCCCGGCTTCAGCCGGTCCGGAAGCCCCCTAGCGTCACATTCACCCCAGCCGATGCCCTCCTCCATGACTCACCGCGCCTTCCCTCTCCTCATCCTTCTTTTAATCACCCGCTTCACCTCCGCTCACGACACCCCTGTTTCCGCCACACCCAGCGCAGACCGCATGAAGGTGCTCGTCTTCTCTGCCACCGCCTACTATCGCCATCCCGACATCCCCGCCATCAACCGCTGGCTGGTGCTGCTCGGCCACGAAAACGGCTTCGATGTGGACATCACCGAGAGCCCGAAAGACCTCGTTCCGCAGGTGATCGCAAAGTACGATGTGCTGCTGCTCAACAACGCCAATGAACTCGACAAAATCATCCCCGAGCCCCAGCGGCAGTCGGTGGAGGCGTGGTTTGCCAGCGGGAAGAAAGGCATCGTGGGCCTTCATGCGGCTCTCGTGCATCAAACCGGCTGGCCATGGCTGAACCAACTGGGCGGCTGCGACTTCAACAGCGACTCCGATTTCTCCAAAGCAAAAGTCATCGTCGATCCCGCCGCAAAAGATCATCCCGCCGTCAAAGGCCAGCCTGCGGAATTTTTCGTCGAGGCCGACTGGACCAATCACGACCGCTGCGTCACCGGCCTTCCCGGCTTCCAAGTCCTGCTGCGTGTGGATGAGAGCACCTACACACCCGTGCGCGACTATTTCAAAACCCGCGGCGGCAAACCCATGGGCGCGGATCATCCCATCGCCTGGACTCACTCACCCGAGGCGGGCGGCCGCTTTTTCTACACCGAGTTCGGGCACGATTTGCGCTCACTGAACACTCCCTTCGTCCGCCAGCATGTGCTGGAGGGCATCCACTGGGCTGCAGCGCTCAGGAGAGCCGAAGCCAAAGGGACCAAATAGTACACGCTCATGATCCACACACGCACACTTCTCACCGTCCTGCTGCTCTCATTCGCTAGCGCAGCATCTGCCGCCGATGAACCCGCTCTCTGGGATCTGGCAAAGAACGACATCCCTGCAGCGCACAAGTCGGGCGCTGTGGAAAAAGCAGACGGCGTGGTGAAGCTGCGCGATGGCGCATCCTTCGCCGTGCCTGCGGACGCTTTTCCCGATCAGAAAAACTTCACCGTCCAGGTCACCCTTTCGCTCGATGCTCTGGTGCAGGATTCCGTGTTCACCTCGATGAACAAGCAGAGCAGCGACAAGGACGACGGCTTTGCCATGTTCTTCAACTACAAGGACAAGCCCTACTATGCGCGGCAGGTGAACTCCGTCGTGAACAAGATCCTCATGGTCGGCGGCGCGCTCAACGGCCGCAACGAGCCGGAGATCAACAAGCCCGTCACCTTCACCATGGCCGTGCGCAACGGCCTGGCCACCTTCTACATCGACGACGCTCCCATCAAAAAATGCTTCATGGAGCTCATCCCAAATGGCGAACCCATGTGGATTGGGCGCAACGACAATGCGAAGGCCAAAACCATGCCGGTGACGGTGCATGCCGTGAAGGTCTTCGGACCCGCCTACAGCTACGTCTCGAAGAAGGAGACAACGGGCGAGTTTCCACGCGGCGCGGTGGCAGGGAAAGGCTGGGCGCTGGACGTGCCCAAGATCGAGCACCCGGAGTGGCCCAAAGTGCTGATCTACGGCGACTCCATCTCAGGAGGCTACAGCGGCCCCTTCATTGCCGAGATGCTCAAGCAGCACGTGTATGTCTTTCACTGCGTTCACTTCGTGGGCGGTGACGTGCCCGAGCAGGCCCTGACCGAGATGGCCGGACGCTTCAAGTTTGACGCGGTGGTCTTCAACAACGGCCTGCATTCCCTCGGCTGGACGCCGGACAAAGTTCCAGACGCTCTCGTCCTGGAGAGGATGCAGAAGCTGGCGCGCTGTTTCAAGACCGGCGCACCGCAGGCGAAAATCTTCTATCTCATGACCACGCCGCACACCGCCGCACGTCCTGCTTCAGACAAACCCGTCACCAGCTTCGGCGACAAGAACGACGTGGTGCTGCGGCTCAACACCCTTTCCGCACAGGTGATGAAGCAGGAAGGCATCGAAGTGATCGATGCCTACGCCTTGCTTGCCCCTCACCTCGAACTCGCCGCAGGCGACAACTACCATTGGCAGTCCCCGGCGTATCAACTGCTCAGCCAGCAGATCGCATCTCGGGTCCTGTCAGTGCTGGGAAAAGGGAAGTAAGCAAAGAGGCGGCGCCTCGTCATCGGTCGTCCATTCCAAAAACACTCGGCGATCGCACTTGCTGCGGCAATCACCGTTGGCGAGGGATGGGGCGCAACCCCTGACCTCTATGACTGAAGCCATTCTATACCTTCTCGCCGGTGTCGTGCTCGCCTGGTTCGGCGGCGAATTCTTTGTGAGAGGCGGCATCGGTCTCGCCGCGTGGGCGCGCTGGCCCACGGCTGTCATTGGCGTCACCGTCGCGGCGTTTGGCACCTCATCTCCGGAGCTGATGGTGGCGGTTCATGCCGCGTTGGATGGCGTGCCGCAAATCTCTCTGGGAGATGTGCTGGGCAGCAATGTCGTCAATGTCTCCCTGGTGCTCGCCCTCGTTCTGGCGCTCTCCGGCATGAAGGCGGAGGACGGTGGCGTGCGGCGTGACTGGTTCATCGCCCTGCTCGTTCCCGGCCTTGTGTATGTTCTCCTCATGGACGGCTGGTTTTCCCGTCTGGATGCCATCATCATGCTGGCCTGCTTCTCCACTTGGATGCTGGTGGTGATCCGCCATGCCCGTGCCCATGCGGCCGGCCGTGCCGCACCGGCGGTCAAAGTTTCAGTGCTCAAGATGCTTGCCTTCAGCCTGCTTGGCCTGGGCATGCTCATCTGCGCCGCTCAGTTTGTGGTCCATGGCGGCAGGACCGTCGCTGCTGCCCTGGGCTGGAGCCCGTTCATTGTGGGAGCCGTCGTCATAGCCATGGCCACCAGCACCCCTGAGCTGGCCACCACGCTCATCGCCCGCATGCGCGGCCACCATGATGTCGGCCTGGGAAACATTCTCGGCAGCAACATCTTCAATGTGCTTTTCATCGCGGCCATCGCGGCGCTGATCCATCCATACGCCGTCAATATGTCTGAGATCCAGCCAAGCCTCATCTTCGGGGCGGTGACCACGCTGCTGATCATCCCTGGCCGTGGCGGTCACATCCCCCGCTGGCGCGGCATGCTCCTCCTGGCTCTGTATGCCGCCTACATGGCCCTGACCTTGAACCAAGGCGCCGGTCATACTGGAATCCATTAGGCTCAGGGGAGAGCTATTGCGCATGGACATCACCTCGCGCCGCACCCTTGATGAAGGTGCCAAGTTCAAGTTATGAACCAGCACGCCACCAACCTGGAATGCTCTCTGGTCTGTCCATGGAGGGGCACCTGCCAGTGCCTGCGGCTGCTCGTGAAGCAGAGCGTGCTGCTTGGCGGCCATCTGGGCAGCTCGCAGCTCTCAGGTGTGCAGGCGATGTATTATCCGCATGACCTGCCTCCATGTGTAAAGCCTGACGGAAGTCTGCATTGGGACAATCTGGAAGACGAGCCCGAGCCCGAGTTGCAGCTCTGGGGCGATGACGGCCCCACACTCTAAGTGAGGCCACGCATCTTACTTCGACAGCCGTTCCAGCACATTCTGCGTGATCCTCATCACCGCCGCATCACCACCTTGCAGGCCATGCGCCCAATCCGTGGTGGCTGCCGTGAAGACCGTGCCCCCGCGCGTGTAAATGCCCATGCAGGCCGCGCCGGTGCGTCCGATCTCCCACTTCTCATACCATTCCGCATCATCCGGGTGCCAGCGCGCCGGACACGTGGCCAGCACCTCAAAGGTCTTCGGCGTGCCATCTTTAAAAGTGGGGAAGGGGAGGCCGTTCTTCCATTCCAGCTCACAACCATCGCATTCATACCCGACGATCGTGTCCTTGCCGCCAAACTTGTCCCCGCGCTTCAAGCCCGTTCCTTCCAGCGCCCAGTGCTCCGGCCGGTGCACCTCATACTCCGCAGGGTCCGTCATGAACTGCCCATGGCTTTTCCGATAACCACCCCACAGAAACCCCACGCCCGTGAGCTCGTTCTCAGGCCGCTTGAGCAAGTGATGACTCCACAGCGTGCTCAGCGTTTTGAAATCCCGCGAAGCAAACACCGGATCAAGGTGGTAGTTCTGCTTGCAGCAAGTGAAGGCACGGCCCTCGTCCTCCGCACGAATCTGCCAGCAGCAGGTGTTCCCGCTGAAAAAAGCCACGTTGCCGCCTTTGCCGATCCACCCTTCCAGATGGTCCCGCATCGGCGTGCTCCAGTACTCATCATGTCCCACGCTCAGCACCAGCTTGTAACTCGTCAGCAGCTCCGGACGAAACTCCAAATCCTCATTCGCGGCAAACTCCAGCGCATAACCGTTCTTCTCCGCCCACTGCACAAACGGCAGCTCCCACCGGCCGAACTGCGAAGGGCCGGGCCGTTCAAAGCTCACCTTGTGCCCCTGATTGTTCGAAAGACTGCTGTACGCATACACCGAAAATCCGCCCCAGTTGTTATACGCGTTGTACGTGTTCGTGCAAAGCTGCAGCAGAATCTTCGACGTCGTCCCCGGCTTAGCCTGCCGCACGATAAACCACGCGCTGCTCTCCGCCGTGCGCTTCCCCCGCTGCGTCCATTTCCCTCCCGCATCCACGGCACGAAATACCACCTCATAGTAGCCGCTCTTCCACGCCGCCGTGCTCGGCACCCGCACACTTTCCGGCCAGCGGCATCCATTCGCCGAGGCATCCTCCGGCACAGGATACGCTACGCCCGGCACATCATTCTTCTTCCACACCACCTCCCTCACGGCCCCCAGTCGCGCCACCTCGATCTCATACTTCGCCGCCGTGGTGCTCACATGCATCGCAATCTCCTCCCCCTGCATGATGCTCCGCTGCCCGGCGTAGCCCTCGATGTACAAGGAAACCGGCTCTGCGGCTTGCAGGGATGTGATGACGAGGAAGAGGGCGATGATGCGGCGCATGACACCGCTACGGACGCCATCCCCTTCGGCTTTCAGCCTCCCTACTCCTCAGTCTCAGCCAGCTTCGCCGCTTCGCGCTTCAAAATCCGCCCCACCCGATGCTTCGCCAGATAAACCTGCGCCGCATTCACGCCCAGCTCCTTCTTCACCCGCTCAGGGCTCCACCCCTTCAGCACGTAGCAGGAAAAAATCTGGAACTGACGTGGCGAAACCAGCGCACGCACACGGCGCAGCGCGATGTCCATCACCTTGTCCTGCCATTCCTTTTCCCACAGCTTTTCCAGCGCCACACCATTGGGGTCGGCGCAGCGGTCGATCGGTGCCGTGCGGCGCTCGTCGGTTTCATCAGCGTAAAGATTCGCCTCGCGGCTCTGCTGCTTCTTGCGGCGGCGGAACTGGTCCAGGATGCGCCAGCGCGCCTGGTTCAGCAGGAAGGATTTGAAGGAGCCCAGGCTCGTGTCGAATTTCTTCTTCTGCAGGTTCTTCGCCACACCGATAAAGGTTTCCTGCACCACATCATTGGCTTCATCATCACTCAGCCCCGTCTTGCGGGCCACGTGGAAGACAAAGCCCGAATAGGTCCGGTAGAATTCGTCCCAGCTCGCCCAGTCATCCCAGTTGTCCAGTTTCTCAATGAGCGTCTTCCGGGTCGGGGGCGATCCAGACGTCTCCTTGAGGAGCTCTTCAGTTTCAGCGACTTTGGGCAGGTCGGACATACAGGGGGTGGGGATAGTAACGGCGGCTGGGGTGGAGGCAACGACGTTTTGTCATCCATTCGATAGATTGCCCCGCATAAAGGCGTATTGCATGACCCCCTAAAACCAATCCCGGCCCAACCACCCTAATGCCGGTCAGACCTCCTATGCCAAATCATCGCCGTATCCAGCCTGCCATCGCGTTTCTCTCGCTGCTGGTCCTGGGTATGAGCGCCTGCAGCACGGGGTTTTACAAGAAGTGGGCGGACAAGGAAACCTTCGGCATCCTGCGCAAAAAAGCCAGCAAGGTGCCAAATTCAGGCGAGGCCTTTCTAAATATCACCCCGCCTCCCCCGGTGCGGATGGAAGAACTCCGCAAAAACATGAAGAAGGAGGAGTTCTTGGGGGACCGCGCCTACGTGGAAGAAAATGCACGCGTGGTCAGTCTGGCAGAGGCGCTGGACTTCGCGGTCCATCGCAATCGCACCTACCTCGTCCAAAAGGAGACCGTTTATCTCGCCGCGCTGAATCTCACCCTCGTCCGCCAGCAGTATGGCCCCATCTTCGGCGGCAGCGGCTCCGCCACCAAGGCCAGCACCGATGCTGTCACCGGCATCAACAATCTCGTCCGCACCTCCACGCTCACCACCACCGGAAATCTCGGCTTCTCCGCCCTGACCCGCACGGGCACCCTCCTCGCCACCAATCTCACCACCAATTTCGTACGCTTCTTCACCGGTGGCAGGGACAGCGGCATCTCCCAGCTCGGCTTCTCCCTCGCGCAGCCCCTCCTCAGCGGCGCCGGCTACCTCTCCGCTTCGGAAGTGCTCACTCAGAGCGAGCGCAGCGTCCTCTACGCCATCCGTACCTTCGCCCAGTATCGCAAATCCTTCGCGGTGGACATCGCCGCCCAGTACTACAGCGTCATTCAGTCACGCGAGACCGCTCGCAATGCCTACCTCGCCTTCAAGGCCTTCGATTTCGTGGTTGCCCGCGAGACCGCCATGCAGAAGGAGAATGCCGCCAACAGCACCAAATCCTCCGTCTTCCGTCTCGTCCAGTCCCGCATCGTGTTTGAGCGCTCATGGATCAATGCCATCCGCGACTACGAACAGGCAATGGATGACCTCAAGGTCAATCTCGGCCTGCCCGTCACGGAGCGCATCGTGGTCGATTACAAGGACAAGGACGCCCTCAAGATCATCGAATCCCCCGGCACCCTCGATGAAGCCATCACCATTGCCATGACCAACCGCCTCGACATCTGGAATCTGCGGGATCAGGTGGAAGACACCAGCCGGAAGGTTCTCATCGCCAAACAGCAGGCCCTCCCCAGCGTGAATGCGCTGGTGAACTACAACATGCTCGACAATCCCGACCGCAACGACTTCACCCTCGTCCCCGGCAACAAGAGCTACAGCGTCGGCCTGAACACCGATCTCAATCTCAATCAGAAGCCCGAGCGCAATCTCCTCCGCTCCTCCATCATCGCAGAGCAGCAGGCCCGCCGTGCCTTGGATCTTTTTGAAGAAAACACCCGCAGCGATGTCCGCACCGGCTGGCGTGATCTTCAGCTCGCCCGCAAGCAGTACGAACTCGCAAAGCTCGGCATGGACATCAGCACCCAGCGTCTTGAAGTCGAAGAAGCCTTCAACGCCGAGGGCCTCGGCTCCGCCATCAATCTCGTCGATGCTCAGCGTGACTTGAACACCACACGAAACCTCATGGTCTCCACCACCATCAATCACACCCTCGTGCGTCTGCGCCTCTGGCGGGACATGGGCGTGCTCTTCATTGAGAAAGACGGCGGCTGGGTGGACGTATTGAACAAGGAGAAGCCTAAAGGAGAATGAAGAAAGTAAAATCCAGCAAAGGAATCATCATCGCAGCCGTCAGCGTTCTCGCAGCCCTCGGCTGGTGGGGCCTGTCCGGCGGTGGTGCCGCCGCTGAAAAGGTCCCCACGCGCATTGTGCAGCGTGGCCCGCTTGAGATCACCGTCCTGCAGGGCGGCGAAATCCGCGCCTTGCAAAACAACGAGGTGAAGAGCGAAATCGAAATCCCCACCAAAATCCTCAGCCTCATCCCCGAAGGCTACCTGATCACCGAAGAGGACATCAAAGACGGCAAGGTTTTGATCGAGCTCGACAGCACCGATCTCAAGACCAAGATCGAAAACCACGAAATCGAGTTCCAGACCACCGTTTCCAATTACATCGACGCAGACGAAAATCGCGAGATCCAGAAAAGCGAAAACCAGACCCTCGTCCGCGACGTCAAGCAGGTCGCCATCTTTGCCCTCATGGACTTCGAGAAGTACCTTGGTCGCGAAGTCACCGGCGCCATCCTCACCACCGCCGGCCTTCCCTCAGACGTGGAGGCCTTTGAAAAATACGCCGATGTCCTGGAGACGCAGGCCAGCACCCAGGTCTCCTCGGAGGCAGCCCTCGCCAAACGCGGGACCAATGCCAAGCCCGGCGCCGCCAAAAAATCCGTCGAGGCACCCGCCGTCAGCGAGATGATCAATTTCACCCCCTTCCTTGAGCAGAAGGCGCAGAGCGATGGCGAGGCCCAGCAGAAACTGCGTCAGCTGGAGGACGACATGCTCCTCCACCGCTCAGAGCTCGCCCTCGCCAAGCAGAAGGTGGAGTCTTCCAAGCGCCTGGCGGAGAAAAAATTCGTCACCGCCGCCCAGATGGAAAATGACCTCGTCAGTTTCGACAAGGTGGAGCTCGCCGTGAAAACCTCTGAAACCGCGCTCGCCCTGTTCAAAAAGTACGAGTTTAGCAAGCAGTGCGCCACCTACCTCGCCGCCTATCGGGAGGCCCTCAACAAGCTGCAGCGCACCATCCGCGCCAATCGCTCCCGCATGGCCCAGGCAGAGACCCGCTTCAGCACCGCCAAGCGCCGTTATGAAATGGAGCTGGCCCAGCGTGAAAACCTGGAGCTTCAGCTCAAGGCCTGTGTCATCAGGGCCCCGCAGCCCGGCCTCGTCGCTTACGGAGATCTGAACGCCAGCTCCTCCTACAACTACAACAACAGCATTGAGGAAGGTGCCACCGTGCGCCTTCGCCAGACCATGCTCACCATCCCGGACATGAGCCAGATGGGCGTCCGCGTGAACGTGCATGAATCCCAGATCAAAAAGGTCCGCATCGGCCAGCCCGTCAAAGTCCGCGTGGATGCCGAACCCGGCAAGGAGCTCGATGGCCGCGTCGCCGAACTCGCCGTCCTGCCAGACTCCAGCAGCAGCCGATACACGCCCAATCTCAAGGTCTATCCCTGCACCATTCACATCAATGGCTACCACCCCTGGATGAAGCCCGGCATGAACGCCAAGGTCGAGATCATTGTCGATCAGCTCGCCGATGTCCTCTACGTCCCTGTCCAGTCCATCGAGGTCGATCAAGATCATCATTTCTGCTACATCAGCAACAACGGTTCCTTGGAGCGCCGGGAGATCAGCACCGGTCTTTTCAACGATGAATTCATCGAGGTGCGTGATGGTCTGCAGGGCGGCGAAGCCGTTGCCCTTGCACTCCCGAAGAAAGCCGAAGCCGACATGGGAGGTTCCAGCAAATCGGAGCCCGAAGCCGCCCCGGCCAAGTCCAAACCGTCCAAGCCCAAGGAAAAAGCCGTGGCCCTCGTCAAACCGTGATGCCGGACACCGATCCCATCATCAAGCTGGTGGACATCTGCAAGAGCTACCAGATGGGAGAGACCACCCAGCACGTGCTGCAGGGCGTCTCCCTCTCCATCTATCCCGGCGAGTACGTCTGCATCATGGGCCCCTCCGGCTGCGGCAAGTCCACCCTCCTCAATGTCCTCGGCTGCCTCGATCAGCCCACTTCCGGAGACTACTACCTCGGCGGTCTCAACGTGGCGCACCTCGAAGACGATGACCTCTCCGCCGCCCGGAACAAAAATCTCGGCTTCATCTTCCAGAGCTACAATCTCATCCAGCAGCTCAGCGTCATCGAAAACATCGCCGTGCCCATGTACTACGGCGGCGCGAAGGAGTCTGAAATGCTCGAAACCGGCACCCGCCTCGCCACTCAGGTAGGCTTGGAGCATCGCCTCCATCACAAGCCCACCGAGCTCTCCGGCGGCCAGCAGCAGCGCGTCGCCATCGCCCGCGCCCTGTCCAACAGCCCCCTCGTCATCCTCGCAGACGAAGCCACCGGCAATCTCGACTCCAAATCAGGCAAGGAAATCCTCGACCTCTTCGACGACCTCAATCAGCAGGGCAAGACCCTCGTCTTCGTCACCCATGACGAGCGCATGGTACAGCGCTGCACCCGCATCATCCGCCTCCGCGACGGCGTCATCGAACACGACCAGGCCGGCGCCAAAGCCGACCGCCTCCGCGGCAAAGTCATCGGCCAGCACTACGGCCTCGCCGCATAGTAGCCATCTCGCTCCGCGAGATGCGCCCAGCGCCACCGCATCCCCGAGGAAGCACTCCACGGACGCCCACAGCGCATCCCTCATAACGCAATCAGTTGAACCCGGGTCTTAAAAGCTATCGCGGAGCGATACCAGCTTGTAGCGAGGGGTTGAGCGCAGCGACACCCCTCGAAACAAGAACCTACGTTCAGCCATAGAGGGTCGCATCACGGAGTGATGCCAGCACGCCTGCCACACGGCAACGCAGCAGCCAGCCATTCGTCCTCGTCCTCCTACTCGAGCTCGTCCTCGATCAAGGAGCAAAGTTCGAAGTTTCAGGTTTAAAGGACAATCCGGTTCCGTCCCAGCGCCAGCTTCCCGTTCTCGGTCTGGGGTTCGTTTCACAGCTACGCACCAGCCCCATAATCTGCCCCACCCCGGAGATAGTTTTTGATGACGCACAATGCTCGCCAGCGAGCCGCCCGGGTGGTCACGCTGGCCCGCAAGTAACCTTCGCCGTGGTTGAAAACCAGCGCACCAAGCAAAGACCTCTTTCCTCGCAGCGCGCACTCCGGTCGTAGGTCGGCCGTGTTTGGCGTCGAATTCATGCGTGTGCTCCATTCCATCCTCCGCCAAACCGCCCGACTGCGAGGACGTCCGCACCCCACCAAGCCAGCCTCACGCCGACAGCCAGGACGGCACTCCGCGCCCGCACCACGCTCCGCACCTCCACTTCTCCCTTCAAAACCTGTCCCCACACAGCCTGAACATTTTTTTCAAACACACCCCAGGACTCACAACAACAACCAAACATCCTCCCCCCCGTCAGAAACCGCTCCGCATCTTCCACCTTGCCTCGCCAGCCTCTGCTGCCCAGCTTCGCACCGTTCACCTCCATCCGATCATCCTGAACGAGAGCACCACAATCCCTATGTCCCGCCAGATCTTCATCCACCTCTCCACCAAGGACGTCCCCCAAGCCCAGGCCTTCTACACCGCCCTCGGCTTCACCCGCAACGAGCCTTTCAGCGGTGAAAACCACGTCTGCATCGCCATCAGCGACACCATCCAGCTCATGCTCTCCGCAGAGGCCACCTTCGCCACCTTCTCCCCACGCGCCATCTGCGACACCTCCAAGTTCCTCGAAGTCCTCAACTGCCTCACCTGCTCCAGCCGGGACGAAGTGGACGACCTCGTTCGGAAAGCCCTGCAGGCCGGCGGTTCCACCGTCGAACCCGCCGAAGATCTCGGCTTCATGTATCAGCACAGCTTTCTCGATCCCGACGGCCATGCCTGGAATTTGTTTCACGTAACCGAGACGCCTTGAACTGACTCCAAGAATCCGTGAGCGATCAATCAACTCATCCACTGGTCCCAAAGCACAAGTCCGACAACGCGACCGCTCGTCTCGCTGTGCAAGCTGGCTACCCAGCAGTCGAGCCGGTTCTTTACGAGTTGCTCGAATGGATTCAGGACTACAACTGGCCCGTCGCGCGTGAGCTGTTTGATTTTCTCGCGTCCATCGGGGCACCTCTTGCTCCACACATCCGACGCGTTTTTGCGAGCGACGATTTCGTTTGGCAGTATTGGATTATCGGGCTGTTTCGGCAATCTCCAGAGCTTTACACGATCTTCCGAGACGACATTCATCGCATTGCATCGTCTCCAACAGCAGGTGAGCATTCCGAAGAATTGGACGAACTTTGCACTGACCTCATTGCAGACTGTGAGCCTCGAAATCCGAATGACTGTAAGGCCTGACGCCTGCCTTCCATCGGATACTCTGCCCTAACTTGCTGCTTTCCTCCAAATGAGCCTTGGCATTTTCCTCGCAGACGGCAATCATCCCACCCATGGCCCAATACTCCGTCCGTCCCGGCGACAACCCCTCCAAGATCGCGGCATCCTTTGGCATGACGCTGGATCAGTTTCAATATTCGAACCCTGACCTCGTCGAATATGGCACGAGCAGGTGGAAGGTGTTGTTTCCCGGTCAGCTGGTGAACGTCAGCGACGCCGGAGCGGGTGGACCTGTGGCGGCACCCGTCGCGACGGCTCCGGTGGATTTTGCCGCGCCACCGCCCTGGATGCAGATCGCCATCATGGAGGTCGGCGTGCAAGAGTGGGCGGGTGCGGCGGACAATCCGCGCATCCTCGAATATCTGCGGAGCTGCGGCATCAGCGGCAGCCTGCTGCACGATGAAACCGCTTGGTGTGCCGCTTTTGTGAACTGGTGCGTGAAGAACTCCGGTTACCAGCCACGCGGCAGCGCCAAAGTTTCCGATTGGTGGAGCTGGGGCCGTCCGGTCGTTCCGACCTACGGCGCCATCTGCATCTTGCAGCCACTCACCGTGGATCAGGCTGGCAGCGGCCACATCGGTTTCCTGCACGCGCAGGATGACACCAATGTCTGGCTCCTCAGCGGCAACTCCAAAAATCAGGTGCGCATCTCCGCCTATCCGAAATCCAAACTGATCCCCAACGCCCCGTTTCGCTGGGCGTTTTGAAATCACCGATCGGTCGGCTCGCGCATCAGATTGAGCAGGCGTGCACGGTCCACCGCAGGTGCCTCCTTGGGTTTCTCCGCAGCAGGAGGGCTGCTGGGTTTGGCAACCGTTGGATTGGGCTTGCTGGGAGCGGTCGTCTTCGCCTTGGGTTTGGACTCGCTGGCCGCCTTCTTTTTCTTGGCCACGGTGGTGGCTGAAGAAGCAGTAGATTTTTTGGGTGCCTCATCGGCTGCTTTGGCTTTGGCTTCTGCCTTCATGGCAGCTTCCGCCCTGGCTTTCTCGGCTTGAATCCTCGCTTCGGCGTCTGCTTGGGCCATCGCTTTGGCTTCGGCTTGAGACCTGGCCACAGCCTCTTTCTGAGCCTGGGCCTCAGCCGCCGCATGGGCTTTCTCGGCTTGGTCCTTAGCCTCTGCTTCCGCTTTGGCCGTGGCTTTTTCCTCCGCCTTTGCCTTGTCTTCCGCCTCTTCTTGAAGCTCGGCCTCGGCTTTAGCCCTGGCTTTTTCCGCCTTGGCCAGGGCTTTCGCTTCCGCTTTGATCTTGGCTTCTTCTTTGGCCCTGGCCTTGGCTTCTGCTTTGGCTTCCGCCTTGGCCCTCGCTTCCGCAGCAGCCGCTTCAGAGGCCACCGCGCGAACCACATGCGGCCCTTCCGGTTTGATCGCAGTGCCGTCGATGCGGATGGTGCTGGACTCGTCCTGCCCGATGTACAACCGGTCAGCCTTCATCACCGTGGCCATGCCGTGCGCCTCCGCAAACTCGGGGGTGATCGAGATCCTCGGTGCCTGCGCCATGATGGGCGGCACCGACTCCTTCACCAGCAGCGACCCACCGCTGGCCAGGTGCGTTTCCCGCCCCCATTGGTCGCGGCTGGTCTGAATCTCATTGGCATACAGACGCACGGAACCCGTTTTCCGGCTGGCACGGTATTGCTTGCTCAGCGCTTCGGCTGAAAGCTTGAATTCGGGTGGTTCGGGCGCGGTGGAAAGGCTGCAACTGCTGAAGCTCAGGACGGCGGCGCAAAGGCCGAGGCGAAAATAGATCATGATCAATTAAAAATGGAAAAGGGGGCGGGCTTGATGGCACGAGATACAGAAAGGCTGCCTCGTCAACGCGTTGAATGGAAGTCAATGATTGGAAGCGGAACGTACCTCGGCTCCAACGCACTCTCAGCGATCATTGGGCTCACGCATTAAATTGAGCAGTTTGGAGCGGTCAACCGCAGAAGGTTCCTTGGTTTTGGGCATCGGCGGTATGGGCGGGCTGCTCGTCTTGACTTCCTCAGTTTTCGGCTTGGCGGGCTGTTTTCTAGCAGCCTTGGGCTTTGCCACCTTCATCGGTTTCGCCTCGACCGCTGGCTCCGGCGGTGGAGGCGCTGGTTCTTGTGCGGGCGCCCCACCAAAGGTCGGCTTCATCGCCAGCGAAATATCCATCGTCTCCGGAGAGCCGGTTCCACCCCACGAATCACTTTCCGCCATGTAGGGATCTCTGGAATGGCTGCATTGACCGAAACTCAGCACGGCGGCGCAGAAGCTGAGTCGGAAAAAGATCATGGTCGCATGGGAAAATTGAACTGCCTGTCCCAGACAAAAAGGCAGGAGGCCTTCATCGTCACTGCGGTGAATATTTATCGCCTATTTCCCAGTTCGCAAATAGGCGACGATGTCGGCCACATCCTGGGCGCTCAGCCCCAGTTGAGTGGCGCTGAGCATCATGCTGTGGTCCAGCTTGCGGCGGCTCTTGATGCGGGACTTGGCGATGTATTGATTCTGCCCGCCCATGCTGCGGACGATCATGATGTCACCTTCGGTGAGAACCATCCCATCAATCGTCACCCCGTCTTTCGTGACGATCTCCTGACCATCATAGCCATGGGCGATGTCCTTGCTCGGTTCCACCAGCGCCTGCGCGATGATGTCTCCCGGCTGGCTGCGTCCCCACCCCTCCAGGCTCGGCCCGAATTCAACGCCCTGGCCGTTGATCTGATGGCACATCACACAACGCGTGACGAGCTGCGCCCCGTTTTTGGCATTGCCCTGAAGCTTGGCCACTTCATCAAGCTTGATCGTATTGGGAATCGCCGCCGGAGTCACAATGGTCACCAGCTTGGCATTTTCAGGATCAAAGATGCCCTCCTTCTTCAAGGCCTCCCCAATTCCAAAAGCAGACCAGTCATCTGTGCTCCGCTTGATGAGCCACCACATGATGTCGGCATGCAGCGGGGATTCCTTGTCCTTGGCCAGCTCCAGCACGGCCAGCGCCGCGCTGGCTTCCGGAATGAATGCGAGGGTGTCCAGCGCGAGCTTCCGCTGCTCCGGCGAGAGCTTGCCATTGGCAGCCCTTTTTGCCAAATCCGACACAGCCGCGGCGGGATGCAGCCGCCAGGTGATGTGGGCAAAATCATCGTTCCACGCGCCCTGAGGCTTCAGCGCAGTCCACACCGCCTCTTCCTTGCCCTCGCAGCCAATGCCCCAGGCCTCCAGCAGCGAACGGTCGCTGCCGTCAATGTGATGCGAGAGCTTGCACAGCAATGCCACGCTTTGCGCCGCAGGCACATCCCGCAGCGCCACCGCAACCTCACTCCGCACCATCGGCGAAAGGTCGGTGGTCAGATTGCTCAGAATGTCGATGCAATCAGTCGTGGCCGCACGAATTGCCCGCAGTGCCACCAGCCGCTTCGTAGCGTCCTCCGATTCCAGCCAGATCCGCGCAGAAATCAACCCCGGCTCACCAAGCTGCGCCAGCAGCCAAACGGCACGCGCCGCGATGTAAGGATTGGCATGATCGCGCAGCTTGAGGACGGCCGGCATGTTGACATCCCCGGCAGCTTTCAGGCGGGTGAATGCCACATGGCGCACATTGGTTGCAGGTGATTTCAGCGCAGCGATCTGTCCTATGACACTATCCAGCTTGAGATTTGGAACCTTGGGCTTGAATCCTTTCGGTGCGATGCGGTAGATCGTGCCGCTGCACGTCTCATCCGTGTCCTGATGGCCGCCTGTGCGCTTGTCAAACCAGTCACTGACATAGATCGCACCATCCGCCCCCACGCAGACGTCGGAAGGACGGAACATCGTGTGGCGTTCGTCGGAAAGATTGTTCGCGCCACCCACGAAGTCGCTGCCCTTGAACACGCCGGTGGTGTTCGTGGTGCAGAAGTCGAAGCGCTCCAGTTTGAAGCCTGCGCCCTCCGGTTTTGGCAGGTAGCCAAACACCACGTTGCGTCCTGTTTCACAGCTTAGCAGCAGGCCGCTCCATTTTTCTCCCAGAGCGCCGTTTTCATAGAAGCACATGCCGGTGGGCGCACCGCCGCCATAGACGTCCCCCGCAGGGATGCTGCCGGGATCTTCCTGCCGCCATTCGGCAGTGGGGATGCTCTGCCCCGGGCGTTTGTCCGCACGCCACTGGCGTTTGCCATCGCGGGAGAAAAAACCAAAGCTGCCGCCTTCGATGAGATGGCTCACGCGGCAGGCGGGTGGATCATCGTTGTCGTTGAGGAACATGTCGCCGTAGCTGGTGCGCACGCCTTCAAAGCTGTTGCGGTAGTTGTAACCGAGGATGCGCGCATGGTGGCCGTCTTCATCAATGCTGGCGGTGAAGCCGCCGACATACACATGGCCGTCGTCGCTTTTGGCACCGGCATAGGGATTGTTGAGGTAGGCCCCGCCGATGCGGAAGGTGTTGCCGCTTTTGTCGCTGAATTCCGCACCGCAGTTGCCATTGCTGAAGTACAGGCGGCCGTCAGGTCCGGAATAGACGCTGTGCAGGCTGTGGTCATGCTGCGGCTGCTCAAAGCCGGTGAGAAAGATCTCACGCTTGTCGATGGCAGGATCAAATTTCAAATCACGGTTCACATCCGTGTACTTGATGATGTTGGGCGTGTTGGAGACATAGATGACGTTGTCGAAAACAGCCACGCCCAGCGGGCATTCGAGTTCCTTTTCACGCACGAAGACATGGCTGCTGTCGCATTTGCCGTCGCCATCGGTGTCCTGCAGCACGCGCACGCAGTCCCCCTCACGACTGCGTCCGGAGTGGCGGCGGTAGTTCACACCTTCCGTGACCCAGACGCGGCCTGCGTGGTCGATGTCCATGTTTGCCGGGTTGAACAACTGCGGGGAGGTGGCCCAGACGGTGATCTCAAATCCTTCGGGCACTTTGAACGCGCTGGGTTCGAGGTGATCCGGCTTCACGGCAGCGGGATCGAAGGCCGGCGTTTCAGGATCCGGGGTGAAGGCGGGTTTGCCAGCGACGAAGGGGCCTTTGTCTTTTTTGCCCTTCGCGGGTTTGTCCGGGCTGGCAGACATGAAGACAAACGGTGCGACCAAGGCGAGAACGACGAGGAAGTTGGGACGGTTGGGCATGATTGGGGGGCAGAGGGAACGGGAGGAATGCCGTGATCTTGCGCCCTTGCGCGACCCATTTCACCTCTTGCTGCGCATGGCAGCGGCGGCTTCAGTTCTGGCGATAAATGACCACCACATCCGAAGATGGGCCGCTGGGGGAAAAGTCATTGCCAAAGCCCACGGTTTGCACGCTGGCAGCTTCGAGGCCGAGTTCGATCAAACGCTGCCGCACCGCCAAGGAACGGCGTTCGGAGAGGGACCGGGCGTGGTCTGCCGGAAGATTTGGAGCCGTGTAGCCTGCCACCAGGAGGCGGGCCTTTTTGTTCTTGGCCATCTCCTGCGCCAGGCTGTTCAGGGCCTGCTGATGCGCGGAGGTGAGCAGAAAGTCGGCGTTGTCGAAGACCAGGGCGGGGCAGGCAGGCTTGAGGCTGCCATTCAGCGGGGAGGAGAAGCCGTCCCTGGGACCGAGCGCGTAAACGACGGCCTCAGACGCGGGATTGTGCAGAAACGACGGCATGGGGATGCTGCTGCAGGATGCCAGCAGCAGAGAGCTTAAAAGCAGGGCGGCAGGGCGGTTGATCATTGGCAGTGCGGCATTCATCTTCAGGGATCAGCGCATCCAGCGCGGTTCGGAGATGCGGCCATAACCGCGCACGATGGAACGACGGTTGCCGCTGCGAAGGTCATGCACAAAGAGCTCACCGTGCTGGACATAAGTGATGAAATGTCCGTTCGGGCTCCAGGAGGGATGCTCGGCTCCGCCTGTCTGCACCACATTCACGCCGCCATTGGGGTAGGGCTTGATGGCGACGGTCCATTCCCCGCTGGTGCGCGTGGTGAAGGCGATGTGCCGCCCATCGGGCGACCACTCGGGATCCGTGCAAAAGTGGTAGCCGGTGCGCCAGCGAAACAGGCGCGAAGCTTGCCCCTCCTTCTGCGGGACTTCGACGATATACAGCTTTGGGCCGTCGCCATCATCACTGGAAAACACGATCTGACGACCATCCGGATGCCAGGAGGGGCTGGAGGGGGCACCCACGGAATCGCTCACACAGGCGGCGGTGTTGGTGTTGAGGTCGCTGACAAAAATCTCTGGATTGCCGATGAAGCTCATCACGGCGGCGAGGTGTGTTCCATCCGGGGAGAAGGCCGAGCCAAAGCTGCTGCCCGGGGTGTCGGTGACACCGCGTTCCCAGCCGACGTTCAGGTCCAGCAGACGGATGATGGGGAATCCGGTGCGGTAGCTTGTGAAGGCGATCATGGATGAATCCGGCGAAAGCGAGGGGGCTACTGCTGCATGTTTGTCATGGGTGACCTGATGCACCTCACCGCCTTCCGCATCGCAGATGTAGATCTGGCGCTTGCCGCTGACATCGCTCACAAAAACGATGCGGCTGGTGGCCAGTCCGGGCCTGCCGGTGATGGTGTAAATGACGTCATCAGTGAGGGCCTTGAGGTTTTCATCCAGCCCTGGCGCTGCATAGCTGCGCTGAAAGAGATCCTTGCCTTTGGCATCCTTCAGGTTGCCGGTGACACGGCCGCCCACGGAGACGCCCTCCACCACGAAGTCGGCCTTTTCGTCCGCACCGGCGACGAAGAACTCGCGTGAGTCCAGCAGCTCCTGATGCAGGGCCTGCTGGGCGCTGGCACCTGTGCCGCCGGAAAAGGTTCCCACGCGAATACGGGGCATGATTTTCTTCGACTCCTCCGTTTTGCTTTTGCTCCCGCCGAAGCTGAGCAGGCCGCGCAGTCTGTCCATGACACCAGCCTCCGCCCGCAGGCCGTGGGACACGACGAGGGTGAGAGTGAGAAGCAGCGCGCGGGCGTTCATGCAGGGGGTCAGGGCAGTAGAATGAAGTTCAGTTCCAGATCGTAGCTGTCTTTGGAGTAATTAGAAGGCAGGGTTGTGGAAATTTTTTTCACTTTTGCGGCGGCTTCGAGAATGGACTGGTCCAGAACATGCGAGCCGGAAAACTTGTTCATCTGAGATTTCAAGACCGTGCCATCCTTGCCGATGGAGATGTTCAGCCGGCCTTCGCGCTGGCCCTCAGGCACGTTCTCGATGGGGGGGGCTGTCCAGCCACTTAGGAATGCTGCATTGACCGCTTCATCGACGGCGTCCAGATCCGCCTCCTCCGGGGCGGGGGCGGCGATGTCGGGGGGCGGGATGGCCGAGGGGCGCAGCGTGTTGAGACGGGCGATGTCCATCAGCGTTGGGCTGGTGATGGGTGGAACAGGCGCGCCAAACGTCGTGGTTCCCGCACGCTTTTCCGGCGCTCTGCGCAGAGTGATGCTGCGATTGGCCGAAGGTTTTGGCTGCGACCCGGGAGTCCCTGCGAACAAGGGGACCCCGGCGGTGTTTGGCACGGGCTCCATTTGATGCTGCTGAGGCGGGGCGGCGATCAGGGTGGCTTTTTGCACCGGGGGTTCGGCGGCAGGCTTGGGCGGGGCGGCAGGGGCCTTCTTCTCAGTCCTGGCGGAGGCTGTGGTTTGAGGCCGAGGCGGAGGAGCTGACAAAGGAACCTGAGATTTGAAGTCGCCGGGGTTCATCCAGGCAAGCTTGGAGGTCCTGTCATCACGCTTGAGGCTGCCGACATTCTGCCACCACCACCAGACACCAAACGCCGCGGCCAGATGCAGCGAAACGATGACAAACACCGCTGCTGAGATTGGCTCCAGCGTGGTAGGACGTTTACGGTTCATCTTCAATCAAGGGGCGTCGGCATGGGTCGTGACGGCGGTTTTTTGAATGCCCGCCGATTCCAGCAGTTTCATCGTTTCGACCAGCTGCTGCACCGGCAGATCGCGGTGCATGCGCACTTCGATGCCGAGGCCGGGTTTGCGCTGGGCGAGCTGCTTTAAAGATACGGGAAGATCCGTGCGCGCAAGCATCGCCCCGTTCAAAGTGACGGATTGGTCGCTGTTCACCACCAGCACCATGGTTTCCGACGGAGCAGGTGCGCTGGCAGGGGCGGGAGAAAGTGCGGCAGGCGCGGCGGTCAGCATCGCCTTGTCTGCCTTGAGGAGCGGGGCGGCCAGCAAAAAAACAAACAGCAGCACCAGCACCAGATCCATCAGCGGAGTGATGCTGATCTCGGTGATGAGGCGGAGCTGATGCCTGTTGGAGTGGCGTTTCATGCGCGGGCGTGAACGGCGTGCATTGACGAGGGAAGGGGGGAGGTGCTGGAGCCGGTAAAGGCGGGCATCGAAGGGCTGCCGAGCGCGCTCATGCTGGGCAGGGCTTCGTTGGTGAAACGATGGTCCACAAAGGTGCGGTCAAAGCCTGCGTTGAGCTCGCTGGCGAAGTTGTCGAGGCGCACGACCATGCCGCGGATGCGGTTTACCAGCGCATTGTAACCGACCATGCTGGGGATGGCGACCAGGAGGCCCAGTACCGTGGTGACCAGGGCGGTGGTGATGCCCGGCGCCAGGGTGGCGAGCGTGGCGGTGCTGCTGACAGAGGTCATCGTGCTGAAGGTGTCCAGAATGCCCCATACGGTGCCCAGCAGACCGAGGAATGGCGCGCTGCTCAGAGTGGTGGCCACCCAGCTCATGCGGGCTTCGAGCCGCAGCGCCGCCTCGGCCACGCTGCGCTCCATGGCCACTTGAACGGCGTTCATCTGGGAAGGCGTGATGCGGCCGGCACCTTGGAGTCGTGCGGCAAAGGTTGTGCCAGGCTCATCTTCACCCAGAAGGTACCAGGACATCTCGCGGCAGGCTGCGTGGTAGATGTGGTAGAAGGAGGAAAACTCATGGGGTTCGCGCTGCTGGTAGAGCTCCAGTGCGTGGTTGCTCTCACGATATTCGCGCAGAAAGGAGAGGTTGGCCTTATGCACGCGGGAGAGCAGGAAGTGCTTGCTGAGGATGACCGCCCAGCTGGTGATGGAGAACAAAGCGAGGAGGCCGCAGATGATCCAGCAGGTCAAATTGCTATGTTCGAGGCCGTATTGCAGGCCGGGGGAGAGAAAAGATTCCATGGGCGGCATTGCGTGAGAAGGAGGTGCTGCTAGTTAAAAGACCTTAATAGTCGGGCGTCAACCCGGGAGTGAGAGGAGAATGGTGGGGTACGATGTGCTGCGGGGGGGGGCTGCACCACGTTCTGTGCGCAGTGCCAAGGGCGGCAGGTGAGGCAATCTTTTAGCATCGCCTGAGTCATCCCCCCGCCGAATACGAAGCGCTTCTTGCACCCGGCCCGTTTCTTGCTTCTGTGAACACCCCTGAATCACCCCCTATAACCACAGATGCCCGTAGCCACACCCGCCCAGTACCGTGCCATGCTTGATGCCGCCCAGAAGGGTGGTTATGCCTATCCTGCGATCAATGTCACCTCCATCACGACCATCAACGGCGCGCTGAAGGCTTTTGCAGAGTCGAAGTCCGACGGCATCATCCAGGTTTCCACGGGCGGCGGCGAGTTTGCCTCCGGCACCGCTCTCAAAGATCAGGCCTTTGGGGCCATCGTCCTCGCTGAGGCCGCCCACCGTCTGGCTGAGAAGTACAACATCCTTGTCGGCCTGCACACCGACCACTGCCAGCCGAAGAAGGTGGACAGCTTCCTGAAGCCCCTCATCGCCGAGACCGCCAAGCGCCGCGCTGCGGGTCTGAACAACCTTTTCCAGAGCCACATGCTCGACGCCTCGGAACTGCCGCTGGCCGAAAACATGCGCCTTTCCAAGGAACTGCTCGAAGAGTGCGTGAAGCACGAAATCATCCTCGAAGTCGAAGCCGGCGTCGTCGGTGGTGAGGAAGACGGCCATGACACCAGCGGTGTCGCCGCCGACAAGCTTTACACCACCCCCGAAGACATGGTGGAAGTGTATGAGACCCTCAGTGGCATCGGCCGTTTCATGTTCGCCGCCACCTTTGGCAACGTGCATGGCAGCTACAAGCCCGGCGCTGTGAAGCTCAAGCCCACCATCCTGCGCGACGGCCAGGCCGCAGTGACCGCCAAGCACGGTGCCAAGGCTGAGATGGACCTCGTCTTCCACGGCGGTTCCGGCTCCCTCCTTGAAGAAATCCGCGAAACCCTCGGCTACGGCGTGGTGAAGATGAACATCGACACCGACACCCAGTATGCCTTCACCCGTCCGATCGTGGACCACATGATGAAGAACTACGCAGGCGTCCTCAAGATCGACGGCGAAGTGGGCGACAAGAAGACCTACGACCCACGCAGCTACCTCAAGAAGGGCGAACAGGGCCTCTGCGACCGCATGAAGGAAGCCTGCAACGACCTGCTGAGCACTGGCAAGACGATTTTTGGGACGGTGTAAAGCCCATTCAAAGCACGACAGCCGGGCATTTGTTTAACAAATGCCCGGCTGTCTGCTTTTCAGGCGGGCAGGTGGCCTTTGCAACGGCTGCTCAATGGCGGACATTGTTATTTGACCATTTTCTTTTCCGGGAAATCAAACTTCTGGAGATCGTCCTTCGGATAAATCTTTGCCGCCCTTTGCTCTCCCTGGCCAAACACCACGATCACACGCTTCCATTTGCCAGCACCCTTTTTGATGGCCTGTGGGATTCCAAAGTAAAAGCTGTATTTTTTGCCAGCTTCGTAGGTGGTGGGCCGTGGAATCGTCCCGCCATTGCCTGCGTTCACACTGGAAGGTTTGCCTGCGGTGAAGATCAATTTTCCATCGGCGGAATAAAAGTAGGCTTTGATATCAACTCCTTCTGCTGGGGAGGCGGGACTGGCCGAAACCTTGGCCTCAATGGCTTCCGTTCCGTTAAGCCAAGCACCATCGACAAAGACGCTCGCCGTGGAAGAACTGACCAGATCGACTTGGAAGTGAGACTGAGACTGGGCTGGCTGAGACTGAGTCGACCCAGACTGAGCCATGGCTGGCAAAGCGGTAAGAAGCAGGCTGAGGAGTGGAAGTAATGTTTTCATGAGGCGATTAAATGGAATCGTATGAGATTTACTCGAAAAGCGTAGCATGCTTCAAGATAAAACGTCATTCTGATTCGCCATATTTCCATGCTGATGCTGTTGTTGCATAGCTATTAGCTGCCCTGGCCCCGTGTTCTGCGTTTCCCATCTTGCGGCCACCTGCGGACTGCATCATAAACAGATGATGAAATCCCATCTTCCGAATCATCCCATGCAGATCTATCTCATTCGCCATGGCGAGGTGGAGGAGAAGTATCACAAGGTGTTTGGGGGCTCGCGGATTGACATGGGTTTGTCGCCGCTGGGGGTGCGCATGGGGGAGGCGGTGGCGACGTGGCTGAAGGACACGAAGCTGGAGGCGATCTATGCCAGCCCGATGCTGCGCGTGCAGCAGACGCTGGCACCGCTGGCGAAGCAGAGCGGCCTGGAGCCGGAGCTGATGCCGGGACTGATGGAGATCGATTTCGGCGACTGGACCGGGAGCCGCTGGGATGAGGTGCAGACGAACTTCAACGCGAGCGCGTTTGACTGGCTGGAGATCATCGAGAACAACGGGATCGCGAATGGCGAGAGCATCGACAGCCTGATGGCACGGGTGCAGGAGTGTCTGCTGCAGATCATCCGGGCGCACCCGCACCAGAAGGTGGCGATCTTTTGCCATGGCGGCATCATTCGCGTGATGATCGCGCTGCTGCTGCAGATGCCGCTGAAGCACATGGCGTTTTTCAACATCGAGTACGGCAGCATCAGCCTGGTGGAGCTGCTGCCGGAGCGGAAGCATGCGGTGGAGATTGAGCTGCTGAATTATCAGCCGCCGGTGGCTTGAATTGAAGCTGACCAGTTGCGCGGCAACTGGTCAGAAGGAACTCCAGTTGCGGCGCAACTGGACAACTTTTAGTAATTCAACGGCTTCAGCTCGGGCAGGAGGAACTTGCCGTCTTTGCGGATGAGCTTGCCGTCGAAGTGGATTTCACCACCGCCGTATTCGGGGCGCTGAATGTTGACGAGGTCCCAGTGGACCTGGCTGCGGTTGCCGTTGTCGGCGACGCCTTCGTAGGCCTGGCCGGGGGTGAAGTGGAAGCTGCCGGCGATCTTTTCGTCAAAGAGGATGTCGCGCATGGGCTCCTTGATCTCGCGGTTAAAGCCAATGGCGAATTCGCCGATGTAGCGGGCGCCTTCGTCGCTGTCGAGAATCTTGTTGATGGCGGGCGTGTTGTTGGCGGTGGCGTTGACGATTTTGCCCTTGTTGAATTCGAGCTTCACCGTGTCAAAAGCGATGCCCTGGTAGATGGTGGGTGCGTTGTAGCTGATGACGCCTTCGACGCTGTCTTTGACGGGGGCACTGAAGACTTCGCCGTCGGGGATGTTGTGGTTGCCGCCGCAGGCGATGGCCTTGAGGCCTTTGAGGCTGAAGTTCAGGTCGGTGCCCGGGCCGGTGATGTGGACGTGCTTGGTCTTGTCCATGAGCTGCTTCAGCGCCTTCATGGCGGGGAGGAGGGCGGCGTAGTCGAGCAGGCAGACGCGGAAGAAGAAGTCTTCAAAGGCCTGAGTGCTCATGCCGGCCTGCTGGGCCATGGAGGCGGTGGGCCAGCGCAGGACGACCCAGCGGCTGTTGTTCACGCGCTCGTTCTGCACGGGGCGCAGCTTGGCCATGACCATCTTCATTTGTTCGGGCGGCACGTCGGCGGCTTCGGTGATGTTGTGGCTGCCGCGCACGGCGATGTAGCAGTCGGTCTGCTTCATGAGGGCGAGGTTGTTTTCCGCGATGATGTCATACTGCTTCTCGCTGGCATGAATCATCTGCTCGCGGGTGAGCACGGCGTCATTGATGCGGACCATGGGCAGGCCGCCGACGGCGACGACTTCGCGGATGAGGCTCTGGCCCACGGTGTTCGGCACGTCGAAGAGATCGATCCAGACGAGGTCGCCTTTTTTAACCTTGGTGGAGTAGCGGACGAGCTGGCGTGAGAGGGCGTCGATTCTTGGGTCGTGCATGATGGAGGGACTGTGGCGGAAAAGACGCGGACTGGCAAAAGGGAAAATTGAGTGAATACTGGGCGCATGCGCTTTCCGCTCCTCATCCTCCTTGGTGTGCTGGGCCAATCTCTGACCTGCGCCCAGACGCCGGAATGGGTCAAAGAGCTCACGCCAGGTACTGCCGGAACCCACAGGAAGGTCCCGCCCTGCAAGCTGACTTTTGACATCGGCTGGAGCCATGTGATGACGGCCGGGCAGGCCACGCTGACGGTGCGTGAGGCTGGAAATTTCTGGCGTGCCGATGCCACCGCTGCGAGCACAGGCCTGGCGCGCACGCTTTGGAAGTACGATTGTGAGATGACCTCCATCATGCATCGTGGCGATCTACGGGCGCACTATCTGCAGCACCGCGAAACGGACAGCGCCGAAACCTGCCGCTACCGGGTGTCATTTGAGAGGCATCGAGTCATCACCGAGACGCATGTGGAGCCGGTGAAGGGCACGCCGGGCCAATCGACCGCCGTGTGCCCCTATGGCCCCATGGATGACATTCTCTCTGTGATCCTCTATGTGCGCAGTCTGGAACTGAAGGACGGGCAGAAAATCACGCGCGTGGTGCAGCCCTGGGACACGCCTTATCTGACCACCTTTGAGGTGCTGGGGCGTGAGACCATTGTGTATGGCGGGGAAAAGCGGCCCTGCATCAAGCTGGGGCTGCAGATTCGGAAGATCGACCGCACGACGCTGGCACTGAGCGCCTACAAAAAGATGAAGACGGCCACGATCTGGGTCTCCGATGATGAGCTGCGCATTCCCATCGAGATGAATGCCAGTGTCTTTGTGGGGTTCATGTTTGCGCGGCTGACGAAGTTTGAAACGCTCAGCGGCAAAGAGGCGAAGGCCTCCCTGCCTGAAAGCACGACGGTCAAGCCACCGCCTGCCCCCTGAGATCAAGGAGCGGGAGCGGCTGCCTCGACGCTGATTTTGATGTCGTCAAAGAACACGGGCTCGCCTGAGAAGGGCGTGGCCCAGATGGCGCATTTGCCCTGGCCTTTGAGGTTTTTTTCCGCGTGCTTGATGAGGGGCTCTGCGGGCTCTGCTGCATCGGCAGGCCAGGCTTTGCCGGTGATGGTCCAGGCGTCGCCCTCGGCCTTTTTGGCTTCGAGTTTGACCTTCACCCACACTTCGCTGGTCCAGGGGAAGGGGGCGGAGGCCAGCGTGTCGGTGCCCTTGATGAGATCGAGGGACTTTTTGGCGGGATTGACGATGAGGCGGTGGCCGCTCATGCCATGAACGCTGACGCCGAAGCGGGGCGTGCTGCGGCCGCGCTTGATGGCCAGGATGCGGGCCTCGATGCTGGCATTGCCAGCGGCGGAGACGGCGAGCTGGGCGCTGGCATCGGTGATTGGATTGGGATCGATCACGATGGCCTTGTTGCCATCGCGTGCGGCGATTTTGATGGTGCCATCAACGACGAAAACTTCCTTCGGCGGCTCGCCTTCGGCCCAGTCGTCGGCTTTGATCTCGAACGATTGAAGCTGCTGGGCGTGAAGAGAGCAGGCGGTGAAGAGGCTTGCGGCGAGAAGCAGTCGTTTCATGGCGGTGAAAACGAAACTGCCTCAGCGGACGGGTTCTTTCAGCAGCGCGAGGGCTTCGAGGGCAGAGGCATCTTCATGCACCACTGCCGCAAGGCTGCGGGCGATGGCTGCGGGATTTTTGTGCTGCCACACATTGCGACCGATGGCAATGCCAGCGGCTCCGGCGTCCATGGCATCCTCAACCATTTTCAAGAGGCCTGCGTCGTCGCCCATGGCGGCACCGCCGAGGATGATGACCGGGACGAAGCTCTGGCCCACGATGCGGCGGAAGTCCTCCACGGTGCCGTTGGTCGGGAAGGGGGTCTTCACGACGTCAGAGCCGAGTTCGGCCGCGAGCCGGACGGCGAAGCTGACATTTTCCACGGTGTATTTTTCCGGAGCGCCGAGGGCGTAGGGCAGGGACTCAAGGATGACGGGGATGTCTGTATCGAGGCTGAGGCGGATCAGGTCCGCGCACTCCTGGAAGTTGGCCTTCTCACAGGCGGAGAAGGGGTAGAGCATGTTCATGACGGCGTTGGCGCCGACCATTTCCGCCTCCTCGACGCCGAAGACGCCGATGCTGCCGGCGCCTTCGCCGGTGGTGCGGGTGTTATAGACGTCGGTGCGCAGGATGATGCCCTTGCCGGCGAGGCTGTCTGCCGCGCGCAGGGCGACCCCGAGGTTCATGACGTAGCCATCAACGAATTCATTGACCTGGTCGATGAGCTGAAAGGGATTTTCCAGACCGGGCACAGGGATGGCGCAACCGTGGTCGATGGGGAGAATGACGGTCTTGCCGTTGCGAAAGAGGGCTTCAAGGTTTTCCTGGCGGTTCATAGGATCGAGGGTGGAATGAGACGTTTCTTCGCAGCGATGCAGGCCGCGTGCAAACCAAAATCCACCCCTTGCAAGGCGGCGCATCTCAGCGGGCGATGCTCTGGGGCTGGCTTTTGACCCTCTCGATCTCCCGATTGGAGCTTTCCTTGGAGCGTTCAGAGCGTGTCTTGCCACGCTTGTAACTCCTCACCAGATCCACCGTCCAGAAGGCACCGCTGAGGCCGGTGGCCAGGAGCAGGAGGAACAAGGTGAAACAAATGAACGACATCTGGCGCTCATGGCGCCGGCGCTGCTCCCGGTTTGAATCCACATCGAGCACGCCCAGCAGATCCATCCACCAGAGCCGCCAGACGCTTGGGTCCCGTGCAATGTTCAGTGCCCAGAAGCTGACAAACAGCGCCAGAATGGAAGCGATGGCAAGACCGATGGGCATACTTTGTCAGACTTTGCCCGAAGACACGCAGCCCATGTCGATTTCAGGGACGTCCGCCGTCTGAGTTTACCAGTTTTTGATCCACTTCACCGACACGGTCGGGTCCGTCAGGCTGTTGATGCTCTGCTTGGTGGTGTTCACCTCATCTTCTGAGTAGGACCAGAGGTCATACGTCGAGTTGATGGTGATCGGAGTGGTGTTGTTGTTATTGTTGTTGTTGGCACCCGTCGCGGTGGTGGGGATCGCGGCTTTGATGTATTGGAACGGGTGGCCAAAGCCATCGATGAGAATGAACGAGGAGCCCTTTCGCGTGTAAATAGTCTGGGGGATTTCGGTGAGCATCTTGTTTTTGAGCTCGGCGATGCCTTCCACTTTTCCGTCCGATGAGCCGCCAGAGCCTCCTCCACCAGTGCCTGACGAAGTCACGCCTTTGATCTGGTCAAAACCGTCACCGGTCAGCGCCTGATAGAGGCATGCAGCTCCGGAGGTGTCATACGTCGCCACGCCAGGAGGGAACTGAACCATCTGATTGCTGTTGGCCGCCTGCGGGTATTCACCGAATTCCGTATTGTAACGTTCGAGGGCGAGTTTGATCGCCTCGAAGGTGCCGGTGGTCAGGCGGCGTTTGGAGGAGCGCATGGCGAAGGTGTAACCGCCCAGGGTCAGGGCGGCGAGCATCGAGATGATGGTGACTACGATGAGCATCTCCACCAAGGTGAAGGCGCGCTTGCGTGAATGGAATGCGAAGTGGGTTGATTTCATGACTCCAGAGGTTGGTTGGTTGTCGGGGGAGGGCAAGGGAGGCCTTAGCCGCCAGCGCCGCCGCTGAGGTTTTTGATCACGTCGATGAGCGGGAGGAAGAGGGCCATGACGATCACACCCACGACCAGGGCGAGGACGACGATCATCAGAGGCTCCAGCATGGAGGTGAGGGCGGAGACAGAATTGTCCACTTCGTCCTCATACACGTCGGCGATTTTCAGCAACATTTCGGGAAGCTGGCCGGTTTCTTCGCCCACATCGACCATGGAGATCACCATGGGCGGGAAGACTCCGCTGGATTCAAGAGGGGCCACCATGGACTCCCCTTCTTTGACGGCATCATGCACCTTGGTGATGGCGTCGGAAACGATTGTGTTGCCGGCGGTGTCACGGGTGATGTTCAAAGCCTGCAGGATGGGCACGCCGGAGGTGACCAGAGTTCCAAGAGTGCGGGTGAAGCGGGAGATGGCGGTTTTGCGCTGCACATCGCCGAAGAGGGGGAGCTTGAGCTTGGTGCGGTCAATCCAGCGGCGTCCGCCTTTGGTTGCGGCAAGGACACGCCAGCCCACCACGGATGCCACAATGATGCTCAGCAGGATCCATTTGTACTCAAACATGTTGCGGCTGAAACCGATGACCCATTTGGTCAGCTCCGGGAGCTTGTCCTTGCTGCCGAGCATGTCTTCAAAGATGACTTCAAAGCGCGGAACGATGACCATCATGAGGAAGACCATGATGGCGGCGGCGATGAACATGACGATGATGGGGTAAACCATCGCCGCGACGATCTTGTTTTTAAGCTTCTGGGCCTTCTCCTGATACTCTGCCAGACGGTTGAGGACGAGTTCAAGCACACCGCCGAGTTCGCCTGCCTTCACCATGTTGATGTAGAGCTTGTTGAAGATGCGCGGGTACTGCTGAAGGCTTTCGGAGAAGGTGCTGCCGGTCTGCACGTTGTCCGCGAGCGTGTTGATCGTCCCCTTCATGATCAGATTGGGCTCCTGGCGGCCCAGCACTGTAAGGCCGCGGAGCAGGGGGAGTCCTGAATCGATGAGCGTCGCAAGCTGGCGGGTGAAAATCATCAGGCTCTTGCTCTTGACCTTGGCATTCGCGCCGACTTTGACTGTCTTCGTCTTGCCCTTGGATGTGGATTTGACGCGTTTTTTGATGGCGGCAGCCTGTCCCTGGCCTTCGGCGGCGACGCTCGTTGGATAGAGGCCGGACTGGCGCAGTTGATTGATGGCATCTGCCTCGGAGGCAGCGTCAAGATCTCCGGCGGTTTCCTGTCCGTTCTGATCCAGGGCGATGTAATGAAACGTGGGCATAGGGGCGTATCGTGGCGGCGTTAGTTCAGGGTAATTTTAGAATACCGGGACGGCGGGCGTTCTGTCCATCAAATAATGTACAGGGAATGCACTCGAACCGTCGTGCCGGCAGGCGTTGAGTCATCAGGTGTATTTCAGGACTTCCTCAATGGTCGTCGCGCCATCATAAATGCTGCGCAATCCGTCTTCGCGAAGGGTGACCATGCCAAGCTCAATGGCTTTCTGCTTGAGCACGATGGAGGGGGCGCGACCGGTGATGAGTTCGCGGATGGGGTCGGTGACATCCAGCAGTTCATAGAGCCCTTTACGGCCTTTGTAACCACTGTTGCCGCACACGGAGCAGCCCGAGCCGGTGTAGAAATGCTTCCCGCCGAGATCCTCCGGCGTGAGGCCAAGCTGGTTGAGAATGCTCAGGCTCGGCTCATAGGGGGAGCGGCAGCTCTTGCAGATCGTACGCAGAAGGCGCTGGGCGAGCACGCCCTCCAGCGTGGCTGAGACGAGGAAGGGCTCCACGCCCATGTCCACGAGACGTGTGACGGCGCCGGCGGAGTCGTTGGTGTGCAGGGTGCTGAGCACCAAGTGACCCGTGAGCGAGGCCTGGATGGCAATCTGGGCGGTCTCAAGGTCACGCATTTCTCCCACCATGATGCGGTCAGGATCCTGACGCAGGAAGGAACGCAGGGCCTTGGCAAAGGTCAGGCCGACGGCCTCGTTGATTGGCACCTGCATGACGCCATCCAGCTCGTATTCCACCGGATCTTCAGCGGTGATCAGCTTGCAGTCGATGGTATTGATGCGCCGCAGGCAGGCGTAGAGTGTGGTGGTCTTGCCGGCCCCGGTCGGACCGGTGACGATGAAGATGCCGTTGGGCTTGTGGATGGTCTCGACGATGTAGTCTTGCAGGAACGGCTGCATGCCCAGCGCATCGAGCTCGATGTTGATGGAGGAGCGGTCAAGAACGCGAAGCACCACGGACTCGCCATGCTGCGTGGGCAGGGAGTTGACGCGCATGTCCACCGGCTTGCCGCCGACATTGGTCATGATGCGTCCGTCCTGCGGAATGCGGCGCTCGGCGATGTTCATGTTCGACATGACCTTGATGCGGGAGATGATCGAGGTCGCCAGGTGAATGGGCGGCGGCGCCATCTCATAGAGCGCACCGTCCACACGGTAGCGGATTTTGAATTCACGCTCAAAGGGCTCAAAGTGAATGTCGCTCGCACGCTCCTTGATGGCCTGCTGCATCACGAGATCGACGAATTTGACAATGGGGGCGGAATTTGCCTCAGCCTCGGCAGTGACGCCTTCTTTGCCGGCCTTGCCGAGCTGGCCAAAAATTTCGTCGATGCTGGGGGCGCCGGCGCCATAAAACTTCTCGATCAAGGTCAGCACCTGGCTGCGGCGTGCGACGACAGGGACGATCGTTTTTTCGAGGCCGAAACGGAGATCTTCGACGAGCTGGGGATTGAGCGGATCCGTGAAGGCGACGTGGAGGCCCTGGCCATCCAGGGTGATGGGAAACGCGCCGTACAAGCGGGCCATGCCCGCCGGGATCAATGCCACGACAGAGGGAGGGGGCTCAAAATTGTCGAGATCGAAATGGTCTGCGCCGAGTTCATCCGCCACCTGGGCCCAGAATTCATCCTCGTTGGTGTAAATGCCGTACGACAGCAGCACCTGGACAATGTCCTTGCCGTTTTGCACGGAATCCTGCTCGATGTCATAGGCGAGACCTTTGTCGATCACGCCCCGGCTTTTGAGCATCTCTACCACATTATGGGGAGTCATAGTCGTCTGTAAGAAATGAAGTTCGTTTTGTAAGTCGAGGTGTGAAGATCAGTCGGCGTCGGCCATGGTGGCCTCGATCACTTCTTCGGCGGTGGTCATGCCGGAGAGCACCTTGCGGATGCCGTCTTCGCGGAGGGTGCGCATGCCCAGTTCGCGTGCGCGTTTGCGCAGCTGCGGGGTGGTGAGCTGCTGGTTGATCATGCCGCGCACTTCATCGTCGATCTTGAAGATCTCGACGATGGACATACGACCGCGGAATCCGCGCTGGCGGCATTTGGAGCAGCCGACGGCGTTCATGATGGTGGACTCCGCCATCTGGGCGGCTTCGAGGCCGAGGGAGCGCAACTCGTGGTTGGAAAGCGTGCCGGGCTGCTTGCAGTCAGGGCAGAGCTTGCGGACAAGGCGCTGGGCCTCGATGGCGCGCACGGCGGAGGCGGTGAGGAAGGGCTTGACGCCGATGTCGGTGAGACGTGCCACGGCGCTCGGCGCATCGTTGGTGTGCAGCGTACTAAAGACCAAGTGACCTGTGAGTGAGGCCTGGATGGCGATGGAGGCCGTTTCCAAGTCACGAATTTCCCCCAGCATAATGATGTTGGGCGCCTGACGGAGCATGGCGCGCAGCGCCGCGGCGAAGGTCATGCCGACATCTTCCTTCACCATGACCTGATTGATCCCCGCGAGTTCGTATTCGACCGGGTCTTCCACAGTGATGATCTTGCGGTCAGGCCGGTTGATGAAGTTGAGGCAGGCGTAAAGGGTGGTCGTTTTGCCTGAGCCCGTCGGGCCGGTCACGAGGATGATGCCGTCTGGCAGGGTGATGAGCTGCTCAAAGGAGGCCTGGTCATCGCTGAGGAATCCCAGGTCCACAAGGCCGAGCTTCAGGCTGCTCTTGTCGAGCACACGCATGACGACGCTTTCGCCGTTGTTGGTGGGGATGATCGACACACGCATGTCGATCTCCTTGTCATTGAAGTTCATCTGGATGCGGCCGTCCTGCGGGATGCGCTTTTCATCCAGCTGCATGGAGCCGGTCATGATTTTGAGACGACCGATGATCGCGGAATGGAGGCGTTTGGGATGATGCTCCACGTCCACGAGGACACCGTCCATGCGGTAGCGGATGCGGATGTCCTTCTCCAGCGGCTCCACATGAATATCAGAGGCCTTTTGCTTGAAGGCTTCCATGAGCATGTTCTGCACCAGCTTGATGACCGGGGCGTCTGCGTCAGAGGAAACGCCGGGATCACCGCCCTTGGTGGTGATGCCCAGAATGGCGTCATTGCCATAAATGTTCGACTGCACGGTCCTGATCAGTGACGGGGTGGAGCAGTAGTACTCGATGTCCGGCTGCAGGACGTGGGGCAGGGCATCCAGGGTTTCAAAGTCAAACGGATCGGCCACCGCAACCTGAAGGGTGCTGCCGTTCATCCCCAGCGGGGCGATTTTGTACTTCTGGGCCACATCCAGAGGCACGAGGGCCTTGAGCCCGGGATGGGCTTCAAACCCGTTCAGATCCACATACTCCATGCCGGAGCTGACGGCGACGGTGCGTGCGATCTGTTCGTCTGAGACGGTGCCAGACTTGACCAGAACTGCGACGGTGCTCTCTCCAGGTTTCAGGCCTGTTTTTGCGTGCTGGATGTCACGCTCGGACAGCTGGCCGGTTTCCAGGAGCTGTTCGAGGAGGTATGCTTCATTGGAGTACATGAATTCGGATCTGCTTGGCGGGTGGTGCGTGAAGACGGTATTTTACGATAATCATGAGACTACAACCTCACGCAGGAAAGTGTCAACGTCTCGGCGCTCGCAACGTGAAAATTGATGACAATGAGTGACAAACCGCTGCTCGAAGGAGCGTTCGACTTGCCCCGCCAACCATTCACGACGATTCACTTCATCACCATGCACCTCGCCCAGCGCCTCTCCGTTTCACTTCTTGGCATCTGCCTTGCCTGCTCCAGCTTCACTCCGCGCACGGCCGGTGCGCACGATGCGGGTACGCAGATGTCCGCCATTGCCAAGGTTTTCCTGGCCGCGCTGACACCGGAGCAAAAGGCGAAGGCAACCTTCGAGTTTGCCGCCGAGGAGCGTGAAAACTGGCACTTCATCCCGCGTGAGCGCAAGGGGCTGCCTCTGAAGGAGATGACGCCGCAGCAGCGCCTGCTGGCCCACGCCCTGCTGAACACGGGCCTCAGCTTTCGCGGATCCGCCAAGGCGGTGACGATCATGAGCCTTGAAGAAGTGCTTTATCAAATGGAAGGCGCGGACGAGTCCAAGCGTGCCGCCGCGCGCGAGAAGCGTGACCCTGAAAAATACTTTGTGTCCATTTTCGGTGAACCTTCCGACAAAGGCGCCTGGGGCTGGCGTGTCGAAGGCCATCACCTGTCCTTGAATTTCACCCTCAAAGACGGCCAGATGATCCGTGCCACTCCGTCATTCATGGGCACCAACCCGGGGGAAATCCGACAGGGACCTCTCACCGGTCTGCGTGTGCTCGGTGTGGAAGAAGAACTGGGCCGTGAACTGGTCAAGTCACTCACCCCTGAGCAGTTCAAGACGGCCTTCATCGCCACGGAAGCGCCCAAGGAAATGATCACCGCCGCCGAGCACAAGGTGAGCCCGCTGTCACCTGCCGGCATTGCAGATTCCGAACTCAATGGGAAGCAGAAGGAACTGCTCTCCCGCATCATCGCCGAGTACATTGACCGCCTGCGTCCGGAGATCGCTGAGGCAGCACGCGCTGAATTCAAGGAAGGCGGCCCGATTCATTTCGCCTGGGCCGGTGGCAAGGAGCGCGGTGAGCCGCACTATTACCGTGTGCAGGGCAAAAGCTTCCTGCTTGAGTACGACAACACGCAGAACGACGCCAATCATGTGCACAGCGTCTGGCGCAGCTTTGATGGTGACTTTGGTCATGATGTGCTCGGCGAGCATGTGAAGCAGGCCCATTGATGCCAGCGGACGAATTCGGGAACGAGTTTTCCCGCACGAGGTCGGGCACGCATTTTGCGTGCCTATTATGATTGCTCACAGCTGTTCGCAGACTGTTCACAGCTTGTTCGCTTCAGTTTGAATGGATGTTCACAATTCAACGCAAATTAATTTTGAATGTTTTGTTCGGTGAGATGGAAACTTCAAAAAATATATAGAAGAAGAGCTTGTTTCATGTGCCGGTTTCGACATACAAAGCATCGTCGTTTAAAAAGATATTCAATGGCCTCCTGATTACTCCCATCTGAATTCCTTCCGACACCTCTTCTCAACCTAATCCCGACCTCATCTCCCAGAAAAACTCATCATGGCGCGCAACGATGAAAACTCGAATCACACTTCCCTCAATGGATCGGCACCACATGCAAACACCGAGCTGTTCACACCTGTCCCCACCGTTTGGGACCAGGTGTGCGAAGTTTTGGTGAAACGCCTCGGAGGCGACAATTTTCAGCGCTGCTTCAGCGGCACCTCCGCGCGCCTTGCGGATGATGGCAGGTTCATCATCACGGTTCCGAATCCGATCCATCAGCTCTGGATCGAGAGCAACCACACAGTCGCCGTGACGGATGCAGTGGCTGAAGTCACCGGGGTGCCTGCAATCATTGAATTCCACGTCGCGACGGAACCGACCCCTGTTTCCTACGCGCCCATGCCCGAGCTCAAGGCGGCGCGTGTCAACGCTGCTGACCAGGCGCCTATCCGCTTCTTCAGTGAGGCAGGTCTCAACGCCAAGTTCAACTTCGACAGCTACGTCATCGGCCCCAACAGCAGCTATTCCGTGGCCGTGGCCAAGGCGGTGGCTGAAAAGCCGGGCCGCATCTACAATCCGTTGTTCTTCTACGGTGCCACAGGTCTGGGCAAGACGCATCTCCTGCAGGCCATCGGCCAGGAAGTACTGGCGCGCAAACCACGTGCGAACGTCCGCTACGTCACCTCCGAGCAGTTCACCAACGAGTTTGTGGACGCCATCAAGCGTCAGACCTTCAGCCAGTTCCGCCAAAAATACCGCAAGGTGGATGTGCTGCTCATCGACGATGTGCAATTTTTCGAAGGCAAGGACAGCACGCAGGAGGAGTTCTTCCACACCTTCAACGAGCTCTTCAACAACGCGAAGCAGATCGTCCTCGCCAGCGACCGCCCGCCGAGCGAGATCAAAAATCTCGAAGCCCGTCTCGTGTCACGCTTCGAATGGGGCCTTGCCACGCAGATCCAGGTGCCGGATTTTGAAACTCGCATCGCCATCCTGCGCCGCAAGCAGAGCGACTTCAATGTCTCTCTCGATCCATGGATCCTCGATTTCATGGCGCAGCGCATCCGTGTGAACGTGCGCAAGCTGGAAGGCGCGCTCATGCGAGTCGCCGCGCATGTCTCGCTCGAAGGCACTGTTCCCACGGAGTCTGCGCTCGCGACGATGCTGCATGATGTGATCGATGAAGATCCGTCGAAAACCGTTACTGTTGACCGCATCCAACGCATCATTGCCACGCATTACGATCTGCGAGTAAGCGACCTCACAGGGCCGCGTCGTCCCAAAAACATCGCTGAAGCCCGTCAGGTGGCCATGTATCTGACTCGCACCCTCACCAAGCTGCCACTGGTGCAGATTGGCGATGAATTCGGCGGTCGTGACCACGGCACCGTCATCCACGCCTGCAAGGTCGTCACCAACCTGATCACGGGCTCGAATGACTTCAAGCGCACGCTGGACACGCTGGCCGGGAAGATTCGGGAGAGCTGAGGCTTTCAGCTTGTAATGGAAGTTCGAAAGGCATTGCGAGCGCTTCCGCGTTTTGAAACCGGGGCGCATATGAGGCAGACATCCAGAGGGTAAACGGAGCGAGTCAATGCTCAGGTCCTCTGGAGGGCTCTGGAATTCTGGAGATTCTGCTGTTTAAGGCACCCGGTAGCCGAAATCCGCCGCCATCGAAATCTTCCCCTTCAGGCAGCCAAAGCCTCTGAGGTTCGCATGAACCGGAGTTTGAGGCGGTTGCGTCACGGGTTCCAACTCTGCTTTCACGCGGATGGGCAGCTTGCGCCATACCGCAGGCAGCGGCAGGTGCAGCGTGCCGTCCGGCGCAGGATCAAAGATGGCGGTGATGGTGCTCATGGTGAGAGATCAACCGGTTTTGTCGTGATCGTAAAGTCCTAGGCAGTGTTTGAAAACCTCCCAATTGCCCAGGGAGCGTGTTTGTGGCATGAGAGAAAACCGATGAAAACACAACGCTTTGCATGGTGGGAGCCGCTCAAAAAGCGGCTCAAAAAAATGGTGT
>JAFLEI010000048.1 GCA_017301975.1 Verrucomicrobiota bacterium
GAAGCGTTGGGCTTGCGCCAGCACCCGGCGAGACAAACTCGCCGCACATTTCCTCTCCCTCATCGAGTTTGCTGCCGTCATCGACTGGCTTCAATACGGCCGATGAGGGTTTTCAAACACCGCCTAGGCTGCGGGAGGGGAGTCCGGGGGGCGGGGGAGGGTGCAGGAGACGCGGGTGCCGCCGGAGGGCTGCTTTTCAATGCGGAGGGCGGCACCGATCATGCCGGCGCGGTAATGCATGATGCGGAGACCCATGCCCTGCTGGTGGGGATCGGGCGTGGAAATGCCGCAGCCGTCATCTTTGACTGCGAGGGTGAGGGCTTCCGCCGTGGCGGAGAGGCTGATGCGGACGTGCTGTGCGTGGCCGTGCTTGACGGCATTGCTGACGGCCTCCTGCGCGATGCGGTAGAGATGGGTGGCGGCGGTGTTGTCGTCAAGCTGGACGGAAGGCGCGCTTTCAAACTGGCAGTCGATCTGGAACAGGCTGGTGGTGCGTGCGGCGAGATCATGGAGGGCGGACATGAGGCCGTCCGGCTCCGCAGCGACAGGATGGAGGCCACGGGCGAGGCTGCGCGTCATGGCGACGGTTTTTTTCAGGATCTCGGAGATCTGGGTGGCGGCGGCGACTTCAGGCGCGGCGCGGCTGGCGAGGCTGCGACCGAGCATGGTGGCCATGATGCTGAGCCCGGCGAGCTGCTGGCCGAGATCATCATGGAGATCCCGGCCGATGCGCTGCTGCTCGCGCTCGCTGATCTGAAGGATCTCCTGCTCCAGACGCTGGCGGTCGGCTTCGGAGGCGGCGAGGCGTTGTTTCTGGTCGAGCTGGGAGAGGGCGCGGCGGACGACGGTGGGGACGAACTCGATGAAGTTCACATCCTTGACGAGGTAGTCGAGCGCGCCGCGCTTCATCATGTCCACGGCGACGCGTTCGTCACCCTGACCGGTGATGATGATGAAGGGGACGGAGCGGCCCATGGAGAGCATGGACTCAATGAGGGCGGGGCCTTCCATGTCGGGGAGCTTGAGATCGAGCAGGAGGAGGTCTGCGCGGTGCTGCCGGAGCCATTGAGTGGCCTCCTGCCCGGAGCCGACGGCGGCAGTGTGAAAACCATCGCGGCGGAGGGCGCGCTCGATGAGGCGTGTCAGTCCCGGATCATCATCCACGACGAGGATGGTGAGAGGGGCGGGAGAGGCGGCCATGAGAAGAGGTCAGGGCTTGCCGTTGATCTCGGGGACCTGGACGAGGGAGACGTACATGCCGAGCTGCTTGATGGCCTCGGCAAACTTGTCGTAGTCCACGGGTTTGACGATGTAGCTGTTGCAGCCGAGAAGGTGGCAGCGCTCGATTTCGCGGGGGTCATCCGTGGTGGTGAGCATGATGACGGGGAGCTTGCGCAGGGAGGCGTCTTCCTTGATCTGGCGGAGGGCTTCGACGCCGTCCACCTTGGGCATGCGGATGTCCAGCAGGAGGAGGTAGGCGGTGTCACTCTTGCGGTGCAGGCCGGGGCCGCGGCGGAAGAGGAAGTCGAGGACGTCCTGACCGTTTTCAAAACGCTGGATGGGATTGTGAAGACCGACGCGGCCAAGGTTTTTCTCGATGAGCCGGGCGTGGCCGGCGTCATCCTCCGCGATGATGATCACTACTTCCTGAGTCATGGGGCTCATTTTTTAGATGGGTTTTTGATGGCTGGCAAGCTGACAAAGAAAGTGCTGCCCTGGCCGGTGACGGATTCGACCCAGATCCTGCCGTCGAGGCGTTCCAGAATGCGCTGGGCGATGGTGAGGCCGAGGCCTTCGCCGGAGCTGTGCGCGGGGTTCAGGCGGTGGAAGATTTCGAAGGCCTTCTGCTGATGTGCGGGGGCGATGCCGATGCCGTTGTCCTTCACTTCGTAAACGACCTGTGCGCCTTCGATGCGGCCGCTGACGGTGATGTGGCCGGGGCGCGCGGGGTCGAGGTATTTGATGGCGTTGTCGAGGAGGTTGGAGAAGACCTGATTGATCTGGGTGGCATCGCCGATGCAGTCTGGAAGAGCGCCGATGTCCAGCCGGGCGCCGGCCTGCTGAACCTGGAACTCCATGGCGTGGGCGATCTGCTGGAGCATCTCCTGCATGGAGAGGGGCTCGACGGTGAGGGCGGCGCGGCCGAGGCGTGAGAAGCGCAGGAGGCCTTTGAGCAGGGAGTCGATCTTGGAGACACCGGCCTGGATGAAGCCGAGGGACTCGGGGATGTCCTCCTCAATGGCGAGGCGGAGATCGGTCTTGTCGATGGTGGCATCCGGCGAGGCGGCGAGGGTTTTCTGCAGGCCTTCGCAGGTGCGGGTGAGCTCGCGGCTGAAGCCCTGGATATTGACGAGGGGGGAGCGGAGATCATGAGAAGCGACGTAAACGATGGCCTCAAGCTCCTTGTTTTTTTCGGCGAGGGACTGGGCGAGCTCGGCGAGTCTTTCCTCATCGCGTTTGCGCTGGGTGATGTCTGTGCGGATGGCGATGTACTGCTGGGGTTTGCCGGCGGCATCGACGAAGGGGAAGATGGTGGTGTGGACCCAGTAGATGCTGCCGTCCTTGGCGCGGTTGCGGATTTCGCCCTTCCAGGTTTTGCCGTGGCCGATGGTGCTCCAGAGGTCGTGGAAGAACTCCTTGGGATGATGGCCGGAATTGATGATGCGGTGATCCTGGCCGACGAGCTCTGCGCGGGAGTATTTGGAGATCTCGCAGAACTTGTCGTTCACGTAAGTGATGATGCCGCGCGCGTCGGTGGTGGCGACGATGGAGTGGGCATCGAGCGCGGCCTTGAGATCGATGAGCTCTTTGACGGGGACGAGGTGCGAGTCTGAGGTGGGGACGCCCTTGGGCAGGTCCGCGACGGGAGGGGTGGTTTCAAGGCGCTGGAGCCGTTCGATCAGCTCTTCCTTGGTCATGCGGGAGTAGTCAGTCATGCGTGCGGCAGTGTGGCGGGGGAGACGCCAAAGCACAGCAAAAAAATGCGGGGTGCGGGTGGTTACTTCATGCGCCTTTGAAAATAAGTCTGCACAGAATCAGCAGCAGAGATTCTTCCTTGGATGAAAAATGCCATGCAGCCGCAGGTGCAGTAGGACGGTCGTGGCGAAGCCCGCCTGTCCATCAGCGCGCTGCAAACTCCACGGAGTAAGTACGTCCTCGAAGTCGGGCGGTTTGGCGGAGGACGGGACAGAGCATCGGAAAGCCCTGGCCGCCAAACACGACCAACCTACGGCCGGAGCGCCGCGTTGTTCGCCTGCGTGAGAACCTGTCTGCCGCAGCGGGAATACAGACCTGTTTTCAAAAATGCCTGGTATTACTTCATGCGGGATTTCAGCCTGATCGTTTCTCCCGCGACCATGAAGCGGCCATGGCCGCGATGGTGGAGGGTGCGGGGATTTTTTACGGCGGGGTCAATCCATGCCTGGACGACTTCGAGGACAAAGAGGCCGTACTTTGACACCATGCGTGTGTCCACCACGCGGCATTCCAGACTGGCATGGCATTCGGCGATGAGCGGTGCGCCCACCTGGCTGGCGGGGAGGGGCGTGAGACCGAAGCGTTTGAACTTGTCGGTCTTTGCGCCGGAGGCATTGCCACAGCCCACCACCTTCTCGGCCAGTTCCACGGTGGGGATGTTGATGACGCATTCCCTGCTGGCCTTCAGCAGGCAAAAGGAATGATTGCGGTCACTCATGACACAGGCCACCAGCGGCGGCTCAAACTCCAGCATCATGTGCCAGGACATGGTCATGACATCGCGGCGGTCCTGGTGGGCCGTGGTCACGAGAACGACGGGCCCGGGCTCCAGCAGGCCGTAAACCTTGGACAAGGGTAAGGATCTGCGGGCCATGGGCGGATCAGGACTGACTGGTCTTCCATTCCTGCGGCGGCACCAGACGCACCTTGTCAGGCCATTTGGCGCCTTGTTTGATCCAGTCATGCACCTGCTTCAGGTCCTCAGGCTCCAGGCCGTCCGGAGTCGGAGGCATGGCCACGGGGCTCTCATGTCCCAGCAGCAGCACTTTGTAGAGCAGGCTTTGGTGCGGAGAACCCGGCAGGATCACCGGGCCGCTGCGCCCGCCCTTCATCGCCAGGCTGCGGGTTTCGAGATTCAACCCGGCGCAGACGTACTGGTGCTGATGGCATTCCAGGCAGCGGGACTCGAGGAGGGGCTTGACCTGGCTCACAAAATCCACCTCCTGAGGCGGCTCCATCTGCATGCAACTGGTCAGGCCGACGACTGCGGTGATGGCGATGTATGCGATGAGTTTCATGAGGAGAGAGGGTGGGAAATCAGGCGGCAAAACCGAAGCGGTGCTTCACCTGGGCGGAGTCGAGATCGAGCGACCTGCCGAGGAGGCGCGAGGCGAGGCGCTCTGCGGCGACGCGGAGCATGCGGTCTGCCTGCCCGGCTTCGAGCACGAGGCCTTCATGCTTGATGGCGTGAATGCGGGCGCCGACGATGAGGAGGTTCATGAGGAAGTCCTCCGCCTCGACGGGATCGTCCGTGCGATGGGTGTCCATACGCTGGTTGTGCTGGGGGTGGATGACGTATTCGATGTCAAATTTGGCGATCATGGTGGTGGTTGGTTGAGATTGCAGGGGGAGTGTGCCATGCAAGGAGGCGGGTGGCTCTGCGTGCGGTGGCGTTTTTGGGTCGGATCTTGTGCGGTGGTGAGGGGAAGGCTTTGGGGTCTACTCCACTTCCGGCACGACGAGCACGGGGCAGCGGGCGTTTTTCAAAACATCATCCGCCAGGCTGCCTATGAGGAGGTGGTAGAGTGTGCTATGTGGATGGGCGCCGAGGATGATGAGGTCGGCCTGGAGACTGCTGGTTTCCGCGAGCACCTCGTCCACGCCTGCATCCACCATCTGCCGCACGGTGGCCTGCACTCCGGCCTGGGTGAGTTCAGCGACCTTTTCCAACAGCACTTCATAATTGCGGCGGAGGAGGTCGTGAGAGGGTTTCTTCATTCCGACGGACCAGATCAGGCCGTCCTCGACGACGGTGGGCTGTTTCGGGACGATGTGGACGACGACGACCTTGCTGTTGAAGGCCCTGGCAAACGACGAGGCCTGCCTGAGGACTTCGACGGCGAGGGTGGAGAGATCGACAAGCGCGACAATGGTTTTCATGGGACGACGCCCTCCAAGGCTGGTTTGACGATGAGAATGGAGCAGGGCAGGCGGGTGAGCAGGCGCTCTGCGGTGGAGCCCATGAGCATGTAGCGGAGATTGGTGCGCCCCTTGCCGCCCATGATGATGAGGTCGGCCTTGCATTCCAGCGCGTGGGCGGTGATGCCGCCGGCGTAGTTCATGGATTCGTGGAGGACTTCAGTGGCGTGGATGCCCTCCGCAGCCGGGCCAATGAAATCATGCAGCCCCTGGCGGAGATTTTTCATGTGCGCCTGACGCTCGTTTTCGGTGAAGACGAGGCTGGGATAGACTGATTCCACAAACGCGCCGCGGGTGGGGACGATCCATGGCTCCTGCCACACATGGAGGAAATCCACGCTGGCGGAATCTTTGATGGCGATGCGACGGGCTGCGGCCACCACTTCGCGAGAGGTCTCTGAGAAATCGATGCAGGCGACGACCTTCTGAAAGGCATGGGCATGACCGGAGCGGACGAGCAGAACGCGGGAAGGGGACTTGCGGGCCAGCTTGCCGGAGATGGAGCCGACGCCAGCAGCGGTCTCACCCGTGCCTGCGATGCCGGCGACCAAAAGGTCTGCGTGCAAACGGCGGACGTGCTCAAGGATTTCATGCAGAGGGATGCCAACAGCGATGGTGGCTTCCACACCGGCAGGCACCTCGGATTGCGCCAGCCAGGCATTGAGGGCGGTGCGTGCGCCTTCCGTGGCGCTGGCGGCCTGGCTTTCGTAGCTGGACTCACGGCTTGCGGCCAGGGTGGCGACCGCCGCCGAGTCCACCACGTGGAGCACATGGAGGGTGGCACCCTGCAGAAGGGCGATGCGTGAGGCCTGTTCGAGGGCTGCGCGGGATCCGGTGGAAAAATCCACCGCGACGAGGATGGTTTTGAGCGTGTTCATGGAATGGAAGGATCAGTGCGGAGGTTTGGGCGTGGTGGAGGGGGCCGGGGCGAGGTGGTGCTCACTGGCTTCGACCAGGGCCAGGGTCTGGCGGATCGCGTCTGCATCCACCGCGACGGCGAAGTGCGAAAAGTCGGAGGCCTTGGGGCTGATGCGCTGGATGATCATGCCCACGAGTTCAGGGCGGGTGCCGGTGGCGTTGATGAAGACGGGGGCGCCGCTGTCTCCGGGATAGACGTCCGAATTGATGAGAAAGCGGCCATGGGCCTGGGAGGTGCCCAGGGGATAGGAGGCGACCCTGCCGCTGCGCAGCAATGGGAAGGCGCCGTCTGTGCCGGGGAGGACTTCGGGATAGCCCAAAAAGGACACTTCCTCTCCCACGTGGAGAGCCTTGCCATTGCGTGAAAGCGAGTTCTCCTTCAGGCAGGAGGGAACATCCGCGCGGGCGGCGATCTCCGGCGGGATGTGCAGGGCAAAGGCGGCGATGTCGAAGTCCGGATGACGGACATAAAACTTCTTTTTGCCCGCCGGCTTTGGCGGGTTGAATGCGAGCAGGGCCACGCGGGCCTCGCCCGTGGCATCCGGCATGCGAAAGCCGATGATGAGCGGTCCTTTGCCCATGGTCTCCAAAACATGGACGGAGGTGAACACGACGGGAACCCTGCCGCCGGGTGCGCGGGCGTCACGGTGATTGATGACGAAGCCGGTGGCGGCACCGCCGAAGGTGGCCAGGGGGTAGGTGGACCACATCATTTTTTCGCTGCCGTTCATGCGCCCGGCGCAGGAGGCGCCTAGGAACGGTAGGGAGAGGGCGAGGAGGAAGACGAGGGAGGGGGGCTTGATCATCGGGGCTTCCGAGTGCCGGGGGGGCGTTCAAGAGAGATTCTGAAGGCGGGTGGCAGTGGAGATGAGGAGCGTTAGGCCATGGCGGAAGTCCGGAGCAACGGGGAGACGCCCCTGATGAGGCTCAGTAAACGGCTGAGATGGATGAAGGGCTCTTCCTCATGGCGGCGGCATGGGGGCGCATGCACCTGCTGACCGCCTCATGAAAGCCTCCTTGCTTGCCGCCGCGCTCACTCTGGCAGTCCTTCCAGGATGCCATAAAATACCCGATGACAGCAGGCCGCCGCATCCGGAGGCGGGGCAGGGCCCTGCGCCGAGGCCCAGGCCTGACGCGGCGCCGATACCAGCACCTGTCATTCCTGTGCCGCCGGTCTCAGAGGCTGCGCACGGGCCCATGCCTCTGCCGCCGAAGCCGGGAGCGGGAGATGGCCAGTTTTGAGCAAGGCTGGCACACAGAGAGCATGCCGTGATTTTGAAATCTCCGCCTATACCTAACCCCATGAACGAGAAGCTCGACACTCTGCTGGAAAAGATGCACGTGCTGGAAAAGGAGATCCTGCGGGAGCTGCAGAAGAAGGAGCTGGAATTCTTCTATGAGGTGAGGCAGGGCAGGGTGCGCTTCACGGAGGAGGCACGCGCGAGGCACCGGCTGCTGGTGAAGCGGTTTGCGAGCTACATCCGCGACTCGCGCTTCATGATTCTCCTCACCACACCGGTGATCTGGGCGTGCGTCATTCCCATCGCGCTGCTGGATGCGGCGATGATCGTTTACCAGGCGATCTGCTTTCCGGTGTATGGACTGCCGAAGGTGAAGCGGAGTGATTACATCAAGCTGGACCGGCGGCACCTGGCGTACCTGAACTGGGCGGAGAAGTTCAACTGCGAGTACTGCGGGTATGCAAACGGGGTGCTGGCGTGCGCGACGGAGATCGCCGCGAGGACGGAGCAGTACTGGTGCCCGATCAAGCATGCGCTGCGCATGAAGTCGATGCACAGCCGCTACAGGCACTTCTTTGAATACGGGGATGCCGAGGGGTACCGGAGGCAGATCGAAACGGTGCGGCGGTCCTTTGAAGACCTCGGGGACAAGGATGCGGCCGAGCCTGCGGAGGGCCTGCACATGATCCGCCCGGCAATCACCAAACCATGAGGAGCCGCACATGCGTATTGATAGCAGAGTCTTTCCACCACCATGAAAACCAAGACCACAAAGACAACGACAACGACACCGACAGCCGCCGAAGCACCCGCGAAACCCCTGCCACGCAAGCTGGGGGCCGACCACAGCGAGACCGCGAAACGGCCGCGCAAGCATGACAACAACTTCAAGCAGTCGAAAGACCTGCGTGAAGACCGGGGCATCCGGCAGTTGAAGTCGGGCCCGAAATCCCAGTCCGCCCGGGGCGGACGATGAACCCGCTCCCCCAACCTCTCATGCCATGAATGCTGCTGACACCCCCCATCCTGCGGAACTCTGCATCCGGCGTACACTGGAGCGGACGGAAGACTATGTGCGACGTGAGCCGACCAAGGCGGTGGGAGCCGCCCTGGGTGCGGGCCTTGTGCTGACCCTGCTGCCGGCACGGAGTCTGGTGAGGCCGCTGGCCATCGTGGGAGCGGCGATGCTGCCGCCCGTTCTGGTGGGGCTGGGCCTGATCAAGGCCTTTGAGCTCTGCTTTCAAAACACGCCGCGCACGGAGTTGCCGGCAACGGATTCGCCCTGAACTTCTTTTTCACGCCCATGCCTCATAGCATACGATTGACGCGCCTGTTTTCGATGGCGGACCAACTGGCGGCGCAACTGCAGGGAATGCAGTTTGCGGGCCTGCAAAAGCCGGAGGCGGCATGGCGTCCGGATGTGAATGTGTATGCGCATGAAGACCGGCTGGAGGTGTGCGTGGATCTGGCGGGTGTGAGCAAGCAGGAGATCAACGTGGAGGTGGAACCCCGGCGGCTGGTGGTGCGCGGGGAGCGACAGGAGCCGGACAGCGGCTGCGAGGCCTCCGACTGCTGCCGCATTTTGGTGATGGAGATTCCGGACGGGAGCTTTGCACGGGTGCTGGAATTTCCCGTGGCGGTGGACACCGAAAAGGTGAGCGCCAAACAGGACAACGGGTGGCTGTGGATCACGCTGCCGCTGCAGAAGGAGGATGAGTCATGATGGAGAACCTGGGCATGAAAGCGGCTGAAGCGGGCGAGGAGCCGATGGAAGCGACCGAGGCTGCGGAGGCGGGCGGAGAAGCCGTGACGCTGGTGCCGGGCGCGGTCGAGGTGCTGCCGATCCTGCCGTTGAAAGACACGGTGGTTTTTCCTGACACGATCATGCCGCTGAGCATCGGGCGGGAGTCGAGCCTAAGGATGCTGGAGCAAAGCCTGTCTCAGAGCAAGCTGCTGGGGCTGGTGCTGCAAAAGGACAAGGACAGCGAGAACCCGAAGCTGGAGGACCTGCATGAGCATGGGGTGATCGGGCGGGTGATCCGCATGATCCGGCAGGACAGCGGGGTGGTGATCCTGGTGCGCGGGGAGCAGCGCATGCGGATCAAGAAAGTGGTGCAGGAGGAGCCTTACATGAAGGCGGAGGTGGAGATGCTGAGCAGCGTGCTTTCGCCCAAGGAGGATGATCTGGCGGAGGCGGCGGTGCGCAATTTGCGCGAGTCCGCCGGGAAGCTGCTGAGCCTGAGACCGGACCTTTCGGACGAGGTGAAGAGCCTGTTTTCAAGCATCGACAACGCCAGCACGCTGACGGACATCCTGGCGGCAAACCTGAGCATCGAGACGGAGGCGAAGCAGAAGCTGCTGGAGGAGACGCACGTGGCGCGGCGGGTGGCGGCGCTGGAGGTGCATCTGGGCAACCAGCTTCACATCGCGGATCTGCAGAACAAGCTGCGCGAGAACGTGAGCAGCGAATTTTCCGAGGCGAAAAAGCGCGCGTATCTGCGCGAGCAGCTGCGTGCGATTCAAAAGGAACTGGGCGAGGACGGCAGCGGCGAGGAGCAGGTGGAGGACATCCGCCAGCGGCTGGAGAAAGCGGAACTGCCCGAGAAAGCGAGGGCGCAGGCGGACCGTGAACTGAAGCGGCTGGAGGTGATCCCGCCGCAGAGCCCGGACCATTCGGTGATCGTGAACTACCTGGAAACTCTGGCGGAGCTGCCGTGGAACGTGCTGAGCGATGAGAAGGTGGATCTGCACAAGGCGCAGGAGATTCTGGACCGGGACCACTTTGGCCTGCTGAAGGTGAAGAAGCGGCTCATTGAGTACCTGGCGGTGCGGAAACTGAATCCGACGGGGCGGGGGCCGATCCTGTGCTTTCTGGGGCCGCCGGGCGTGGGCAAGACGAGCCTGGGGCAGTCGATTGCGGAAGCGCTGGGGCGGAAGTTTGCACGCATCAGCCTGGGCGGGCTGCGGGATGAGACGGAGATCCGCGGACACCGCCGGACGTACATCGGATCGATGCCGGGGAGGCTGATGCAGGAACTGAAGCGGCTGGGGACGCGCAACCCGGTGCTGATGCTGGATGAGATCGACAAGCTGGGCGCGGACTTTCGTGGAGATCCGGCCAGCGCGCTGCTGGAGGTGCTGGACCCGAGGCAGAACCAGGAGTTTACGGACCGGTACATTGACGTGCCGTTTGACCTCTCGCAGATCATCTTCATCGCGACGTGCAACACGATGGATACGATCCCTGCGCCGCTGCGCGACCGCATGGAGATCGTGGAACTCTCCGGCTACACGGAGCGTGAGAAGCTGAGCATTGCGAAGAACTACCTGGTGAAACGGCAGATCAGCGAGCATGGGCTGACGGAGGAGCAATGCACTTGGAGCGACGAGGCGCTGGAGCGCGTGATCGAGGATTACACGCGTGAGGCCGGGGTGCGAAATCTGGAGAGGCAGATCGCGTCGGTGACGCGGCACATCGCCGCGAGCGTGGCGAAGGAGGAGACCGACCGGGCGCATGTGACGCCGGGGATTGTGAGGGAGGCGCTGGGCCCGGCGGCGTTTGTGCGGGAGAGCAAGCTGCAGACGAGCGTGCCGGGCGTGGTGACGGGGCTGGCCTACACGACGGCGGGCGGCGAGGTGCTGCACATCGAGGCGATTCGTTTTCCCGGCAAAGGGGGCTTTACTCTGACGGGGCAGCTCGGGGATGTGATGAAGGAATCTGTGAGAGCGGCGCTGAGCCTGGTGCGCAGCCGTGCGGTGCAGCTTGGCATTGATCCGGAGATCTTCGACAAAAACGAGGTGCATGTGCATGTGCCTGCGGGTGCTGTGCCGAAAGACGGGCCGTCTGCGGGCATCGCGATGTTCACCGCGCTGGCGTCGTTGTTTACCAACCGCCCGGTGAGCAAGGACGTGGGCATGACGGGAGAGGTGACGCTGCGGGGGCTGGTGCTGCCGATCGGCGGGCTGAAGGAGAAATCCATCGCGGCGCTGCGCGCGGGACTGAAGACGATTCTGGTGCCGAAGCTCAACGAGAAGGATGTGCCTGACCTGCCGGAGGAGGTGAGGCAGCGGCTGAAGATCATTCCGGTGGAAACGGTGGACGAGGTGCTGGCGGTGGCGCTGGAACCGGCGGTGGAGAAGGCATGAGTCATGAAAGCGATGCGTCTCGAATCAAGCGGCGGGCCGCTGCTTTATCGCGAGGTGGCGCGGCCTTCGGCGGCGGCGGGACAGGTGCTGGTGAAAGTGACGGCGTGTGCCGTGTGCCGCACGGATCTGCATGTGCTGGATGGTGAGCTGGCGCACCCGAAGCTGCCACTGATTCCCGGGCATGAGATCGTGGGGCGCATTGAGGAACTGGGGGAAGGGGTGTGGGGATTTGAGACGGGGCAGCGTGTGGGCATTCCCTGGCTGGGATGGACCTGCGGGGCGTGCGAGTACTGCAGCAGCGGCCGCGAGAACCTGTGCGACGGGGCGAAATTCACCGGCTACACGCTGGACGGTGGCTATGCAGAGTACACGGTGGCGGATGCGCGCTACTGCTTTCCGCTGCCGGGAGATGAGAGTGATGTGGCGATGGCACCGCTGCTGTGTGCGGGGCTCATCGGCTACCGCTCGCTGATGAAGACGGGGGCGGCGCGGCGTGTGGGGCTCTATGGCTTTGGGGCTGCGGCGCACATCGTCATTCAAGTGGCGCGGCATCAGGGGCGTGAGGTGTATGCGTTCACGCGGACGGGGGACGAGGAGGCGCAGAACTCCGCACGGCGGCTGGGTGCGGTGTGGGCGGGGAGCTCGGATGAGCGCGCGCCGGAACTGCTGGATGCGGCGATCATCTTTGCGCCGGTGGGGGCGCTGGTGCCTGCGGCGCTGCGTGCGCTGGCAAAAGGCGGCACGGTGGTGTGCGGCGGGATTCACATGAGCGACATTCCGGCGTTTCCGTATGCGGACCTGTGGCAGGAGCGGAGCATCTGCTCGGTGGCGAATCTCACGCGCAGTGACGGCGATGAGTTTCTGCCGCTGGCGGCACGCATCCCGGTGCGGGTGGAGACGCAGAGCTTTCCGCTGGAGGCGGCCAACGAGGCGCTGGCCATGCTGCGCGCCGGACGGCTCACCGGTGCGGCGGTGCTGATACCACAACCTGCTTTTTTATGATCTGCGCCGCGACCCAACGACTGCTGGACTTTCTTTCCGACAAGGATTCATACCCGCATCAGCCGCCGGAGGTGCGGATGGTGCAGACGCATGCGTCATGGGTGTTCATCGCGCCGCCGTTTGTGTACAAGATCAAGAAACCGGTGAGCCTGGGCTTTCTGGATTTTTCCACGCTGGAGCTGCGGCATGAGGACTGCAAACGCGAGGTGGCGCTGAACCGACGGCTGGCGGAGGATGTGTATCTGGGGATCGAACCAATCTGCGAGCACGAGGGGCGGCTGCATTTCGGCGGTTATGGGAAGGTGGTGGAATGGATGGTGAAGATGCGGCAGATGGACCCGCGCTATTTTCTGCCGGAGTTGATGGAGAAGGGGGAGGTGGGCACGCGGGAGATGGACCGGATCGTGGAGCGGCTGCAGCGTTTTTATGCGACGCAGCCGCCGCTGCCGGCGGAGGAGGTGAGAAGGGCGAACGAGCACCTGAGGCAGTGCACGGAGGACAACTTCACCACTGCGGCGGAGTTCGTGGGGGAGAGCCTTTCCCAGCAGGCGCTGGACGCGGTGGCGCACTACACGCGGGAGTTTTTCCACAAGGAGCGCGACCTGCTTGAGTCGCGGCTGCATGATGGCTGGATCCGCGACTGCCATGGGGACCTGCATCTGGACCACATCCACCTGTCACCGGAGGCGGTGCGGATCTATGACTGCATCGAGTTCAACACGGACTTTCGCTGCATTGATGTGGCGTGTGACATCGCGTTTCTGGCGATGGACCTGGATTTCAACGGGCGCGCGGATCTGGCGCGGCATCTGGTGGAGCGCTTTGCGGTGCTGCTGGATGATCCGGGAATCCGCGAGCTGATGGATTTTCACAAGGGCTACCGGGCCTGTGTGCGGGGCAAGGTGGAGAGCCTGCATGCGAACGCCGAGACGGTGAAGGCGGACGAGAAGGAGGCGAGCCTGCAACTGGCGCGGCGCTACTTTCAACTGGCGCTGCGATACGCCGTGGCGGGGAGCGGGCCCTGTGTGTTTGTGTTCATGGGGAAGGTGGCGTCCGGGAAGTCCGCGCTGGCGGAGGCGCTGGGGAAGGCGACGGGGTGGGCGGTGCATTCGTCTGACCGGCTGCGCAAGACCCTGGCAGGGACGCCTTTGAATCAGCGCGGGAGCGAGGAGGAGCGTGAGGCGCTGTATGCGCTGGCGATGACGCAGAGGACGTACGAGGGCTTGTTTGAGGAGGCGGTGGCGGCGCTGCGAAACGGGGAGGGCGTGATTGTTGACGCCACGTTTTCCAAACGCGAGCACCGCGATGCGCTGAAGGAGCGACTGAAGGCGGAAGGCTGTGGAGTACGATGGATCGAGGCCCATGCCAGCGAAGCGGTGGTGTGCGAACGGTTGAAGGGGCGTGATGACGATGGCGGGGTGGTGTCCGACGCGCGGCTGGAGGACTACAAGCGGCTGAGCGCAGGGTATGAGCCGCCTGACGAGCTGGGGTCGGAGGAGAAGATTTCGGTTCTCGCTGACGGCAGTCTGGACGAGGTTTTTGGTGCGCTGCTACGTCAGCTTGTGGTGTGGTAGAAGCTGGCACACTCGGCCTCGCGGCCCCGGACGATGCGGCGGCCCTGGAGGGGGCCGAAGGCGGAGGTGATGACGGTGCACTGGCGTTCGGTGCCGTCTCCATCGTAGAAGAGGAGGACCCAGTCGCGGGTTTTGCCGAGTTCATGGGCGTGGGCCGAATTGGAAAAGAGGGCGGTGTAGTGGCGGGGACCGCGCGTGGTGTGCAGGATGGGAAGCCAGGCTGCGCCGGTGGGATTGAAACGCTTGGGCGCGACGAGCTTGATTTTTCCTGCCGCCGCATCGGCGCGGTACTGGCGGTCCACATCGAGGATTTCGGCGACGGAGGGCTCGGTGGAGAGGGGGCTGGAGGAGGGTGGGCGGGGAAGGCGGCCGAGACGCTGGGCGAGGGTGTCGCGGATGCCTGCAAGGCGTTTTGAGCCGATGCCCGCGAGATTTTCCAGGCGGCCGTCATGGGCGGCGGCTTCCAGTTCCTGAAGGGATGCGATGCCGAGCTCCTCATGGAGACGCCAGGCGGTGGTGGTGCCGATGCCGGGGACGGAGGCGAGCTGGGCGATGGGATCTGCATCACCCCGGAGGCGTTCGAGCATGCCGGAGCGGCCATGAAGCACGATGTCGCGGATGACGTGGGCGATGGTGTCGCCGACGCCGGGGATTTTTTCGAGACCTGAGAGGCCCTCGCGTGTCAGGAGGTCTGCGACGGGCTCCGGCAGCGTGCGGAGGGCATCGGCGGCATGGATGTAGGCCTGGACGCGGAAGCGGTTGGCGCCCTGCTCGTTGAGAATGCGCGAGACTTCTTCGAGGCTGCCGGCGATTTGCTGGTTTTGCGTCATGAGGTCGTGGTGAGGGGCTCACCCAAGGAAGACTACGCTGCAAACGCTTTTCCAGCGCGCGAAGTTGCGCGGAGATCGTTCATCAAGCAACCTTGCGGTGGCCGCATGAACTCCCCGCCCTCTTTGATTGAACAAGCCCTGGGGCAGGTGAACTCGCGGAGTGCTGGGCTGACGAGCGCCGAGGCAGCGCAGCGGCTGGCGGGCGCGGGGATGAAAGTGCGACGAAGTGGCGAAGGGCCCTGGCGGCTGCTTATCAACCAGTTCCGCAACCCTCTGGTGATTCTGCTGCTGGCGGCGATGGCGATCTCGCTGTTTCTGGGCGACCGGATGGACTCGCTGATCGTGCTGACGGTGGTGCTGATGAGCACGCTGCTGGGCTTCTGGCAGGAATACCGCGCGGCGAATGCGGTGGCGGCGCTGCTGGCGGTGGTCCAAGTGCGGACGAAGGTGCTGCGCGATGGCAGGGAAGTGGAACTTCCCACGGATGATGTGGTTCGCGGAGACGTGGTGCTGCTGAGCGCGGGAGACACGATTCCGGGGGACGGGGTGCTGCTTGAATCGAAGGACCTGTTTGTGGATGAATCCGCGCTGACGGGAGAGAGCTTTCCGGCGGAGAAGAAGACGGGCGGGGCGGGTGCCAGCGCACGCCTGAGCGAGCGGACGGGCGAGGTGTTTGAGGGGACGCATGTGGTGAGCGGGACCGCGCGCGTGGTCATCCTAAAGACGGGAACGGGGACGGAGTTTGGCGGCATTTCGGCGAGGCTGCGGCTGCGCGCGCCGCAGACGGAGTTTGAGCGGGGGCTGCGCCGGTTTGGCGAGATGCTGCTGCGGGTGACGCTGGTGTTTGTCATTGCGATTTTTGCCATCAACGTGTTCTTCCACCGGCCGGTGCTGGAGGCCTTCATGTTTGCGCTGGCGCTCGCGGTGGGGATGACGCCGGAGCTGCTGCCGGCGATCGTGAGCATCACGCTGGCGCGGGGCGCGCAGCACATGGCGCGGGAGCACGTGATCGTGAGGAAGCTGGCGGCGATCGAAAACTTTGGCAGCATGAACGTGCTGTGCTCCGACAAAACCGGCACGCTGACGGAAGGCCGGGTGACGCTGCATGGGGCGCGTGATCCGCTGGGCGTGGAAAGCGAGGCGGTGCGGCTGCACGCGGTGCTGAACGCCACCTTTGAAAGCGGATTCACCAACCCGATTGATGAAGCGCTGCGCGCGCTGCCGGGCGCGGACGTGGGCGCGTACACGAAATGCGACGAGGTGCCGTATGACTTCATCCGCAAGCGCCTGAGCATCGTGGTGGAACATGCGGATGTGAAACGGCGGCACCTGATGATCACGAAGGGCGCGTTTGCCAATGTGCTGGCCGTCTGCACGAAGGTGGCCGCAGGAGAGGGAGAAGCTGCTATGGCGGGCATGCGCGAGGAACTGCAGCGGCGGTTTGCCGAATACAGCGATGCGGGCCATCGCGTGCTGGGGATCGCCACGCGAGATGTGACGGGCGATCCGGTGATCGACAAGAATGACGAGCAAGAGATGACGTTTCTTGGCTTTCTGCTTTTCGATGATCCGCCGAAGGCCGGAGCGAAAGAGGCGATCGCGGAACTCGGGAGGCTGGGGGTGGGATTTAAAGTCATCACAGGAGACAACCGCCTCATCGCGCAGCGTCTGGGTGGGCAGATGGGGATTGCGAAGCCGGACGTTCTGACCGGGGAGGCGCTGCGTGAGATGAGCGACGCGGCGCTGATCATCCGTGTGAGCGGGACGGACATTTTTGCGGAGATCGAACCCAACCAGAAGGAGCGCATCATCATGGCCTTGCGCAAGGCGGGGCATGTGGTGGGGTATCTGGGAGACGGCATCAACGATGCGTCAGCGCTGCATGCGGCGGACGTGGGCATCTCGGTGGACGGGGCGGTGGACGTGGCGAAGGAGACGGCGGACATCGTGCTGCTGGAGCGCGATCTCGGGGTGCTGGCGCGGGGAGTGAGCAACGGCCGCATCACCTTTGCCAACACGCTGAAATACATTTTCATCACCACCAGCGCGAATTTTGGCAACATGTTCAGCATGGCCGGGGCGTCGCTGTTCCTGCCCTTTCTGCCGCTGCTGCCGAAGCAGATCCTGCTCAACAACTTCCTGTCCGACCTGCCGGCGCTGGCCATCGCCACGGACGCGGTGGATGCGGAGCAGGTGATGCGGCCGAGGCGGTGGGATCAAAGCTTCATCCGCCGTTTCATGATCGCCTTCGGCCTGGTCAGTTCGGTGTTTGACTATGTGACGTTCGGCGTGCTGCTGCTGGTGCTGAAAGCGAGCGAGGCGCAGTTTCAAACCGGCTGGTTCATCGAGTCGCTGATGACGGAGCTGTTCATCGTCATGGTGATCCGCACGCACCGCTCCATGTTCAAGAGCAGGCCGGGCCGCATGCTCACGATCGCCACGCTGGTGGTCTCGGGAGGCGCGGTATTGCTGCCCTACACGGCGCTGGGGGCGGTGTTCGGGCTGGTGCCGCTGCCATGGCTGTTCATGGTCACGCTGCTGGGCATCACGGCGCTGTATCTTCTCACCAGCGAAATGATCAAGCGGGTGATGTTTGCACGGCTGGTGGAGGGGCGGGAGGCCGCGCGCTGATCAGCAGGGGAGAGGGCGGTGTTTTTTGAGCAAGTGGCGTGAGCAGACGAGGCCGGGAACCATGGGCAGCCAGAAGCTGAGGCCACGGAAGAGCAGCGTGGCCGAGAGGCCCACGGGCAGCGGCAGGCCGATGCTTTTGAGCGTCATCACGGAGGCTGTTTCAAAGGTGCCAAGGCCGCCCGGGATGAAGCCGATGGTGCGGAAGAGATTTGAGACCATGAAGCTGGCGAACACGCCGCCAACCGAAGCCCACACGCCCAGCGCCCGCGCCGCCACCCAGATGGTCGCGGCGTCGAGAAGGAAGATCATGGCATGCATGGAGAAGGCGAGGAGGAGCACACGGCGATTTTGAAACGAGTCGCGGGGCGCATGCTCCACCCACTGCAGCAGGCGTGTGAGCCGGGCGAAGCGGTGCAGCCTGGTCTTCACCCACTGCACGCCGCCGATCGGCAGCGAGATGAGGAAACCGCACACGGCCAGGTCCACCAGTACGAAGAGCAGCATGGAGAGACTGACCCAGCCCGGCAGAAAGGATGAGCCCAAGGCCACCGCGAGAGCGACCAACATGCAGGCGGAGTAAGCGAGGTGGTACATGCACACATCCACCAGCACGGCGGAGGCCACCACCGCGCGCGGCATGCCGAGGCGGGTGAGCGCACCGGAGACGACGGCGACGCCGCTGATGCCGGCGGAGGGCAGGGCCTGATCCACAAACAGCATGGCGAGGCTGAGCTCGAACGACTTGATCAGCGACAACGACTGCTGCATGGCGCCGACCACCACGCGCCACACGATGCCCTGCAGCACATAGGTGCCTGATTGCAGCAGCAGCGCGAGGGCGAGCCAGAAAAGATCCACCTGACGCAGCAGGCGAAGAAACGCCTCCTCCTCACTCAGATGGGTGACCACCAGAATCAAAGCCGCGCAAACGGCCACACCCATGAGCCAGGCGAGCCATGGGGTGGACGGCGGCTTCTCCGGTGGAGCATCGTCCGGGTCTTCAGGTATCAGCGCCTCAGGCATGCCACTCTTTTGAAGTCCCGGCGGATGAAGTCAATCGCGAAACCGAAGAGCGGGCAGAGTGACGGCGAGCCAGTGCGGCCCGCTGCACAAGAATGGCAGACCTTTGGCCATTGTGCGCCGGCAGGCAAAATCTATGTAGTGCGCAGATGTATTACTACGCGCTGAAAATGCTCATCGGTGACCGTGCCAAATACATTGGCATCATCATCGGTCTGACATTTGCATCGCTGCTGATCACGCAGCAGTCGGCGATCTTTGCGGGGATCATGACGCGCACGTTCAGCTTTCTCACGGATGTGTCGCTGCCGGACATCTGGGTGGTGGATCCGCAGGTGCAGTACATTGATGACATCAAGCCGATGCAGGACACGAAGGTGCTGCGCATCCGCGGAGTGAAGGGTGTGGAATGGGCCGTGCCGCTGTACAAAGGGGCGCTGCGAGCGCGGCTGGAGAACGGCACCTTTCAGACGTGTCTGGCGATCGGACTGGATGATGAAACGCTCATTGGCGGGCCGCCGCGCATGGTGGCGGGGCGGCTGTCCGACCTGCGGCGGAGCGACGGAGTGATCCTGGACCAGAACGGCGCGGAGGGGAAGCTGGCCCGAAGCGGGCCGGATGGAAGGCGCATCCCGCTGAAGGTGGGAGACACGCTGGAGCTGAACGACCACCGCGTGTACGTGGTGGGCATCTGCGAGGTGACGCAGACGTTTCAGGCCAATCCCGTCATCTACACCACCTATTCACGCGCGACCACCTTTGCGCCGCAGGAGCGCAAGCTGCTCTCGTTTGTGGCCGCGAAGGCGAAGGCGGGGGAGGACGCGGAGACGGTGTGCGCGCGCATCCGCGAGGTGACCGGGCTGATGGCGTACACGCCGGAGCGGTTCAAGGAACTGACGTTCTACTACTACCTGAAGTACACCGGCATGCCGGTCAATTTCATGACGGCGGTCGCGCTGGGGTTCATCGTGGGCATCACGATTTCAGGCCAGACCTTCTACAACTTCACGCTGGATAACCTGCGCTACTTTGGGACGCTGAAGGCCATGGGCACGAGCAACCGCACGCTGCTGAAGATGATTCTGCTGCAGGCCCTGATCGTGGGAGGCATCGGCTACGGGCTGGGCGTGGGGCTGGCCTCGGCGTGGGGTGCGCTGCTCGGCGGGCGCACGCAGATCGCGTTTTATCTGCCGTGGCAGCTTCTGCTGATCACTGCGGCGGCCATCTTGTGCATCTGCCTGTCCTCGGCAGCGCTGAGCATTCGCAAAGTGATGAAACTGGAGCCCGCGGTGGTGTTCCGCAGCTGATGAACCCCTGCATGAGCACGCCGCCTGTTTCAACGCCCTTCCCGCAGATCGCCGTACGCTGCGAGGGAGTGACCAAGAGCTTTGGTACGGGAGCGGCGGCGGTGCAGGCGCTGCGCGGAGTGGATCTTGAAGTGCGGACCGGAGAACTGCTGATGCTGGTGGGGCCGTCTGGCTGCGGCAAGACGACGCTGATTTCCGTGATCGCGGGGGTGCTGCGGCGGGATGGCGGCGCCTGCGAGGTGTTTGGCCAGGATTATCTGGCGATCACGGAGCAGGAGACGACGCGCTTCCGGGGCAAGCGAATCGGCTTTGTGTTCCAGGCGTTCAATTTGATCCCTACGCTCACGGCAGCGGAAAATGTCTCCGCGCCGCTGGTGATCCAGGGCATGAGCCGGAAGCCGGCGGTGGCGCGGGCAAGGGAGATGCTGCGGCAGGTGGGGTTTGACGAACGGATGCAGGATTCATCTCCCGTGGACCTTTCCGGAGGCCAGCAGCAGCGGGTGGCGATCGCACGAGCGCTGGTGCATCAGCCGAACCTCATCGTGTGCGATGAACCCACGAGCGCGCTGGACAGCGAGACGGGGAGGAAGGTGATGGAGCTCATGCGAGAGCTGGCGGTGGCGACGAACCGCGCGCTGATCGTGGTGACCCATGATGCACGCATCTTTGAATTTGCCGACCGTATTGCGCGCATGGAGGACGGGCGCATCACGGGAATCGAAACCTTGAAAACCAACGCCGCGAGCGCGGCAGAAACACGAAGCGCCTGAAGCCATGATCCGTCAATATTTTCTCCCCGTGCTGGCGCTTGCCGGCCTCATCCTTGGCATTGCCGTGGCCGTCAACGGCTCGAAAAAAGTCACGCCCGCAGCGGCGGTTTCAGCGCCGGCGCAGTCGCCTTACACGGTCTTCGTGGCCGGCTCCGGACTCATTGAGGCCAGCTCGGAAAACATCGCCATCGGGACCCTGGTGGGAGGCGTGGTGGCGAAGATCCACGTGCAGACGGGCAGCCGGGTGAAAGCGGGCGATCCGCTTTTCACGCTCGATGACCGGACCCACCGCGCGGAGATCAAGCTGCGGGAGAGCAGCGTGAAAGTGGCGGAGGCGCAACTGGCGGATGCGAAGGATGAGCTGGCCTTTAATGAGAACATCGAGGACAAGGCGGCGGTGAGCGCGGAGGACACGAACAGGCGGCGGCATGCGGTGCGGATCGCCGAAGCGCAGCTCGCGCAGGCGCAGACGCAGCTGGCCGGCGCGATGACGGAACTCGACAAGCTCACGGTGCGCGCACTGGTGGACGGTGAGGTGCTGCAGGTGAAGGTGCATCCCGGTGAGTATGCGCCTGCGGGCGTGCTGGGTACGCCGCTGATGATGGTGGGCAACGTGGCCCCGCTGCATGTGCGCGTGGATGTGGATGAAGACGACGCCTGGCGCATCCGCTCCGGCGCGGTGGCCACGGGGTGCCTGCGGGGCAACAAGGACATCCGCACGCCGCTGAAGTTTGTACGCTTTGAGCCTTACGTGCTGCCCAAGCGATCACTGACCGGAGACAGCACGGAGCGCGTGGACACTCGCGTGCTGCAGGTGATCTTCAGCTTTGAGCGCGGAGAGCTGCCGCTCTTTGTGGGGCAGCAGATGAACGTGTTCATTGACGCCCCGGCACGCGTCTTCACGCCGGAGCCAGTCAAGCCCGCGAGGGAGGAATCCGTGAGCCGGTGAGGAGAAGCCTGCGCCGCCTCAGCGCGGTGCGGTGATGCAGGTTCGATCGAGAAACTCACGGGCGCGGATTGCGCGGGCGAGGACGGTTTCCACGGGTTCGTTGGCGCCGCCCTGGAGTTCGAGGACGAGCACGCCGTGGAAGTCATTGCGGCGTAGCTGCTGGATGACGGCGGGCCAGTCGATGGTGCCTTCACCGGGAGGGAGGTGGGCGTCCCAGTCGCCACGGTTGTCATTGATGTGGACGAGCTTCAAATGGCCGGAGAGTTTCTGAATCACGAGGTCCAGTTCGCGGGCGAGGTGGGCATGGCCGGTGTCGAGGCAGGTGCCGACGTTGCAGGTGCTGATCTCGCCGAGGAGGTACATCATGTCCCGCACATGACCGAAGAGGAGATGGGCGAGCATGTTTTCGAGGAGGAGCTGGACGCCGAGCTCACAGCAGCGGGCGGCGACGAGATTGAGCGACTCGGCGGCATGGTGCATGTGCTGAAGGAACTCAGCCTCCGGGGGGCGGCCTTCGCGCTCGGGGCCTGGATGGAGCACGACCTGAGCGCAGCCGAGCAGGGCGGCGGCCTCACAGGCACGGAGGAGCTCCTGCACGGCGGCTTCGCGCAGGGGCTGGCTCAGGGAGGTGATGTCAATGCGCTCGGCAAAGGGGGCGTGGAAGGAGACGGGATGGAGGGCGAGCTCGCGCATGCGATCTGCGGCGCGGCGGACTTCGGCGACATTGTGATAGTCGAGATGACGCGGGGAGGAGCAGACCTCGATCTCGCGAAAGCCTGCCTGGCGCACGGGTTCGAGGATGTCGAAGATGCTGCGCTGGTAGAAGCAGCCGGTGGAGAGGGCGACGGGCCAGTCGGTCATGGCGTGAGTTTGGAGAGAAGTTGGAGGCGTGAGGGCTCCAGATCACAGGTGTGGTCCGGGGGCGGAAAGCAGAAGCCTTTTTCGCGGTTGGAGGTGCAGTTGAGATCCACGAGGCGATCGACGCCGGTGAGGTGGAGGCAGGCGAAAAGGCGGGTGTAGAAATCGGCGCGAGTGCCGGCTTCGTAGTCATTCCAATCGATACCCCAGCCGTGGGAGGGGTCTTCAAATTTGGAGCGGATCAGGCCGGCGATGTGGCGGGGATGCCAGCCCTGGGCGAGCAGGCAGCGCGTGACGAGCTGAATGCCGGCGGGTTTGAGGAGGAGGTCATTGGGAAACTCCAGCAGGTGGCGGACGCAGTGGGGCAGGGAATCGAGAGGGGTGCGTGCGTAGGTCTGGGGCCAGAGGGTTTTGGGGTCGTGCTGCGAGGAGTAGTAGAACTCATGGAAGCGGCGGAGGCGGGAGGCGAGGTAGTGATCCAGCAGGCGGGTGGTGCCGGCCTCCTCCAGCGGGATGCGGACGCAGGCGCGGCGGGCGAGAGCGATGACCTCCGCATCCACCTGGCGGACTTCGAGGGCCTGACGGACATCCATTTCATGGAGGGGGAGGGAACGAATGGGGGGAATCTCGTTTTCCAGGTGGAGCGTGCTTACGAGACCGGAGACCCAAGGCTTGCGGTAGTTGGTGAAGGGCATGCGGACGGTGCGCGTGTGGAGGGGATCGCCGTATTCGGAAATGTCGATGGAGATCATCTCGCGCTGCCGGGTGGCGCTGGGGCCGACGTGGACGGCGGTGATCTCCACGGGGAGGCTGGAGATGGCGACGGATTTTTCTTTGATGTTGTGCGCCACAAATTCAATGAGCAGGGCGATGGCGGCGAAGGCGGCCTGATCCTCCGGGAGGATGCCGCCGGTGAGGATGGGGGGCAGGCGCTCCATGCAGGGACCGGTCAGCTCGGGAGCGGGGTTCAGGGCGGCGATGCGTGCGGCAACGTCCGAGGAGCGGCGGATGCGCCAGACGAAGTGGTGGCCCTGGCCGGTGATGAGATGGAGGGGGCGGATGCCCCATTCGAGGAGGAGGGACTCGATGACCTGGATGACGGGCTCCTGAAGTGCAAAGCAGCGCCCGGGATCGACGAAGGCTGCGGCGGGGGAGTCAAAGTTCACATACTCCACATCGAGGTGGAGGAGGCAGGATTCCGAGTCTGCGAGAGAGCGGGCGATGTCCAGATCGCGGTCCAGAAACCAGTCGAGCTCTGCGGCGGGGTGGAGCTCGCGGCGGTCAAAGGGACAGCCGTCTGTGTGGGTGAGGAAGACGGCGGTGGCATGATCCAGAGACTCCCCGCCGAGAAACTCGGTGAGCCTTTGCCGAACGGCAGGGTCTGCATAGACAGGATTCATGGATGGCACCGTGAGCGTATCGTGACACTAACGCCCTGAGGCGGACTATCCACGCATGGGGTGTGATCATTGAACTCTCTTTTGCCTGCGGCAGCAAGGACTGCGTGAAGGCGGATGCGCGGGTCAGGGGGGGACGGAGAGGGGGCTGGGTCGTTTTTCGCCTCCTAGGCAACGAGGTGTCGAGGGCTGCGGGGACGGCGGACCTTTTTGGGGAGCCTGCGGGTGCGGCAGACCCGGAAAGTGGGACGCGCGCAACGCGTCCCTACCAGCGCTGGAGGGGCGCGACGGGAAGGGGCATTGCGGAAATCAGTTTCGCCAAAGATCTCGCGTTGGGCGGGGCTTTGGAATTCTGTGGGCGTGCGGAGTGCTGCGGACTCGGAGGTCCGCGCTCCTGAAGCGTCTTCTGAAGGGGAGAGGTGCGCCCTGAAGCAGTGCCCTTTGGGCGGGCTGCTATCTGGAGGATCCGTTGGTGGCGATGGGCATGATGCCGAGATCGCGGGCGTCGGGGATGGAGATGAGCTGGATTTCGGGGTCGGCGTCTTCGGAGTCGTCTTCGAGCTCGGTCTTGTATTTTTTGAGGTTGGCGTTGCCGACTTTCACCGCAGTGCCGAAGGTCTTGTAGGATTTTTTGAACTCGGCGAGCTTGGCGGTCTCGGTGAGGTTGGCGATTTGTTCGACGGATCTGATCTCGTCATGGCCGAGCATGGTGGTTTCGAGTCCGATGCGTTTGGAGTCTTCGTCATCGCCGAGATCGAAGGCGAGGAAGCAGTGGCCGGGGATCATGACGAGGTAGGAGGTGATGCCGATCTTGCTGAGGACGGAGGCCATGAGGACGGAGCCGTCCACGCAGTTGGCCTGGGTGGCGCGCACGGAGTCGTCGAGGAAGCGGACGGTCTGGCTGACGACGAATTTGCTGGGGAGGGTGTGGGAGACGTCGCTGTATTTGATGCCGCGGCGCTGGAGGGCATTCCAGACGGCGAAGACCTGCATCATGACCTGCTTGGGATCTTCGGACTGGTAGCCGTCGAAGTCGGAGACGATGCCGCTTTTGAGGGCCTCCTTGAGGATCATGTCCACCTCGGGGTGGTTCTCGTTCACGTAAGCGGCGAAGAGCCAGGAGAAGTCGTCGAAGTCCTCGCCTTCTTCATCCCAGAGGACGTAGAACATGCAGTCATTGAGGGAGCGCATGACGTAGGTTTCGTTGTCGATGGGGAGGGGGATGCCATTGACGGTGGTCTGGAAGGTGACGTTGATGGGGCGCTGCTGGCGGACTCTGAGGAGGGCGTCGTAGTCCCAGAGGGCTTTGGGGAAGATGCGGGCTTCGCCGGCTGAGGTGGTGCGGGTGACGGTGCCTTTCCAGGTGGAGGGCTTGAGGAAGCCGTCGATGGAGATGGTGACTTCGACCTGGGCGTTTTTGGGGAGTCCGGCGAGATCGACGGCGAGCCAGGCGTTTTCGTCGCCGTAGATGGGGAGGTCTTTTTTCTTGGGTTTGGCGGCACCTGCGGCTTTTTTGTCTTCGGCGTCCTGGTCGTCGCCGTTCCAGTCAACGGTGGCGGTGGAGACGATGGCGCTGGGGTAGAGGTCACCTTCGGTGTAGGACCAGGGGGCCATGGTGAGCCTGGTGGTCTTCTTGCTCTGCTGCTGGGGCTTTTTCTTGGGGGTGAGGGGACCTGCGAGGCCGGGGATATCGAAGGCGAGCAGGTGGGCGGGGAGCGTGGCGCAGAGCAGGAGGAGGACGAGAGGGCGCATGGGGCGGGTGGAGGGGGGAATTGTAAACTGAGAACTGGGAACTGAAAATTGTGAATTGGCTGGAGGGTGGTGGGTTGAGCCGGGGGGGGAGGATTTGAGTTTAGTCTGGGGAGTGTAGCATGAGGGGGCGTGGGGGGCTGAGGAAAACTCTTCCCTGAGTAAAGATTTGGCGGAATGTGGAATGTGGAATGAAGAAAGTGTAGGGGTGGGGAGAAGAGGATGATTTGAGATGGGTGAGGGTGTTCTGTGTGCTTGCACTCGTTTGGAGCGCTGGCAGGGTGGGGGATGCCGAAGCGCATCGCTATTTTTGGAGGCAGCTTTAATCCCCCAGGGAATCATCATGCCGCCATCGCGGTGCGGCTGGCGCAGGAGTTTGACGAGGTGCGGGTGATCCCGTGCGGGCCGCGACCGGACAAGCCGGTGACGGACAGCGTGCCTTCGGTGTACCGGGCCGCGCTGGCGGACATCGTGTTTGGCGGGCTGAGCCGGGTGACGGTGGATTTGTCTGACTTTGAGCAGGAGACTTTTACGCGGAACCATGAGCTGCAGCGGCGTTTTGAAGCCGAGGGGGAGCTGTGGCATGTGGTGGGGGCGGACTTGGTGACGGGAGGGGCGAGCGGGGAGTCGCTGATCCAGAGGACGTGGGCGCGGGGCATGGAGCTGTGGGAGCAGGCGAATTTTGCGGTGCTGAAGCGGCCGGGGTACACGATGAGCGAGAAGGACCTGCCGCCGCATGCGCGGGTGGTCGAGCATCTGGTGGAGGGATCGAGCACGGATATCCGGGAGCATTTGAGCCACGGGAAATGTGTGAAGCATCTGCTGCCAGCGCGGGCGGAGGCCTATCTGGCGCGCTACGGACTCTACCGGGCACCGGTGCCGGGGAACTGGGCGCGTGGCACGCTGGAAGGGGCGGAGTTTTTCCTGCAGGCGGATGCGGAGAACCCGAAAGTGCGGGAGCTGAGCAAGCTGCTGGATGGCAGGAATGTAACGGCGAACAAAGCGGATTTCATCAACGTGATCGGCGGGGACGGAGCGATGCTGCGGAGCATCCGCGAGCACTGGCGTGCGCGGCTGCCGTTCTTTGGGATCAATGCGGGGCATCTGGGATTTCTGCTGAACGGGCCGGAACAAGTAACGGTGAATTCGTTTCCGCCGAGTGATGTGATTTTTCGTCAAATGCCGATGCTGTTCCTTGAGTTTGAGGATGAAGAGGGGCGGCGGCACTCGGCGCATGGGTTCAATGATTCGTGGCTGGAGCGGGCGACGAGCCAGTCGGCGTGGCTGGAGATCACGGTGAATCATGTGAGGCGAATCCCGAAGCTGGTGTGCGACGGGGCGCTGGTGGCGACGGCTGCGGGATCGACGGCGTATGCGCGGAGCATGGGGGCGGCGCCGCTGCTGGCGGATACGCCGGCATGGTTACTTGTGGGATCGAACGTGCTGCAGCCGGCGCACTGGCGGAGCGCGCTGCTTTCCCCGGACACGACGGTGGAGATCCGCAACATCGACCCGAAGCACCGGCCGGTGCAGGCGTTTGTGGACGGGCTGAGCATGGGGCGGGTGGTGGCGCTGCATGCGCGGATGTCGCGCGCGGCGGCGGCGGAGCTGGTGTTTTGCGCCAGCCATGACATGGCGGAAAAAATCGCCGCAATCCAATTCGGAGCCTGACCTGACATGATCCCGGCCTTCCAGAAAGACGATGAGCTGCTGGCCGACATGGCGGGGGCTTCGCTGGACGAGGACACGCTGCATGTGTGGTGGCTGGGGCAGAGCGGGTTTCTGGTGCAATGGGCCGGCGAGCGGCTGCTGTTTGACCCCTACCTTTCGGATTCACTGACGGAGAAGTATGCGGCGACGGACAAGCCGCATGTGCGGATGACGGAGCGCTGCATCGACCCGCGGCGGCTGACGGGGATCAGCCGGGTGACGGCGAGCCATGTGCACACGGACCATCTGGACGGGGCGACGCTGGTGCCGCTGGCGGAGGCGAATCCGGGCTTCCGGCTGTATGTACCGCACCCGGTGATCCCGGAGGCGCGGAAGCGGCTGGGAGATGCCGAGGTGACGTACTGCGGGACGGGGGACCGGGACAAGTATTTCGAGGGGCGGTGGGAGATCCGCGGGGTGATCGCCAAACACAATGAGGTGATCCGGGACGAGGACGAGAACTGCCACTGCACGGGGTTTTTGGTGAGGTGCGGGCCGTTTACGATCTACCACAGCGGGGACACGCTGTGGCATGATGACATCGTGAGCATGGCGCGTGAGTTTTCGTGCGATCTGATGCTGCTGCCGATCAATGGAAACCGGCCGGAGCGGCGGGTGGCGGGGAATCTGAATGGGACGGAGGCGGCGGCGCTGGCGAAGGCGGGGGAGGCGAGGCTGGTGGTGCCGTGCCACTATGATATGTTTGAGTTTAACACGGAGACGACGGAGGAGTTTGTGGGCGCGTGCGAGAGGCTGGGGCAGGCGTATCGGGTGATGCGGTGCGGGGAGAGGCTGGAGATGAGGACGGGGGCGGCCGCTTCTGCTTGCGGCCACGTTTGATTTGCGCTCGACCTTTTATAGAAGGCTGGCGCGTGGGGCGGCAGGATGGGGAGGCCGCTTTTGAGCGCACGGCAGATGCTGAGGCGTGCGAAGGTCCTCGCAGTCGGGCGGTTTGGCGGAGGTGGCGCTGGACGATGAAAGGCCTTGGACGCCAAACACGACCGACCTACGGTCCCGGGCGTAGCGCAGCGCCCTTGCATCAGGGGCGAGGCTGGGATGTCTGCTCTCCGCCCGTCACAAACTGCCGGGTCGTTTCCATCGGCTGCGGCGGCAGTGAGCGGGATGCTTCTCTTCTGGCGGGGAATTGTTTGTCGTAGTCAACGATGACCCCGTTGGGGCTGCAGACGATGCGTGCTGCGGGGGTGAATGGGGAGGATGCGGCGCTCCAGTCTTTTTTGAAACCGGGGCAGGAGAGGCCTCCCATGTCGAGAAGGGTGTGGAAGGTGCAGGAGGCGCTGAAAGGGGTGTTGCGATTGGCTTCCAAGGAGCTGAGCTTTTCAGGGTGTGCCTGGGTGTAGAGCGGCGAGAGCCACATCAGCATGGGGATTTCCACAACCTGCGGGCTCACGGTGCCGTGCATGAATTTGCCAAAGATGGATCGGGAGGTGTTTTCACCATGGTCTGAGAGGTAGCAGAGCCATGAGGAGGCCTGGGATTGCTTCAGCTCGTTGATGAGAGCATCGAGCAGGGCATCCGTGGCACAGATGGTGTTGTCATAGGAGTTCTGCACGATCTGGAGGTCTTCTGGCGCGGTCTCCAGGCCGCTGATCACACGCATCATGGTGTCGCGGACGGCCTTGTTGTCCGCCGGGAAGCGGATCATTTCGGGAGGGCAGCGCGCCGTGTAGGGGCCGTGGCTGCCGATGGTGTGAAGCACAAAGAGGACCTTGGGGTCTTTGCGATCCAGGAGGTCATGCACCAGCGGTAGCAGGTCGGCGTCATGGGCGGATCGATAAGCCCCTTTGCCAGCGGCATCGAATTTCCCTCCCAGAAAGACGGCTTCGTCGGCCTCTGCGGAGAACATGGAGGTGAGGGTGTCAAAGGTGCCGTGCTTTTTCTGGGAGGACAGCCAGTAAATGCGAAAGCCCGCCTTCTTGTAGGCTGAGATAATGCTGGCCTGGCGTGTGGCTTCGAGCACTCGGCCGGGCGGTGTGGCGGTGAGAATGGCCGGGACAGCCATCAGCGTCATGGTGGCGGTGCAGGAGACATCGCGGAATCGCAGAAGGCCGGGTATTTTCTCCAGGAGAGGAGTGGTGGGGCGTTCGTAGCCATAGAGTCCGAAGCAGCTCTTGGTGGCGCTTTCTCCAATGACGAGCATGTGCACCTGGCGGTGAGATTCGTCACGGAAGCCCGGCTCCTGAGTGATGGGCAGGTGCTCGGCGAGATTTTTGCGGTCTTGAACGCGGGAACGCAGGTCGAAGGCCTCATGAGCACAGCGCAAGGTGGAGTATGGAAACGTGTTCATGAGGTTCATCTCGATCTGCGCCAGGCAGTAGGAGCGCCCTCCTTGGAGAAAGTCACTGGCAGGTGCTGCTAGCAGTGAGACGAGGATGAGAGAGCGGCCGACAGGCCCAAGACGCAGGTCCGCAGGCACGCGTTTGCGCAGAATCCAAACGTACAAAGCGGCGAGCAGCAGGGTGCCTGCCACCCCATAGATGATGTAGGCCTGAAAGACGGTGAGCTCGGCCTGGTTGGATTCGATCAGAGCCAGCAGCAGGAAGGTGCTGGGCAGACTGAGAAGGGCGTAGAGGGAGATGAGGCAGGCGGGTACCAACAGGACCAAGGGAGATGCCAGCCAGAGCATGGGACGAACGCGCAGCCCAAAGACGCAGGGCAGCAGGATCAAAGCGAGGCCAAACAACCACAGCTGGAGGAATGGCCAGCTAAAAGCGGGGACTAAAGCGGCGATCAGGTTGGGCAGGTTGATCAGATTGACCGCTAGAAACACCGAAGACCAAGCCCGCCAGTCTCGAAGGAGGGTATTGGAAAAGGGGCTTTTATTATCAAATTCCATATATTTGATAATAAGTATATAAATTTAATATTATCAAACGAATGTTTGGGGCGGGGGGGATGAGCGCGGTGGTGAGGATGGGGGAGGTGGTTTTGAGCGCACGGGAGGTGCTGGGCGTGCGAGGGGCTGGAGATGAGGACGGGGGATGAGAGAGGTTTCCGGATCCAGACGGAGGCGGGACGCCTCGATCCGCGGACAGGCCGGAGGCCTATCCTCCATCGGGAGGGCGGAGGCCCGGATCAGCGGGCGATGGCCTGGCCGGTGGCGGCCCAGGCGTTGAAGCCGCCTTTGAGGAGGAGGATGTTTTTGAAGCCGAGCTGATGCATCTGGACGGCGAGGAGCTGGGCGCGACCGCCGATGGCGCAGTGGACCATGCAGGGCTTGGTTTTGTCCAGCTTGGCGAGGGCATCGAGCGTTTTCTGGCCGTGGAAGTAGTCGTAGTTGAGGGAATTGAGGATGTAGCCACGGGTGTGGCGTTCGTCTTCGGTACGGACGTCGATGATGAGGGTGTCCGGGTGATCGACGAGCTGGCGGACGACCTGATCCGGGGCGATTTCGTGAACTTCAGGGGGGAGGACGACAGCCGGAGGCAGGACGGGGCTTGCGGAAGGATCTGCGGCGAGGGCGGCGGTGCAAAGCGCGAAGAGCAGGAGCGCTGGCATGAGGAGGGAGTTCATGAAAGGGCGGAAATGTGCCGCGTTGTGGGGCGTTGGCGAGCGGAAGTCGCGGGGCGCTCAGGGGCGTGCGGTGCCTGTGGCGAGGATTTGGGTCTGCTTCGGTGATGGCGGGCTGGCGTCCTGAAGAGAGGGGAAGGTTTTGTCGTAGTCGATGACGGTGCCGTTGGCGTCGCAGACGAGGCGGGGGCCGGGGGTGAAGTGAGGGCTGGCGCTGCTCCACTGTTTCTTGAAGCCGGGGCAGGAGAGGCCGCCCATGTCGAGAAGGGTATGGAAGGTGCAGGTGGAGCTGAAGCGGGTGGTGAGGTGAGACTTCAAGCCGGCGACCTTGTCCGGATGAGCCTGCTCATAGGCGGGAGACAGCCACATGAGCATGGGCACCTCGATGACCTGGCGTGAGACTCTGCCGTGCATGAATTTTCCAAGGCGGGCCTTGGAGGTGTTTTCGCCGTGATCGGAGATGTAGCAGAGCCAGGAGGAGGCTTGGACTTGCTTCAATTCATCGATGAGGCTGGAAAGGAAGAGGTCGGTGGCGCAGATGGTGTTGTCGTAGGAGTTTTGGCCGAGGGCCACATCCTGGGGATCGCTGGTCATGCCGCTGCGAATGCGCTGGAGGGCGTCGTTGGCGGCTTCTTTGGGCGCGGGGAAGCGGGCCTGCTCCGGAGGGTAACGGGCGGGGTAGGGGCCATGACTGCCGATGGTGTGGAGCACGAAGAGCACCTTTGGCTCGTTGCGCTGGAGGCGGTCGTGAATCAAAGGGAGGAGACTGGCGTCGGTGGCATCGTAGGTTCCCCTGCCTTCGAGATCGAGCTGGCCGCCCAAGAAAACGGCTTCGTCGGCATCTGCGGCGAAGATGGAGGTGAGGGTGTCATAGGTGCCGTGCTTTTTCTGCGCGGAGAGCCAGTAAACGCGGAAGCCTGCTTTTTTGTAGGCAGAGAGGACGCTGGTCTGGCGGGTGGCCTCGATGACTTTGCCGGCTTCCGGAGAGGTCAGCAGTGAGGGGACGGAGAGGAGGGTGACGGTGGCGGTGCTGGCGACATCGCGGAAGGTGAGCAGGCCGGGCGTTTTTTGTAGCAGGGGGGTGGTTTCGCGTTCGTAGCCGTAGAGGCTGAAGCAGTCTTTGGCGGCGCTTTCCCCAATGACCATCATGTGGACCTGGCGGTGGGAGTCGTGGCTGAAGGCCGGCTCCTGGCTGACGGTGAGCTGCTCCAGCAGGTCTTTGCGATTGTGGACACGGGAGCGAATGCTGAAGGCCTCATAGCCGGAGTAGAAGGTGGAGCAGGGGAAGGTGGAGAGGCAGCGCTCCCTCAGGGCTGCGACGGTGGCGATCTGGCCGTAGGAGGACAGATCCCAGGCGGGCGGGAGAAGCAGGATGGAAAGGACCGCGAGGCGACCGGGAAGGCGCAGCCGGCAATCTGCGGGCACGCGTGACCTGACGTAGGCGACGTAGAGCGCCAGCAGCAGCAGAGTGCCTGCGCCCGTCATCATCACCGGGGCCTGAAAGGCGGAGAGCTCTGACTGATTGGTCTCAAGCAGAGCAAGGATCAAGAAGGTGCTGGGGAGGGTCTGAACGGTGAGGAGGCAGGCGAGGCAGGCCGGGACGAGGAGGAGGAGGGGGACGGCCAGCCAGAGCATGAGACGAACGCGCATGCCGAGGGCGCAGGCGAGGAGGGGGAGGACGAGGCTGAAGAGAAGCGGGCCCGAGGGCAGGCCGTAAACACAGGCGACGAGGTTTGGCAGGTTGATCAGCGCGAGGGCCAAGAACACCGAGAACCATGTGCGGATGGTTTGAGCGTTTTCAGTGGAGGGCGGTGTCTTCATGCCGGGGATGGTCAGATCCGAATGCAGGAGGGGCAGGTGACTCAGGGGCGCTGCAGCCCGGCTGCGAGGGTGCGAATTTTGTCAGCGGTCGGCGGCTGAGGTGCCTGGGCGGTCTCCTGCCGGGCGGGGAATTTTTGGTCGTAGTCGACGAGGATGCCGCGGGAATCGCAGACGAGGCGGGGGCCGGGTGCAAAGAGGGGGGAGGCGGCGCTCCACTCAGGTTTGAAGCTGGCGCAGGAGAGGCCGCCCATGTCGAGGAGGGTATGGAAGGTGCAGGAGGCGCTGAAAGGAGTGCTGAGATGGGATTTCAAGCCGGCGACTTTGGCGGCATGCGCCTGCTCATAGAGGGGGGAGACCCACATGAGCATGGGGACCTCCACGATCTGGCGGCTGACGAGTCCATGCATGAATTTTCCGAAGGGGGCCTTGGAGGTGTTTTCACCGTGGTCGGAGACGTAGCAGAGCCAGGAGGAGGCGTGGAGTTTCTTCAGGTCGTTGATGAGATTGGCGAGGAGGAAATCGGTGGCGCAGATGGTGTTGTCATAGGAGTTCTGGACGATTTCGAGATCCTGAGGATCGGAGGAGGTGCCATCGGCAATGCGCCCCATGGACTTCTGGACGGCCTGCGGATCTGCGGGGAAGCGCGCGAGCTGGGATGGATAACGGGAGGTGTAGGGGCCGTGGCTGCCGATGGTGTGGAGGACGAAGAGCACCTTGGGCTCCTCCCGTTTTAAGATGGAGCGAACCCAGGGCAGAAGGCTGACGTCCGAAGCGCCCTCGTAGGCACCGCCACCGTCGGCGTCGAAAGCCCCGCCTTTGAAGACGGACTCATCGGCGTCTCCAGAAAAGATGGAAGTGACGGTGTCGAAGGTGCCGTGCTTCCTCTGCGCCGAAAGCCAGTAAATGCGGAAGCCCGCCTTTTTGTAGGCGGAGAGGAGGCTGGCCTCCTGCGTGGCTTTAAGCACCTGGCCCGTGGGCGTGGGGGTGAGCAGGGCGGGCACGGCCACCAGAGTGAATGTGGCGGTGCTGGCCACATCGCGGAAGGGCATGAGGCCGGGAGTGCGCTCCAGCAGCGGCGTGGTCTCGCGGTCATAGCCATAGAGGCCAAAGCAGCTTTTGGTGGCGCTTTCACCGATGACGAGCATGTGGACCTGGCGCTGCTGCTCATCGCGGAAGCCGGGCTCCTGGCTGATGGCCAGTTGTTCCGTCACGGTTTTGCGATTCTCAACGCGGCTCCGCATGTCGAAAGCCTCATAGGAGGCATAGAGCGTGGAACAAGGAAAGGTCGAGAGGCAGCGCTGCTTGATGCCCGCGAGGCTGGGGGCTCCGCCGTGGGACAGCAGGTCCGACAGAGGTGGAATGAGCAGTGTCAGAAGGATCACCGCACGCCCTGCGGGACCCAGGCGGAAATGGGCAGGCACGCGATTTTTGACAAACCAGGCATAGAGCGCTGCCAGCAGCAGCGTGCCGAGAGCAATATAAGTCACCTGAGTCTGCAGGGCGGTGAGTTCCACCGTGTTGGTTTCAAGGAGCGCCAACAGCAAGAAGGTCGTCGGAAGGTTATGAAGGTAGATCAGACTGACGAGGCAGGCCGGGACGAGCAGCACGAAAGGGAGCGCCAGCCAGAGCATGAGCCGGACGCGCATGCCGAAGGTGCAGAGCAAGAGGGTCAGTGAGGTGCTGAAGAGCCAGAGCTTGACGCCAAGCCAGGAGAAGCTGGGGATGAAACAGGAGACGAGATTCGGCAGATTGATCAACGTGACAGCCAGGAGAATCGAGATCCAGATGGGGAGATCTCGAGCGAGTTCCTTTGAAAGGTGAACTGAGAAAAGCTTTTTAAGGTTCATGCAATATAATAAAAACCATAAAATATACTCGGGCAAACTGAATCGCGGAGGCCACCTTTGAAGGGATACGGCGGAGATGTGGAGCGCCGACAGCTAGTTTAAGCGACAACTGCAAATAACAAAGTGGATAGAATTAACGATGTTAATCAGACTTATTGAATATTTCGGCTGCGCTCGATTGCTATGATAAACGTGGTTTTACCCAAAAAAGAAAGAAAAAGGCGGCTAGCAATGGGGGAGACAAGCCGGTTTGTTTGATCTTTTGAAAGCAAAATAAGACGGTAGAAAGGAGTCCGTTACCGGGCAAAACAGTGGGTAAACCGTTGTAATTGTAAAAAATATGAAAAAAACTATTGATTGAAAATTATTTAAGAACTACAATTTCCATAATTCGAGACTGAACTTCTCCACAAGTTGTTCACATCGAATCAACACCAACAGCCAAAACACACACAACACACTATGAAAAACATCAAGATCAATCCTTCCCGCAAGGGTGGCTTCAGCCTCGTTGAAATGCTGGTCGTCATCGCCATCATCGGCATCATCGCCGCGATCGCGATTCCGAACATCGGCAACCTGAACCAGAGCGCCAAAGACGCCACGGCCAAGCGCAATGCGCAGACCGTCGCTTCCGTGCTCAACGCCGCCATCGCCGCAGGTGCCGACACCTCCACCCTTACCTCCACCAACATCGTCACCACGGCGATCACTGGTCTGACCCCATCGACCGGAGCTTTCAGCGGCAAGCTGTTCACCTCCGGCCCGATCAATCCTACCGAACAGAGCGCTGCTCTGGATTACCTGACCTGGGACTCCACCAACAAGCAGGTGAAGTACGATCCAGGTTCCTACTAATCTAGGAGCTGACGCGCCCGGCACTGGGAATTGAACTCAGTTTCGGACGATTGACGTCCGCCGGGGAGGAGACTCCCCGGCGTTTTTTTTGCCACAAGGGACAGGGAACAGGGCGGCGCTGGTTATGAACATGACAATTCGCAAACAGAGAAGGTCAGGATTCAGCTTTGTGGAGGCAATCTTCACGATTGCCATCATCGGGATCATGTCATCGATCGTGGTGGCGGCGATTTCGAATGCCTCGCGTGATGCGCACCGGGTCATGGCGCGACAGCAGCAGGCCTCGGTGCAGAGTGCGCTGACGGCGTGGGTGATGGCGCAGATGCGGGTGGGAAGTACGGCGCAGTTTCGCAGCCTCGAGAGCGTGCGGACCACGTACAATGGGTATACGTCCAGCAGGCTGCGCTTCTTCAAGCTGCTGGCGCCGGATCCGACCTCGCCTGACCCGAGTTTGCGGGTGGGCTTTGTTGACCAGACGACCGCAGATCAATTTACGGATTACACGACCAACGACAACCAACTGCAAACGGCCTCTTTGTACAATGCGCAGCAGTACCTTTCGCTGCCGGACTGGCAGTCCGGGGATTTTCCGCATGTGGACCTGGTCAATCAATAAGGCGGAACACCGCTGAATTTTAACATGCACACCTCCGCTTCCAAAAAACAATCGTTCCTTCGCGGCTTCTCGCTGGTGGAGATGATGGCCTGTGTGTCGATCATCGGGATCATCGCGTTCATGGCGATTCCGTCGGTGACGCGGATGCGGGGAGACAGTGAGCGCAACCTGGCGATCGCGCGTGCGGAGTCGCTGAATCTGGCGCAGGCGAGCTACATCCAGGTGCGCGGGCGTACGCAGGCGGCGCTGGACTGGGCGGCGGCGTCATCGTCCGATGCGAAGTACACGCTGCTGCGCCCCTACCTGAGTTTTGCGGAGACATCGCTGACTCTCTACATGCCGTCCGGGTACACGGTGACTTTTCCGGCCTCGATCACGACGATGACCAAGGTCTCACTGACGAGCCCGACCGGCGCGATTTACTATTGAAGCAATCCAGCATGACCCATTACGAACAGCGTGGAGCACGAGCCACCTTCCTGCCAGCGGGCCGGAAGGGAGGGTTTTCCATGTCGGAGATGGTCATTGTGATTTCCATCATGGGGGTGCTGGCGGGGATCGTGGTGGCGCCCATGACCCAGTTTTATGGGGCGTCCAAAGATGCGCTGGCATCATCCCGGCAGGAGATGCTGAACCAGGGGCTGCATCGGTTTGCGCAGCAGAACTACGAGCTGCTTTTTGATGCGATGGATGGCACGATTTCGGATGAGATGGTCATTTTGCGCACGCTGCAATATCGTGATCCGAACATCAACCGTGCGCAGCCGGGCTCTCCGTACATGGACCCGAGGTACAACCCGGTTTCATCGAGTGACTCCACGGTGCATCGTCTCCGGTGGACGGGGAAATTGTTTGAGCTGCTCAAACCTGGGCAGAACGGCACGGGAATCCTGATGGATTTCGAAGGCAGGGACTTCACCACGGCATTTGATTTCCCGCCGAACTTCCAAATGGCGGGACGCTGATCCCTGCCACGCACAAAACCATGGCTGCCACCCTCCAGATCCCGACGACCTCCCTCGCACCAAAATCCTTTGGTGCTGCGAGTAATCCGCCTAACACGATAGTTGAGGCGAGGCAGACAGCGATCCTTGCGATTCAGTCGATCGAGGGGCTGGCGCTGCAGCATGGGATGCTGCCGGTGACGCTGCTGCGTGAGAGCTGCTCTCCGGATGCGGAGCGTCTGATCCGCAAGCTGGGCCGCGTGCCGTATGTGGCGGACCCGTGGCTGCCGGTGACGACGATCGGCCCGCTGCTGGTGATGGCGCACCACAACCCGCGCGCGGGAGACCTGTGGGGTGTGCCGCATTTCCTGACGATCCGCGTGCTGATCACGCAGGATCAGTACCAAAACACGCGCAAGGACCTGGTGCAGCGGTTTGGGCAGATGCCGATCTCGCAGTCGAACGCGATGGAGCAGCTGCAGCCGCCGGTGTTTGCGGACCTGGGGCTGGAAGGCACGTTTCAGTGGCTGCTGGAGAAGTACCCCTACGAGCCGGCGGAGATCACGAAGCTGAAGGGATTTTACGAAGCGCAGAAGGGCAAGGCGGAGACGCTGGGCATCACGCATTTCAATGTGGTGCAGCGGAACATGGGCATCGCGCTGCAGCATCTGGTGAGCGGCTGCCGCACGCTGGTGTACAGCGCCACGGAGGCGCAGAGGCAGACGTTTTTCCCGATCCCGCTGCTGGAGCGGCACAATGTTTATCCGCTGTACATCGGCAAGCAGGTGGTGTTTCTGCTGAGTGAGAGCAGCGACTGCTATGCGTTTGAGGACGAGTGGCTGTCGATGGGGAATCCCTCGGTGAAGATCGTGCCGGTGCTGGCGGATCTGGCGAGCATCCGTGAGGCGATCAACCGGGCGGGGGCGACGTTTGACCCGAGCGCGGTGGCATCGCTGGAGGGGGCATCGCTGTCCGTGGCGGATGACGCGAGCGTGGTGGAAATCTCGCCGGAGGACATGGCGCGGATCAATCCGCAGAATCCGAATCATGAGCCGGAGCAACTGGTGCAGTGGGCGCTGTTTACGGCGATCCGCTGCCGGGCCTCTGACTTGCACCTGGAGAAATTTTACAGCTTCACGCGGTTCCGTGCGCGCATGGACGGGACGATGAAGACGATCATGACGGCGCCGGAGAGCCAGCTCAACCGCTACGTGGCGCTGCTGAAGAACTACGCGGGGATGAGCCAGAACCGGCAGGAGTGCCAGGACGGGCGCATGGCGCTCTCCATCGGACGGCGGCGGGTGGATGTTCGTGTCGCTGCGGTGCCGACGCGGCGTGAGTTCCAGAAGGTGATCATGCGTTTCCTGGACAAGCAGGACGGGGTGAAGCGGCTGTCTGATTTCAATCTTTCGCAGCGGCAGATCGACATCCTCACGCGGACGATGCAGCGGGACCAGGGGCTGGTGCTGGTGACGGGGCCGACGGGCTCCGGTAAAACGACGACGCTGTATGCGCTGCTCAACAGCGTGAACGACGAGAGCGTGAACATCCAGACGATTGAAGACCCGATTGAATACGAGATCGAAGGGATCAACCAGACGCAGACGAACAATGCGCGCGGGCTGGACTTTGCGAACGGGCTGCGGTCTTTGCTGCGTGCCGACCCTGACATCATCCTGATCGGTGAGTCGCGAGATGCGGAAACGGCGGGAGCGGCGGTGAACGCCTCGCTCACGGGGCATCTGGTGCTCACCACGCTGCATGCGAATGACTCGCTGCGCGCGGTGTCCCGACTGCTTTCGATGGGGGTGGAGAAATACCTGCTGGCAGACTCCCTGGCGCTGAGCCAGGCGCAGCGTCTGGCACGGCGCCTGTGCACCTATTGCAAGCAGCCGATGCAGGCACCGCCGGACGTGCAGGACCTGATGGCCAAGCAGGCGGTGATCACGCAGCCGATCACGACGCCGATCTACAACGCGCGCGGATGCGACGAGTGCCACGGCACAGGCTATGCTGGACGCGTGGCGCTGATGGAGCTGTGCGAGGTGAACAACGAATTGCGCGACCTGGTGGAAGAGGGTGCGCCACTGAGCGCGATGCGCGCCGCCGCCTTCAAAAATGGTTTCCGCTCGCTGTATCAAGAAGGCCTGCAGCAGGTCATCGGCGGGCACACCTCACTCGATGAGATCAAATGTCTCAGCTACACCGCCATGTAACACGGACGATCTTGTTACCAACCCATCTACTCCCGAACACCATGTCCCCGACGACCCAGCTTCTGCCTCGTGAATTTGCCTCGCGTGCCATCGCACGTGTTTTGATCATCGATGACGAACCGCATGTGCTGGCGGTGGGAAAGGCGGTGCTGGAGGCGCATGGCTTTGAAGCCGTGGCGTGCCGCAGCGGGGAGGAGGCGCTGGAACTGGTGAGGGTGGGAATGGAGGAGGGGCAGAAATTTACCGCGGCGATCCTGGACCTCACGATGCCCGGAGGGGCGTCCGGATTTGAGGTGCTGGAATGGCTGCGAGCGTGTGATCCGCGACTGCCGGTCATCGCGTGCAGCGGGTACTTTCAGGACGATGTGAAGGATCTCTGCCAGGCGATTGGTTTTGTGGATGTGCTGCACAAGCCCTTCAATCTTGAGAGTCTCTGCCTGGCGGTGCGGCGTGCCATGGTGCAGGACCAGGAAGTGGCGGAGCCGGTTTACTCAGCCTTTAAATCGGGCGGCATCTCATGAGGTTTCACTTTCAGATTGCCAACCGTTTCACACTGCTCGGCATGTTTGCCGTGCTGGTGGGCGCGGGGGCGACTGCGACGGGCTTCATCTGGCAGGAGTTCATCACGCTGCGGTTTGTGCAGAGCTCCTACCTGGGGGCTGTGGCGCTGGCTGGGCAGATGGAGCTGAACCGCCAGGCGCTGAGTGAGAATGAGATGACGGGGGTGGCCCCGCTGAACTGGGAGAATGAAACGCGCCTGAGGATGCGGCTGCAGACGGTGGACATCCCACCGGCGCTGCAAAATCTGGGGCTGCAGGTGGAGATGGTGGCGCCGCGCCAGTCGGAGGGCGGAGGAGCGCCGCCGGTGGCGAAGTCTCCGCCGATTGTCGTGCTGCCGGGCTGCCACAATTGTGTCGTTGACGAGCCGTCCGCGGCGCACATGAACAACCTCATCTACCGGGTGATGGCTGGGAGCTCTCTGGTGATGGACGACACCTCCGACAGCAATGATCTGGAGATCAACGGGGGGGATCACTGGCTGATCAGCGCCGCGCCGTTGTACTCACGGACAGGGCATGTGGCGGGCGCGTTTTTTGCCCGCCAGCCCATGGTGCAACTGCGGCATCTGTTCAACACCCAGCGCCTGACGGTGCCGGTGCTGGGAGCCTGTGCGGGGCTGGCGCTGGCGGTGTTCAGCTTTTACATCATCGGGCGGCGAATCACGAAGAAGACGCATGCGCTGATCAACGCCTTCCGTGCGATGAGGGCGGGAAACCTGAACGTGCGGGTGCCTGCCAGCGGGAATGATGACCTGGATCTGGTGCAGGAGGAGTTTAACACGATGATCGCCCACGTGCAGGAGGAGGATCAGCGGAAGCACACGCTGCTGGTGGAATACGAAGCGGCGAAGAGGCAGGCGGAAACGGCCACGGCGGCGAAGGGGAGCTTTCTGGCGAACATGAGCCATGAGATCCGCACGCCGATGAACGGCATCATCGGGACGACGAGCCTGCTGATTGAGATGGGGCTGGACCCGGAGCAGGAGGAGCTGATCCGGATGATCCGCTCCAGCGGTGAGTCGCTGCTGCACGTGATCAATGACATCCTGGATTTCTCGAAGCTGGAGTCCGCGAAGATGGACATGGAAAAGGCGCCGGTGGACATTGAAAAACTGCTGAGTGAAACCACGGACGTGTTCTCCCACAAGGCGGCTGAGAAGAACATCGAGCTGAACGTGCACATTGATTCCGCGCTGCCGCGCAAGGTGCTGGGAGACTTCCAGCGCATCAAGCAGATCCTGGTGAACCTGGTGGGCAATGCGATCAAGTTTACCGAGAAGGGCGAGATCTTGATCCTGGTGCGCCAGGTGTCCCGCCAGACGCCGCAGGGGGACAAGACGCTGCTGCATTTCTCCGTGCGTGACACGGGCATCGGCATACCGCCGGAAAAAATCGGGCAGTTGTTTCAGGCCTTCAACCAGGCGGACACTTCGACGACGCGCAAGTACGGCGGCACGGGGCTGGGGCTGGCGATTTCGAAGAAGCTGATCAAGATGATGCAGGGGGAGATCAGTGTGGTGAGCGAGGAGGGGAAGGGGTCTGACTTCTTCTTTGAGCTGCCGCTTTTCGTGGCACCGGATGATGAGTCGCGTGAGGAGGAGCTGGCGTGGCTGGACGGAGTGAAGGCGCGGCCGGTGGCGGTGTACAGTGCGCATCCGACGACGCTGCAGGTGCTGAACCAGTCGCTCATGCAATGGGGCATGACGGTGAGGCTGCTGCGGGACCGGTCTCTGGTGGAACTGGACGCGGTGATCGAAGAGGCGGGACTTTTCATTCTGGATGTGACGGGCCTGCGGCATGAGGAGGCTGTGCAAATGCTGAATGCGGCCGCGATGCGTGGCACCGCGATCATCACGATCATGTCCATCACGAGCGCGAAACTGGACCGTGACCGCTACAGCCCGCCGGCGGGAAGCCGGCATGCGCGGCTGTCCAAGCCCATCAAACGGCGTGAGCTTCTGCGTACGATGGCAGAGCTTTACCGCATGCCACGGCGGGTGATTCTGACGCCGGTGGTGACGACGGCGGCGCCTCCCGAGAGGCCCGCGACGGCACCTGCGCCAGTGCCCGCGCCTTCACTGCGGCCGATCACGACGCCTGTGCAGGGGGCGCAGCCTTATTACCAGCAACCGCAGGGGGCGCAGCCGATGGTGCAACCGATGATGCAGCCGCAGGTGGTGCAGCCGCAAATGGTACAGCCGATGATGCAGCCGCAGATGGTGCAGCCTCACATGGGTGCTTCGTTTGAGTCTCCTTCCGTGCTGGAGACGCCTGCGCCTCCGCCGATCACGAACATGGCCTCGGCGCGTGCCGCTGCGGGCGGGCATGACATTCATGTGTCGCATGCCACGAACCGTGCCATCGCCAAGGCGGCGAAGGCGGAGGTGGACAACTTTGCGAGTCAGAACCCGGCGCAAATTCTGCTGGTGGAGGATCAGCCTTTGAATCAAAAGATCGCCTCGATGCTGCTGCAGCGTCTGGGGTATGTGCGCATGGACATCGCGAACAACGGCGAGGAGGCCGTGAGCATGGTGGCGCAAGGCGGGTATGACATTGTTTTCATGGACCTGCAGATGCCGGTGATGGGCGGGGTGGAGGCCACGCGACGGATCCGGGGGAACTTCCAGCTCAAGCACCAGCCTGCGATCATCGCCATGACGGGGCATGCGCTGACGGGAGTCAAAGAGGAATGCCGGGATTGCGGAATGAATGCGTTCCTGACCAAGCCGGTGTCGCTGGATGATTTCCGCCGGGTGATCCCGCCGGCGCTTTCGGTGGAGGCATCCCAGATTCCGATGAGTTTTTAGAGGGGGCAAACCGGGGGTGATGTCATCCACGGTCCACGTGCTGGCGAAGGCTGCGAGGACGGCGCACTTTTTGGATTGCCCGCGGGTGGCGCAAACCTGAAAAGTGGGCCGCGCGCAACGCGCCCCTGCCAGTGCTTGGAGCAGGGCGGCAGGACGGGGTGTTTAGTTCTACTTTGGAAGTTCCAATGGATGGCTGCCAAAGCGAGTTTTTTCCAGAGTGAATGACCACGGATTACACGGATTGACACGGATGCCGGAGGCTGAGGGGCAAGTCTTCCGCTGCCTTTCATGAACGTGCTGAAAAAGTTATGAAAGTGGACTTATGGGAGGGCCGGGCTCGACGGCGCTTTTGGTGCCGGAGGACGGGTTGAGGAGGGAGAATGATCTTTAGCCCGCGAAAGCGGTAGCTTTGATGCAGGCTTGCGCCTTGCATCTGCGCGACCGCACTCCAAAAGCGGCTGGCGCGGACTCGGATGTTTCAGAGGGGCAGAGAACGCCACGGATGCCGGAGGCTGAGGGTTGAAATTTCCCGGTGCCTTTCGTGAACGCCCTGAAGCTACCAAAGTGGAATTAGGAAATGGGGTTTTGCAGAATGGTCCAAGGCCGGGAGTGGATATATCACAGGGCTTGCGAAGCGGGGCTTGAAGGGTGGTGCGGGCTCTCTCAGAGTGAGGGGAATGAATGTGACGCGCTTTTGGATGATCCTGCTGGGAGGCTGGCTGCTGCAGGGGTGTGCACATGAGACGCGGATGAAAATGGATGATTTCTGGCGGGCGGTTGATCCTCCGGGGCATACACGATCCCATCGGGAACGTTATTATCCGCATGAGAGGACAACCGGACTGCGACTGCCGACGGCTGAGTGAATGGACTGTGCCTGAGAACTTTGCTGCTGAGCGCCAATGAATGCCATGAGGGAACGAATGAAGAGCTTCGCGGCGGGGGTGGCGCTGATGGGGATGGTGCTGGGACTGGCGGCGTGCGGGCATGCACGGCGCGGGGCCGAGAGCCTTGAGGTGCGGAAGGCGGAGCTGGTGACGCAGCGGCTGGTGGTGAGCGTGGCGGATCAGATGATGGTGACGCTGGAGGGGGACAAGCCGAGGCGGCTTTACCGTGTGAGCACCTCCAGGTTTGGGACGGGGGACAAACGGGGAACGTACCTGACTCCGCTGGGGCACATGGAGGTGATCGAGATCGTGGGGAAAGGGCTGCCGGTGGGGGCGCGGCTGAAGGCACGTGAGCACACGGGGGAGATCGTGCAGGTGAATGCGCTGGGGAGGGATGCGATCGTGACGCGGGTGCTGCGGCTGCGGGGGCTGGAACGGCAGAACGCGCGGGCGCTGGAGCGGGCGATCTATATCCACGGGACGCCGGAGGAGACGAAGCTGAAGACGCCGGCGTCGTATGGCTGCATCCGCATGGCGTCTGCGGACGTCATCGCGCTGTGCAACTGGGTGAAGGTGGGGGCGCGGGTGGATGTGGTGAAGGGGAAGCTGCCAGCGCCGGATCAGCTGCCGCGGTGAGGGGGGGCTGGATGTAATACCAGACGCAGTCGAAAATGAGTCTGGATGTGAAGAGAAGAGTGCTGCATGGCAGGGTAGGACGGTCGTGGCGAAGCCCGCCCGTCTATGAGCGCATTGCAAACACATGGCGTAGGAACGTCCTGGCAGTCGGGCGGTTTGGCGGAGGAGGCGGTGGACGATGAGCTGCCTTGGACGCCAAACACGGCCGACCTGCTATGAGGGCATTGTCAAAGGTGAGTTGTTGTTTTTCTTCGTGTTCCTTTTTTTGGGGGAGACTACGGCGAGTTTTTTCGCCTAGTGTTTGGGGGTGTGTTGT
>JAFLEI010000049.1 GCA_017301975.1 Verrucomicrobiota bacterium
TGCTCTGCACGTGCTGCTGCGCGGCCGTGACGCTCATCATCTGCGCCAGGGCGGCCTCGTCTTCCTTGATGCGCTGCTGCACGCTTCTGAGCATCTCGAGCTGCTGCTTGAGCAGCAGGCCGGCGGGGTGTGTGATTGAGTGCTCATGGTGCACACACTCTACCAAATTGGGTTCTCCTAGGGCGAGGCGCGGGAAAAAGCGGCTTTCTCCTTCGTGTTCATGTCGCCTGACCCCATCTTGATGCTGAGTTCGCAATGAAATCCCACATGCAGGGACGGACCCTGTCGAAGCCCTTGACGGTGTTTGGAGCTGGGGGTATCGCACCTGATGAAGCGACGACTTGCAAGGATAGGGATCTTCATGGCGACGACCACTGCGGCCTTCTGGGCCATGGCACAGGCGGCGGATCACTTTTATCCCGCCGGCAAGAACGCACCGGCATGGCTGGATCGTTGCCTTGGAACGGCCGGGATGTTCTATCTCTTCTTCATGTTCATGTGTGTGAAGTCACTGATCTTTCCTGCGCCCGTCACTCCGCCGGCGGAGGAGTCGCGGGCCACTGAATCAGGCCCGCAGCAGGAATAAAGAAGGCGCTGGAGTGCCGCCTTCGGTGGCGCCTCCTTTCAAGCAACGGCTGCGCTCCTTGGGTGGCGGTGGAGGCAGGCGGGCGGTGGATGGCCCACGCCTTGTTTTTTTTTGCCCAGCACCCCCTTTCCTGCTCACGCGGCGGATTTCAGGATGAAGGCTTCGACGATTTGCCAGTTCCTGGGTCCGGCATAGACGATTTTCCCTTCGATGTCGGCGCTGTCCATGAGGCGCACCTGGATGGCACGCCATTCGGGCGCCTGCGGGTGGGGCTCGCCAAGATGAGGTGTGGACTGCAGGACAAGAGGTTCGGAGGAGGGTTTCATGCGTTCGTATTTACCCACGACTTTCGCCTGCTCCCTCCGCACAGGCGACCGAGTGTACCCTTATTGCGACCTAAGACTTTCACACCCTTGGCGGGCTGATTTGACACTGAATACCGCAGTATGACGACGACTTGCGGCCATGCATTCGCGATTTGCGCGTCATGAACCGTCAAGGAGATGAGGGCCGTTCCATAAGGGCCGCAGGTGCAGCTCCTGACAAAAAGGCCCACCTCCACCGCCGTGCGCCGCGCAGCACCGGAAACGCCGATTTTTAATCGCCTCTGGCTGTGCGTCCTTTCAGCGGCGTCGCGAGAAAAGGCCTCCTGATCCGGCCGCGCACAAGGGTGCTGCGGAGCCTCTCCCAGAGCCGGTTAAAAACCGGCGCTCCCAGTAAATAATCCGCGCAGCCACCCCGCCCCTAAAATGGGGTCAGTGTGCAAATTCTTGACAAACTCTCACTTGAGCCCCCCCCTCCGCCCCGGCGCACTGATCTGGAAATTTCACCAACTCCGCAGGACCTGTAAAATGGGGTCAGTGTGCAAATTATTGACAAACTCTCACTTGAGCCCCCCTCCGCCCCGGCGCACTGATCTGGAAATTTCACCAACTCCGCAGGACCTGGGCGCGGACTTTTTTGCGCGCAACCACCCCGCCCCAAAATGGGGTCAGTGTGCAAATTCTTGACAAATTATCGGGTGGTTTACGACTCCGAACCGGCGCACTGATCGAGGAATTTCAGGAACTCCGCAGGAGCCTGGGCGCGGACTTTTTTGCGGTCGAACCGGCGGAGCTGCTGGCTGACGTTGGCGGCGGATTTCATGGCGAGCTTTTCGGCGAGCCATTCCTGCGTGACGGTGGTGCGCCGCCAGAGAAGATCGGCGAGGAGGAGCTTGCGGGGATCGGAGCCTTTGAGGCGTGCGGCTTCGGCGGGCTTGAGGCCGGCGGCTTTGAGTCCCTGCTGCAGCCAGGCTTCGGCCTGCTGCTGGCCGTGGGAGGCGACGTGGGGATCGGCGCGGTAGCTGCGGGATTTGGGGGCGCGATTCGTGAGGGCGGCATCGGCGAGCTTGCGCATGGCGTTGCCGAAGGCCTGGGTGCCCCAGAACCACCCGCGGCGGAGGTGGCTGCCGCGGGCGTCGGCGTCCTCGGGCAGCGGAGGGACGCCGCAACTGGCGAGCTCTTCGCTGAGGGCGCGGCGGTCGAGGCGCTTGATCATCTGGCGGCGGCCGGCGGCGTTGTCTTCGAGATTGAAGGCGCGGAGTCCGCTGGCGGCATCGAGCCATTTCGGGCGCTCTTTGGGCGGGAGGGCGTAGCCGCCGGCGAGGCTGCTCCAGCGGTAGTCGAGAATGCTTTTGCCGGCCTTGGGGCGGATGAGTTTGGCGCGCACGGGATTGAGGTGAATATAATCCACCAGCGTCTGGTAGTGATAAGGGTCCGCGCCTTCGACGATGACGGCTTTGTAGCGGTCCCCGAAGAGGCGGCCCCACTGGCTGTGCCGGACGTTGTAACGGCGCGTGAGGGTGTTTTGCAGCCAGGACATGCCGGCGACGAGGTTGGGCTCCGGAGTCTGGAGGAAGAGGTGGTAGTGATTGCCCATGAGCACCCAGGCGTGGACGCGCCAGCCGGTCATCTCGCAGGCCTGGGAGAGGGTGTGGAGGAAGAAGCGGCGGTCGGCGTCATCATGGAAGATGGTTTCACGGCGGTTTCCCCGGGCCATGACGTGGTAGTAGGCGCCGGCTGACTGGATGCGGATGCTGCGTGGCATGCGGGGAGTCTAGGGGAACAGGGGTGATTTTGTCAAGAATTTGCATCCTGACCCCGTTTTGATGCCGCTGGCGGGGCCGTTTTTCGGAGGGATCGTGTGGGGCCCGGGTGTCGTGTGTCTGGGCTTTTGCGGAGATGTTGGAGAGGATGAAGGAAGCTTCGACCGAACGGCTTGCGGGGGTGCGGCGTGGCTTGCGGGGCGTGAATCCGAACGAAACAGCGGCGAGAGTTATGCACCTCTTCGAGAGGCTTTATTCTGTCAATAATTTGCACACTGACCCCATTTTGAGGCTGGTGGCGGGTCGCTGGGTTTGAACCGGAACATGGGTTGCACTGCTTGCCCCCTGCCCTGGCGGTCGGGGTGGCTTTACCGGGGCTTCAATCTGAAGCGGGCGATGGCGGAAGGGTGGCGCCTTTTTCAGGAGTCGATATTTTGTCAATTATTTGCATACTGACCCCATTTTGAGGCGGTGGCGGTTTTTTTGGGCGGGGTCAGCCGATCCATTCGCGGAGCTTTTTGAGGTCCACGGGCTTCACCATGTATTCGTTGAAGCCGGCGTTGCGGCCTTCGGCGAGGTCCTGGGGGCTGCCGTAGCCGCTCATGGCGATGAGGAGGGTGCCGGCATGCGCGGGCTGGGCGCGGAGGCGGCGGGCGACTTCGAGGCCGTTCATGCCGGGCAGGCCGATGTCAAGGATGATGACTTCGGGCAGAAACTCGGCGGCGGCGGCGAGCGCGTCCGGGCCGGTGAAGGCGATGCGGGTCTCATGCCCGCGGCGCTCATGCAGCAGGGCGAGGCTGCAGGCGGAGTCTTCGTTGTCGTCCACGATGAGGATGCGCCGGGGCCGGCCTGTCGCGGTGGCGGGCTCTGCGGCGGTGGTGGAGGCTTCGGCTCCTGCTTCGGGGGCGAGGGCGGGAGGCGCAGCGGGGGCTTCGGCGGCGGCTTCCCGGATGATGAGCAGGGGGAGGCGCACGCAGAATTCCGCGCCGCGGTTCGGCCCTTCGCTTTTGGCTTCGATGCTGCCGCCGTGCAGTTTGACGAGGCGCTCGGCAAGCGTGAGGCCGAGGCCGAGGCCGCCGCGCTCGCGGTCGAGCGTGCGACTCTCCTGCACGAAGAGCTCAAAGATGCGCGGGAGGAGCTGGGCATCGATGCCCATGCCGCTGTCGCTGACGGTGATGACGGCCTCATGCCCTTCGCGCCGGGCGTCGATCTTGATGGTGCTGGCGTCGGCGCTGTATTTGCGGGCGTTGCTGAGGAGATTGCCAAAGACCTGCTCCAGCCGCGTGGCGTCTGCATCGAGGTAGAGGGGCTCTTCGGGAAGGTGCAGCATGAGGAGCTGCCCGCGGTGCATGCAGTCGATCTGCGCGAGGCTCACGGCGGCGGCGAGGATCTCGCCGAGCGCGATGGGTTTTTTGCGCAGCTCGATCTTGCCCTGGGTGATGCGCGCGACATCGAGAAGATCGTCGATCATGCGCGTCATGTTTTCGATCTGCCGGGTGAGAATGGCGAGGGAGTGCGCGCTTTCTTCCGCATTGAGCACGCCGGATTTGAGCGCCTCGGTCATGTTGCGCATGGGCGCGAGCGGATTGCGCAGCTCATGCGCGAGCATGGCGAGAAATTCATCCTTGCGCCGCCCGGCCTGGGCGAGCTCTGCGGCATTGGCTTTGAGGGCGGTCTCGAGCTGGCGGCGCTCTGAGATGTCGGTATGGGCGACGATGGCACCGCCGACTTCTGGCGGGGCGCGGAGGACGTGCATGGCAAACCAGCGCTCTTTGTCCGAGGCGTGGCAGGGATATTCCATCTTGAATTCCGGGGCCTGGCCGCTGAGCACGCTCTGGATGCCGGCGAAGGTCTGCTGCGCGCTTTCATCCCCCTCGGCGGCGGCTTTGCGGCAGACGGCCAGGTAGTCTGCGCCGATGCCGATGCGGTCTGGCGGGGCGTCGTCGCCGGCGAATTTGAGCCAGGGCTTGTTCACGGCGATGATGAGCCCGGCGGGATCCAGCACGGCGATCTCCGCCGGCAGGGTGTCGAGCACGGCGGTGTTGAAGCGCTCGCTGCGGGCCAGCACTTCGGCGGCGAGCATGCGCTCGGTCACGTCGAGATTGCTGCCCACCACCCACTCGGTCTGCCCCTGGTCATTGGTGCGCACGGTTTCCACGCATTCGATGTGGCGCACGGCGCCATCGCTCTGGCGGCGGATGCGGAAATGGCGGGTGCTGCGGCCGCCGCTGCGGATGGTTTCCTGGAGGATGCGGACGTTTTCCTCCAGGTCTTCCGGCAGCACGGCGAGGCTCCAGTCATCGTAATGCACCATGCCGTCCGCACTCGGGGGGATGCCGTAGATTTGAAACATGGGGGCGTCCCAGCGGACCTCGTTGGTGTGGACGTTCCACTCCCAGATGCCGACGCCGGTGGCGGAGGTGGCGAGGCGGGTGCGCTCTTCGCTTTCCACCAGCGCGCGCTCGGCGCGGTGGCGCGGGGTGATGTCACTGAAGTAGCAGACGACGCCGTGGCCGCCCTCTGGGAGGACGACGCGCTGCACCTCCCATTCGTAGGCTTCTTCGGTGCCGTGGTCATGCCGTGCCTGGGCAAAGCGGGGGGAGATGTAGCGCTGCCCGGTCTCCAGAGTTTCGCGGAAATGAGCCACGATATCGGCGCCGGTTTCCGGGCCCCAGAGGATGTGCATCACTTCCTGCAGGCTGCGGCCGATGAGGGGCTGCACGCCGCGAAAGGCGGGCAGCGCGGCGGGATTGATCTGCCTCAGGCGGAGCTGGGAATCCACCACATAAGTGCCGATGGGCGCCTGCTCGATGAGGGAGGAAAAAAGCTCGGCCTTCTGCTGCGTGTGCAGCTCGGCCTGCTTGCGCTCGGTGATGTCTGAGAGCACGCCGTAGTGGCGCAGCGGCGCGCCGGATTCATCATACTCGGTCCGTGCGCGGTTGCTCAGCCAGCGCTCCGCGCCATCCGGGCGGCGGATGCGGAACTCATGATCAAAGGGCAGGCGCTGCGCGAGGCAGTGCTCCATTCGCAGCCAGAAGGCGGCGCGGTCCTCCGGGTGCAGCAGCTCGGTGAAGGACTCGCGCGTGGGGGTGAAGCTCTCCGGGCTGACGCCAAAGACCGCGTAAACTTCCGGCGACCACCCCAGGGTGCCCTCGGTGAAGGAGAGATCATAGACGCCCATCTGCCCGGCGGAAAGCGCGAGGGCGAGGTGCTCGCGCTCGATGCGCAGGGCGTGCTCCGCAGCCGTCTCCGGCCCGTGCGGCGCGGCGCCCGTGGGAGCCGTGCCCGGGGGCGGAGGGGCGGAGCGTGTCGCGGCCGCAGAGCCAGAGGCTACGGTGTCAGTGCGTGGCGCAGCCGGGCTGTCAGCAGATCTGCCGGTGGGCCGCGTACCGGGCGTGTCGGCGGAGGTGCCGCCCGAGGAGTCGGGCGCGAATGGCGAGGAGGGCGAGTCTCCGGGCGCTGCGGCCGTGCGTGCGGTGGCGGAATGAGCCGCGTCTGCCAGCAAGTCGTCCGCCATGGCCCCGCGCCCCTGCGGTGGCAGGTCCCCGGTTTGATTCAAAATGGAGCCGTCGTGCTGAACAAACTCATCCATGGAAGGCCATTCTCCAAAAACACACGCATCTCAACATCCAATGAAAGGGGATCATGGGGGGGCTCAGGTAGGGGTGCAGAATTGGTATTGAATTCGGGAGAGTTGCGCAGGGCATCGTTCTCGCGGGGACTTTTGGCCGTGTCGAAGCGAACAATTTCACCTTTTTTTCGGCGGGGCGCGGCTGGACGCGGATGGAGGCTGCGGCGCGGGGAGCTGGGGCCGTTTTGCCGAAAAGTGGTTTCTGGAATGAATGGCGCGAAGAGGGGAGGCGCTGGATCAAGCGATTTGGGAGGCGTGGGGACGTTCGGCTTGGGACGCGGAAACGGGAGGAAGAGGAAGCGGAAGCGGAAGAGGAGGCGGGAGCGGGAGCGGGAGAGGCTTGAGATCCGGGTTGCGGCTGTGGAAGAGGCTGCGGAGCAGGGTGAGGAGCAGGGTGAGGGGTGAAAGTGACTGGCTAAGGTTGCGGTGTTTCCCGTCCCGTCCCGTGCCCCGCATGCAGACGCATGCGCATGCGCTGTTCGTTTCATTTTGCCAGACCACCGCTGATCCCCTGCCCTTCGCGATTCGAAAAAGGATGCCCCTCCCCTGCCCTCGCCTCACCCCTCCTCAAAGTAATCCGAGTCCACCCGCTTCAGCGCAATGGTCCGCACCGTGGACACGCCGACGCCATGCTCAATCATGAGCTCCGCCAGCCGCTGGCCGTTGATGAGGATGATCTTGTGCGTGACGCCCTTCGCGTAATCCAGCGCGTTTTTGTGGAAGTCGCTGGTGGTGATGAAGACGCCCTTGTTCGCATGCTTCCCCGCCAGCGCGCCGACAAAGCTCTGGATCGGCTCCCGCCCCACCGTGCTCTGCCAGCGCTTCGCCTGGACGTAGATGACATCCAGCCCGAGGCGGTCCTCGCTGATGATGCCGTCGATGCCTTCGTCGTTGGACCGCTTCGTCACCTGCGCCGCCTCCGCGCGCGAGCCGCCGTAGCCCATGGCGAAGAGGAGATCGACCACGAGCTGCTCAAAGCGGTAGGGGTCCATGCGCGCCATGAGGTCCAGCAGATCGGAAGCGAGCTGCGCGCGGAGCTTGAGCTCGGCCTGCTCGATCTGATCGGTGGGGGTGAGTGGGCTGGGGTCTGAAATGGGGTCGGGTTCCGGGTCGGTGGTGGCTCCGCCACCGGAGCTTTTGCGCATCTTCTCCACAAAGCTCGGGTAAGCTGAGAGCACCTTGCTGTCGATGGTGGCCGGATTCGTGGCGAGGAGTTTCCGACCCTCCTCGGTGATGCGCAGGTGTCCCTTCTTCGGCTTCTCCACCAGCCCCGCCTGCTGCATGTACCACCCGGCCCAGCCTGCTCGATTAAAGACATACGTCTGCAACCCACTGGGCAACCGCTCATCCCTCTGCTCCTCCGAAAGCCCCAGCGCATCCGCCGTGAGTGCGCTGTATTCTTTCTGATGCAGCTCTTTCCCTGCGGTGCCGAGCACCCGCAGGAGCGGCAGCATCATTTCTTGGTAGGTGGGGATGGGCATGTGGGTGAATTCAATTCGGCCTATTTGATCCGGCTTCCAGATACTTTATCGAGCACTCTCGCAATAATTGGAAAGTTAAGTCAAAACCTCCCGCCCTTAAACAGCCGCCCATCATCACCACTATCATCAAGTTCAAGAATGATCTCTTCCGGTTTAGGACATAGACCGCTGGTGTCCTCCGCTGTCGGAAGATCCTCTTCCAGAGTGCTCATGATGTATTGAATGTGATACTGCTCACATGTCGTTCGAATCACATGCAGCAGAGCCAATTTCATCTTGCTTTGCTTCTGCTCCAGAACGCCATCATGGTAGACGAAGTGGAAAAATGGAACATCTGCATAGGCGGTCAGCACAGCGAGATCGAAAGCAATGCAGAGCACTTGCTTGAAAGTATTGCCTCGATGTTCTTCCGTGGGAGATTCAGTCGCAGAGTCTGTAAACTCAGCCATGAAATCCAGATTGCCTTTCTCATTGAGCTTTACATAAAACAATGCTGTTCGGTGAAGAACATCGCTGATGATTCGGCTGAAGTTCAAAGAGATGGTTTGGTAGCGAGACACGGGGTTGCGGGCCGCTGCCACCATCGCCTCAATCCGCCCCTTAAGCTCTTCACGCACAGCCTTTGCTTGCCGCAAATCATCATTTAATGCCATGACTTCAGCCAGTCGTTGCTCTTTTTCCTCCAGCAAAGCAAGACTTGCGCGACCAGTGTCCAATTCGCGCTGAAGATCTTTGAACTTTTTCAAACTGTCAGTTCCACCCAGCACTTGGAGCAAAACCCGCCTGCGCTCACTCAATTCCTTACCAGCCTGATCTAATTGTTGAATTTCGCTTTGCAAGACCACGGCTCTTCCTTGGAGATGTTCACGCCGCTCAGCGAGAATTCGCCGATTGAACTCCACAAGATCAGAATAATCTCGCGCCAATTGTTCGGGGAATGTCAAACTGGACTCCTCGAAGACTCGGCGCACGTCAGAGAGATCAAAATGAACTTCGTCCTGAAGCCCTCTTTCTATTTGGGCTAAATCATGCTTTGCGTTATACAGAAGATTGTTTGTCTCCGCAATTTCAGCTTCGATCTGCTCTGCGAGTTCACTCGTGAGCAAGACTTCTTGGGTGTGAAAATCAAAGCTGTCAATTGCATCAGCTTTCCGATTCACTTCGTCACGTTTAACGGCGATGCTTGCCTTGAGCTTTTCAAAATCTGCTGGACGGACCGTTACTCCTGATTGGAGTTCTTTTTGTTTATCGGTATACTCTTCAATCTTACTGTCTGCTATATATTTCTTGGTCAGCAGACTGCCTTCCAAGCCCACAACGTCGGCTAAGTAAGGCTTCCATTCCATGTGTTGACCATGCCCAAACTTGGCCAACTGGAACACATCATTGTAGTCTTTCTGAGTGCGCAGGAAATACGTTACTCCTTTGCGGTAGCTCCAAGATTTGATGGCAGTAAGTCCAAGGAAGCCATCCATCAGTATGCGTGCCTTTTTAAAAGGTGCACGAACATGGTCCCAACCATCATCTGCCATTTCAGTGAAGTCCTGATTGGGCTCTGTGTGCTTTTTAAACGAAATCTTGGTTGGCTCCTTTACAGACCTTTTCACTGTAATGAACGAGTTCATTGGCGTCCGGACTTCAAGATAAAACACAAAGTCTTGAAACCGATCCAACTGCGTTTTGAGAAAATGCGAGCTATGAGCAGAGCAAAGAAGCCCAAAATCAATCACCTCAATAATCAGCGACTTGCCAAGGCAGTGAGAGAGCTTTTCTGGATCTTTTGGGAAGCGAACCCGGGCCAAAACCACATTCAACCCTTCATTAAATAAGACTGGTTTAAACAATGTGGGCTTGTTGCAATAGAGGCGGCTAAGTTTCATGGGACACCTCCGGTTGTAAATATTCGAAGGAATCCGTCTGGCTATGGTATTCTACGCGCCCGACCAGAAAAAGGAAATGCACGGTGGGAAGAAACAAAACGTCGGCGTCCGGGCCCAGATCATCTAACGAATGGCGCAACTCTTCGAAACGGCACAATCTTTCTTCTTTAAGCCTCACAAGCAGACGGCTTGCGGCACGAAGAACGCAGGTGTTCAAATTGAGATGTTTCGCAGGTCGGATCATGATCCTTTTTCTCCGATATCGCAATTCACGTACATGTAGTGGATAAAGACCTTGGCCAAAAGACGGTGTGAGGCAGACTGCAACTGTGCGCTCCGTTCGTGCATCAACTGATAAACGTGTTCCAGAGCTTCATCAAACGTCACAAACTGCCCCCTATGCGTGATGATCTGCCCTTTCAATTCATTGGCTGTTGCGTGATACTGATCTGCAAGCTCCCAGTTGCGCGGATTCTCCAGAAAACGTCGGATTTCTGGAAACTTGGGTTCTGAATCCACCAAGATGTGCTCTTTGTAATAGGTCTCACTCAATCCATTGATTTGGTTCTTTCGGTCAAGACCGGGATAGTCTCTAAAGTCATGTTGGCTGTCGAAGGCCGTAACAATGGATTTACGGTGAGCATAGAAGGCGAGGATGACATCGCGAATGTCATCCGGCAGGAACTGGATTTGCGAGCGCAATTTGTCGAGGCCGACAAGTTTGACGATCTCAGGGTAACGGAGAAGATCTCTCTCAATGTCTTCGATTCCACGAAGCCAGACATTGGTGACGCCCGTTTCAGCTTTGATGCGCTCAGGGATGACATCTTCTTGGCCTCCCGTCTTTTTGCGGTTGGTAAAAAGGATGTAGTGAGTCAACCTGTCTTCATCGAACATACGCTTGATCTTTGGGATCTCCTTGCCGATCAAAGTGGTTTCAAATTCATAATCTGAGCACGAAGCGATAGGGTTCGACGTATGCTTGGCCTGAATAATAATGATTCCAAAGGCCGGAGCAGTGGTGCTGGGAAAAGCTGTCGCTGTCCCCTCAAATTTGGCATCCTTGCCACCGTCGCGCCCTGGAGCAAATGATGTGACACCCGCTCCTAAAAGCTCCCGACAGATCAAGGTCACGAGTTGCTCAAACTCGGTGTCATGAAGGCTGTGGAGAGGAAATCGGGGCATTAGGTATTACAACCTATTATAATAGCATCTGAATCCTTAACCTTTCCAGATAAAACGAGCCGGAGGTTGCAAATTAAGCCAACTTGCAGCGGACATTGTGAGGCGATGCTCATTAACCGAGGGCGCTGAGCTCATCGCAGTTGAATCCGAGGCGGTCGAGCGAGACTAGCGGGACGTCTCAGAGTTTGGACTCTGCGGCAACAGTGGCCTGCCAAACATGAGGCGAAAGCGATTGCCGGGATGGAGTTGTTCGATGAGTTTCCTGGATTCCACGCGCTCGTTCACGATTGATTCGTGTGCAAATGCGCCACTGCTCCACAGAGAGGGTGTCTCCGGTGATGGCGGTGGGACAGCCGGTGCGGAAGTCAAATTCATATTGGTCGTGCGGCTGGTCATTCAAGGTCGGGTTCGGGATCGGATGAGTCTCGTTTTACCATGTACGCCTGACGACTGTCAATCATGCGCGCATTTTTTCGGGAGCATGCGGCGTGCCACACGTGGAGGGCTGGGGCAGAAGGACTGGTTTTGCAGCCGGTTGCAATGGGTGCCGACATGTGTGCACCGTGATGCACAGGGGCATCCAATCTATCGGTCTGCAAATTTCTCTCAGGTGTGAGATTCTCTCAGGTGTGAGAGGTGAGGCGAGGTGGGAGATGCCAGATTGCGATTCGGCGTCAAACGAGCGTCAAATGTGTGTTATATGGTGAAAAAGTGTGTGATTGTGTGTAAACTTTGTTTACCGAGGATCCGAGACCGTAACTCAAGTTCCACTTTGCACGCCCATGCCCAGCGAGGAGATCATCACCCCATCAGGAATCAAAGTGGCCGCTCGCGGGCGGATGCTGCAGATGCGGTTGCGGAGTTCGCGCGTCGCTGCCGAGACCTTGACGCAGGAACAGGCACACGAGCAGATGCGGCGGAATGGTTCGGTTTCCAGTCCCAATCCCTACTATCGTGGGCCCGAGAAACGGGGTGGCTCCTTGACCCGGCTGAGTTCGAACGGCTGACCTCGCATCTGGAACGGTACGAGGGTGGCACGGAACATCTGGTGATGTTTCGCCGCGAGGAGGGACGAGTGATCAAGATGACGAAGAATGCGCCGTGCTTCGGGCTGCGGGCGATCTGCAGGACTACCTGCGCAACATCCAGTGGGCGAACCTGCTGTTTGATGATGACATCCAGCTGGCGGGTGTTCTTGAGCTGGAGGGGCTGGCGGTGATGGTGATCACTCAGCCGTTCATTGTGGGGCGGAATCCCACGGATGCTGAGGTGGCAGAATGGTTCACGGCTCAGGGCTTCGTGAAAAGCGGACACCTGAAGTGGCGGCACCCGCTGTCTAAATGCGAGATCGCAGATGCGCATTCGGGGAATTTTATCGTGGATGAGGAGCTGGTGATGATGCCTATCGACCTGCAAATCCTGCACCCTGGCATCGATGTGCTGGGGGATGAGCCAGCGGCTGGTGGCGATGGGTGCTCTGTGAGTCTGCCCGCGCCACCAGGTGCGGACGGCAGGCTCTGAGCCTGTGGGACGTACGTTTTAAAGTGAAGTGGGAACTCCCCAAAATGGGCGGCGGTGGTTCTCTGGGTCAAATGTCGTTACCGAGGGGAGCGGTCAAAACTGTGGGCGCACTGGTCGTCCGATTTGATCCCAAACTTGACAAGGAGACATCGTGTTGCGTCGTTACATATGAGTGCAACTGGTTGCAAAGGGCAACTAAGATGAATGTCGCAATTGATGTCGTGACACCCTCGGTAGAACGTTCTCGCGACACGATGTCGTGTGTACAGGGCCGTTCCACAACCCTGAAAATGAAAAATAAATCGTGACGGTGACGACCTGTGCCGTTACTGTTTACGTATTGAGAGGGTGAAAGAAGCCCTTGCCTGCGAGGGCAAATGTGCTTCTATCGCGCGCTCAACTGCCTCTCTCTGTTCGTTTCTGCTTCCTCGCTTTTGGTATGCCTGCTGTTCTTGATCATCCCTCTTCCACCGCTTCTGTCTCGGACGTGCGGTCTGCTGAGTCCTGGTTGACGGGGTCTGCCATGTGCGATGAGAGAGAGCCTCGCCGGGATTCCGAACCGGCAATCTTCCCAAGCCTGCTCTTCACCGAAGAACAAGTGCGTGCGGTGGACTGGGATGCGGTGTTTGCCGAGTGGTAAGCCCAGCACTGCTGTTTTAGCCTAGCCCCGAGCAGCGCCTGTGCAGCACGATCCCTCAGCGCCGTCCTGCTAGCGCATGAGGCACCCGACTTTATCACGATCCAGGATGCTTGGTTCAAAGAGAAGCCGGGGCAAGATGCGAACTGTCACAAATTTGTTGTGCTGGGGCGCTTTGACCAGCTCATCATCACTCAGTCAGACAACGCCCACAGCCTCTTTCCCCAGCAGGCGCGCAGCATCACCAATGCGCGCGCGGCCACGAGCAGTTCCCACATCGGGCGGGTGATCGGGGCGGAGGACTTTGACCCTTGTGTCTGGGCGCAGACCCACCCAATGGTGGGGCTATGCTCGGTGCGCTTTTCCCGGCGTGTGCTGGCGGCGGCAGGCAGCTTTGAATTCTTGGATGAGTTTTTGCACAGGCGTCTGCAGGGCACGGAGGTCAGGCACTGCATCGTCTCTGCCACGGGCTGGGAGGATGCGCTGGTGCTTTTCTTTGCGCGCGACTTTAACAGCATCTCCCGGGCGGCAGGCGTGCTGCGCTCCATGAAGATCGCGGATCTGCCCGCCCTCAAAGACAAAGTCAAAACGGACGATGGCTTCACGCACCCCTGCCTGACGACGAGTACGCTGCCGGCTTTTTGCTGTCAGTGGAGCGGGGAGTGGACGGAGGCTGACACGGGCAAACTGCTGGCGCGTGTGGCTGCGGATGAGCCGCTGCATTGGGCGGTGCGGATAGAGCTGCACCCGGGACATTGGGACGGCTTTGCGCGGGAGCTGGAAAAGAAAAGCGCCGAACTGGGGGTGTCGGTGGTGTGCCGGCCAACCTTTGGGCAGACGGATCTGCGGGTCTCTGCCGATGGGGCTGCGGCCACGCATGCGGGACTGCTGCGTTTTCTGCTGCATGTGATCTTTCCGCTGGGAGCAGATCCGGAGACGGTGATGCGCTCTGCGGAAACGCATCTGCACCCGGTTCTGGAGGCCTACGGGGAGGACGCCGGAGCGACTTTTCACGTGGATCAAAAGATCAGTCTGCATGTCCCGCATGAGGCGGCCTTTCCAGAGGAGATCAGGGAAAAGCTGCGCGGGGTGGCCATACCGCCGCATATGCTGCGCGTGCTGGAGGAGACACTGGGGCGCGTGCAGGGCATGAGCCAGGACCCGCTGCATGGGGAGGAATTTGAAACGCTGCAGCGACTGCGCACGGCTTTCATCAAGACCATCCGCCGGATGCCTCCCAGCATTTCTGAAAAAGCCTCCCGCCAGCTGCAACTGGACATGAGCGAATGGCAAATGCTGCTGGACCGCTGCCTGGCGGATCGTTTTCGCGGTCCCTATCCCGTGGGTGACAGCATGATGATGCGGCTGGGCAGCTACCAGGGGGCACACCACCGCTTTCTGGTGGTGGCAGATCAGATATCCCAGATGGCGTATGAACTGGCGCGGCACTGCATCAAAGACCGCAATGCGGAGTGCGTGCTGCCAGACGTGGCCATCGCCACCTTCATTGGCAATTCTTCTTCTCCCTACGCCACCTCTCATACCATCAACGACTTGGGGTGCGGCTTTACCGATGTACCTGCCACCCTGATTTGCAGACTGAGCGATGGCCACATGCTGGCGCATGAGACGGGGCATCACATCGTGCGTGCCTTTTTTGCAGCGCTGCCGGAACTGGGCTTTGATGTTTATTACTGGGATCCGGTCGATGGGCTCAGCACGCCTGCGCGTCAGCACCTGATCAGAGAGGGGCTGACGCTGGAGGATGTTGATCTGCTCAGCGACTGCTGGAAGTCCTCCGAAACACTGCGTGAAATGAGGGAACTGCTGGCCGAATATTTTTCCTTCAGCCTGTGTTTTCCTGGGAATCAGGAGGCCTATAAGCGGGTTTCGCGGCAGTGCCTTGCTTCTTTCTATGAAGGGGGGAGTGAGCTTTACCTGCGATCTTTACAAACGGAGGTCGGCTTTCGTGCTCTGGCCATCCAATCGCTCACTGCGATCATCCAAGGCCAGCCGAACACATACAGCGGGGATTCGAACGGCTTCATCGCAAGGATCAACCGTGACTTCAGACCTGCCACGGACCTTGGTCCTGTGATCAGGCGCAGTCAGTTCATTGGCAGGGCCATTGGGGCCTTGGAGATTCTTTTGCGCACGAAAGACTTTTCCGCGCTGCTGCGTGGCATCGCAGACTGCGCTGCGCATGACACTTTTCCTGGCGAAGCCGAAGATGCCAGCCTGTTGAAGGAACTGCGGGCTTTTCTGGTCCGCCTGCCTGCCGTGTCTCTGGAGGACAACATCTCCTTTCTGGATTCTTTGTGGTTCAAACTGCTACGCCGGCGAGAGAAGAAACATCTGATGCCATAAACAGGCGTGCTTTTGCAGATCGCGCAATCCCCCTCACAACATCCGCCACTCCACCTTCGCCGCTTCTGTCGCGGTCATGCCTTGTTTTTTGAGGACGCGGGCGAGGAGGCGGGCGTCCAAGTCGTCTTGCTGGGTGGGGGTGAGGGCGGCCCATTGCTTGGTGACGCCGTGGCGGCTGCGGCAGAGGCAGTCGTAGCGGGCGAGGGCTTCCACCAGCGCGGTGGCGCTTTTATATCCTAATTCATTGGCTCTGAGTTCCAGAGCATCGGCAAGGGAATGACTGAGGCGGAAGGTTTTGGTTCGGGAGGCGGCCATAGGAGTTATTCACATCGGTTGTAATACAGGCACGGTGTTGCGTCATCCGGTTTTAATCGCTATTTTGTTCACATGAACAGCTTTTTGATGCATTCAGGGGACTCCGCGGCCTGCGCCACGCGTGGGGCTGCGGGCCCGGCCTGTCACAGTGGCGTCATTAGGCGTTTGGTTCAATCGTCTTTGCATGTCCTTCCCTCCCACGGCCAGTATTCTTCCATGAGGCACATTCGAATGAATGCACTCGTAAATAGTCATTCATATGACGAAGGTCATGCGCCTATGGGCCGATTGATTTTATGGAAGACACTAGGAAGTCGGGTGTTTTACGGCGATTATCCATGTTATTTTCTTAATTTTTTGCTTCGTCTTTCGAAGGTTTTTGGATGTACTGACGTCAGTATTTTACTTTGCCCGGTGCTTCCATGAAGACTTTGATCCCTTCTTCTTCTTTTTCTTTTCACGCGCTCCCGGCCCGCCGGAAACGGCGGGTACGAGAACCGCTGCCAGACGGGGAGGGGCAGAGCGGCGATACCGGTCGGCGCGCAGGGTCTCGCTGCGGGCGGCCCCAAACCGGGCGGGCGCAGGCGGGAGGGGGCCGCTGCCAGCTCCGAGGTGTCAGAGTGCGCGGGGAAGGCTTTGGGGCGTTAGTGCGCCGTCGGGTGCGCTGGGCGGCTGGTCGGCTGGATGGCACGGCGGGGCGCTCCCTCTCCGGCGGGCGGGCGCGGCGGCTGCGGGGGGTCACTTTTTGGTTTTTGCCGCGCTGCGGGCCTTCGTGGGGCTTTGCGTAGCCTCGGCGAGGGCGGCTTCATACAGGGCGCGGATGTACTCGGCCTTGCTGGTGTAGCCTTTCTCCACGGCAAGCCGGGCGAGAGCCTCGTCCTTCTCGGCACTGATGTAGGCTCCGGCCAGCTTGGTTCCGCTTTGTCTTTGGTTCGGCATATTTATGAAAAACAGGGAAAAACGAGTCGAGGGTGATTAACACCGAAAGTCACCCACGCAGGGTTTAATTCAACAGATTTTAATTTGACGGGTGATTATCACCCGTGCAGAATGGGTGATTATCACCCGCAGCAAGGAACAGCAATGAAACTAGCAGGAGCATACATCAACGATGACACTTACGAGAGGCTGGTGGCCCTCGCGGCGGCGAACAATCGCACGCTGGCTGGCGAGTGCCGGCATCTTTTTGACCGGGCGCTGAGGGGTGAGCTGCAGGTGCCGGTCGGGCCAGCCGCAGCCGCACGGGGCGCGGGGCCGCTGACCGCACTGAGGCCGCCGATTTCCTCCCCGTCCACGCAGACGCTGGCTGCCGCCAGCCGGCCGCTGCGCCAGACGCGGGGGCAGGGTCGCGCAATCGAGTCGCGGCCCATGCCCGGTGCGAGTGGTAAACCGCAGCAGCCACCACATTCTGGTATCCCGACCGGCAGTTCAAACCTCGCGCAGGGCAAAGGGCTGCCTCAGCCGCGCACGGAGGTGTTTGCAGAACCGGGGGCCGCAGCGGCGGTGCCTGCGCGGTGGGTGGAGGAAAATCTGCCAGTGGCTGGCGAAGGCGTGGGTCGAGTGCCGGCGGGAAACGGCATCGTGTGCACGCCAGGGATCCTACCAGCCACTGGCACCTTCTGCCCGGCACCCGGCGCGGGCGGTGCTGAGGCCGCTGCCAAAGCCGCACCGACGATGCCCACGACCACCCCACGAGATCTTCCTGACCCACGCTGATGCCACTGCCCACACTGAACCGTCCACCCACCTGACACCACCATGCCCCCTGCCCCACACCATCCCCCGAAACGCCCACGCACCCCCGCCCGCAGCGGCGGAGAGGACGCGGCACCGATGACGCGCCAGCACTCGCTGCCGGATCTGCTGCTGAAGTCCGCGCAGGCGCTGCCACCGCAGCGGCCGGGGCGCTTCCGCCCGCTGCTGCCGCTTTTCATGGCGATGGCCGAGAAAGGTCACACGGCGGGCAGCATGGCGGATTTTCTCATCGAGCAGCGGGAGATCGGTCCCGCGCTGCGGCGCTCTGCCGCCAAAAGCATCCGCAACCTCCTCGCCCGCCACTGCTCATGATGTACGCCGCCTCATTGATGGTGATCGCGCTGCTGGGCGCGGGCCTGCTGGTGCTGGGCTGGCGCGCCTGGCAAAACCACCTGGAGATCTCGCGCCTGCGCCGCAACGGCCACCGCCGCGTGGCCTGCCGCCAGTACCGCCGCGGCAGCGTGCCGCCGGATTTCCTGCGCGGCCTGGCGGAGCTGCTCCTGCTGGTGCTGCTGCTCGTGTCCCTGCTGGGCTGGCTGGGCGCCGCGGCCCCTCCTGGCCGGTGACGTAAAAGCGTTTGTTTGAATACCATTTTCTACCAGTTTTGCATGCCGTGTGTTATGCGCGGTCCGTCGTGCGGACGCTGACCGATGACGCAATCCATGCCGGACGAAGCAAACCGAAAGCCACGGGAGGAGGCGAAGAGAATCCATGATGACTGAAGATCCAAATCCAACGGCTGCTTCGATGCCCATGACTCGTGGCTGGTCATTCCGCAGCGAGGTCACAGGAACGAGAACGAGAACCCATCATGAGGCCGGATCACGCACATCCCAATCCTCCAGCATATCATCTCCAAAGCCTCACTCCATCCGCTTCGTGCATGCGGCACGCCGTGATCGAGGACGAGTTCGAGTAGGAGGACGAGGACGAAACGCATTCCGCATTCCGCATTCCGCATTCCGCATTCCGCATTCCGCATTCCGCATTCCGCATTCGCGCACGAGGCCCGGCACTGAGCACTGAGCACTGAGCACTGAGCACTGAGCACTGAGCACTGAGCACTTACCACTGAGCACTTACCACTTACCACTTACCACTTACCACTTACCACTTACCACTGAACACCGAACACCCACCCATGAAAACACACGACATCGACGTCCTCCTCCACGTGATCAAACCCGACGGCCACGGCAGCAATCCGCTGGCCACGGAACTGCACCGGCTGGCCTGCGCGCTGCAGCAGCAGACGGACAAGGTGCACGCCGCGCTGGACACCGTGCGCAATCCCAAGTTCCAGGGCGATGTGGCCGGCGAGCTGGCTCCCTGGCCGGGGCATTTCCCCCTCGAGCTCGACCACACGGGCGACTGCCTCAACGACATCCTCGTGCGCGGCCAGTCCGTGAGCGAGCACCTGGCCGCCGGCCTCTGGGACGAGGCGGAGGCGTACGTGCTGGAGCGCTTCGGCGCGGAGCTCAGCGAGAGCACCCGCCGCCTTGTCGCCCGCATGGATGCGGCGGATCTCCGCAGCGCCCGCGCCGCCTGATCCTGCGGCGTGGCCATATCATGTCATTTTCGGCTACTTTCTATCATGTTATCCAAGTCACGCGCATCCGGCATCCCCCGGAGGACAGGCCTCCGGCCTGTCAGCGGACCGGGGCCTCCGGCCTCTGTCTGGTGCGGTCACGTCATCACCCAGCGCTGTTCCGTAGTCCCGCGATCGCTTCGCGGATTCTCGGCAGGCTGCGCAGGATCTCGCGCTGCCAAGTCCGCCCCATGCCCTCCAGACCGCCTCAAGGCGGTACTCCAATACGTGCTCTCGGCACACGCCACTGCGCATTCCGCAGCGGCGCGGCAGGGTCGAGGACGATTCCCCAATCACCGCTCGCTGACTCTCTTCATCTCCCAATCTAACCACTTCCACCCGTGCCACGAACCCGCGCCATGAAACCCAACGCCACGAATCCCCCCGCCACAGGCCCCGACCCCGCACCGGCGGGCCCCAAGGCGGCGGCGCGAAACTTGATCGTGCTGCCGGAGCTTGATCGCAGCTTTGTGCCCACGGGCGCGGAGTGGCGTGGCATCACCTGGCAGGATGTGCCAGGGCACGACGCGCCCATCCAGAAGCTGAACTTTGCCCTGCTCAAGCGCGGCATGCTGCGCGGCCACAAGGAGTGCGCAGGACTGCACGGCGACGCGCTGCGCCAGCGGCTGCAGGACATCAGCGAGCGCAACCGCGACAACAGCCACCGCCAGCAGGAGCAGGCCCGACAGCGGAACCCATCGCGCGTCCGAAAGAAGAAACCCCGCCCCCGCCTTCATGAGGAATCCCCGCCTTCACATTCGCCGCCCGTGGCCGTCCCAAGAAGCCGCAAGCCCCAGGAAACCGGAGCCCGCCCGACGCTGCGCCCTCGCCCAGCCCCCGTGCCGCCCTTTGCCAACGCCGCTGCATCATGCACGCCCCTCCTCTCGCCTGATCCACCCCTGATACCACTTCCTGCCATGTCCCCCCTTCCCCCACCCCACGACTTCTCATGAGCGTGCGCATGATCGAGAGCATCAAACGCCTGCGCGTGACGCCCACGCAGAAGCTGGTGCTGTTTTGCCTGGCGGACTGCCACAATGGCGACACGGGCCGCTGCGATCCATCTTACGCGCACATCATGCAGATCACCGGGCTCTCCAACCGCGCCGTGGCCACCGCGCTGCATGCGCTGCGCGATGCCCGCGTGCTGCAGTTCGACAGTCGCAACGGCTGGCGCACGAGCTACCATTTTCCCCTTCCCGTTCAAGATGCCGCAAATCCTGCATCGGCACCTTATACGGTATCGTCCAGCGGAAATGGAGCCGGGGATTCATCGGCGGCTTCGGCATCTCACTCGCCCTTGGTTTCACCCTACGCACCCCATGCGGGAGCTGCGTCTGAGCGTCCGTCGATGCCAGCGAGAAGGGCCGCCACCCGCGCCAGCGCGGCCCCTGCCGCAGCGCCGCCTGTGAACGCACTTCACAGCCTGCGCAGCGCCCCCGGTGGGCATGCCGATGTCACTTGTGAACGTGGCTCACAGCCGCCGATGAACGTGGTTCACACCCAAGGCAATGCCACCTGTGAACCTGCTGCCGCCACCTGTGAACATGGCTCACTGCCGCCTGTGAACGTGCTTCACAGCCACGGCATCGCCTCAAGTGAACCTGCTGCGCGAACCGGTGAACCTGGCTCATCGCCACCTGTGAAGGAGGTTCACATAAACCGGAAGGAACCGGAAGAAACCGGAAGTACGGGCGGCAGGCCGCCCAGGACTGACTCCTTCTCCGAGTTGGCAGCACCTGCTGCTCCAGCGGCTGCGGTAGATCAGCCGCAAAACCTGAAAATCCGCCGCGACGAATGGCGCGACTGGTACCGCCAGCAGGCCCGCCGGGCCAATGCGGTGAGCGCTCCGCTGCTCGCCCCGCCCGAGTTTGCGGAATCCTGGACGCGGTATCGCGACTACCGCACCCGCCGTGCCACGGAGGCGCGCATCTCCTCCGAGTCCGTGGCCTGGACGCTCGATGCCGCCGAGGCCGCCCTGCGCCTGTGCGAGCGCCACGCCGCCACCCATGGCTGGTCCGCCGTGGCCGCGCAGGTGGATGCCGCCATCCACGCCCGCTGGCAGGGTCTGCATTTTCAAAACACCACCCCTCAATCCTCCAAAGCTCAAGCCTATGCGAACTCCCGCCCAACTCCTGCACGCAGCGACAGCGCCAACGCCCCCGGCCGCTACGCCTGAAGAGGCTTCCAGCGACTGCCCATTTCCCACCACTCATGCCCGCTTTTAAAACCATGAATCCCCAGTCCATCTCCCGCGTGCTGCACGGAGCGGCAGCGCCAGACCGCCAGCAGGGCTTGCTGGTGGGTCTTTCCCCTGACGCCGCGCCCGGCCCCGCAGACCTCCACCCGCACGTGGCCGCGTGGCCCTGGCGCTTTGAGGTTTATCACCCGGGGCTGCGCGAGGTGCTGCCGGCGGTGCAGTCTTTTTGCAGCGCCGTCATTCGTCGCGAGCAGCCCCGCCGCTGGCTGAGCCTGCTCGGCCCCTCCGGTGTGGGCAAGACGCACGTGCTGAAGCAAGCGCTCGCCTGCCTGAAGTCCGCCGCCGCACGCGGCCACTGGAAAATCCCCACCACCACCGGCCATCGCGGCCCGCAGATCGCGCACCTCATCCCCGCCGTGGATCTGGAAGACTTCCGCGCCGCCCGCGACTACGCGAAGTACGACGTCATCTACATCGAAGACATCGGCAGCGGCGCCGCCCTGGACAAAGGCTCCGGCGCCGTCACCCGCAACCGCATCGCCGAGCTCCTCCAGCTCCGCTCCGGCAAATGGACCCTGCTGGACGCGAACTTGTACCGAAGAGAGATCGAACAGCAGATCGACGGGCGCATCGCGTCACGCCTCAAACGCGATGGAAGCTGGATGTGCGAGATCCCGCAGGAGGTGCCGGATTATTGGGATCGGTGAGGCACGTTGCGCTCCTTGCAGTCACGTGGCACTGGAACTCCTTGGCACTCAGTTTACAAAACACAATAAAAGCTTTGGCGGTCAAGGAGCAAAATAAAGAAATACATCAGCGATTTTTCTCGTCTAGAGCGTATTTGTTAACATAAATATTATTCCATATGCTGCACCAAACACACTCTGGACAACGGATTGAGCCCCCATCAGGGACGGCCAGCCGTGACAGGTTGATTGCACGCATTATTTCGACTACTCGCAAACCAGTGAAGCGGATGCACACTGAAGATTGGTCATTTGTGGACACTTTGCTCGCTGCTCAGAACGCGGCTCATGCACAGATGAAGGATAAGCGTGAGTAAAATCGAGTACAGAGAAAATCCTAACCGTGCTGTTTATGTCACATCAGACATAGACAGCAATCTCGTTAATGGATTGTTGCCTCAAATAATAAAACTACGCCTTGAAAGCAACGATCCAATTTGTCTCTACATCGATTCTTTCGGTGGGAATGTAGCACACATGCAGCGCTTGATTGATTTGTTGAAAACTCCAACACAAAACGGCGATGTTTGCAAATTAATCACAATTGCAGTGGGCTTTGCCGCAAGCGCAGCGGCAGACTTTCTCGCCTTAGGAGATTATGCTATCGCCTACCCAGATGCGCGCATCTATTATCATGGAACTAGACGAAGTGACGACAATTTAACTTTGGAAAAAATCAGCACTTTGGAAGTCGAGCTTCGGGAAATGAACGAAAGATTCGCCTTGAGGTTAGCTTTGCGAATGTTCAGACGCATGGTGATGCTAATGATAACCGCTCAATCGGAGTCAGACGACCATGATCCGAGCATGCTTGTGCATGCGGCCGTAACAAACGCCAATGAGTTCTTTCAAAGGTTGAAGAAAAATATCAGCCCAGATCAGCAACAACTAATCAATGATGCTCTGGAGAGGCAGCAGAAAATCAGTCAATTGATGGGTCTTGCTGCACAATCTCTAGAAGGCGAGCCGCCGCCTAGCATGCTGCAAATAGAAAAAGACCTTCTCAAGAAGATCATTGACTTCGAAATTCCGACAGATGAAAAGACCGACAGTGTATCCCAGCTGCATCTTGATGCGATTCAGGACGACTTCATCCAACTGCGCGACTTTATTTCGGGAGCCTACCGTGACAATGTTGAAGAGCTGGTCTCGCAAAGAGGGCACGCTTTCCTGTCACCGCCAGAATTTCAAGAATATGAAAAAATAGATAGCTCGGATGAAGATGCGCGGAGACGGTTCGTTTTGGATAAAGCCGGCCCAAAATTAGACCCCCTGTTCTACTTGGTGGTTTCAATATGCCGATGCCTGCAAAAAGGTGAGCACCCTCTCCTAGCCACGGATGCTTATTGGCTTGGATTGGTGGACGAGGTGATTGGGAGTGAACTTCCATCATTACGCACTATAGATGAGTTGTCCTCGACGCCTACCGCTTAGCGGTCGCCTTCTTGACTATGTCAGAGCGTTCCTCCTTTGTGATGATGCTAGCAGCGCAAGCCCGCCCCCTCTTTTGAGAAACCCAACGTGACAGCGGCAGCTTTACTGATAGAGACGATCTAGGGTGGCGGGGCTTTCTCCGGCGCGCTGCCTGCACTAAATCACAATCATCTTGGCAGGCTGGTTTGGACCTTAGGACACTTCGGTGCTTTCATGCCTGCCAACGCTCAGACATGCCCAGCCACGCCAGCTCCCAAATTATACCTTTACCAAAAACCATATCCAGTTCTCAGCGGGTTGTGGCATTCTTCAAAACAGCCCCAAGGCTTGTAAGGCACGGATGCGCGCCTCACGACTGCCCAGGGAGAAATGCACGTCAATGAGTTCAGCGCGCCCGGTCTTGGTGCTAATGATGACATTGTCTTCATGCGCGTCTGTCATGAGGATACGCCCGGCAGGCCCGGCGTTCACCCAGAAGCGGCCTTGTGCAGAGCCTTCTTCTTGCTGCAGCAGCCCCTGCGCTTCCAACTTTTCCACCAGTGTTGACCAGTCGGGGTGGGTGCCATCCACGTAGGGCTGTGTGATGATGACGTGTAGCTGATTGTTTTCCTCGTAGAATCCTCGAAGCCTCAAATCATCGCCGAAGAGATGGTTGCAGAGCATGAGATCTGTCAGGTAGTCGAACAAAGAATCCGTGGGCTTGTAAAAAATGTCCCAAGTATCCACGTCGATCAGTCGTGGATCGTAATCCTTGATTACAAGTTTTTCACCACTCATTACCCCCACTTCATGTTCCAAGCCTCTTTTAAGAGGCTTCTGGGCCAGTAGCTTGCGCACCTGGCTACCATCCAGCATCAGCTCCTCCGAGCGGCCGAAATCGGCGAGTGCGCGTATTTCCGACTGTCCTGCAGCCGCCGGATCATCTCCTGGGTGATCGGGCCTTGCTGCTGCAACAGCTGCTGCCGCCCTTCGGAGAAGGTCCGGCGAAGCTCCTCGTAAGACATGAGCGTTTTGGTTGGTTTCGTCTCCGGCGACATGGGGTGATTGCAATGCAATTGACAAATTGCTCTTCGGGGGACAATCCGCAAGTTAAAAGAACGGTGCGCCAAGGGACATGCGAGGGATCACCCGTACGTGAGGCTGATCAAAAGAGGATGGTCGTGGCAGCACCTAGGCTCGCGCGTCTTGCAGCGCGCGAGCCTAGGTGCTGCCAGCCCGAAGTCAAATATTGGACATTGACAACTGATGGCATTCAAAAGAAACTTCTGTCAGAAATTCTGATGGTTATTTCTGACAAAAAGCCTCAAACAATTAAAATGCAAAGCATTGATTCAAAGATGATTAGAAGGATAAGAGCCACGAGGAGTGCTCGGGCTTTTTCTCCGGTGCATTTTCTTGATCTGGGATCGCGGGCGGCGGTGGACACGGCTTTGTCCAGGCTGACGAAGGCGGGGAAATTGAGGCGGGTGGCGCGCGGGCTGTATGATCTGCCGCGCAGCCATCCGTGGTTTGGAACATTGACGCCGAAGGCGGAGGATGCGGCGGTGGCGGTGGCGAAGCGTGAGGGGATCAAGCTGCGGCCGACGGGGGCTGCGGCGGCGAATTTGCTGGGACTGTCTGAACAGGTGCCGGGCAAGATCATTTATGAAACGGACGGGAAATCGCGGAAGCTGCGGATCGCCGGACAGGAGGTGGAACTGCGGCATCGCTCGGCGCGGCAGATGTCGATGTCAGAACGACCGACGGGAATGATCGTCGCGGCTTTTCGTGCACTGGGGAAGGCGCACATCAGCGCGGATCAACTGGCAAAAATCCGGCGTAAACTGTCGGCGGCTGACCGGCGTGTGCTGCTGAAGGAACTGCCGCTGGCGCCGACGTGGATGCACCCGATGCTGCGGAGCCTGGCATCATCATCGTCAGCAGCAGCATCAACAACAACGAGGAAAACAAAATCATGAACCGGGTGGCCACGGCGGGTGCCGCCATGCGCGCGGGAGCTTTTGCCGAAGCGGGGGCACGGCGGCGCATGCCAGCGGCGATCATCGAAAAAGATTTCTGGGTATGCTGGCTGCTGGGGCTGCTGTTTGGAGACGCGCGGAATGAGGGCCGGTTTGTTTTTAAAGGTGGGACGGCGCTGTCCAAGGTGTTTCGTGTCATCAACCGCTTCTCTGAAGATATTGACCTGTCGCTGGATCCTGCGGTGCTCGGCATCCGCGAGGTGGACGTGGAGGCGCTGAGCGGGCGCAAGAAGACGGATGACTTCATGAAGAGGCTGGAGGCACGGTGCGGCGCGTGGGTGCGTGATGAGCTGATGCCGGAACTCAATCAGGCCATCGTGAGCATCCTGGGTGAACGAGCGGGCCGTGAAGCGTGGCTGGAATATGAGGAGGATGCGGACATCAGATCGCCCGTCCTCTATTTTCGCTACCCCTGTGACTTTCCAGGTGACATCCCTTACATCAGGCGGGCGGTGAAGCTGGAATTTGGATCGCTCACAGACCAACGCCCCACAGGCCGGCACCGGGTGCAGCCATGGATGGCGGAAACGATGACCGGAGAGATGCGGGAGATGGGCTGCGAAGTGGTGGCGCTGAATGTGGAGCGCGCCTTTTGGGAAAAGGCGACGATCCTGCACGCGGAGTATCATCGCGATCCTTTGAGAGCGATGCCGGCGCGCTATTCCCGCCACTACGCGGATCTGGCCGAGCTGGCGCGATCAGAGTACATGGAGGGCGCAGTGGGAAACACGGCGCTGCGACAGCGTGTGGTGGCCTGGAAAAAACGGTTCTTCGCGCGGGCAGCGGCGCGTTATGACTTGGCACGGCCGGGGACTTTCCGGCTGAGTCCGCCCGAGCACCGCATGGCGGAGCTGGAAAGAGATTTCGCGGCCATGCAGGAGATGTTTATGGGAGACGCCCCCAATCTGCCGGCTATTTTGGAGACGCTGCGCACTTTGGAAGAACGGATCAATGCTGAGGCTGCTGCTGTGGAGTGAGGCTCCAGCGCTGTGATCCGGTGGATGAGTTCGCCCCGGTCTGCGATAAGTCCACGGGCGAGGAGCAGATCTTGCCTGCTGCTCGATGGTGAGGGCTCTTTTAGCGTCGATCAGGCAATGGCTTCCTGCGGCACCGCGTTTCGTCACATCAAGACAAAAAATACCCGCCGAATTACGCATGCAAGCAGAGGCGCGGCGGGTTTGATGAGAGAAGTGAAGTCGAGCGCCCTGACTTTGGCAAATGATCGCTTTGCGCCACGTCTGGATTGCCTGGCACTTTAAAGATCAAGTCCCCCGTTTCTTCAACGGCAGGAAGGCGAAGATCAACTCACGCCGGGCGCGGACTTTGCGGCCGTCGCGCTTGATGAGGTCTTGCTGGGTGAGTTCAGTGATGCTGCCTATGGGCCCCCAGTCGCGGACGGTGCCGAAATCGAGCGCGAGGTGGCTCTGCCGGGTGCCGCTGGGGGCTGGTGCGTGAGATCACGGGGGGCTGGTATGGCCGGCTGTACTGCCACGAGGCTTATCTTTCGATTCTCAGTGAGGGGACGGAGCCGATCCGGGGGGTAGGCAAGATCTTGAGGGGTCAAACTCAACAAACTTGAATTTCACAGGGGCAAATTCAAGGATGGGGGGCTTTCCTTGAATTTGGGCGGTGCAAATTCCAATGGCTTGAATTTGGCTTGGGGTGCGGTGGCGGCGGTGCTGCTGACGATTCCCCTGCCCTACGACTACGGTTTTGCGCTGGTGCTTGGCGCTGCACCACCAGCGGCGGCGGCTTCGGTTTCGCGGAATTTTTTGACGGTGAGGGCGGCGTCGAGGTTTTGGGTGCGGGTGAGCTCGTCCTGGTAGGTCTGGAGGGCTTGGAGGTATTTTTCGCGCAGGGGGAGGAGGCGCTGGGTGTGCTGGGCGGCGAGCTGGAGGAGGCTGGCGCGGTAGGTGATGAGGAGGGGCTTGAGGGGCTCGGGCGTGGGGGTGTCTGCGGCGGGGAGAGGGGCCTTGTCCTCCATGCGTTTTTTCTCGGTGCGGAGGATGAGGGCGGTGTCGAGATCGCCGGCCTGGGTGGCGGTGTCGAGGGCGCGGTCGAGCGCGGCGGTGTACTGGGTGTCGAGGGCCTGGACGGCGGCGAGGTGGGCGGGGGTGATGTCCCGGGCGATGGCGGCGGTGAAGGCTTGCTGGAGCTGGAGGATGCGGGGATCGGTGGTTTTGCCGAGCCGGGGGGCGGCGTCGGCTTCGGGGGTGGGTGTGTGGGTGCGGACCTGGATGTGGGAATACCAGGCCTCCCCGGCGGCGAGGCCCCAGAGGCTGCCGGTGGCGAGGGTGGTGTCGGTGATCTGGAAGACGGACTTGCCATTGACGAGGACCTGGAGGTGATCGCCTAGGACGGAGAGCTCGATGTCGAGGGTGTCGCCGAGGGCGAAGGGCTGCGGCAGGGGGAAGGAGCCGACGCGCTTGCCTTTGCCGTGAAGGGAGGCATCGACGATGCCTTCGCTGACGCTGGTCTGGCCGGGGCGGATGTAAAAGAGGAGATTGTAGTAGTCGGCGTCTTTGGTGTTGGCGGCATCGCTGCGGCGGATGCGGAGCTGGGGGAAGGCGGTGCCTTCGCGAAAATGAAAGCGGGCGCGGATGGCGCCGTCCGGGCTGGGCTGCGGAACGAAGATGCCGGCGCCATTGCGCAGGTGGAGGAGGCCATCGACCAGCTCGACCTGCTCTTTGGGGTAGTCCTTGAGGTCCCGCTTGGTGGCGAAGAGGGTCTTCCAGCCGTCGGTGTCCTGCGCCTGCGCAGGGGCGGCACTGCTGAGGGTGAGGAGGGCTAGGGTGAGGAGGGCGCGGGGGGGCATGGGTGATTGGGGGAAGGAGTGCTCAGTGCTCAGTGCTCAGTGCTCAGTGCTCAGTGCTCAGTGCTCAGTGCGAGGTGCTCAGTGCGAGGTGCGAGGTGCGAGGTGCGAGGTGCGAGGTGCGAGGTGCTGGGGCGGGGGAAAAATTTGGGGGGCCTGGGATGGCAGGACGGGGAGCCGAACGAAGCGGGGCAGAAGTCTGAATCGAGCCTGCAAGTTGAGCGCAGGGAATCAACTGAAAACTGCCCGGGGGCCCGAGTGGCTGAGTGGAGACTTCCGGACCTGGGATGGCGGCAGGCCGGACACGACGCATTTTTTCAGGCTTTATAGCTATTTATCTTTATTAGGTTGGTTGCCGTTTTTTCATAAGATTCGAAATGTTTTTCATCTCAATGTTTAATTGACATCCTTGGTTAAAGTCCTTGGATTTGGTGGATCTTCCAATTTCATGCGGATGTTTTCATCTAGATGGGATTAGCAGATACGCCAACCACGCCCCTTCCGCGAGTCATGAAAAGCAAACCTGCGCCTGCTGTCTCTGCTCAATTTTCCATCTATGCCGGGTCAAAGCCGCCGGGGATGAATCACGGGACGTTTGTGCCGCCGACGCCGCCCTACCGGAGCCTGCAGGGCTATGCGATCGATCCGAGCCTGGGGACAAAGATGGAAACGGAGATGGTGAGCCAGGTGACCTTCCATGTGCCATGGGAGAAGCTGAGGCCGGGGCCTTCCGGGGAGTACCTGGAGGTGGTGGATGCGGACCCGGCGAGCGGGTGCTTTTATGAGCCGGTGGACCTGGATGAGCCGCTGCTGCTGGCGCAGGGGGGCCTGCCGCCGAGCGAGGGGACGCCGCAGTTCCACCAGCAGATGGTGTATGCGGTGGCGAGCCTGACGATCCGGAACTTTGAGCATGCGCTGGGGCGGCGGGCGCTGTGGCGGCACAAGCCCAATCCGGCCAGGGCTGCGGATGACACGCAGTTCTGCCCTCGGCTGCGCATTTACCCGCATGCGCTGCGGGAGAGCAATGCGTACTACACGCCGCAGCGGATCGCGCTGCTGTTTGGGTATTTCAAGGCGTCTGATGATGACGCGGCGGATCATCTGGGCGGCAGCATGGTCTTCACCTGCCTGTCCCAGGACATCGTGGCGCATGAGACGACGCATGCGCTGCTGGACGGGATGAACCGTGACTTCCTCAATCCGAGCAATCCGGACGTGCTGGCGTTTCATGAGGCGTTTGCGGACATCGTGGCGTTGTTTCAGCACTTCACGTTTCCGGAGATCCTGCGCCACCAGATCGTGGCGACACGGGGGGAGATTGCGCTGCAGGAGAGCCTTTTGAGCGAGCTGGCGGGGCAGTTCGGACGCAGCATCGGGAACCGGGGGGCGCTGCGCAAATACGTGGGCACTCCGCCCAATCCGGCTGACTACCTGGATGACTCCAACGAGGAGTTTCAGGAGCCGCACAATCGCGGGGGCCTGCTGGTGGCGGCGGTGTTTGACGCGTTTCTGCGGATCTACCGCAGGCGCACGGCGGACCTGCTGCGGCTGGCGACGGGAGGGAGCGGGATTTTGCAGCCGGGGGCGATCCACCCGGACCTGGCGCAGCGGCTGGCGGATGAGGCGGCGAAGGCGGCGGGCCATGTGCTGACGATGTGCGTGCGGGCGATCGACTACTGCCCGCCGATGGACATCACGTTTGGGGAGTTTCTGCGGGCGGTGATCACGGCGGACGTGGACATGGTGAATGATGATGACCTGCACTACCGGGTGGCGTTCATCCAGGCCTTTCGAGAGAGGGGGATCTACCCGCGCGATGTGCGCACGCTGAGCGTGGAAAGCCTGAGGTGGAGCGGCCCTCACAACGGGGACCATGCGTCGGGCGCGCTGAACCTGCTGCTCAATGAGCTGAGGGAGGAGGCGTCCGAGGCGCTGTATGTGGAATGCCGGGAGGCGCTCTTCGACCTGCAGGTGAAGATGCGGCGCAGGCTGCACGGGCTGCTGGAAAGGCATTTTAAAGAAGCGCCGGAGGGGAGAGGAGATGCGGTGTACCTGGGCCTGGACCCGGACAACCGCTCCTTTGAGGTGCGGACGGCACGCATCGCCTTCCGCACGGACCCGGACGGGGGCATGGTGCCGCAGTTGATCCTGGGGCTGTACCAGCACCGTGAGGAGCTGGTGGTGCCGGAAGTGACTCCTGAGGGTGATGAGCCTGCGGAGAGCTTCCGCTTTGAAGGCGGGAGCACGGTGATCGTAAACCTGCGCAACATGGCGGACCGAAGGGAGGAAAGCAGGGGGGGCATCCGATACTGCGTGCGCAAGCGCTTTGGGAACACGGTGCGCATGGAGCGCCAGCGGAGGTTTGCGGGGTCCGACTCCCCGGGGCTGCGCAACACCTACTTTGGCCGCAAGCTGGGCTCTGACGCGGAGCCCATCGCCGCCATGCACCGCTGCTGCTGATCACGCCAAGAAACCTAACCGGAGCCCACCACCATGCCTGCAAAGTCATCCTCCCTGCACCAAGCTGCGAAGAAAACGGCGGCCAAGAAAACGGCGGCCAGCAAGGCTGCGGCCAAGAAAGCCGCAGCCAAAAAGAGCGTGACCGCCAAGCCTGCGACGAAGAAGGCGGTGGCGAAGAAGCCTGCGACGAAGAAGGCGGTGGCGAAGAAGCCTGCGGCGAAGAAGGCGGCGACGAAGAAGCCTGCGGCGGCCGGGGGAAAGCACACTCCGGTGCGCGTGCGCATGTACCGCCAGGGGCTCGGGGACTGCTTTTTGGTGACGTTCAACCCTGAGAGCGATGATGCGGTGCACATGCTGATCGACTGCGGGACGCTGGGCGCGGTGACGACGGGGAACGAGATGAAGGACATCGTGGCGCACATCGGCGAGACGACCGGGGGGCGGATTCATTTGATGATCGCGACGCATGAGCACCAGGACCATGTGAGCGGGTTTCACACGCTGAAGGAGAAGTTTCAGGAGATCGAGGTGGAGAACGTGTGGATGGCGTGGACGGAGAACCCCGGGGACGATGACGCGAAGAGCCTGATGACGCACATCGCGGACCTGGGCATGGCGGTGGCGCAGGCGGCGCAGGCGCTGACGCAGAACAACCCGAGCAAGGCTGACACCGACACGGCGGAGGCGATGACCTCGCTGCTGGAATTTGGCAACGGCCGGCCGGATGTGCTGCAGCCGTTTCTGGGCGCGGCGAAGAGCCCCCTGTCCGCGGGCCCGACCAAGAAGCTGGCGACGACCGTGGATGATGGCATGACCTTTGTGCGCACCGGACAGGTGGACAGCGCTGGCAGGCCGGTGAAGGCCAGGTACCTGAGCCCGGGCGGCCCGGCGCTGGAGCCGGAGTGGCTGCCGGGCTTCCGCTTCTTCGTACTGGGCCCGCCCCGTGAGAAGGAGAGGCTGAAGAACATGGGAAAGGATGGCAGCTCAGAGCTCTACGGCATGGCGGCGGGCCTGCGGGCGGCGGCCTCCGGAATGCCGGGCGGCCCGGGTCAGGATGAGGGGGCGATGCCCTTTGACAGGCGCTACTGGTGCAGGGAATCGGACGAGATGATCCGGGAAACCATGGCGGATTACTTTGCCACGGAAAATGACTGGCGGCGGGTGGACAAGGACTGGCTGAACGCGGCCTCCGACCTGGCGCTGCAACTGGACAACATGACGAACAACACGAGCCTGGCGCTGGCGATCGAGCGGATCAGCGACGGGCGGGTGCTGCTGTTTCCGGCGGATGCGCAGGAGGGGAGCTGGCTCTCCTGGCATGAGCCGAAGGAGCCCTTCACCTATGTGCAGGATGGCGTGCGCCAGACCACCACGGCGGAGAAGCTGCTGAACAGAACGGTCTTTTACAAGGTGGGGCATCACGGCAGCCACAATGCGACGGCCAAGGGCAAAGGGCTGGAAATGATGCGGAGCGAGAGCGAGCTGGTGGCCTTCATCCCGGTGGACCGCAAGGTGGCGCTGAAGCGCAGCCCGGCGGGCCAGTGGAAGATGCCGGCCCACGCGCTGTACCGCCGGCTGCTGGAGAAGTGCAACGGGCGCGTGGCGCGCTCTGACATCGGCTGGGCGGACGCCCCCCAGGGCACCCAGAAGGAGGAGGCCGCCTTCAAAAACCTGGCGACGGAGGCGGAATGGGAGAAATGGCGGGAGTCCCAAGGGGCGGCGCAGGTGAGCATTGACAAGCTTTTCATCGACTACCGCCTCTCCTGAAAACACGGCGGCAGCGGCGAGCAGCCCCCCTGCCCTGCACGCCGCCACTGCCGCCTGACCCGGAAACTTTTCTGACATCTGCACCCACCTATGAAACTGCTGCCCGCCCTGCTCTGCACTCTGACCCTCCTCTCCCTGCCCGGCCATGCCGAAACGCCGCCCGTGCACAATGACGCCACCCAAAGCGCGGTGGAGGCCGCGACGAAGGCGGCCAGGAAAGACCTGGCCCTGAAAGAGGTGGAGCTGTCCGCCGCCGCAAAGGAGAAAGCGGACGCTGACAAGGCGAGCAGCGACAAGGCCGGCAACCTCAAAGAGCTGAAGGAGCTGATGGACAAGACGTCCGACCCGACCGCAAGAGCGACGGCTCAGACAAACTACAACACCGCCGCGGCGCAACTGCTGGAGCTGCAGAAAAAGGCGGAGGAGAAGAACAAGGCCTGGAATGCCGCGCTGGAGGCGAAGCTGGCGGCGGAGGCAAGTCTGGCCGGCCGGCAAGGCGGCGGCGGCGGTGCCTCCGGCCCTGCGGCGCAGAATCCGCTGACGCTGGACAATGAGACGATCTACCAGGCGTCCCTGGAGGCGCTGACGAAGCTCTTTGTGGTGGCGGTGCTGCTGGAGAGCGGACTGGCGCTGCTGTTTAACTGGCCGATCTTTCTGACCACGCTGAACCGGCGCACGTGGCGGCCGGTGATCATGTTCATCGCGGCTTTGATCCTGGTGTGGGGCTTTGACCTGGACATCATGGCGCAGTTGATCGCCATCTACAATTCGAGTCCGGCCAAGGATGCGACGGTCACGGGGTTTCCGGCCCTGGTATCGACGCTGATCAGCGCCTCGGTGCTGGCGGGCGGGAGCGCGGGGGTCTTCAACATCATGGCGGCGATGGGCTTCCGCAGCGCACATGAGCGCGACAGCGCGCCGACGCCTCCGGGCGCTGAGCATGCGTGGGTGTCGATCCGGCTGACGGGCTTTGGCGGCACGCAGGAAAATGTGAAGGTGAACATCGAGCAGACCGCGGACGCAGGGCAGAATCCGCCGGCGGCGACGGCAGGCACCATCACCCCCGGCGGCCCCAACTGGCGCGACCAGCTCAGGCCGCTGAAGAACCGCTTTCCGCCCGTGGCGGGCTACACGGTGGAGGCGGGGAAATTTTACAAGATCCAGGTGATGGTGAAAACCCCGGTGACCGCAGAGAATCCGCGAGGTGAAAAGGATCTGCTGAAAGACCGGGGGATCTACAAGTTCGCCCCCCGTGCGATCGTGGACTTGGTGGTGCCATACACGGCGGGATGATGTCTGATGGCGAACGTCAGTGACATGCCGCCCCCCCCCCCTGCGGCCAGGGCGCGGCACATACGGCGCGCATACGGCGGGGGCCGGGGGGGCCGATGCCCCAAGGAATGCTGATACCATGAATCGTGATTTTATGCTACACCGGAATTTTTTCTCACCTCTTCTTGCAGACTCTGGCGGCGGGTTCAGCTTTTCAGGCTTCCAGCAGAGCTTTCATGACGCCTGGGGCTTTGTATTTCCCAACGGCATGCTGCTGCTGCTGTGCCTGGCGGTGGCGTGGTATGTGGGGCGCGTGAAGATCCCCAGTCTGCGAACGCCGGTGGACCGGACGAAGGAGGGGGTGGCGGCGCTGGCGAAGTTTCTGGAGGAGTCCAACCTCTTTGGCTCCAAGCTCTTTCCCGCAGTGATCCTGCTGATGGCGGTGCTGGCGGCATTGAATGTTTTTTCGGTGCTGCGCGTGGCCGCGCACAACGTGCTGCCACCGCAGCTGGTCACGATGCCGGCCAATCTTTACCAGCGCCATGTGGATGCGGATCTGTTTCTTCAGATGCTGGCGAGGGAGCCGGGCGTGAAATACCCCGAGGAGGTGTTCCGCAGGCTGCACGACTATGAGCGGCAGATGGAGCACGAGGCGGAGGATGACCCAAGCCTGGGCAGCTACTACTGGGGGCGGGATGCCGGTGAATGGGCGGGGTATGCGGGAGACCTGAAACTGCTGGCCGCCGTGGCGGCGATCTCGTGCCTTTTTGGCCTGAGGCAGAGGAGGTGGGGCTCGATCCCGCGCTGCCTCGTCACGGCGGGGCTGCTGGGGGTGGGGTATGTCTACTGCCTGACCAAGGAGCTGTATGCGCGGGAGCAGGTGGCCTATTCCGTGCTGTCTTCATACCAGAAGAAAATGCTGGAGGCTGGGAATGCCGATGCATCCCAGCTCATGGAACAGGGAATGAGGGTGATGGAGCAGCATCCAGGCTGGGCTGAAACCATGACAAGCGCCTCCACTGCGTGGTGGTCGCTGCGCTGGATCGACGTGAACTTCTATGCGCGAACGCTGGATCTGCTACGGGGAGGGATCAATGAGTCCAGGGGCAAAATGCACCCGCTGATTGGCAGAGACCAGCTCCAGAGCATCAAAGAACGCCTGGCCTGGGAAAAAGCGCACCCGCCGGCATCAGCCCCGGCCGCGCAGGTCGCCCCGGCAGCTCTTGTCATTCCAGCCGCGCCGGCTGCTCCTGCTGCCCCCGTGCTGAGGAGTGAGTGAGCGGCCGCGCAGGCAGGAGGCCCGCGGTGTCGGGCCTCCCCCGCCCTGCTGGTGGGATGGCGCGGGGAACGAGGGACGCATACCATCCGATGTTACTATTTGGCATTCCATGCCTGCGACGGACACAGGCGGTAGCTGCGACCGCGACTGCGACTGCGGGCTACAGGTTTCCGGCCTTGCCTTTGCCGCTGAGGGATTCGGTGGCGGCGATGTCGCGGACGTAGATCCAGTCGTCGTGGCCTTCCTGGCGGCCGGCCATGAGTTTTTTGTCGCTGCTTTTGAAGCAGTTGTCGCGGGTGGACCAGGTGAAGCGGACGTCTTTGCGGTAAACTTTGAGCAGGGCCTTGATGTCGTCATCGGTCATGACGGTGTCGTTGCGGTGGAAGAACTCGAGGACGGTGACGCTGCCGCGCAGGCTGGCCTGGATGGTGTAGCCGTCTTTCTGCCACTCGTACTGCTCGGTGCCGGCCATGCGGGGCGAGATGGATTTTCCTTCGCCGTAGCGTGCCTTGAGCTCGGCGAGGGTCTCGCCAACGCGGGCGTGTGAGGTGGCGGTGAGGGCGAGGAGGAGAGCGAGGGTGGCGGCGAGGGGTTTCATGGGCGGGAAAGGGTGTTTATCGCAAGGGCGTGGCGGGAGATGACGGCTGGGTGACTCAGAGATGCACCGGGGTGGTCAAGGCTGGCATCTTTAATGGCGGGGCATGGGGTGTCCAGATGAAAATCTCAGGACGGGTGGCGGTACGCGATGGCAGGAGGGAGACGAAGGCAAAGAAGGTCGATGCTTTTTGTCAATTATTTGCACACTGACCCCGTTTTTTTTGACCCCGAAGGCAAAGGGGGGTTGAACTGGAACATGGGTTACACTCTCTGCTCCGCATTTTGATGCTGTTCCCAGACAGACAGCGAGATGGATGATTGGGAACAACCTCAAATGCGGCCGCCGCCCTCTTTTGGCATTCGTGCTGGGATGGTTTGGGCATGGTGCACCGCAAGCGCGCTGGTGCGGGTGGCTGCGGTGATGGGCGGGCTGCTCTAGGCAAGGCTGAGTGCTGGGGGCTTTTGACCCACGCATCCCGTGATCCCATGAGATTCAGCATTACGGCAGGCCGTGCAGGCTGGTTTTTGGCATGCCTCTGTTACTGAACGCTGGTGCTTGATGGGAGGCGCGGGGTCCAGTATCAGTGCGCACTTTTATGCCTGGTGATTTCGGAGTCTTTGCCCCCGTGTTTGAGTCAGCCCACGGCTACCTCGCGCTGCTGCGTTTGTCTTCGGCGGACTGCGTGGATGCTGTGCGGCTGGTGCGCCGGTGTGCGAGTGCGGACGTGGACCGCGCAGACGAACTCGGCCTGCTGGGTGATCTGAACTGGCGTCCGACCTTGGTGGCCGCTGTGGCGGCTCTATTTCTGCCTCCTGATCCGCGCATTGCCACGGCTCTTTGGCGGAGGTTTGATGCAGGAAGCTGGGTGGTGCCGCAGATCGCGGTGGTGCTCTCGGAGGTCGATCCTGATTTTTTGACGGAGGCGCGGAGACGGCTTGAGGCTCACTGTCCGCTGGACTGCGCGGAGCTGCAATCTCTCGCCATGGCTGAGCGACACACGGCCGCAGGGCCGGAGGGCAGTGCGGCGCGCTCTGCCAAGGCGGCGGGTTCTTTGCAGGCGGTGGTCTCCAGCCTGACTCCGCCGCCCGGGTGGCTTTCGGCGGTTCTCGCTTCGCCGGACCATCAGGACTTGGTATCTTCTGACATGGACTCAGGGGGAAGGATCGCGCTGGAGTGGAGCGGACGAATGAAGGACCTCCGGCAGCAGTTTGAAGCATAAGCTGCCATGCACCCGCGCGGATGCCCCAGACGGATGCGGGCGCAGGTTTGTGCAGCGTTGACGCCTCCATCCTGCGGGGCATGGTTCGGCCAACCAACCGCCTGCACGAAGACCATGAAGATTCGAAGTTTGCTGACCTCGCCTCCTGCGCCGGGCAATCCCGGGTTTGTTTACGGGTTTCTGGTCGTCCTTGTGCTGCTCTTGATTTCGAACGTTCATTCGTTGTTGTCGCTTCCGCCGTCCTATCCCTATGATCGCCATGGCAATCTGGTGGTGGCGCTGATGCTGTTGTTCAATCATCTGGCCTTTTATTTTCGCTGGCCGCCCCGGATGACGGCTGCCGTGCGCCTTCTGGCCTTCGGATGGATTGTCTTTGGCTTGTTTTATGTTCTTTATTAGCCGCACGTGCTTTATCTTTTGAAGCAGTGATCCCGCCTGAGTACAGCCTCTCTCTGCTCTGGACAGCGGCTGGACGTCGCGATAGAACTGGCACCGGTGTCAGCAAACTCAGCATGCTTTTTATGAAACGGTGCCTTCTTATTCTGGTGGTCAGCTTTGCGTTTGTGGGAAGTTCCCAGGCGGGGACGCGCATGCTGCATTTCATTTACCAGCCGCTGACCACGCTGGGCACGGAGGGGGATCCGGCGGTGGTGGTGGCGCGGGTGCCGGTGCTGGTCAATGCGGTGCCGGAGTCCGTGCTCGGCGCGATCGCGTGGCCGAACAGGCTGCTGCAGAGTGAATCGGCCAACGTGACGGACTCCAATTTCGTTTCGCTGCTGGGCATTCATCTGTCTGCCGAACTGGTCAGCGGCAGGCACTTCCGCATCACGCTGGATCTGCGCGACATGCGCCCGTGCGAGCCCTATGGCGTGACGGCCGAAGAGGTGATCGGGGGGACGATCCAGTGCCTGAAGGCGACGATGGACGGGGATGGGAACTACGACTCCTACGAGCTGCACATTCTGCCGCGCAAGGATGACAAGACGGACTGGAGCAGGCATGAAGGTCGCTTTGAAGCGCCGCACAAGCGCAAGACGCCGTGAGAGGTCTGGCTGAAAGGAAATTTTACTCCCCACCATGACATGCCATGCCATGACGCCGCACCGTGAATCGTTTGAGCAGATCATCCGTGACCTGGCCACGCTGCGTGCGGCGGTGCCGGGGGTGCTGGAAAGTGATGCGGCGGAGTTTCAGTGCAGCGCGGTGATGACGGAGGCGGAGGTGCTGGAGTTTGAGAGGGCGCATGCGGTGCGGCTGCCGGAGGAGTACCGGGCGTTTCTCATGTGCGTGGGCCGGGGCGGCGCGGGGCCGGGCTATGGGCTGTTTGACCTGGGCGAGTGTGATGAGGGGTTTGATTTTCGCGCATGGCATGAGGGGGATGGTTTCGTGGGCGCTCTACGGCTCCCCTTCCCTCACTCGGCGGCGTGGAATGACATGCGGGGCATGCCGGAGGATGCGCTCTCTGAGACGGACGCGGCGGCGTATGAGGTGCAGCGGGCTGCGTTTGAGGAGGGGTATTTCGCACCGCTGGACGGGGCCATCCCGATCTGCCACCTAGGCTGCGCGCTGCGCCAGTGGCTGATCGTGTCCGGACCGGAGGCGGGCCATGTGTGGGAGGACAGGCGCGCGGATTATGAAGGGCTGGTGCCGCTGCAAACGCCGGCGGGAGAGAGGGCGGGGTTTTACGCGTGGTATCGCGGGTGGCTGGATGAGGAGATGGGGAAACTGGGGAGGTAGAGGGTAGTGTGGCGCGGGTGTTTGTGCTGGGAGCGCCTACATGAGGTGACTGGAGAAAACGGATGCGGGCCAAGGTTCCCGTGGCATGTGTGGGGCATCGGCGCTTAATGCATTCGCGGGTGAATGCTGCGGGGCGATTCGATTCATCCTCCCATGTCTTCCCTCCCTCCACGACACCTCTGCATCGCGGGCGCGCTTTGCATCGCCGCAGGTGTCGGAGCGGTGACGAAGATGATCGCAGCGCTGATCGCCGGCCATATCTTCATCGACCCTTTCTTCAGCGGGATCCCCCTTGGCTATGGGATTTTGATTGGGAGAGCCTCCTCACGAAAGTGGGCCCTGTTCTTCGCCGTCGCGGGCCTCGTTTTCACCGCAGGACCCGGAGCATGGATGGCCTATGCATATTTGACGGGCGGTGTCCGGGTGACTTATCCAGACGGTACCGTCGGCCTTGTTGTCATGGTCCTTTTTGCGGCGTCCTGCCTGTACGTGATCATGGCCCTCAGGCGCAGCGGGCACCAGGAATGGTTTGCGGTCGAAAAGGAAGAGACCGCGGTAGCGAAGTCTTTGGCCTGGGCGGTGGTGGCCGTCGCCGCCTTCCTGCATATCTCACAGCAGACATCGGAATGGCGGGCAAGGAAGACGCTCGAACAGGTTTACCCGTTTCACGTCAAGGTAGTGCCCTACAATGCGGAGAATGGGAAGGGGCTGGCCAGCATGAGCTTCTCCGGTGAGGCCGTGAACCAGAGGAGCGGTTCCAAGTCGCAACTTCCCAGAGTAGTGCGCAGAACATCCTTTGGCGGGGAGGACGGAATCCAAGACGAGTTCAACGGTGTAGCCTCACAGCCGTTTGATCTGACTGTTCATTCAGAAGGCTTTGAGGACAAGACGATCACCGTGACGCGGGAGTCAGAAAAGGTGATCCGCGTGCCGATGCAGCCGCTGGTGGCCACGCAGCCGAAGCAAGACGCGGATGGAAAACCGGCGGCTCCTGATGGGAAGAAATGATCTCAGCCAACTTCTCCACCCACAACCCATCCCCTGCCCTTTTTCCGATCATGCTGATTCAGGCTGTCACCAAGCGCCGCAAGGATTGCTCCGTGCTGATGTTTATCGCGTTCATCCTGGTCTGGGAGGCGGTGGTCTCGCTGCCGGGATTTCTGTACTTCTATTTTTGGGAGGGGGCCGGATGGGTGATTTCTTCGCTGATCGGATTTCTGCTGGGAAATTTTGTGGTGGCGCTGCTGGACAGGCTGGGGGTGGTGGCAGGGGCGGTGCGTCGTCTGCTGGGCAAGGGTGACGGGGCGAAGAAGGGGCGTGGGAAAGAGACCGTGCGTACAGCCGAAGGTGAGTAGTCTCAGAGCATTGAGATGCCCCGCTCAAAGCTTCAACCGAGAGACGCGATTGCAATCTTGCTCCACGCAAGATAAGGATTCTTGCGAAGGCTGGACTGCCAGCGCCAGCGACCCGCCACTTAACGCAGACACTCCCAACGAACGATGATGCATTCCATTGGCCGCTACAGTCAGCAGATGGATTTCCACAACTCCATTCTGGAATATCGATTCGATGAGGCTTTGAAAGCCGGGCTTTCCGAGAGGCTTCCGTTTGAGAAGGAGGAGAGCCATTTCGCAACGGAGCCGAGTGTGGCCTGTGGCATTCGTGCAGATGACACCGGCGATGAGTTTGGCGTGATCTATCTCCAGAGCAGCCAGCAGCTTCTCGTGTTCGCAGCCACGCATGCGGACCGGGCTTCTGCAGCTGCGGTCTTCAAGAAGGAATTTCCAGAGCTGAGCGCGCATGAAATACCTGCGACCTTCAAGATGGGGCCGCAGGTTGATTCGCCCGCGCCCATGAATCCGCCACTACCTGCGTCGGAAATTCCTTCAGCCGTGATGAGGTTTGAGCTTCCGGGGATGCTCATTTTCCTCGTCGTCCTCATCGGGTCGCTCTACGCAGCGTATTCGTTTCAAGAGCCGGTGATGCAGCGGCTGGGGCTGCACGGGGGCAGCCCGGGAGATGCTCCGCCGTGGTATTTCATCACACAAGATTTTGCGAAGGGGATCTGCAGCGGCGGGGCCTTGCTGCTGTGCCTGCTGGTGGCGGTGGCCATGTGGAGATGGTGGCCAAGCTACGCCGCCATTCTGGTGTGGATGCCGCTCCTGTCGCTGGGGCAGGACGTGGCCCGGAGCTGGATCATCTATCAGGCATGCCCGGGTCTGCTGGATGGGCAGCGCACCACCAGCCGGTGGCCCACGTTTCAGAGCTACCTGTACGATCAGGACATCGCATGGGCGGACACCGTGATAATTGTGGGCGCGGTTTTGCTTTCGGTGATCCTGTCGCTGGTCAATGTTTATGTGCTGCACAAGCTGGCCCAGAGATCTGCACGGCTCCGGCTTGAAGGTTCGGCCCCATAACCCACTGAAACCTCACGCCATGGTGACACCCGCGCAAATTTCGAGACAAAAGGCCTCCAACCGCAGGATGCGCAGCCACGGCTACCGCGTTTTTGAACAGCCGCTGTATGTGTGCGATGATGCGGAGGCGGTGATCCGCAGCCCGCAGGAGACGCTGCGGCGGGCGATGATCCTCTGGCAACTGAGCTGCTGCGCGGACGGGACGCCGCATGCGGAAATCCACGCGAGCCTGGAGCGCTGCGGGCTGATGCCCGATCTCTCGCCCAAGGAGGCGGAGTACATGGCGACGCCGTTTCATGATGAGCAGACGGACACGAACATGAAGTGGAATCTGGAGGCCGCATGGGTGCTGCTGTGGGCGCTGAAGCGGCTGTGGTGGCTGAACTCGCCCGACACGCTGTGCGGCTGCGGCCGCATGGCGGGCATCCTGCGCCGGCTGGAGTCCGCCACCGGCATGCAGCGGATTTTTGCGATGCATTCGAAGTCGAAAATCCTCGACCTGCTGGACCTGACACTGCGGCAGCACTGGACGGTGCGGGATGACTACGTGCGCGGTGTGCACGGCATCCCGCCGGTGTTTGCACGGGTGGTGGAGCGCCGGCACCACGCGCTGCTCTGGCTGACTTCCACGACGCCGTGGGACGAGGTGGAGACGCATACGTAAACCCCCGCCAACTGACTTGATCCCATGAAAGAAAACACACTGCTCCCGCAACTCGCGTTTTTAGTTCTTTTCTTGATCTTTGCACCGCCCGTGGCCGCCTGGTTTCGGTGGAGAAAGAAGTCGGATGTTTGGAGGCAGGGGAGCGTGCTGCTCTGTCTCTTCACCTCATGGCTGGGCTATGTGATCCTGGTCGTGGTCCAAAGCTATCTGGACGGCAGGGATGAGGCTGGAAAGTAGGCGCTTCAAACAGCGGCAAGCCTGGAGCCCGCGATGGACGCGGCGGACGCGGCGCGATTCTTCGGAAGGGCATGCGCATTTTGCGCGGTCGCCAGCGTGGCCGGATGTTTTGTCAAGTATTTGCACCCTGACCCCCTTTTTTCCGGTGCTCGGTGCTCGGTGCTCGGTGCTCGGTGCTCGGTGCTCGGTGC
>JAFLEI010000050.1 GCA_017301975.1 Verrucomicrobiota bacterium
GCATGCGAGAGCCGTGCGCAGTCTCCACGTCCACGCTGGGAGTCAGGAGGCTTCTCGCATACCTCCGGCATGCGCCCTTCATGGAATGCGGGGTGATGCCCGGTCCGGTGGTTCACGCTGCACCGCTGCGCGGTTTCGCTCCACCACCGGCTAATTTCTTGGCTCCTTCCAGGAGCCCAGACACGGGTCATCTTGATCCGTCTCCGTTGATTCGTCCGTTTGTCACTCGATTGCGCAACTCTCAATAAAAGCCTCCGCGAGATTGGCCCATCACGTTACGTTCGTGATCTCCGAATGCGTCTCCCGATTTCTCTCCTGCTCCTCTCCGGCCTCCCCGCAGCGGCCGCCGTCGATTTCTCCCACCAGATCGTCCCGATCCTGCGGGAGCATTGCGCGGACTGCCATGCGGGTGACAAAAAGAAGGGCGGCTTTTCCTTCAATGACCGCGAGTCCCTGATGGAAGGCGGTGAAGACGGTGCGGTGGTGATCAGCGGCAAAAGCGCCGAGAGCGCCCTGATCCACGCCATCCTTTCCACCGATCCCGATGAGCAGATGCCGCCCAAGGGCAAACGCGTGCCTCCAGAGCAGATCGCGCTGCTGAAGCAGTGGATCGATGAAGGGCTCGCATGGGAGAAAGGTTTCGCCTTCAAAAAACCCGCCTATGAGCCTCCGCTCAAACCACGCACGCCCGTGCTTCCCGCTGCGGTGGAGGGACGGAGCAATCCCATCGACCGTATTCTCGACGCGTATCTCACCGCCCAAAAACTCCCCCGCCCTGCGGCCATCGACGATGCCACGTTTCTGCGCCGTGCGTATCTGGACCTCATCGGCCTGCTGCCCTCGCCTCAGGAACTGGAGAGCTTTGCCAAAGACACCTCCGCCGACAAACGCGCGCGCCTGATCGACGCCCTGCTCAAGCGGGACATGGACTACACCGAGCACTGGCTCACCTTCTGGAACGACCTGCTGCGCAATGACTACGGCGGCACCGGCTTCATCACCGGCGGGCGCAAGCAGATCAGCAACTGGCTCTACCACGCGCTGATCACCAACATGCCCTTCGACCAGTTTGTCCGCGAACTCATCGCGCCACCCAACGACGAAAGCCGCGGCTACATCGACGGCATCAAATGGCGCGGCGATGTCAGCGCCGGGCAGACCGTGGAAATCCAGTTCGCGCAGAGCGTCTCGCAGAGCTTCCTCGGCATCAACATGAAGTGCGCCTCATGCCACGACAGCTTCATCGACCGCTGGAAACTCAGCGAGGCCTACGGGCTCGCCGCCATCTATTCCAGCCGCCCGCTGGAGATCAATCGCTGTGACAAACCCATCGGCCAGCAGGCCGTGGCGTCATGGTTGTTCCCGGAAATCGGCCAGGTGGACCCCAAGGCCGCCCAGCCCGAGCGCCTCAAACAACTCGCCGCCTTGATGACCCACCCGCAAAACGGCCGCACCACCCGCACCATCGTCAACCGCCTATGGCAGCGCCTGATGGGTCGTGGTATCGTGCATCCGGTGGATGCCATGCAGACGGAGCCATGGAATGCCGACCTGCTCGATTACCTCGCCGCCGACTTCGCGGAGCACCACTACGATCTCAAGCACACCCTCGCCCTCATCGCCTCTTCACAGGCCTACCAGTCGCACTCCCAGGTCGTCACCAAAGGCATCGACGATCACGGCTACACCTACGCAGGACCACGCGCCAAACGCCTCACGGCCGAGCAGTTTGTCGATGCCATCTGGCAGCTCACGGGTGCCGCGCCCACCAAGATGGATGCCGGAGTCCTGCGCGGCAAAGTCGATCCCGAACTCGCGAAGCAGATCAAGATCCAGGGCCAGTGGATCTGGGGCCACAGCGCCAAACCCGGCAGCACACCGCCCTCCGGCGAAGTCATCACCCTGCGCAAGTCCTTCAAGCTCGACGCCGATCCCGCCAGCGCCAGCGCCGTCGTCACCTGCGACAACGGCTACACGCTGTTTGTCAACAATCGCAAGGTCAGCGCCGGAGATGACTGGACCAAGCTCGCCGCCGTGCCGCTGCAAACCGCCCTGCGCAAAGGCCCCAACTCCATCCTCGTCATCGCCACGAACGCGGGCAAAGGCCCCAACGCCGCCGGATTCTTCTTCGATGCCCGCCTGCGCGATGCCGCAGGAAAAGAGACCGCCATCAGCAGCGATGCCACCTGGGAGTGGTCCCCCAAAACCCCGCCCGCCAAAGAAGGCCGTGTCGGCGCCTTTGATCCCAAAGACTGGCAGCCCGTCACCGTCGTGAAAGCGCTCCCCGTCTGGCAGAGCACCATCGACCAGCAGGCCCCTTCACTGCTCGCTCAAGGCGCCTCCTCCTCGCACCACATGATCCGCGCCTCGCTCATGAAATCAGACTTTCTCATGCGCACCCTCGGCCGCCCCAACCGCGATCAGATCGTCACCGCACGCCCCAATGATCTCACCACGCTGGAGGCCATTGATCTCGCCAATGGCAGCATCCTCTCGGACGCCATCGCCAAAGGCGCGCGCCGTTTGCTTGACACCCACGCCGCTTCGCCCTCCGCCCTGATCACCGCATTGTATCACCAGGCCCTCTGCCGCGCCCCCTCCGCCAGCGAACTTGCCACGGCCGAAACATTGGTCGGAGACAAACCCACGCCGCAGTCGCTGGAAGATCTGCTCTGGGCCGTCTGCATGCTGCCGGAGTTTCAGGTCGTCCGCTAGGCCATCCGCCCATTGTGAACTGGCTTCAGCCAAGGCTTCCGTTCTTGATTTGAGTCGCAGCATGCGAATGATGCAGGGCACTCCACCCTCCTATGAAGCCTGCACACCTGCTCACCCTCCTCTTCGCCACTGCTGTTTCACTCCAGGCCGTCACGCCGGATGGAAAACAGAAGCTCGTCTTCATCGCAGGCAAGCCTTCGCATCCGCCCGGCATGCATGAGTTCCGCGCCGGCACCATGCTGCTGGAGCAGTGCCTCAAGGGAGTCCCCAATCTCGTCGTGGACCGCCACGAAATGGGCTGGGTCAGCGATGAGAAAACCTTCGAAGACGCGGATGCCGTGGTCATCTACGCAGACGGCGGCGGCAGGCACCCTGCCGTGGTGGACGGCCATCTCGAAACACTGCGCAAACTCATGGCCAAAGGCGTCGGCTTTGGCTGCATGCACTACGGCGTCGAAGTGGTCGCCGGCCAGGCGGGCAAGGAGTTCCAGGAATGGATCGGCGGCTATTATGAAAACGCCTATTCCTGCAATCCCATCTGGGAGGCCAGCTATAACCTTCTGCCCAAGCACCCGGTCACCAACGGCGTGCAACCCTTCGCCACCAAGGACGAATGGTACATCCACATGCGCTTCCGCCCGGCCTTCGGTCATGGCGTGGCGCCTCTGGCAGAAGGCGCGCTGAAGTTTGCCCCCATCCTCGTGGCCGTGCCCACCGAAGCCACGCGCAATGGCCCTTACGTCGCACCGAAAGGCCCCTACCCGCACATCCAGGCAGAACGCGGCAGCCCTGAGACCACCATGTGGACCATCGAGCGCGCCGACGGCGGTCGCGGCTTTGGCTTCACCGGCGGCCACTTCCACGCCAACTGGGGCGACGACAACGTGCGCAAAACGGTGCTCAACGCCCTGCTCTGGGTGTCCAAGGTCGAAGTTCCCGCAGACGGCGTCGCATCCACCGTAACGCCCGAGGCTCTGACTCAGAATCTCGACCCCAAGCCCGCGCCCAAGCCCAAGAAAGCTGCCGCCGCTGAGACACCCCGCGTGTTTCAGCGTGTCGCCACCCGCTGATCAGAAGTGCTCCTTCTTGAACAGGATGCTCGCGAAAGACTCCAGGCGTCTGAGGACCGTCCGCAGCATCTGCTGCTGCTGATCAATCATCGCAAATTTCGCGGGCTCCGAAAGCTTCATCGTATCACACTGCTCCTCGACCCGCTCCACGGCAATTTTGAGTTCCTTCAGCTTCTGTCGCACTTCGGGGGTGATCCGGCTTTCCTTGATCGTGTTGCCGAGAATCTCCGCTTCACGCGAGAGGTACTCCACCGTCTTCGGCAGCGCTGCACTGCCGCCGATCAGCGCCCCGCTGGCGGAATCGACCTTCGGCTTGCCGGCCAGATGCGGCCTCTGCGGCACCACCGACTGCGGCTCCGAAGGCAGTCCTCCGTTGCGCCCGTCGATGATCGTCGGTGTGATGAAAAGCATCAGGCTCTTGTGGTTCTTGCTCCGGCTCTTGTAATCGAAGAGCCACTTCAGGCCCGGGATCTTGCTCAGGAAAGGCACCCCCGCCTCCGCCTCTTTCTCAGTGGCCTCGTCCAGTCCGCCCACCGCCACGGTGTAGCCAGAGTCAATTTCCACCGGCGCGCTGTACACACGCGAGGAGGCGATGGGATAGGGATTCCCCGAAATGACCTGCGTGCCGATGATGCTCGAAACGGTCACCGCCATGTTCAGCAGCACCTTGTCCCCCTGCATGTGCTTGGGCAGGATGTTCAGCACCGTGCCGATCGGCAGATAGGCCACCTTCGTCGTCGTGGTCGCCCCCACTGATCCGGAGCTCGCTGTCGAGCTCGCGTCCAGCACCGGCTGGTTCACCACCGCCCGGATCGCCACCTCACGGTTGCTCAGCGTCACCATTCGAGGGTAGGACGTGGTATTGGTCTCCTGGTCGCGCATCATGGCGCGCAGCTTCACGTTCACATCCTGCGCACTCAGAATGCTGGTCGCCGGGAAGCCGAGCGTGGCTCCCACGTTGTTGAGATCCCCGGCGGTCAGCAAATTGGCCAGGTCCGTGCGGTAGCCGCCCGTGGTTGGAATGTTGTTGTACTTCACCGTGGCGGTCGTCAGCCCCGTGGTGGCGTCCGTCGTGTTCGTGACGTCCTGCACCTGCCGGAAGTTCCCTGACTCAAGCGTGCCCGTCCAGTCGATGCCAAATTCACGGGATGGGTCACGCGAAGTCTCGATAAATTTCACCTCCACGGCGATCATGGTCTGCGGTTTGTCCGCCGCTGAGATGTAGCCCTCCACCCACAGGTGCTGCAGCCGCGTGGCCACAATGTAGAGCGTGTTGGAGTCTGACTTCCAGATCACCTTCGGTTTCCGCACCGAGCTCATCTCATTGGAATTCATCGCCCTCGCGGCATTTTCGTCCGTTCCGGCTCCCCCGATGCCACCCAGCGCCGTGGGCGCCTGGCTTCCATCCATTTCCTCAGGGGGCAGCCCCAGCAGCATGCGGATGTCATTGATGATTTCACTCCGCTTCACCGAAAACGTCTGGCTCGTCCCCTGCAGATCCATCCCCACGGCCGCACCGCTCATGGTGCCGGACCGCGTGGATGAGGAGGAGGTGCCGGACGCGACGCGCTCCACCAGCTCGACCGCATTGTTCTTAATGTGATACTCTTTGCCGATGAGTTCGCGGTCATCCGCCGGACGAATGTACCAGATGCCATTGTCCGGAATGATTGCCAGCCCATTGGCTTTGCAGAGGGTTTCCAGCACCTGAAACGGACTCGCCTTGATGGAAAACGTGATCAGCCGTGCGCCGTCCGTGCTGTCATCAGGCAGTGAAAAGAACGAGATCCCCGCGTCAGTCGCCAGAAATCGCAGCACATCGCTCAGCATCGCCTTGGAAAAGTCATATTGCTGCGGCGCGGCCGAACGCAGCCGGCTCGCTTCCATCTCATTCTCAGCCGACATGACGTGCAGATTGCTCTGGTTGAACTGAGCGCGCAATGCCGTGCCCGGCAGGCTCGTCAGGACGAGGCAAACCAGGAAATTGAGCTGGAACCGTGCTGTAAAATGGCGCATAATTATGGGAATTATAACTTCAATGAAAAAACAAATCAAATACCATTTATCAGTGGAGTGTATTGATTTTACGTTTTACGCCAAATATTCACCCTTCTGAATATTTTTCACCACACTTATTATATTTTCCATATCTTTTCCTTGAATTTAGGGCTTTTTAACTATTTAGTTCCTCATCAATGATAGCCGCTAGAGTCACAGCTTTGCGCTCCGGTGTACGCAGTTCACACTGTCGTGCCGGTTTCTCATTGCTCGAACTCGTCATCACCATCGCTCTCATTGGTGTGCTCGCCGGCATCGGTGCCTCCCTCCTTTCGGATGATTCGGACTCCGCTCGCGTCGCCAAGCTTTCCTCCGACGTCGCCACCCTCAATCAAATGGTCGCCATCTATGTGGCCGATGGCGGCAGCCTCGCGGGTCTGACCTCTCCCCAGTCGGTGCTCGATAAAATGAAACGCACCCGCCCGCAGTCAGAGTGGCAGCAGCACGTCGGTGTCGTTTCGGGCAGGTTGACGGACGTTCGGTTGCGCGCCCAGGTGACCAGCCAGCAGGACAGCTCCGACAATCCCCGTGCCTTCTGGGACCGCACCAAACAACGGTTCATCATCAAGAAAGCGGCCGGCAGCGCCGTCTCTGACTTTTATCTGGATGAAACCCTCGCGGGCGCTGACTTCGGCACCGAGAAACGCACCAAATCCGTCGTCTCCTTCAATTCAAGCAAAAGCGGCTGGGTCTGGGGTACTTCGGTGGCAAACCCCGCAGCCGACTACCTCGATCCCCAGCCCTTCACACCGCCCACGTCAGGCTCGGGTTTTGATCCATCGGAAGCAGCGGACCCTTCCTCCACTCCTCCCACCGATTCGGGGGGCGGCAGCGGCGGGGGTGATGGCGGCAGTGGCGGTGGAGATCCTGCCCAGCCCACGCTTGCCCTCCTGCCCATCCCGGTCATCTCCCCGGTGGGCGGCACCTTCGGCTTCACAAGTTTCCCGACTTCCGTCTCCATCACCTCCGGTGCCCCGGCGGACGTCGCCAAGCTGATGTACAGCATCAATGGCGGAGCCTGGCAGGAGTACACCGGCACCAGCATTCCTCTCATTCCGGCCATGAACCTGCAGGCGCGCAATGAAAGCACGCGGCCCGCCGAGTATGCCACCAGCTATATCAACACGCAGAGCTACTACCGCCTCACCAGCGGCTTCAGCGGCTCAGGTGAAGGCAGCTGGGGCAATGCCCTCGGCGGTTCCAATCTCGTCACCAGCATTCAAAACAGCGGCACCACCTCCACGATCAAATCCGGCAACACCAAGCTCGATCTCGGCAACGGCACCTACCTCGATGCAGGCGTGGAAAATTCCCTGAGCTTCACCCCCGCGACCTTCGACAAGATCACCCCGAACACCTGGTTCGACTTCGGGGCCATGATGATCCTCAACGGCACCACCTTCTACAACAGCGAGGCCACCGGCGTCACCCTCACGGTCAATCTCACCCTCACGCAGCCCTCCATCAGCGTCACCACCTACGTCAATCTGGGCCTCGTCAGCACCTCCAACACCAGCGACCGTCTCGCCAGCGCAGACATCGTTCAGCTCCTCAATCCCACCACGGATTTCACCATCACCATCGACGGCGTCCAGTATCGCCTGGAGCTGGAATGGGTGTCCAAGGACCCGGCCTCCAGCCTCGTCCAGGGCAACAACCTCCTCGTCTATGAAGGCGCCAACGCCGCAGTGGAGCTGCGCGCCCGCTTCACCAGCAATTTCTAAACACCATGGAAGACATTCACGAACGCAGTCAGCTTGGTTACCGGATGCTTCACCTCTCGAAGGATTCCGGCGTCAGCGACTTCTATGTCACTCCCTGGGAGGCGCTCACCTACAAGCGCAACGGCAAGCTCTTCTACGACTCCTTCATCTACCAGCCGGAGCGCCCGCTGGAGTTCACCGCCGGCTGCATTGACTACGCCCTCCAGCTCGGCCCGCGCCGTTATCGTGTCAATCGCATGGTCACTCGCGGGCGCCCCCGCTGGGTCCTGCGTCTCCTTCCTGAAAGCATTCCGGACATCAGCAAGCTGATGGTCCCCCCGCCCGCCATCAAGGCCTTCCTGGAGGCCAAGAACGGCCTCTTCCTCGTCTGCGGCGCCACCGGCTCTGGTAAATCAACAACCATTGCCTCCATGATCCTTGAGCGCGCCAAACGCCGCCAGGAGCACGTCCTCACCTTCGAAGATCCCATCGAATTCGTCTATCCCTCCGGCATCCCGTCCCTCGTCTCCCAGCGTGAGATCGGCACCGACGAGCTCGACTTCAACAAGTCCCTCCGCGCCGCCCTCCGTCAGGCGCCCGACGTCATTCTCGTGGGAGAAATTCGTGATGGCGAAACGGCGGAAATCGCCCTCCAGGCCGCCGAAACCGGCCACGTCGTCGTGGCCACCCTCCACACCTCCTCCGCCGCGCAGACGGTCCAGCGCTATCTCAAGCTCATCCCGAGCGACCGCATGGAAAACGCCATGCTCTCCTTCGCGGACTCCATCCGTGGCATTTTGTGCCAGAGGCTGCTGTTTGACGAGGCCAAGGGCAAACGCTTCCCCATTCACGAGCTGCTGCTGCCCTATGACTCCGTCTGCGGCATGATCCGCCGCGGTGAGTTCAAGAACCTCGACCAGGAGCTCGAGGCCGGCTTCACCCGCGGCATGGTCAGCTTCGAACGCTGCCTCAACATGCGCATGGCCGACGGCTGGAAGCCCTCCACCGCCCGCAAGACCGGCTACACCGAGCATGAGGTGTACGACTTCCTTTCCAAAGAACAACTGACCTCTATTTATGCTGTTGGATGAAATCAAATCTGTCCTGAGCTTCGCCGCTTTCAAAGCCGACCCGGATGACTCCGCAGTCCCCTGGGCCAAGCGTTTTGAATCGCGCAAATCTCTTCTCATCAATGTCAGCCGCGGCTCCGTGAGCTGGCGCTCCCTCAACAAGCGCGGGCGCTTTGAGGAAGGCGGCACCCAGGAGGGTGAGCTTCCTGACGCCGCCCCGCTCAAAGGCGAGGAATGGCGCGGCATGGCCGATGGCGGCTGGTGCTCCGTGTCCGTCAATCACCGCTTCATCATCAGCCTCGAAAACAACCTCATGCGCGGTGACAACTGCGCCAGCCTCCTGCGCACCAATCCCCGCGCCGTGCTCGGCCCCAAATATGACCGTGGCAAACGCTACGCCATCTGCCACCACCCTGAGACCACCGCCAGCCTCCTCCTCGCCGTGGAGGAGTCTCTGGTGAAAGTGACCGAGGACGTGCTCAAGACCGTCCAGCTCAAGCCCGGACGTGTCTGCTGCGGCCTCTTTGCCATGCTTGAGCATGCCATCCTCAGCATCTTCCGCGCAAGCGCCGGGGGCACCCCTTCGGACTTCGTCCTCATCGCCGCATGCGAAGGCTCCCTCGCCGTGCTCGTCCAGCAGGAAGGCCAGTGGCGGGACATCCGCTGCCGCAGCGGCCTCGGCCCTGAGGCGGTGGAAACCGCCCTGCAGATCATCAGCCCCCTGCTTGCCAAAGTCCCCCAGGGCAGCCCCGTCTATTTTGTCGGCGACGGCCATGACAGCAAATTCCGCACGGAGCTGATGCTTCACCTGGAAAAGGTCGGCGCCGCCGATCTCACGCAGGATGACCTGCTCTGGACCATCATCGGGGAACACTAAGCCGCCCATACCATGAACGAATATCTCTGCCATGACTTCAAGACGCCGCGCATCGACACCTCGCGCCGTCTGCCCTCCTCCTTCCGCGCCATCCCCGTCATCTTTTATCTCGCGCTCGCCGGCAGCGCCTACGTGATGACCATGGACTACTTCAACTACAAGAAGGCGCTCAAGCAGAAGGTGGATGCCGAGGAGCGCAAGGCGCTCAGCGAAACCCAGCGCGACGCCTTCAAAAATGAAAAGGCGGATCTCGAAGCCGAGGCCAACAAGGCGGACCAGGTCGCGAAATGGATGGAAGGCGCGCGCAACATCCAGCCCATCGCCGTCAAGATCGCGCGTGCCGTGCAGACCGACACCCGCATCACCCAGATGGCGCTTGAGCGCAGCGAGCAGGTGCCCGCCAACATTGCCCTCACCCTCCATTTGAACGGCGCCCAGGTCTCCACCGAACTCGCCGCCATTGAAGCCGCCCTCGGCCAGCTCCTCTACCGCTCCTACTCGCCGCAGCAGACGAAGAACGGAGACGTCGTCGAATACCATTCCACGCTCGTCCGCCAGGCGGATTAACCCCTCACCTTTTTGACTCCATGAATCCCAAGCAGCTCGCTTGCATCATCCTTCTCATGGTCATCGGCACCATGACCTACACCGCGCAGATCATTCATAAAAAGGTGGCCACCACCCGCGCCGAGGCCGAGGACGCGGAAACCGCCGCCCTCACCGCCGAAAGTGAGCGCTCCACCGCCGAGATCGGAACCACGGTCTACAAGGCAAACACCGAAGACCTCCGGCGCTTCCTGCGCTCCTGGCTCCCGGCCATCGAGCACGTGCAGACCCAGCAGGAGGCGGAGCAGAACATCGAACTCAGCCTGCGCGAACGCGGCATCAACCTCGTTCGCTCCCGCAAAACCGAGTCGAAAACATCGGTCGGCAACAAGCTCATCCCCAGGTCCGTCATCACCACCCTCACCATTGAGGAGGAATTCGCCAAGGTGCTCAACTGGCTCGGCGACATCGAACGCCGCCTGCCCACCGCGCGCATGAAGGTGGTGCAGATCACCGGCGGCAGCACCATCACCCAGCTCAAAATGGATGTCTCCTTTGAGACCCCCATCTTTGATCTCGCTGCCGCGGATGCAGACAAGAAAAAGGCCGCGCCCAAGCCCAAAGTCACCAAGTCCTAGCCCATGAACTTTGCCCACAGATCGCTGCTGCCGGTCATGATGCTCGCCCTCATGGCCCTCTCCAGCCATGCCCAGGAAGCCGCCGAAGAGGGCGAGGACAAACGCGTGCAATACCAGCTCGTGCTGCCGGAGGAAAAGACCCCGGAAAATGTGAAACCTGAGGAGCGCAATCCTTTTGAGTCCATCAGCGATGTCCTCAGCCGCCAGTCCACCGGAGACACGGAGGAGAATCGCGTTCGCGAAAAACTCCTCAAGCTCCCCGTCGTCGGCGCGCGCCGCACCAATGGCCGCATGCGCGTGCTGCTGGGAGACATCATACTGGAAACCGGCTGCGATGTCCCCCCCGTGCTGCCGGACCAGATGGTCGAGTTGAAGGTCAAAAACATCACCCCTGAGTACATCGAGCTCGCCTGGCAGGAGAAGCGCCTCACGGGCCTGCCGCCCAAGCTCATGACCATCCCCATCAACATCTCCCCCCGCGTCCGCTACCAGATGTTTGGGCAGACCGAAGCCGAGGCCAAAGAACACAAGGGGGCCAATGCCACCATGAACATCGCGCCGCGGGAAGATACCGAAGCCAACACCGCAGCCGCTCCCCCTCCCGCTCCCGCAGATTCCCCGCCGCCCATGGTGGCTCCCGATCCCGCACCTCCGCGTGCGCAGGTCGTCGCGGATGATCCTCTGCCGTTTTCGCCCCCACGCCTCGTCGAGCCGCCTCCTGCCGCCCCCCCGGCTCCGTCCCCATCACTATCACCGGCACCCGCTCCCGCACAGGCGCTGACCGCCACGCCCGAAAAGCCGCTGCCGCCTGCCCCGCAGGATGCCGCACAGCCTCTCCCGCCTCCCGCTTCGCCCGCCGTTGAGTCCGTCGTGCGCATGCTGTTTGGCAATCCCACGCCTGCACCCAAATGAACCGCCGCGTCCATCAGCCAGGGGGGTTCACCTCCGTGGAACTCCTGCTGGTGCTCGCGCTTTCCGCCGTGATTCTGGGCGGCGCTGTCGTCTCCTACGGCACGCTCATTCGCAGCCAGCCCAGCGTCTCCTCCATGGTGGCCGTGCCGCTGGGCGCCACCCGTTCGCAGAATTTTTACGGCACCCTCAGCGCCACCGTCGATGTCGGCATGGCACCGCAGTACGGCGCCCTCGCCCTCGCCGAAGAGCTGCGTGAACAGTTTCTCGCGGACACCCTCAGCGCCACCGCCGTCTATTGCCTGCCCCGTGACGGCATGAACACCTGGCGCCCTTCCGTCATCGCCTACAACACCAGCACCGACGACGAACTCGACACCCCGCAAAAATTCCGCGCCCACATCATCGCGCGCGCCGGGGTTTCCAGCTCCCTCTACCGCGACTACCGCAATCCTCTCAATGACGGAACGTTGGTCCCTCAGAACGCCAGCATCTTCGTGCTCGGTTACAGCAAGTACGCCGGCTATCTCAAGGTCAACGCCATCTACGACATCGACCTCATCCGCTTCACCGGCAGCAAGGAGCCCAACGGCACCCACGCCTCCGTCAAACGTTACGCGGACGCCACCTCCAGCCTGACTCCGTCCTCCCTGTCCTACATGGGCGGTTATGATGTGTTTTATCCGCCTTCCATCCCCAGCCCCACCAGCGCAGCCCAGTGGTCCACGGATGGCTTCGCCCCGCTGTTCGTCACCTTTGAGCGCGCATCGCGCCTCGCCCTGCGCGAAACGCCCACCACCATCGACCGCTTCAAGCGTGCCTACGAGCGCCCCTTCTACTTCATCTGGTGGCCGGATCCTGCCGCACGCCACCTCGGCCCCATCGCCAACACCTTTTCCTCCACCGATCCACGTCAGGCCTACAATCAGATGGCCGGGCGCTCCTCCTTCATGTTCACCGTGCCCATGTTTCCGGCGCTCTGAATTTTCAACTCATGCGCATCCCACGCCAGCATCATCACAGCAGACGCGGCGCCCTCATGGCGGCCGCGCTCATGCTCATGGTCGTCGGCGGCATTTTCGTCACCTCCTGGGTCACCCTCATGAGCACCCGCGCCTCCCAGGTCAGTTATCTGGAAGACGTCTGCAAACGCCACATCGGCGTGGAAAGCTCCCGCCTCCTCGCCTGGCAGTGCATCACCAGCAAGGCCTTTGACCCCAACAACACTCTCGCAGCCAGCCAGAACACCCTCCTCGGCAGCGACATCGGCGGCATCAACACCCACAACGGCTGGGACAACCTCAACGTGTATACCTCCAGCAGCACCGCTGGCGGCATGACCACCGTGTTCCCCTTCAATCATACCGGCCTGCGCCCGGGCGCCACCTACATCAATGTGGAGCAGTTCACCCGCCCTGCCTCCGGCCTCTCCGGCAACATCGATGACTACAACGCCTGGGAGTTTCTCAAAACCATGCCGCCCGTGCTCAATGGCGATGTGTTCTGCATCTATCGCAAGCCCGATGCTCCCCCGGGCGTCAAAATGCCGGCCTTGGACGTTTACGATTCCAGCGGTGGCGTTCAGAATGCGAACTGGACCGTCCTGGGACGAACCGTGCTCCATGCTCCGGATTCGTTGTTCGTCGATTCCACTCCCAGTCCGCTGCAACTCCCGTTTCTCACCAAGTCTCTCTACATCCAATACCACTCGGCTGCGGAGCCTCCTTCCATCCGGTACCCCGTTTATGGCACCGATCTCAACGGCAAAGCGCTCCTGCCCTCCAACATGCCCGTGGTCCCCAGCACCACCGGCCCCATCGATGCCAGCGGCGCCAGCAACTATCTCGGCTACCTCGATGTCGTGCGCAATGACAACAACCCCGACAACTCGCTCTGGCACTTTCAGGACCGCGAAGCAGCAGCCGGACGAACCACCACTGTCACCATCGATTCCCCGGGCGTTTTTAATTCCGGCACGGAAGCCTACTGGATCGCCGAGCAAAAAACACCGACATACCCGCCACCGGGCTATGAAAACTACGGCAACGACAAGAGCAAGTGGAGGGTGCTCTTCATCAAGATGGACAGCCAGTATCTTAAAAACATGCGCATCTTTGCGGGGGGGCTTGATCAGATCATCTTCGTCGGTCAGAGCAATGCCGCAGCTTTCAACAACGCCGCATTCCTCAAGCCCGTGATCATCACGATTGTTTATAACGGCGGAAGCATGGTGAAAGACCTGCGTTTTGAACGCGAGAACAACCGACGCCATGTACTGGCCTTTAAGAATACAATGCCCATCAATTATGACCCGCCTAGAATCGAACTCTCCTGGGTCAACAATCCCATCAGCGGCACTGAATTTCGCTGGCGCAGCGTGTTGGTGAACGAATACACGGCCCTCTTTTTCAACATGCCCTCCAATCTCACTCAGAACGTGCGCTGGATCGGCGGGGTCATGACCAACTGGATCGTCAAACGCCGCGCTGCCGGCGGCACCAATCCCAGCCGCCTGCTCTTCACCAGCGACAGTGATCCCGCCGTTCCCGCCGCCACCAATGGCGGCCCCGCCTTCGCCACCTTTCTGCCGCGTGATGCCTGGCTCGAATCCTACTTCCTCCCTGTCGCACCGCCATGAAGAACACCCGGCTGCAGAACAGTTCGCGATTGCTTGCAATGGTTGACCGTTGCTTGCAGTGGTTTGGCAAACCACCGTCAACCACCGCCAACGGCGCGCAGCGCTCTCAACGACGGTCAACCGCGCGCAGCGCGCTCGGCTACACCCTCATCGAGGTCCTCGCCGCCGGCTGCATCATCTCCATCGGCACCACCGCCATGGTCAGCCTCTCCTCCACGCTCATGCTTCAGGAGGAGCTCGCCAATCGTGTCGCCGTCACGCGCAATTATCAGGAAAACACCGTGCGCCTCTGGCAGCTCGGTCTCTCCTCCGTGCAGATCACCGCGCTCATGCCCGCCCTGACCCAGAACGCCGTTCTGCAGCAGGCCATGTTCAACAGTCCCGTGCTCGTTGAAAACGGCCTCACCACCGTCAATGGCGTCGTCATGGAGACCGCTCTCTGCACCGCCATCGTCAACATCTCGCAGAATCCCGTCACCAAGGCCGCCGGCGCCTCCTTCACCCTCACCGCCTACCGCCCGCGCCTCGTCACAGACCTCCGCACCGCACCGCCATGAGCTTTGCCGCTTCAAAGCCGTCTTCCCTCAGCCTTCCCGCGCCATGCTTAAAAAAGTAAAAATCACCAACGTTCACTCCGGCAAGTCCACCGAGGCCCTCGTGGACACGGACACCGATGAAAAAGCCCTCATCGGCGCGGGAGTCGCGCAGAACGAAACCACCACCATTCAGACCATCACCGGTGTGGATGAAAAGCTGCACCGCCTCACCAGCCCGAAGGGTGACACCGATGACAGCGCCGCCTTTTTCTCAGGCCTCGGCCGCTGTCTTGAGCGCAACATCTCGCTCACCAAATCCCTCCTCCTCCAGACCAATCGCGTCAAGTCCGCCACTTACAAAGGCATGATCGCGGAGGTCGTCCATGCCATCTCCGTGGGCGACAAGTTCAGCGATGCCATCGCCAAGTTCCCCAAGCTCTTCCCCGATGACATGCTCTCCCTCATCCTCGCGGGTGAGGAGGCCGGCCAGCTTGCCAAAGTTTGCAAGCGCATCGCCGTCTCCCAGAAAAAATCCTCCAAGGTCATCAAGAAGCTCAAGGGCGGCCTCATCTATCCCGCCGTCGTCATCGTTCTCGGCGTGGGCGTCGTCATCGTCATGAGCTTCACGCTCGTGCCCGCCATGGCCAAGCTCTTCTCCTCCTTCAAGACGGAGCTCCCCATGGGAACCAAGGTGCTCATTGCACTCTCGGATCTCTTCATTCACCGGCCCTACATGGCCATCCTGCCCTTCGTCGGCCTGTACTTCTTCTTCTCCAACTGGGGCAAGATCTCCGCCCTGCGCCCCATGCAGGATCTCTTTCTCAAGATCCCCGTCGTCGGCGTCCTCGTGCGCAAATCCGCCGCCGCCACCGGCTTCCGCACCCTGGCCATGCTCACGGAGTCCAACGTCCGCCTCAGCAGCGCGCTCGACATCACCGCCCAGGCAAGCTGGCACTATCATTACAAGGAATTGTTCGTCCGCCTGCGCGAGCACATCGCCGTCGGCCGCACCCTCCACGAAGCCTTCCTCATGGAGTCGCATTGGCTCGGCCCGGACGCCCGCAATCTCTGCGGCCTCATCGAACTCGCCTCCGAAACCGGCTCAGGCACCGAAATGCTCTCCGAAATCGCCGACGACTACGAAGAGGATCTCGACAACCTCGCCGCCACACTCGACAAAATGATCGAGCCCCTCACCATGCTCATCCTCGGCGTCATGGTCGGCTTCCTCATCTACGCCATCTACGGCCCCATGTTCAGCCTCGGCGACGTCATCCTGAAGAAGAAGTAGCCAGGAAATCCCCTCGCACTTCAGCTCGTTCCAGAAAAGCTCCCCCTGAAGCTCGGGAAATCCCCCCCGAGCTTCAGCACGCTCTGGAAAGTACTCCCGAGCTTCAGCTCGTTCCGGAAAACCTCCGCCAGCACCCAGCCCACCGAATCATTCAAAGCTCAACCCGTAGCCCCAATCACGGCATGTGTAACCCATGTCCCGAGCCAGAAGTGTTACCCATATCCTGACCTCGCCCTGAGCCCTGAGCCCTGAGCCCTGAGCCCTGAGCACTGAGCCCTGAGCACTGAGCACTGAGCACTGAGCACTGAGCACTGAGCATCCAGCCCCCTCACTCCCCCAGCACCTCCATCCACTCCCGCATATGCCTCTCCCAGGTCTGCGCCAGCACCGTCTCCCGCGCAGCGGTCGAAAGCGCCTGCCAGCTCGTGGCATCATAGGCCAGCGCCTCCTGGATGCGCGCGGCCAGCTCGCGCGGCTGCTGCGGGTGGTACAGCATCAGTCCGTTCTCTTCATTGCGGATGTGATCCACAGCGCCGTCCATCACGGAGATCAGCCCGGGCAGCCCGCACGCCATGCTCTGCAGCACCGTGTTGGAAAAGGCGTCATACTGCGTGGGATGCACAAACCAGTCCGCCGACTGATACAGCTCCACCAGATTGCTCGTCACCGGCACGATGCGGACGCGTGAGCCAATGCCAAGGCGTTTGATCTTGTCGCGCATCGCAGGACTCAGGTTCCTGCCCACGATCCAGAGCGTGGCGTCATTCTGCTTCATCGCCTCCAGCAAGGGCTCCAGCCCACGGCGGCGATGGCTCAGCGAGACAAACAGCAGCACCGGCTTCGCCGCATCCGTCTGCAGCTTGCGGCAGTACAACTCGCGCGTGTTGGCGCGGTTCTCCGCCGGGCGGAAGAGCTGGGATTCCACCGGCGGGAAAAGGATGCGAAAGCGCTCGCCATCCGCCCCATAAACACCCTGCAACTGCGCCGCCACGCGTGCGGAGCTGGTCACAAACTTCGGCGTCTCGCGGCCCGCGTAAAGCCGCCGCTCCAGGTACAGCTCATACAGATGCTTCACGCTGTACCTCTGCCACAGCGGCAGCAGATTGCCGTAAAGCCGGTGGCAGCCCGTGCCGTTGCGATGCACGTCCTGCACACAGGTGCGCCCAAAACCGATGCTCAAATCCACGCCCGCCGCCAGCGCCACACGCGGAGCCACCCGGTCGAAATGCCACATCCGCATCGTGGCCGATCCCTTCAGGCGCGGCAGCAGCTCCCAGCGGCCTGGCAGCAGCGCCCCGATCTCCGGCGTCGTCAGCGAGGTGATGTAAGTCAGTTCATGGCCCGCAGCCACGAGCCTTTTGGCGAACTCGATGAGGAAGTTCTCCACACCGGAGCCGCGAATGATCTGCGGATGGATCAGGGCCAGCTTCATCCGTTACTTCTCCCGGCCCTCCGCAGCTTTCTCATACATCCGGCTGTAGCGGTCAAAGGTGAAAAACGCCGTGGCCGCCGCGATCCACAATCCCGGGAAACCATCGAGAAAACCCAGCTTCAGCACATAGGCGCGCGTGAAGCGCCACCACGGGCGGAACAGCGTGTGCAGCAGCGACCACCGCCTGCCTTTGCTCGCCTGGGTCTGCAGGAAAACATTCGAGTACTGCACGTGCTTCACCAGGTAATGCTCGATGTTTCGGAACGAGTAATGCAGCAGATCTCCTTGCAGCGTCGTGCAGGGCCCGTCCACGTCCAGCCGCTCATGCACCTGCCCGCCACCGTCTGCGGCCCACTGACTTTTCGCGCGCCGGAAAAGCCGCACCTTGCGGTCCGGATACCAGTCGCCGTGATGAATCCACCGCCCCATGAACCACACCAGCCGCGACATCCACGCGCCGTCAAAACGCTGGTCGTCACCACGCGCGAAGAATCCCAGGATCGAATCCCGCAGCTCAGGCGTGAGCTCCTCATCACAATCCAGCGCCAGCACCCATTCGTAACTGCAAAGCGCCAGGCAGTGGTTCTTCTGCGCCGTGTAGCCCAGCCAGTCCTGATGGACAAACTTCGCGCCAAACTCAGCGGCGATTTCCGCCGTACGGTCTTTCGAGCCCGAATCCACGATCACGATCTCCTGCGCCAGGTCTCCCACACTGGCCAGGCAGCGGCGCAGATTGGCCTCCTCGTTCATGGAGATGATGGAAATCGAAAGCGGCAGGCGGGTCATGCGTTGCGCGACTTTCGCGAATCCACCGCCGGTGCCAAGCACGGAATCAAACGACTGCCAGGGAAACCGCCGCATTGTGCCCGCCCATCCCGGAGGCCAGCTTCACCACGCGATCTCCGGCGGCAAGCGCGAGCGGCGCTTCATTCAAAGGCAGTCCGCAGGCAGGCGGCGTGAGGCCGGGGAGGCACGCAGGCAGCCAGCGCTCCGCCATGCAGCCGGCCAGCAGGGCCACATCCAGCAGGCCGCTGGCGCCCAGCGTGTGGCCGGTCTGGGGCTTCAGCGGCAGCAGCGGCACCTTCCTGCCATCCAGCGCACGCAGCAGCGCGGGCGGCTCCACCCGCGCATGGTTCCGCGTGCCCGTGGCATGCGGGCAAAGGGCCACCACCTTCTGCAGATCGCCCGCCTGCAAAGCAGCACGCACGCAGTCTTCGATCCCGCCACCATCGGCGGGAATCATCAGCGTGTCATAGGCATCGCTGTTGGCATTGTAATGCTCCACCCGGCACAGCTTGGGGCGTCCTCCGCCATCCCGCTCCACGGTTACCGCCACCGCCGCTTCGGCCGGGAAGAAGCCGCTGGTGGCGCGCTCCGAATCGATGGCAAAAGGATCATTGACGCCATTGCTGGAAAGCAGGCCGGTGTCCTTAAAATCTTGCAGCACCGCCTCGATGAGCGGGAGGTCCACCGCCACCACGATCGCACGCGGCGCCACGCCGCTGCCCACCGCCATCCACGCCATGCCCAGCGCGTCCAGTCCCGAGGAGCAGCCGTTGGAAATCATCTGCCACGGGCCGCGAATCCCCAGCTCAATGCTCACGGCGGCCGGTATTTCACAGTGCATCGTGTTGCTGGCACTGAACTTGCGTAAGGGCCTGCGCCATGCATTCACCCCCAGTATCTCACCCGCGTTTCCACGACTGCTGGCGCCATACAGCCATGCGCCGCGGATTTCCTCCGCAGACCAGCCCGCACGGCGCACCGCCGCAGCGGCTGTTCTCACGGCTGCATTGCTGGCTGCGCCATGGCGGCGGCCTTTCAAAAGTTCGCGTGAAGGCAGCGCCCCCGCAGCCAGCGGCCCATCACCCGCGCCGGGCAGGCCTGGGTACGGGATCAGCCCCCCGCGCCGCTCCCGCAGCGCGTCCAGGCAATCCTCCGTCCGCAAACCTAAAACACAGGCCGTCTCCACGGCTGTGATGAACACATTTTCCATCATGATACGATACAGCCCTAAAACCACCCTGACGCAACCCATCTCAGCAGCACCTTCACGTCAAACTGACAAAAAATAAGCAAGCCGAAGATTGACACTCAACTTAATAACCAGCTATATTTTAGACCTCATGTTAAGGCAAATCATTGGACAACCCGAAGGGCAAAAGGAAGACAGGCGTTCTGAGGCACACGCACCGGCTCCTGCAGCCGAACGTGCCCCCATTCTCTCCGCTCCCGCTGCACAACCCCAACGCTCACACTCAGCTCCCGTCATGACTTCCAGTAAAAACGTTCTCGCCAACGACGTCGAAATCAAAGGCTCCATCAAATTTTCCCACGACCTCATCATCGACGGCAAGATCGAAGGCGAAGTCATCTCCGACGGCAGCCTCACCGTGGGTGAAAACGCCCTCATCAAAGGCGAGGTCAAAACCCGCTCCGTCATCATTTTCGGCAAAGTCGAAGGCAACATCACCGTCGCCGAGCGCTGCGAGCTCAAGAGCAACGCGATCCTCGTCGGCGACATCGCCGCAGGCACCCTTGCCATCGAAGAAGGCGCCACCTTCATGGGCCAGTCCCAGGTCGGCAAGAAAGCGGACAGCAAGCCCGCTCCCGCCTTCGGTGGTGTCAAACCACAACCTTAACCTGCCTCACCTGAGTGTTCGGACGGTTCTTCGGCACGAAGACCAGCATCCTTCCCACGCCACCTAAGAATCAAATCGAAGTGGTGTGCCCTTCTTGTGGCGCGGCTCAGTATGAGCCGCGCCTCGTTGTTTCCACATTTTGCAAAAAGTGCGGGGTCCACCTCACCGTGGAAAAACGCCGCGTCATCGCCTCCAATGTCACCCGCTCCGGCGTGGGCATGAGCGATCCCTGGGCGGATGCCACGCCCCCGGCCCAGGCCCCCGCCGCCAAACCTGCCGAACAGCCCAGCCCCGAGCCTGCGCCCACCGCTGCCGAGGGCTTTGGCGCTTTCCTCCAGAGCAAGAACCTGCCCGCCCCTGAGGCCGAGGCCCCGCCGCCTCCGGAAACCGCGGAAGTTCCCGCGCCAGCACCATCCCCAGCGGCACAAGCACAGGCCCCAACCCCTGCTGCAGCACCTGCCCCAGCCCCTGCCCCCGCCGAAAACTCCGCAGCAGAGCCCATCACCCCGGGCGCACGCCGTGCCCAGTCCAATTCCCCGCCCCCCACGCCCGCACCCGCCCCCCAGACGGCGACCTCTCTGCAAAAGATGAAGGAGCAGGGCATGTACCGGAACCAGTATTTCAAAGACGCCGAGTGCTTTGACTGCGGCCACAAGTTCAAGACCGGCCGCTCCGCCAAGTCCGCCACCTGCCCCGCCTGCGGCGCTTACATCTCCCTGGAAGACGTGGAGATCAACATGACCTCCACGCAGCCTATCAAGACGCGCGGCAATGTGCTCATCCGCAAACGTGGCCGCCTTTCCGCCACCAGCGTCCAGTGCCGCGACCTCGAATGCCACGGCATCATCGAGGCCAATGTCACCTGCTCCGGAGACGCCACCTTCCGCACCACCGGCAGCATCATCGGCGAGATCCACTGCCAGCGTTTCGTGGTGGAAAAAGGCGCGGATGTCGCCTTCCTCAATGCCGTGCATGCCACGGATGTCGAAATTCAGGCCCGCCTCACCGGCACCATCTACAGCACCGGCCCCGTCCTCATCGGTGCAAACGGTGCCATCAATGGCGATGTCACCGCACGCTCCGTGTCCATCGAGCCCGGCGGCGAGCTCAATGGCGCGATGAACATCGTGCGCGGCAGGCAGGTCATTGTTCCCCCAGCCCTCTGATCCGCCCGCGCCATGAAGTTGCGCACGCTTCTGCTGCTGGTCGCACTGGTCGCCGCATGCTTTCTGGCGCTGCGTGCGGACTCGTTTAAAGTCATGAGTTCCTGGATCAGCCTTGCCATGCAAATCCTCACGCGTGATTCACTCACCCTGCCCTACCCCGCACCACCGCCGCCGGCAGAATGGCGCGGCATGGATGCCACAGCGCGGTTGATCCATGCCCGCACGCGCCTGCTGCCCAGACTGCATGAAGAACTCGCCGCGCGGAACTGCCGTCTCGGCCAGCCCGCCTTCATCCGCATCTTCAAAGAAAGCCGCGAGCTCGAGCTCTGGCTGCAGGCCCCCTCGGGCGAATGGCACCTCTTCCGCACCTACCCCATCGCCTGCTTTTCAGGCACCCTCGGCCCCAAGACGCGTGAAGGCGACATGCAGGCGCCGGAGGGTTTTTACAGCGTCACCTCGAAGATGCTGAATCCTGCCAGCAACTACCATCTCGCCTTCAACATCGGCTACCCCAACGCCTACGACCTCGCGCACCAGCGCACCGGCAGCCTCATCATGGTGCATGGCGACGTCCGCAGCATCGGCTGCTTCGCCATGACCGACCCCGTCATCGAAGAAATCTACCTCGTGGCCGAAGCCGCCCTCAAAGACGGCCGCCACATGTCAGTGCACAGCTTTCCCTTTCGCATGACCAAGGAACGAATGAAGAAGGCGGCCCCCGCCCACCAACAATCCTGGGAAGAACTGCTGCCCGCCTATGAGATGTTTGAAAAGGAGAAGCGGGTGCCGCAGGTGACGGTGGAGGATGGGAGGTATCGGATCGGGAATTTTTGATTTACGATTTTCGATTTATGATTTGAGATGGGCGGCTCATGAACTCGAGCGAACTCAAGGAAAGGACAATGGACTTCGCGGTGCGTGTCCTCAAGATGGTGAATGCACTGCCCAGGACGACAGCAGGCCGAACGGTGGGGGGACAAATCGCGAGGAGCAGCACATCGGTGGCCGCCAACTACCGGGCGGCGTTGCGAGCAAAGTCGGACGCAGATTTCATCAACAAAATCACCATCGTTTTAGAAGAAGCGGACGAATCCGCCTTCTGGCTCGAACTGGCCGAACGCGCCGAACTACTTCCACCCAAACGCCTCAAAGCCCTCCGCCAGGAATCCGAAGAACTCACCAAAATCTTCAACGCCACCCGCAGCACCACCAAGCGCCGCACCAGAGCAAAATCATAAATCCTAAATCATAAATCATAAATTGCCCCCCTTCTCCAAGTGTATGACCTCCCTCACCCTCTCCGCTGCCAAAACCTTCGCCTGGACCACGCTCCCCGAAGCCTCCGCTCCCGGCCCCCACGAGGCCCTCGTCGCCATCCGCGCCATCGGCATCTGCGGCACCGACTTCAGCGGCTACCTCGGCAAGATGCCCTTCATCGAGTTCCCCCGCATCCTCGGCCATGAACTCGGCGTCGAAGTCCTCGCCGTCGGCGCAGGCGTCACCCACCTCCACACCGGCGACCGCTGCTCCGTCGAGCCCTACCTCAACTGCGGCACCTGCCACGCCTGCCTGCGCGGCAGCACCAACTGCTGCGAAACCCTCCAGGTCCTCGGCGTCCATTGCGATGGCGGCATGCGCGAGCGCATGGTCCTCCCCGCGCACAAGCTCCATCCCTGCAACGCCCTCGACTTCGAGCAGCTCGCCCTCGTCGAAACCCTCGCCATCGGCTGCCACGCCGTGAACCGCGCGCAGATCGCCCCCGGCGACGATGTCCTCATCATCGGCTCCGGCCCCATCGGCCTCACCGTCCTCGAATTCGCCCGCGCCACAGGAGCCCCCATCACCATCCTCGAGCTCAACCCCGCCCGCCGCGCCTTCGTCCAGCAGCACTACCCCGGCGTCACCGTCGTCGAGACCTTGCCCGACGCCCCCGCCTTCCAGGTCATCTTCGACGCCACCGGCCACGCCGGCTCCATGGCCGCCACCCTGCGCTACGCCCGCTTCACCGGCCGCATCATCTACGTCGGCATCACCAAAGAGCCCGTCCCCCTCGACGATCCCCTCTTCCACCGTCGCGAGCTCACCCTCCTCGCCAGCCGCAACGCCCTCGCCTCAGACTTCCCCCGCATCCTCGCCATGATCCAGTCCGGCCAGATCAACACCACCCCCTGGATCAGCCACCGCTGCGCATTCACAGACCTCCCCGCCCAAATGGACCCCTGGCTCCTCCCCGAGTCCCGCGTCATCAAAGCCGTCGTCAGCCTCGGCACATAACAAATCAACGAGACAAGACAAACTGCCAAACCCAGCCTGCCATTACCTCGTCGAAACCTTCGTCCCACAGTTTTTTGGAAATCCTGGGACGTTCGAATTAGCCGCAGAGGAGCAGAGAGGCAGAGGGAGCAGAGTTTTTATTTCATCTCTGCCCCATGGTTGTTCCGAAGCCATAGGCATATTCAAATAAGCCTCAGACAATCAAATCCCATCTCTGCCCCCCTCCGCCCCTTTGCCCCTCTGCGGTAAACGGAACGTCCCATCCCATCCCTTCGGTTCATCGACTCCGAATGGACCCAGATTGAAAGAATCAAAAACTCTGACACCTCGGCTGCTAAACTCACCCCGGCAACCACATGCTCTCTGAACCGACTCCATACGAGAATCATATCGCCACCCAAATCATCGGTTGTGCGATGATCGTGCATCGTCATTTCGGGCCAGGGGTGATCGAGAGTGTTTACGAAACCTGCTTCTGCCATGAACTCACCAAAGCGGGCCTGAGCGTGGAGCGTCAGCAACGCCAGCCGATCATCTATGACGGCATCTCTTTCGATGACCCGTTCAGAATGGATCTGTTCGTCAATGAGTCCGTCATCATCGAAAACAAGGTCGTCGAAGCGGTTCTGCCGCTGCACAAGGCCCAGCTACGCAGCTACTTGAAACTCGCCAACCGCCGCCTTGGCTTGCTGATCAACTTCAATGTCGAACGCCTCAAGGACGGCGTTCACCGCGTCATCAACGACAGTGCGACGTATGACCAGTGAGTCGCACCCTGCGCCTCAGACAATCAAATCTCATCTCTGCCACCTCCGCCCCTTTGCCCCTCTGCGGCAAACCGAACCACCCCACGCCCCCTCCATTCCCCATTCCAAATTCCCCACTCGTCTTTCCCCCATACCTCTCTACCCTCACATCCCCCAAACCCTGTCTATCAACCCACCTCACTTCCCCCAGATGCCCACCCTCACTGTCCAGCCCCGCGCCCGCCTCTTCCACGGTCACCTGTGGGTTTACGCCACCGAAATCCAGAAGCGCTTCGGCGATCCCAAGCCCGGCGATGTCGTCCACCTCCAAGACGTCCGTGGCAAGCCCCTCGGCAGCGCCATTTACAATCCCCAGTCGCAGATCTCCGCCCGCCTCTTCTCCTACCGCCGCCAGGATCTCGATCTCGACTTCTTCACCCGCCGCATCCAGCGCGCCATCAAGGTGCGCGAAGCCTCCGGCGTTGACCTCAATCTCTGCCGCATCGTCTGGAGCGAATCCGACGGCATCCCCGGCCTCATCGTGGACCGCTACGGCGACTTCCTCGTCATCCAGACCCTCACCCTCGCCATGGACCTGCGCAAGGACCTCATCATCCAGGCCCTCAACGACACCCTCAAGCCACGCGGCATCGTCCAGCGCAACGAAGGCGCCGTCCGCAAAGCCGAAGGCATGGAGCAGATCAAAGGCGTCGTCAGCGGCGAGACCCCCACCCCCTTCGTCGTCCGCTACCAGGGCAGCGCCTTCCACGCCGACCTCCTCGAAGGCCAGAAAACCGGCCTCTACCTCGATCAGCTCGACAACTACCAGCACGTCGCCTCCCTCGCCAAAGGCCGCCGCGTCCTCGACTGCTTCTCCAATCAGGGCGGCTTCGCCCAGGCCTGCGCCCTCGCCGGAGCCACCGAAGTCACCGCCGTGGACATCAGCGAATCCGCCACTGAAGTCGCCAGACAAAACGCCGCCATCGCCGGCGTGCAGATCCAGTGCATCGCCGAAAACTGCTTCGACTTCCTCAAGCGCAACGAAGCCGCCGCCGCCCGCTACGACCTCATCATCCTCGATCCCCCCTCCTTCACCAAAACCAAAAGCTCCGTGCGCGATGCCCTTCGCGGCTACAAGGAGATCCACCTCCGCGCCATGAAGATGCTCGAGCCCGGCGGCATCTTCGCCACCTTCACCTGCTCCCACCACGTCAGCGCCGAGGAATTCCACAGCAGCATCACGGATGCCGCCGTCGACGCCAAAAAAACCCTCCGCCGCATCACCACCTACACCCAACGCCCAGACCACCCGATTCTGGCCACGATTCCAGAGACGGAGTACCTGCGAGGGTATGCGTATGAAATGGTGGCGAGCTGGTAATCTTACAATTTTTACTTATTATTTAAACCTTGGCACCATAAAAGGAATATTTTAATAGATTGACTTGTAAGGCAATGCCTAACAAGTGTCTTCTAACCTCAACTACTATCAAGTAGTCACTCGATCAGAACTACCCCAATGGAAAAGCAATCTGGCGTAATTGGCAAATTCGAAGAAGAAGCTGCAAAAAACTTATTCCAGCTAGTTTGGGGATCTTCTAAATCTTTTTTTGGATTAATTACATCTGAGAAACATGTTCGGGATGCTATTAAGAACTATGTTTCAAGATATCATGAAAGATATGGCCGGGTAAAAGTTCTCGGAATGAACGAACCTGTGCCTTTGGCCCAAATCTATACCGAAGTAAGAATGCTTCCACCTTCAGTGTTGCATCGCTATGCAGATGCTGAATTGATGAAGCAAGATTTTATAAGCAATCGGAAACACACAACGTCAGGAGAGTCGTTAAAATCTATAGATGGCATTAAAATCGCCAATGATATTCGCTTGTTAACAATATTAGGCTCTCCAGGAAGTGGAAAGTCCACATTCTTGCGCAGGCTTGGGCAGTGCTGCCTGCTTTCAACAGGACATTTCAACCTTCAAAGGTTGCCTGTCGTTTTATCCCTAAGCGAGCACAAAGAAATTAAGTGCTCAGAGGACGTAATAGCCGGCATCGCCAAAGAGTTTTCAAACTGCGGATTTATTAAAAGCGATAAAATGGCGGAATCCCTTTTAAAAAAGGGAGTCCTAATGATTTTATTTGATGGATTAGATGAAGTGCCCAAAGCGAATCTTGTCGATGTAGTTACGTCGGTAAAAAACTTTGTGGACCAATATGGCTACCGACCGGATTTTAAAAGCAGCCAGACCAACATAATCATCAAAGTCCTAACCTGGTTTAGAGTACTGCAAAAAAGCGAACTACTCGAAGCTGATAACCGGGAGGCGAATAGGTTTGTTATCACCTGTCGCACTGCTCACTATAAACAATGGTTCGACCGTTTCACAGACGTGATAATTGCGGATTTTAGTGATCAACAAATCGATCAATTCGCAAAAAATTGGTTCCGCGAACAAACAAACAAAGACACACTAAACTCAAAGCGCTTTTTGACCGAGCTGCACTCACTTCCCTCAGCCCTAGAACTTGCTCGGACACCACTCTTACTTACTTTTTTATGTATAGTTTGGGAACAAGGGCAAACGTTACCACGAGTTAGAGCAACACTGTATAAAGAAGCCTTGGAAGTACTTTTGCGTAAATGGGCAGCCTCAAAGCTGGTGCATAATGACCCTGTGTATTCAGAATTGCATTACGAACTGGAACTAGACCTTCTCGCTCAAATCGCAAGAAACTTCACCTTCGCCAATCAAGTTTTCTTTGGTCGCGATAATCTCTTAAAGGAAATAAAGAACTTTCTGGAACAGGAGATGAATGCCCCGAAAAATCTTGACGCTGGAGGTGTTCTAGACGCAATCGCAATCCAACAAGGCCTTTTAACTGAACGTGCTATAGATATATGGTCTTTTTCACATCTGACTATTCAAGAATTTTTAACCGCAAGACATCTGCGTGCGTCGAACGAATGGATAACAGCCGTTAATAATTTTTTATTCGATACGCGTTGGCGCGAAACTTTTTTACTTATGGCGGGAATCGGCCGGGCCGACAACTTGCTTGAGGCAATGGCTGAAAGAGTAAGAAAATTCACTCATAGCGACAAGCACTTATTAAAATTTATAAATTGGATTGATCAATCTGTTTCGAACTCAATTCAAAATCAAACAACAGAAACCCAAGCATTAGCTTATCGCTGTTTGTTTACAGCCTTCATTATATCACTAGATCGAGCTGTTCTTGAAGAAGATCGGCGCTTGCCCGTCGACTTGGCAATTGCTATTGATCAAAGTATTATTGTTCTAGATAACACTTTCATTCCTGCACATAACCGCCCAACTGACCTTGCTAGCTTATTAGTCATTAATTTTCCGATTTTAGAAGGAACAGCCCTAGAGATAAGCAAAATAAACAATCCAATTCTAACTACTCATGAGTGGGAAAGCGAGCTAAATATTCCGACAGGAATTGATAGAGTTCGAAAAAATTTATGGGAAATCGTAAGAGCAATCCAACTCATAATCGACACCAAAAATACCAGCTACAGTTTATCACCAGCCAAATGGAACCTAGTTTGCTCACGTCTTTTAACATCATTATGATCCTCTAGCTTGAGGTGCCTGCAATTGCGTGCTCTTTATACGCCGTAATATTTAGATTTGTTACCGAGACTGATATCGTGCGCACAAAATCGGCATGCTCTTTGGGCGCTCAAAGACTGAAATTTCAATCTTCACCCTTGACTCCCACCTCATCATAGGCTGAAATTTCAGCCCATGAAGAAAATCGCCCATCTCAGCCGCCGTGAACGGGAGGTGATGGATCTCGTCTTTGCCCAAGGCGAGGCCACACTCTCACAAATCCTCGAAGGCATGGACTCGCCGCCCACGCGCCCTGCCCTCCGCTCCATCCTCACCATCCTTGAAGGCAAAGGCCAGCTCAAGCACCGCCAGGAAGGCCGCGAGTTCATCTACCAGCCCGTCCATTCCCGGGCCGAGGTCGGCCAGTCCACCCTCAGCCGCGTCATCGGCACCTTCTTCGGCGGCTCCCTCACCCAGGCCCTCGCCGCCTACCTCAGCGATCCGGGGACCAGGCTGACCGAGGCGGAGGTGACCGAACTGCGGACGTTCCTGGATCGGGCCAAGACGGCCAAGAGCGCCAGAAAGAGCTGATTTCTAAACCGCAGAAAACGGACGGACGCAGAGCCATGGCTTCCGCATCCGAGCCCTGCGGCCCGCCGACTTTTTTGATGCTTCCCAACCCACTGCCACCCACGCCTTGATGAACACTGAGCCTCTCCATTTCTTCACGCCGGGCTGGCTGCTCGATGTGACCCTGCAAACAACGGTGCTGCTGACCCTGGCGGGAGGCCTGACCCTGGGCATGCGGCGGATGGCGGCGGCGCGGCGGCACTTCATTCTGGCCTCGGCGCTCATGCTGATCCCGGTGGTGATGCTGTGCAGCTTTGTCGCTCCCGCATGGCGCATCCCTTGGAACGCGCAGCCTGCCGCTGCGGTGGCGGCGGATGAGGTACCGAAGAAAGCGACCGAAACCACACTGGACCCCTTTGCACCGAGGCAGGCGCCCACCGTCACACTGAGTGCGACTGCGGCGGAGGCTGCGCCCCCTTCCCCGCTGTGGGCCCTGCTCTGGCTGGCGGGCATCGGCGCGGGCACGCTGGCGCTGGGGGCTTCGGCATGGACGCTGCGGAGGCTGCGCGCCGGATCTCACATCGTGGTAGATCCCACCATGCAGCGCTGCTTCGCCGAAGAAGCCGCCGCCTTGCACCTGGAGCTGCCATCAAGCTGCCTGCGCATGAGCGCCGCATGCGCCGTGCCCATGACCTGGGGCCTTTCCAAAAAAACGGTGCTCCTGCCGGTCCAGGCGTCAGCGTGGGAGGAGGCGCGGCTGCGGCTGGTGCTGCGGCACGAGCTGGCGCACATCGCACGCGGGGATGTGCTCGTCACCCTGCTCACGACGCTCTCCGCCCTCCTGCTCTGGCCGCACCCGCTGGTGTGGCTGACCCTTCGGGCCAGCGCCCGGGCGCGTGAGCAGGCCTGTGATGACCTCGCGCTGGCGCGCAGCGGCCTGAGCCCTGATGACTTCGCGGATGAACTTCTCGCCGCAGTCGCCGGTCTGGGCAGCACCACGCGCCCATGGCTGCCGCTCGCGCTCGCGGTGTCCGCCAGCGCCAGGTCCATGCGCGGCCGCCTGTCCAGCCTGGTTCAGACCGGTCGCCGGCGCGCGGCCTATTCGGGCTTGCAAAAGCTGCTGCTCCTGCTGCCGGCAGCCACGGCGGCCTTTGGCCTCGCAGGACTCAGCGCCTGCCGGAAGGCCGTGCCCGTGGCGGACTCTGCCGTGCCCCGCCAGATCCTGGTGCGAAGCCGCTTCGTGAGCATCCCCAAAGATTCGCCCGTGCTGGCGGAAGCCGGCCTGACGCTGGATGGGAACAAGCCCGCCGGACTGCAGAGCCTGGGCATTTTGAGCGCGGAAAAAACCGAGGAATTGCTGCACCTGCTGGCGCAGAAGAAGGGCGTGGAGCTCATGAGCGCCCCCTCCGTGACGACCAAGAGCGGCACCAAGGCGACGGTGGAAGTGACGCGTGAATTCATCTACCCAACCCAGTTTGATCCGCCCAAGCAGGCCACGCAGAAGGAGCCGGTGATCCCGACAACGCCGACGGCCTTTGAGATGAAACAGGTGGGGGTGAAGATGGAGGTGCTGCCGACCCTGCTGGATGACGGCAACCTCATGCTGGAAGCCACCCCGGAGGCGACGAGCTTTGAGGGCTTCGTGGACTACGGCTCGCCGATCACCTACGAAGGCAAGGTGGTGTCACAGAACAAAATCCAGCAGCCCATTTTTTACACGATGAAGACCTCGACGGGCTTCATGATGAAGCCGGGACAGAGCGTGGTGTTCGGCGGTCTCGGCAGTCCTGACGCCACGCCCCTGACCAGCCGCATGCCAAAGACAAAAGACCTCATCTTTTTCATCATCGAGGCCAGTGTGATCGAGTCTGGGAAGACTGCGATGGCACCAAAGGCGACGGGGGATGTAACAGTGGCCGAGGCTGCGGTGACCGTGGTGGGACAGGTGAAACGCCAGGGCGTCTATGCTTTCAAACCGGGCATGACGGTGGGAGATCTCATCAAGGAAGCACAGGGGCTGAGCGATCGGGCGGATGCGGCGAACGTGGAACTCACGCGCGGCCCGAAACACGCGCCGCGAGCCACCGTGCTGGATCTTCCCAATGGCAACTCCAAGGCACTGGAGGCGGGGGATGTGGTGACCGTGCCGAAGCAACTGACGGTGACGGTGCTGGGGCAGGTGAAACGCCAGGGACTCTACGTGCTCAAGCCCGGGATGACCGTGGGAGATCTGATCAAGGAAGCGCAAGGCCTGAACGAGCGTGCGTCAGGCGGGGTGACCCAACTGAAACGCGGATTTCAGCAAACGTTTGTGGATGTGGAAAAGGACACCGCAAAGCCCCTCGAAGACGGGGATGTGCTGACCGTGCCGGAGAAGTGATACCACGATCCATCAGGACCAAGCCCTTCATGCCAACCGAAGCAGCTGCGTTCGATGCTTCACAAAGCCAGCCGCGCACCCACCTCCCCGGAGCGCGGAATTCATTCCGCAGCAGGTCGTTCCGCTGCAAGTGATTGACCCACCCCTCACGTCGCAAGCAGCCCGGCCCGCGCAAGTCAATCCGCGATCATCTCCACATCCGCAACGTTCGCACCCACGTGCCCGTCGCTCAGAATGGTGAGGAGAATCGCACCGCCATCATAGGCGATCGCATAGCCGTTGTCGCCTTGCTCCAGGCGGAGGTTGGAGGCCGAGCCCGCGCTCGCATCCCAGTTCAGCTTGTCGAGCGCCGTGGAACTGGCCACCTTCGCGGCAGCCGCACGGTTGTGATTCTTGTAAGCCTGGAAGAACCGCTGGGCGACCTGCGCCTCCGTCAGGACGCTGGCAGGACTCACGGCACCGGGCTCATCCACTCCATCCGGCGGCGGCAGCGTATCGCAGGAAGTCAGGCTGAAAGCGAGCGTGAGGGCGGAGAGGGTTCCAAGAAGACGGCGGGTGAGGGACATGCCTCCACGTGCCGAGCGGAAATTCACCGTCAAGCGAGAAGCCGCACAGCGCGATACTTTATCTCGCAAACTCTCAGCCCCACCGCGCCAAATCATTACGCCAAATCTAATGCGTCAGCACATAAAACACAATGTTAATCCCCAGCGGATACGCATGCTTTTCAGACACGTGAGTGAAGTACCACGGATCACTCTGCTCCTGCTCCCAGCCATCGCCCAGATCGTTGTTCAAACAGATCAGCATCACCATGCGGTGGCGATCATCAAACACGGCGCGAAAGTGCGGGGTCGCGGATTCCGGGAGGTATTCGTTCCGCATCGTGGTCGTGCCGCGCTGATTCATCTCCTGCCAATAGACATTGCTGTGAACCTGCGGCGGCGAAGGAAGATCATACACGCAGTGAAAGATCGGGTGCTCCGGTTTCAGCTCCTCATAGCCACGATCCGGCCATATTTTTTTGAAGGCGGCCTGAAAGCCCTTCCATTCATCGTTGCCCCAGAAATCATCGATCATGATGAAGCCGCCCTTGAGCATGTAGTCGCGCAGCACACCTGCCTGCGCAGTCGTGATGTCCATGTGGCCGGGCTCGGAGATGTAGAGGAAGGGGTGGTGGCGGAGCTGCTTCTCTTCGATCTCCAGAATGACCGGATACGGATTCACCTGCACCGAGGTAAGCTGGTGCAGCCGAAAGGAAAAATTCAGATCCGCCTCCGGATAGTCCGCCGTCCACCGCCCCCCGCGCCGATACGGATAGCGCAGTCGCGCGAAGGTGAAGACGTCCTTGGGCAGCTCGGCTGAGACTTGCCACAAAGGAGTGTTGTGGCCGTAATGACGCCAGCCTTTGAACTCACGCGCATCCTCCGGAAAATGCACCTCCCTGCCCCGGTAGTTCAACCGAATAGGCCCCCGGGCTTCCTGCGCAAACAGCGGCATGCCAAGAAGCCCCGCCAGCCCCAGCACCAGGAATTTAAGGAAATTCATGCCGTGCTTTTACCCGATCCCACTCGCCAAAAGCGATGCCTTTTTCCAGAAAAGTACTCATGAGCTTCAGCTCATTCTGGAAAGCGCATCGCTCACACCCACCGCAAGCCAAACTCCACACCAACGCCACCACTCACTCCCCCACAAGCCTGTTCACCGTGTAGTACGCCATGCGATGCCAGAGCCGCGTGCCGTCCTTGGCCTTGAGCTGCGGAAGCTCAAACTCATGGACGTAGCCCTGGCGGAGCTCGCTGCATTTGACTTCAAGCGTGAGGAAGTCGGGGCTGAGAGTGACGCTTTGGATCGCCAGCGGCTGAGTATCCAGTTCGTCCCCGCCGTATTTGCTTTGAAAAGGGTAGGTGTAACTTTTGCCGGTGAGCGTCGTGAGACTGGTGAGGCCCTTCGCATCCAAGGGCAGCGTGAAGGTGAATCGAAAGCCCGCCTTCGTCAGCTCCATCTTCTTCACCTCCAGCGGCGTCTTCTTCGTCCACACCACCCGCTGCAGTCCAAACGGCCGGTTCCCCTTGCTGTTCCAGCCACGGTTCGACTGCCCGACCACCAGCGATCCATCCTGCAAAAAATTCAGCCCCAGCGCCGCGCATTGCAGCCCCTCCACAAACGGGAAACACGCACCCTGATACTCGCCGCCCACCTTTTCTAAAAACACCCGGTTCACCCCGCTCAGCACAAACTCGCCCAGAAACATCTGCTTCTCAAACGGCCCAAACTTGCCGCCGCTCAGATCACACGCGATCCCCGTGCCGCTCTGCCCCATCTTCACATACGGCAGCCACACCGCAGGCGGCGTGTAGCCCTGCACCGTCTTCATCGCTTCGGCCACCGTGATGCCATCCGGCTGCTTCGCCGCGATCTTCACCGGCGACTCCGGACGCATCGCATCAGGAATGGAGTCCGCATGCGAAAAGTACGCCCCCTTGCGCGCATGCATCAGCGGTGTCGTCGGCATCCAGTTGCCCTGCTGATCCGTGATAAAAATGTCCCCCTCCGCATTCTGACCAATCCCACACGGACTGCGAAATCCAGCGCTCCAAGGCTCCAGTTTGCCATCCTTGGTCATGCGCACCACCCATCCGCGCCACAGCGGATTCTTCTCCTCATCGCCCGCGCCCTTCCACGCCTTGCCCATGCTGCAATTCAGCGAGGTGTAAATGTTCCCCTCTTTGTCAAACACGGGGCCATACGCATACTCATGATAAGCCCCTGACACACCCCAGCCGGTGGAAGCAGTGAGATATTCGTCCGCCTTGCCGTCCCCATCCACATCCCGCAGCTTTGTCACCTCCGCGCGCTGCGTGGCATAAAGTGCTCCATCATGCCATGCCAGCCCGAGGATCTCATGCAGCCCGCTCGCAAACAGCTTGAACTCCGGCTTCGTCACATCGCCCGGATTCTGCGCGATCCACACCTCCCCCTTGCGCAGTCCCACCGCCATCCTGCCATCCGGCATCACCGCAATCCCGCTCGCCTCAAAGTTCACCCCCTTCGGCAGTTCATACGTCTCCGTGCGGTAATACTCCGCCTGCTCCTGCCCCATCGCCGAAGATGCCATCACCAAAAGCGCGAGAGCAAGGTAGGGCGCTTGCTCCCGCAAGCGCCGCCGCAGGCCGGATGCGCCTCGTTGATGAGTCACAGCCTTTGCAGGCTCTATGACCTCATGCTGCGGGCTGTCAGCCCGCCCTAACTGGATCCCCGTTACCATGACAAAACCTCCTTCGTTAGCTTTCCGTTTTTGCTGATCACATGCTCAAATCCACCCTTCACAGGGCGCAGCGTGTCCTCCACCATCTTCCCGTCCTCACGATACCGAAACGTCGGCACCCCATCCTTCCCCAGCACATACCCGCCAAACACACGCTCTCCCGTGGCCTCCGGCAGCGCCTTCACATCCGTCCCCAGCGGCTTGATCGGCGGCATGGATCGATCCTGCCAGTTGCTCATCGCATCCAAAAATCGCCCCTTCCAAATCACCGCCCAGCGGCTCGTCTTCGCATCAAAGGCCGCATTCAGCCCGCCCGGAAACCCAACACCAATGCCATGCGTCCCCGCACCTTCAATGAAGCTGCGGAAGACAATCACCCGCTTCTCCTTGTCAGGCTTCAGCTCAAAATCCTCCGATGACATCAGTCCCTCCGGCAGCGGCTGTCCTTCCACCTCACGCAGGTACGTCCAGATGCTCTCAATCTCCTGATCCGCCTTCTTGCGCCCCACAAACATCGGCGGCATCACCGTCCCCGGCTGCGTCACCTGCGGATTCAGCAGCAGCTCCTTGAAATACTCCGGCTGCAACCGCTCCGCCGTATGCGTCAGCCGGATCACCGGCGGCCCCAGCGATTTACGGTCCTTCAGTCCATGGCAGGACACACAGGCCAGCCCCTTGGCGCCGAGGAGCTGCCGCCCCGCCTCAGCACGATGGTGCTTCGCCAGCCCGCTCACATCAATCTCGACCGGCTTCTCCAGCGCATCCGCCTCATTCAGCCAGGCAATCATGCTCTCCGTCTGCTCGCGCCCAAAGCTCGGCATGTGCGTATCCATGTAGGGGCGCACGCTGCCGCCCGTACCCCAGAGGATTTTCTCAAACCAGCCATGCGTGAGCTTGCGCCCCACCTTGTCGAGATTCGGCGGCAGATTTCCCAACTGGCCCAGCGACTCCGCCGTCGAGTCATTCACGCCAAAGTACTGCGCACGGGGATCTTCGGGGCCGCCTTTGCCATCACGATCATGGCAGGCGTAGCAGTTCAGCCGGGTGAGCTGCCAGTCCACTTTCTCCTGCGCAGTCAGCTTCGGCGCGTCCTCCTTCTGAATCATCGCCAGCGCGAGTCTGATGGCGCGCTTTTCCAGTTCATTCAAATCATACCGCGGCGTGCCGCTAGGCTGCTTCTCGGCGAGACACCCCTGATCCGGAGACAGCTTCTTCATCAGCTTGGCAGTCTGCGCTTGGACCGGCTCCGCATCCATCTTGTGGCAGGCCACGCAGTTCATCTCCTGAAAAATCTTCCGCCCCTTTTCCACCCCCTGTTTGGGAATCTTCAATGCCGCACGCGCCGTGGCCTTTTCCGCCACTCGCCCGACATGCAGATACGCCGCAATGTCCGAAGCCTCCTGCGCCGAGAGCCGCATGTCAGGCATTCTCCCGGAAGGCCTCACCGCCAGCGGGTTCTTCAGAAAATGCGACAGCGCCGTGAAGTCATACGCATCCGCCAGCGCGATCGGCACAGACGCATTGCCCGGCTTTTCCACTTCGACACCGGGCGCCAGCTTCGGCGGACGCACGTCTTTGGCCGGCTCATGGCAGGCCACGCAGCCGACTTTGTGATACAGCTCCTTGCCGCGCTCCACATCACCCGCAGGCACCTGGGGCGCATCCCATTTCATCGCGCTCAGGTATTCCACCAGCGCCTCCACCTTCTCATCATCACCTTCCGCGCCCGCAAACAATCCCGGCATCTGCGTGCCCTTCTTGCGCGACTGCGGGCTGCGGATCATGAGCCACAGCGTGTCAGGATCCAGGCGCGAGCCCACACCGCCCAGATTCGGCCCCGCCTTCGCCTTGAGCCGTTCCTCCCACGACTTCGGCACCGCATGACAGGTCGTGCAGTTCAGCTCCGCGAGCAGCAGCAGCCCCCCGTTCACCAGCGACTCATCCGGATCTTCCGGAATGTGGAACTGATCAAAGGTGTAAACAAAGGCATGATTGATCGGCTCCGCCTGCAGAGGGTGGGCCTGAACATGGCCGCAAAAAAACGCAGAGGCCGCAAAAAGGGTCCAGAGTTTCGAGGTATTCATTTTTGCGTTTTCTTGCGTCGCTTTGCGGCCATTCAGATCCGATTAAATACCCATCTTCGCACGCTCGGCGTCCAGCGCCTTGATCCACGGCGCGATGAAGTGGCCGGAGTCATGATAGGTGCGGCCCGAGTACATGTGCTGGTCAATGACGCAGGGCTCGTTCACATAAATGCCGCCGCAAATTTCGAGGTCAAATTTGCACTTGGCCACGGTCGCCATGCGCAGGCCTTTGACGATGTCCGCACGCGCAGGAATTTCCACGCCATGGCACACGCTGGCGCAGGGCTTCTTCTGCTCCCAGAACCACTTGGTGATGCGCAGGAGATCAGCGTCCTCGCGGATGTATTCCGGAGCGCGACCACCACTGAAGAAGATGCCCACGTATTCCTCGGGCTTGATGTCCTTGAAAGCGATGTCGGCGTCGATGCTGTAGCCTTCCCACTCCTTGGTGATGGTCCAGCCGGGCTTGATTTCATGCAGCACCATCTGGTATTTCCGCTTTTCCGGCGCGGCGACCACGGGCTTGTATCCGCCCTCGATGAGGCGGTAAAACGGATAGAGGGTGTCAACGGTTTCGGTGGCGTCGCCGACGATGATGAGGACTTTGGCTTCGGACATAGGGATGATGGATGATCTACTATTTTTGGTTTACGATTGGGTGTGTGGGGACTTTGCTATTGTCGAACGAGAGTGCGAGAAATGGGAAAACTTAAATGAGGGCTATTTTTGTCACGGTTTACGATCCAGGCGAAGCCAAATCATAAATCATAAATCGTAAATCATAAATGCCGTCTCATCTGATCAGGCCGTCGAGGTGCTGCTTCGCCCGCACAATCTCCGCCGTCGTCTCCGCCGCCGTGGGCATGATGGGAATCCCGCGCGGTGTGGGGTGCATGAAGATTTCGGTGGGTCCGGTGAACTTGCTCGCCTTCAGCGCTTGCAGCACCGGCTTCCAGTCGAGTTTGCCACGGCCCGGCATCTGCTGGACTTCCTCCTCCTTCGGCATCGGCTTCATGCAGCCCATGCCGTGCTCCCACGCATAGAAGAGCGTCATCTTCTGGTCGATGTGCGTGATGAGTTCTGCCAGCAGCGCGGAGTCCTGCGGAAGATGGTAAGGGGCAAAGGCAATGCCGATGCCGGGGATGCTGCGAATTTCATCCACCAGCCAGCGCAGCGAGTCCGGGGTGTCGATGAGGTTGTTGATGTGGTTTTCGATCCCAAGTGTGACACCGTTTTCCGCGGCCAGCGCGGCATGCGGCTTCATCTTCTCCACAAAAGCCTTCACGTTCAGCTTGAGCTGCTCAGGCGTGACCTTGTAGTCCCCTGCTCCGCCCGTGACGATGAAGCTGCCGCCAAGCTTTTTCACGATGCCGATTTCCTCGGTGAGTTTGAACGGCCCAAGATCATACCGCGTGGTCCCGCCAAAAGTAAGCCCCTGCTCCTTGAGCATCTCGGCAAACTTGTTATGCCCTATGGCGTCCATTTCCTCACGCTGCGTGCCGTGCTTCTTCGGCCAAAGTTCGATCCCCGTGGCTCCCGTCTTTTTCACCTCGGGCAGAATCTCCGCCAGAGGCAGGCTGCCATACATGGAGGAGGCAAGCATGTAATTCAGCTTCCACGGCGACACATCCGCCGCGAAGGCGGGTGCGGCGGCGAGTGCGGAAAGAGATTGCAGAAAGCGACGGCGGCTGGTCATGAGCGAGTAAACGCCGCCATCCGCCCCTCTTCATTCAGACTTTGAATTGGCTTCTTCAGGTTTTGCGGCAGGAGGACAGGCCGCACCATGAGTGCTTAAAAGCCAATGCCCTTAGAAACCAAGCACCAGCTTAGTCGAGCACCATTCAGGCCGGATGATCTTCGCCTCTGAGCCGTGCGATGATTCAAGGCAATGCGCCCTCAAAGCCCAAACCGCTCCAACAGCCGCTTTTCAACCAGTTGAAGTTTATCGTTCGTCAGGCAACCCAGCCTGCGAAGAAGCTTGGCACCGGAAATGGTCTGCACCTGCTGCAAATGAAAAGCCCCAGGCTTGAGGAAGGATTTTGAGATGACCAGCTCCCATCGGTTCCCGCGCGTGGCCGTGGTGTGAAGCAGCACGGTGAACAGATCCAGCTCATCGTCGGCAGGTTCGCCTGTGAGGAGCAAGGCTGGACGGATCTTGGCGGCCATGCCGAAGTCAACCTGCCACACCTCGCCGCGTTCAGCCCTCATCTTCCGCCTCCATTTGATCCAGAAGCCGGGCACCTTCCAAAGCCATGGCGTCACACAGAGCAATCTCCTCATTTTCGTCCGCCAGTTCCATGAGCTTGCGACGCACCGCGATAAGGTCGGCAGTGGTCAGCTTGGGCAGTTCTTGAATAATCTGGGCAACGCTCATGTCGGGAACTTCAATGGACGAAATCCCCCTGTCAACCAGGACAGCGACGTGCATTGTTGAGGGACGGTGCGATGGCACGCGAACCAGACCGCCAAAAGGCGGCACCACAAAACGTGCCAAGGGTAACGCGGAGCCAGGTGCGGAGAGAAGTGCCTCAGCAAGTCTGGCGTGAAGCGTCAGCAGGAGAGCTTCCGGTTCCGCTGATCGAAGGGCAGCGCCAATCGCCCCTCACTTGTCCTGCACACGCTCAAGCTGCGCGCCGAGTGCCGCCAGCTTGTCATCCAGATGCTCATACCCGCGGTCAATGTGATAGAGACGATTGATCTCCGTCTTGCCTTCCGCGACGAGACCGGCAAGCACCAGCGCTGCGGAAGCACGCAGATCCGAAGCCATGACGGGCGCCCCCTTCATCACGCTGCCGCCACGGATGCGCGCGGTGGCTCCCTGGAGGTCAATGTTGGCCCCCATCCGCTTCATTTCCGCACAGTGCATGAACCGCTGCGGGAAGATGGTCTCTGTAATGGTGCTGACATCATTGATCACACAGGCCAGCGCGCACATCTGCGCCTGCATGTCCGTTGGGAATCCGGGATAGCACAGCGTGGTGAGATCAAAACCCTTGGCGTTCGGATTCGGACGCACGGTGATGCTGTCCTTGGTGATTTCGATGGGGAAGCCGCATTTGATCATCGCATCGGTGACGGCTTTCATGTGCTCCGGCATGACGCGCTTGAGGGTTACGCCATCGCCAAGCATCGCTCCGGCCACGAGGAAGGTTCCGGCCTCGATGCGGTCTGGAATGACCACGTGCTCCGCGCCATGCAGCTCCTTCACGCCTTCAATGGTGATGCGATTGGTGCCCGCGCCTTCAATCTTGGCGCCCATCTTGATGAGGAAGTTCGCCAGATCCTCCACCTCCGGCTCCGCAGCCGCGCCTTCGATGATCGTGCTGCCTTTCGCGAGCACCGCCGCCATCATGACATTGTCCGTGCCCAGCACGGTGGAGCCATGCTTGCCCATGAGATTCATCGGTCCGCCTTTGAAGCCCTTCTTGGCATTCACAAAGATGTCGCCGCCTTCCACGGTGATCTGCGCGCCGAGAGCTTCGAGCCCCTTGAGATGGAGATCCACGGGGCGATCGCCAATGACGCAGCCGCCAGGGAGTGACACCGTGCACTTTTTCAAGCGCCCCGTGAGAGGGCCCAGCACGCAGATGGACGCGCGCATTTTGCGGACGAGATCATAAGGCGCGACGGATTTGATCTTCTCCGCCTTGACCACCACCACGCCGCTGGCGCGCTCCACCTCCGCACCGAGTTCGCCCAGGATGCGGACCATGTAATTGGTGTCGCTGAGGTCAGGCACGCGGCGGATGGTGCAGGTGTCCTTGGTGAGCAGCGTGGCCGCGAGAATGGGCAGCGAGGAGTTCTTTGAACCGCTGATGTTGATGCGGCCCTTCAAAGGTGCGCCGCCGTGTACGATGAGTTTTTCCATGTCTGTGTGCTTTGTGCTGCGGAAAGAGGCAGTGGCAAGCCATTCTTCCAATTCCTAGCCATAGAAAGAGCGCTTGAAAAAAAGTTCTTGCCATTTGGATTACATGCGTAATCCTCGGATCACATTTGTAATCCTGACCATGGCACGCCGCTCACCCACACCACCCGCCCCGAAGATTTCAGACGCCGAATGGACGGTGATGAATGTCTTCTGGCAGCGCGGCACCAGCACGCTGGCGGAGGTGGTGAAGGAGCTGGAAGGCCGCCTGCACTGGAAACCGCGCACGGTCCAGAGCCTCATCCGCCGCCTCACCGACAAAGGCGCGCTCGCCGTCGAAGCCGTGGGCCGTGAGTTCCGCTACTCCCCCGCCGTCGCGCAGGACCAGTGCCAGCATGAGGAGAGCCGGAGCTTCCTCGACCGCGTCTTCAATGGCCGTCTCACGCCCTTCGTGGCCGGGCTCATGGAACGTGAAGATGTCTCGCAAGATGACCTCGCCGCGCTGCGTGAAGTGCTGAATCAGGCCGAGAAGAAACTTAAAAAGTAATTCCACTCACTCATGAATGCCGATGCCCTCCTCCACTGGCTGCTGCGCACCTCGCTCGAAGCCAGCCTCCTCATCCTCGCCGTGCTCGGCCTGCGGCTGATGCTGGGCACGCGGCTCAGCCCGGCATGGCGCATCGGCCTCTGGCTGCTCGTCGGTGCCAAGCTCATGCTGCCCGCTTTTATTCCCGCAGGCTTCGGCCTGGGCTCATGGTTTCAGCAGAAGGATGCGGCGCGCATGCATGAGCCAGCGCCGCTGGTCCTGGCAGCGTCGGCGGTAAAAACGTCAGATGCAGAGGCCGCTCAGTTCGTGGTGCAATCCAGCCCTGCCGTCTCCAAATCTCCGGCAATGATTTCAGGCTACTCGCTCGCACTGGGAGTCTGGGTTCTCGGCGCGCTGGGGGTCTTTGCGGCAGCGCTGCATCGGCAGCGGCGGTTTGACCTCGCGCTGCGTCAGCGTCCGCGCGCCACCTCGGCGTTGCTGCGCGCCCTGCTGGCAAGCCTTTGCCAGAAGGCCGGCGTGCGCAGGCAGGTGCAGATCGTCCTCATGCCTGCGGGCACCACTCCGGCGGTGGTCGGCATGGCTCACCCGGCCATCCTTCTTCCGGAGGACTGGGACACCCGCTTTGACGAGCACAGCCTGCGACATGTGCTCCTGCACGAGCTCCTCCATGTGAAGCAGCATGATCTGGTATGGAACTGGGCCGCCACCGCAGTGCAGGCCCTCCATTGGTTCAATCCCCTCGTCTGGTTCGTCGTCTCCCGCTTTCAGGCCGACCGCGAGCTGCGCTGCGATGCCGGCGCACTCGCGCTGCTCTCCCCCACCGAGCGGCTGGACTACGGTCACACGCTCCTCCGCATTCAGGAAAGCTTTTTCGCACCACCGGCCATGGCAGGGTTGGCTCCATGTGTGCGCAACCACCCCACCCTGCGCCAACGCATCCACATGATCGCCCACCCAACCGCCCGCCAGCCCGTGATTCAAATGCTGCTCGTCCTCACGCTCAGCGTTCTCGTCTGCTACTCCTTCACCACGGCGCGTGCGGTGGAAAAAGAAGTCCCCGCCAAGGAGCGCAGCCGCGAAGGCGCGCGCGCTCCCGAAGCTGAAAAGCCCAGGACAGGCGCAACTGAAGAGGGCACCCGCGAAGGTGACGGCGGCACCAAAAAAACCGGCATGCGTGATGGTGAGGGCGGTGCCAGGAAACCCGGCACCGGCGACGGTGAAGGCGGCGCCAAGAAGACCGGCGCTCGTGATGGGGAAAAACCACGCACTGGAGAGCGCGACGGCGAAGGCAGCAAAAAGCCCGGCATGCGCGAAGGTGACGGTGGAGCCAAGAAACCTGGCTCACGCGATGGCGAAAAACCACGCACTGGAGAGCGCGACGGCGAAGGCGGCAAGAAGACCGGCGCACGAGATGGTGAAGGCAGCAAGAAAACGGGAGCCAGTGAAGGC
>JAFLEI010000005.1 GCA_017301975.1 Verrucomicrobiota bacterium
CATGCACAAGATCATCCGCGTCGCCTTTGGCGTGCTCAAACATGACACTCCCTTCGTGAAGAACTTCGCCAAAGTGGAGGCCTGAAAAAATCTACATCTTCGCTCTTGCGCTGACCATATCTAATTTTGTCAAATCCTGCGCCTCGGTGGCTTCGGGCGTGATCCGTGTTTGAAACAGGGGGCGGAGCCGTTATGTATCTGCCCCCTCAAACCCCAACCTGACTTTTTTATGAACCTGACACGAACAGCCTACGGCACCTGGAGCGGCGGACGCTTCATGCACTATGGAGAACAACTTTCCGAGGAGCACTACATGCAGCTCATGCGTGACTCGTTTGCCAAAGGTGTACGCACGTTTGTGACGGCGGATGTGTATGGCGTGGGCCGTGCGGATGCGTTGCTGGGTGAGGCGCTGAAGGGCATCCCGCGTGAGGAATATTGCCTGGTGGGCATCGTGGGCCATGACATTTATGAAGGCATCCGGCAGGGGTCACGGGGCTACCCGCGGTTCACCGATCCGACGCTGCGCGGGCCGGAGAAGTATTACGACTACCTCAAAATGGCGACGGAGAAGAGCCTGGAGCGCTGCCAGACCTCGAAGTTTGACCTGCTGATGCTGCACAATCCGGACAGCATCAGCTACACGAGTGGCAAGGTGTGGGATGCGTTTACGGCGCTCAAGACGGACGGACTGACGGACCGGCTGGGCATCGCGCCGGGGCCTGCGAACGGGTTCACGCTGGACATGATCGAGTGCTTTGAGCGTTTCGGCGACCGCATGGACTGGGCGATGATCATTTTGAATCCGTTTGAGCCCTGGCCGGGTCAGCATGTGCTGGGAGCGGCGGCGAAGAACAACGTCGATATTCTGGCCCGTGTGGTCGATTACGGCGGCATTTTCCATGACGATGTGAAGCCGGGGCACAAGTTCCGCGACGGGGATCATCGCACGCACCGCCCGGGCGGCTGGATCGAGCATGGCGTGGAGAAACTGGAAAAGGTGCGTCCGATTGCGGAGAAGCACGGCTTGTCCATGCTGCAGCTTGCGTGTTTGTGGACTTTGGGCAACACGGCGGTGAAGAGCGTGGTGCCGACCTTGATTCAAGAGCACGGCGAAGGTGCGCGCACGATTGAGAGCAAGCTGGATGATCTTGCCGCTTTGCCGGAGCAGTGCCTGACCACTGAGGAGATCGAGACGATCCGTCAGATCGGTGACAACACGGGGTGCATGGCGCTCAAGGGAGCCAGCCACCGGCATGAGGGCCAGGAGCCGCGTGCGGATGAATGGCCGCTGCGCCCGGATCTGCTGGACCTGGCGACGCGCTGGAGTTTGGGAACGAGCTGGTAGGACATTTGCATGTTGCCGGTTCCGCGACGAAAGAGTCACCCATATTCATGATTGAGGCAGACTTTATCATCGTCGGAACCGGAGCGGGAGGGCTGGTGGCCGCACTGCATGCCTCCGAACATGGCAAGGTGATCATGGTCACCAAGCGCGGTGCCTTGGACTCGAACTCGAACTGGGCGCAGGGCGGAATCGCCTGCGTGACGGCGGAGAACGACTCGATCGAGAAGCACGTGAGCGACACGCTCATCGCGGGGGCGGGGCTGTGCAAAGAGGCCGCCGTGCGGACCATTGTGAGCGAAGGACCGGCGCGCATCGCGGATCTGGTGAAGTGGGGCGTGCATTTCGATCAGCGTGAGGCGGTGAACGGGCACCTGGAATTTGATCTGACGCGGGAAGGTGGTCATACGGCGCGCCGTGTTCTGCACGCGGCGGATGCCACCGGGCGGGAGATCACGGAGAAGCTGCTCGCCACGGTGCGTGCCAATCCGAACATCACGATCTACGAGAATCATTACGCCATCGACATCCTGACGACAGCGAAGCTTGGCCTCGTTTCTGAGGACCGCGTGCTTGGGCTTTACGTGCTGGATGAGACCAGCGGGGAAGTGCACACCTTCCGCTCGGATCGAGTCATTCTGGCCACTGGCGGGTGTGGGCGCGTGTATTTGTACACCACGAATCCGATGGTGGCGACAGGTGATGGTGTGGCCATGGCCTGGCGCGCCGGGGCGACGATTTCGGACATGGAGTTCATCCAGTTCCACCCGACGTGCCTCTACCATCCGCAGAAGCGTTCCTTCCTGATCAGCGAGGCAATGCGGGGTGAAGGGGCGCGTTTGATTGGCAAGGACGGGCAGGAATTCATGCAGCGCTATGATGCGCGGGGCTCGCTGGCACCGCGTGACATTGTGGCGCGCGCGATCGACCATGAGATCAAGAAGACGGGGGGGCCGTGTGTGTATCTGGACATCAGTCATCGGTCGCCTGAATTCATCGCGAGCCACTTTCCGAACATCCAGAAAGCCTGCCTGGATGTGGGCATCGACATCACCAAGGAGCCGATTCCGGTGGTGCCAGCCGCTCATTATCAATGTGGTGGCGTGCTAACGGATGTAAACGGAGCGACGAGCATCCGCGGCCTGTGCGCCGTGGGGGAGGTGGGCTGCACGGGGCTGCATGGGGCGAACCGGCTGGCGAGCAATTCGCTGCTGGAGTGCTGCGTCACCGCGCAGCGTGCGGTGGCGCATTTGATCAAAAAGATCCCGCAGGGAAAAGTCGCCGAGCAGAGCTACGAACTGCGCCCCTGGCAGACCAGCGGTGTGGTGGAAAATGACGAACTGGTGGTGATCTACCACAACTGGGACGAAATCCGGCGGCTGATGTGGGACTACGTGTCCATCGTGCGCACCAACAAGCGCCTGCAGCGTGCGGCGGCGCGGCTGCGCAATCTCAAACGCGAGGTGCAGGAGTTTTACTGGAGCAACCATGTGACCAGCGAAATTCTTGAGCTGCGGAACCTTGTGGAGACGGCTTCACTGATCGTCGAATGCGCCATCCGGCGTCATGAGAGCCGCGGGCTGCATTACACGCTGGACTATCCGAAGACGGATGACACGCGGGTGCCGCAGGATTCCACGTTGCGTCGCTATTGAAATTATTGCCGCTGTCCTCGTCTTGGAACTGAGGTGGTCCAACTGACATTTTGAACGGCGGGGACTTGGATTTGTCCATCATGAAGCGCCGCAGAAACATGGATTGAGAGAGTTTTCCCAATCAGGCTGGGGCGTCTTACGTGGTGAATTACCGATTGCAGTTTACCACGGTAAGCTGCTACAATTCTCGCAATTAAGTTCCACCCCCATGCCCGCTGAACGTTCTCTCAGTTCATTCATCGTCGTCGCGTTTCTCGCGGCGTCGATTTCGGCTTCTGGCCAGGGAGCCTCGTCGGTTTCAGCCACAGGCGCTGCGGCGGCGTTGAAAAAAGGGGGCGCTGCGCAGACGCAATCGTCCCCGGCCCGCAGCATTTCCGCCACGCTGCCCACTTTCAGCTCCTCATCGATGCCGCACCTTGGATACGCACGGTATCCGTGGAAGCTGGACATCGTGGCCACGGTGTTCTGGGTGGGGGAGCAGCCGACGGAGAACAATCCGACGCCGAACGACAAAAGCTCCTGGGACCCGCAGTGGATGCAGAACTTCGGCGGCTACGACGATCCGGATCCCACGAAGCGGAAGGACAACTTCACGCCGGCAGGGTTCACGCCGAAGCAGAACCCGTTTTATGTGGCGCTGCCCTACAATGACTGCATCGATTACAACTCGCACAAACCAGAGGCCTCCCGAGTGATCCCTTGGTTCAAGCAGAAGTTTGTGCGTTCCGGCAAGACGGTGCTGAAAGGGCAGTGGATTGCGATTCGCTACGGCAACCGCGTCTGCTATGCGCAGTGGGAGGACTGCGGCCCGTTTGTGACGGATGACCATGATTACGTTTTCGGCAACGCACGCCCCAAGAACACAAGCAACCGCGGTGCGGGGATCGACATCTCGCCTGGAGTGCGTGACTATCTTGGCATCTCCAGCAGCGGGCGTTGTGACTGGCGTTTTGTGGATGTGAGCGAGGTGCCGGCCGGTCCTTGGAGGAACCTTGGCAGCAACAATCATTTCGTGACGCAGCAGAAGGCGGAGCAGGCACGTGAACACACGGAGATTTCCTCCCGGCTTGAGGAGCTGCGGCGCATGCGTGACGCCTACTTCCAGCAGAATGGTACGGGCGCGGCGCGGTGAGCGAATGAGTGGGCGCAATCGTGACCTATTGAATATTGCATCATAGGCTGGCACCCGTGGAGCTCGCCTGAGCTTGTGAGTTTGAAGATTTGGGGCCGCACGGGGAAGCGAGTGCAGGCAGCAGCGGAACGGCGAGCAGACGCTGCTGGAGGGCGCGGTGGCGAAGGGGACTCTGGGTTTGCTCCCCGGAGGGATGCGTGGTGTACCAGGGTAGCCTCGCTGAGGCTCGGCAACCCTTCGCTATGATGAGGAAGGCCGTTGGCCTTCAAGGCGAAGAAGTCAGTCTATTATGCAGACATCCATAGTGCGTGTGATGCGATCGGTCGTGGTGGGGCAGATGCTACGTCCCCTGGATGCCTTTCCGCAGGGCATGGACGGCGGACCTTTGGAGGAGCCCGCGACGCGGAAGACCCGAAGCTTCGGACCCGCACAGCGGTTCCCTACCAGCCTGCGGAATGCACTGTGCTGGGTGTGTCAGGGGAAGCGTCGTCCACCGAGGTTGGCTGGTCAGTGGTTCGCCCGATTTTCACGGCATTCTTTTCCAGTGCCACTTGCAGGGGTTCGATGGTTTCGCCATCCGTGGAGCAACTTATTGAGGCGGGTTTTGGAAGTCGAGCTGGCCGTTTTTGAGCTCGTAGGGCAGCGAGGCTCCGGGAGTGGTGCTGAGCTGGGCGGCGGGTTGGGTCTCGAGGGTGCGTCCCGGACCGGTCTGGGGCTGGTTGGTGCAGTCCTGGAGGTAGAGGGTGGCCTGCAGGGGGGATTTGGTCTGGAGCTTTTCGTCAACGGCGTCAAAGGTGCATTTTTCGAAGACACAGTTTCGGGTGATGAGCGCCAGGCTTTCGGAGACACGGCAGCGGATGAAGCGGCAGTTCTGGATGCTGAGCCAGCCCTTGGTCAGATCGGTGCTGGCATCCTCCCGGAAGATAATGGGGCCGAGATCCAAGTCGATGAGGGTGCAGGAGTCGAGCTTTATGCCAACCTCGCTCACTTTCCAGCCATGCATGAAGGAGCCATCGATCACGCAGTTGGTGAACTGCCATTTGCTGCTGAAGTAGGCGGTACCCCAAGGGCCTTCCTTGGCAAAGAGGCAGTCCTGAAAAAGGCTGTCGCGTGCTTCGAAACTGCCGCCGAGGTCTGCGGTGATTTTCACGTCGCGGAAATGGCCGCCAGCGGCCTGCCAGGAGCCTTCGCGCAGGTGGAAGCGGACGTTTTCGATGCGCATGCCCGGGAGGCTCGTGACATCGGCGCGCTGCTCGTCGTAATTGGCTCGCGGGTCTTTTTTCCCCGGTGCCCCGATGTCGATACGGCGCAAGGGGCGGTAGGTGCCTGCGGGGATCGTGAGCCGGCCTGTCCATTCGGCTTTGGTGAGAAAGAGGTCCCGCATTGAAGGATTGCTGGTGATCTGGTCCTCGGCTGTGGGGAGGTCCAGCGTCTTGACCTTGGCGGATTTGATCGTGACGGGATGGTTTAGCGGGAAGACTTCCAGCGGATTGTCCACTTTGGAATAGTCGCCGAAGTGCAGGAGCCGACGTTTGCCATCGACCGTGATGCTCTGCATGTGCGGCATGATGCGCCACTGGATGGTGACAAAGGTGTCCTCAGGGATGCGCCCCATGCCGGGCACATGGCGGGCGCCGGCGGGGTCTGCATCGAGGCGGAGTTCATCCTGGTTTTTGTCCCAGTTGAAGATCACCTGCCTGGCGGTGTAGGCCATGCGCAGATCATCCTTCTGTGTTTTCACGACGAGGGTGAACTCCACGGGCGGAGTGAATTTCTCCGCTGAGATGAAGCGGTCATTTTTTTGCAGCACCATTTCCTTTCCTCCTGGGAGGAGCTCCTTGGCCTCATCGAGCAACGCGGTGCGTTCGCGGGAGAGACTGGCGATGCGGTCATTGGCCAGTCTGGCGTCATCGAGCTTTCCGGCCTGGGTCCATTCCGTCTGCCCGGCCTTCAGCACTTCCTCATACTTGCGGAAGAGGGTGATGATGCCGTTGTGCAGGGCGCTCTCGATGGGGTGCAGACTGCTGCGGTAGGTGGAGCGGAGGGTTTTCAGCGGCGCAGGCAGATTTGGCGCATCCTCCGGCGGCAGCGGGCTGTGACTTTTAATGAGCTGCTGTTCCTCACGCAGGGCGAGCGCCTCCGACAGGCGGGCCGCCGCAGTCTCGGCTGACAGCGCGCGATCCAGGGCGGCTAGGTATTTGGTGTCCAAGTCTTCCAGGGCGGTACGATGAACCGCCAGTACATCACGCTCGAGCGCGGCATGAAAGCTGGAGTCCAGCTTGCGCAGGCGCTTGGCGCCCTCGCTTTCGGCCATGGGGATGGGCATGGGGGCGGGCTGAGGAGGACGAGGGACGGGTGCGGGCGTTATTGAGGGTCTGCCATCCCATTCGAGGAGGAAGGCACGTTTGGCAGTGGCGACGCCCAAGCCCCACTCTGCTTTGGCATAGGAAGTGGCGGTGATTTTCAGGACGAAGTTTTTCTCCGGTTCAGATGCGGCGACGGTGGCATCCTCCCAGTTGGTGAATTTAAAAGGCTCTCCTGTGACCCACTTCCAAACGCCGTTTTCGCGCAGGCCGCCGATGGTGGCCATGCCTTGTGGCACCTTCTGCAAGTAGAAGGGGAGAACCCGGTTCATCCAATACTGCTCGCCCTGACTGGTGATCGTGGCCAGATGGGCGCCGAGGCTTTGGGCGTGCTTTTGGGCGTCGGACTGGTTCAACTGTTCTGCCACGACCTGATAGTAGTGGCCGTTGTAGATCAGCACCGGGAATTTGGACAGGGGGCTGCCTTTGGGGGCGTTGGAGTCGGCTGGCGAGACGCCGGAAACGGGGGGCGCGGTGGCCGGCGGCTTCGGCCCAGGGGCCGGCCGGGGAGGCTCCGGTTTGGCGGGCCCGACCTGAGTGACTTCGGGTGTTGGCGGGGGATGAGCAGGCCGCATGAGAAGGACGGCGGCAACGCCGAGAACGATCAGGGCGGCGGCGATCATGCCCCATGGAGTACCTGGGGGAGGCGGGGGCGGAGGAGGCTGCCGGGGCAGCATGCCGCCAGCGGGAGCCTGCCGGGCGGGTTTTTCTTTGGGGACGGGAACGGTGAGGATCTGATCGAGATCACGCCGGATTTCGCGCGCCGACTGGTAGCGCCTTTCCACGTCCTGCTCCATCGCCTTGCGCACGATGGCATCGAAGCGCGGGTCACAGCCTGTGCGCTCACTGGGCGTTTGAAAACTGCCGCGCGGGATTTTGCCTGTGAGCATGTTGTAGAGCATCACTCCGACGGCGTAGAGATCGGCGCGGCCATCGACCTGCATGCCAATGGTCAGCACTTCGGGAGCCACGTAGTCGGGTGTGCCCATGGTGGTACCTTCCTGGGTCACGCTGCCGGACTGTCCTGGGTCCAGCATGCTGGCCAGGCCGAAGTCCGCCACCTTGACCGCCCCGTCCATGTTGATGAGAATGTTGGCGGGCTTGATGTCGCGGTGCACCACATCACGCTCGTGGGCATAGGCGAGCGCATCGCAGACATGGGCGGTGATGGCCAGCGCATGCTCCGGCGGGAGCCTTTTCCGCGCATGGATCATTTTAAAAACGTCCGTGCCATTGATGAACTCCATCACAAAGTACAGCAGTCCGTCGGCTGTTTCGCCGAAGTCGTACACGGACACGATGGAGGGGTGGTTCATCCGGGCCATGGTGCGCGCTTCGTTCTTGAAGCGCTGGACGTACTCTGCCTCATCCTGCGCGATCTGAGGTGGCAGCACCTTGATGGCCACGGGGCGGTCGAGTGAAATCTGCAACGCTTTGTAAACGGCGCCCATGCCGCCGCATGCGATCATCTCCCATTGATCATACTGAGGCAGCATGGCCTGCAGATGCTCCGGCGCCGGCGGCGTCCATCCCAAGGCTCCGTCTTGCCGGGAGTTCTCATTCATGGCCGGTGGAAACGATCATGGACGGATCGTAGCCGTCCGGCCCCAAATGGGTAGAGGAAAATCAAACGAGGCCGCGACGCACCAGAGATTCCTCCATGGCACGATCAATCAGCATCACGGCGAGTGATTGAGTGGCGTCGTCCAGAAGCTGGGTGGCGGCTTTGAGGGCCTTGGCGTCGTGGTCTGTGGCGCCGAGCAGGACGCGCACCGTGGCGGCCTGAGTGACCACGGCAGATTTCTCTTCCGCGCTGATTGCATCACCGAGCTGGGAGAGCGCGGCATCGACCGCGGGCAGCAGCTCTTCCGCTTTGAGCCTGGCTTCCGTCCAGATGCGTTCGTTCATGTCCTCGAAAGCGAAATCCACGCTCTCGGAGATCATCTGCTCCACGCGTTCGTCTTCGACATCGACGGCGGTGCCGCTGATCTGGAGGGTGGTGTCCTGATTTGTCGCGGTGTCACGGGCGAGAACGTGCAGGATGCCGTCTGCATCAATGCTGAACTGCACGCCGACGCGGGCGCTGCCTTTGGGGCCGGAGGGGAAGGGGACTTCGATGCGGCCGAGCTCCCAGTTGTCCTTGGCGAGTTCGCGTTCGCCCTGGAGGATGCGGATGAGCATGCTGTCCTGATTGGCCACGGCATTGGTGAACATCTCGCCGGCTTTGGCGGGGATCGTGGTGTTGCGTGGGATGATGATGTTCATCAAGCCGCCGAAGGTTTCGATGCCGAGCGAGAGCGGCGTGACATCGAGTAGCAAAACCTGGCGCAGGCTGCCGCCGAGGATGCCTGCCTGAATGGTGGCACCAAGGGCGATGGCTTCGTCGGGATTCTGCGAGGTGTTGGGTTCGCGGCCGAAAATCTCGCGCACGTAGTCGCGCACCAGCGGCATGCGGGTGCTGCCGCCGACGAGGATGACTTCATCGAGCTGTTCGGCTTTGACGCCGGCATCACTCAGGGCACGCAGGCAGTGGATGCGGGTGCGTTCGATCCAAGGGCGGGCGATTTTTTCGAGATCGGCGCGGGTGATGTCTAGGCCGTTGAAGGAGGCTGAGTCGTCGGTGGAGAGGCGCTTTTTGACGGACTCGGCGGCTTCGAGGACGCGGATGTCGTGAGGGGGAAGCGCCAGTTTTTGGGCGATGAATTCGGCGAGGAGGCGGTCGATGTCATCGCCGCCGAGCTGGGTGTCGCCAGCGGTGGAGAGCACCTGGAAGGTTCCATCGCGCATTTCGAGGACGGAGATGTCGAAGGTGCCGCCGCCGAGGTCATAGACGGCGATCTTTTGATGTTCGCTGAGTTTGTCGAGACCGTAGGCGAGGGCGGCGGCGGTGGGCTCGCTGAGGATGCGGAGGACTTCAAGACCGGCGAGTTCGCCGGCGCGCTTGGTGGCGTTGCGCTGGGCGTCGTTGAAGTAAGCGGGAACGGTGATGACGGCCTGGGAGACGGATTGTTCGAGGGCGCGTTCGGCAACGGCTTTGAGGTGCTTGAGGATCTCTGCTGAAACTTCGACGGGCGATGTTTTTAATTCGCTGAGAGAATAGGGGGGCGTCCATCCCGCTTCACCGGGGCGGCGACCGATGAGGCGTTTGACCGAGGTGATGGTGCGGGTGGGATGAAGGGCGCGCTGGCGTAGGGCGACGGCGCCGACAGCGATGCTGCCATCCGCGGAAATGCACACGGCACTGGGGGTGCTGCGGCTGCCGTTTTCATCGGCGAGGAGGATGGGGAAGCCGCTGTCCACGACGCCGACGAGGGAGTTCGTGGTGCCGAGATCGATGCCGAGGATGGGGGAGGTGCTCAAGATGGGGCAGGAAAGTGGGATTGAGAGTCAAGGCGGGCCACGGCTGCATGCAAAGACTCAAGCAGCGGGCCGGTGGCCAGAATGGGGATGACGTCAAAAGGAACGAGTTCGTTATCACAGTCCATCACGTTGTCCATGTAGGCGTCGAACACCGCCAGACCGTCTGAAGGGCGAAACCAGGAAAGGTCTTTTTGTGCCGCCCAGTTTCCCTATGCGGCTATCTCTCGACGCCACTGGGAATCCGGATCAACTTGCGTCCCAGGTTCCGCTCGATCATCGACCAAAGCTGCTCGGCAGACTTCGGCTGCTTCCGAGAGGAGGAGGTCTTCGGAGCGGGGGCTGGCTGCGACGGGGGATTGAGGCATGTCTTCAGGGCTGGATCGCGACTGCTCATGCACGGAGATTAGGCTAAATCGTTGCGGATCGCAATCACTCAAGTGTTTGCCAACTCCGAGGGGCTCGGCCACACTTCGCGCATGGAACCTCTCATTGCCTCACTCAAAGCTGGAACGCACCTCGACGACGCGCAGACCGCGGAGGCGGCCGCGCAGCTGGTGGATGCTGCGGTGACGGCGGCGGCCAAGGCGGATTTTCTGCGGGCGCTGGCCCACAAGGGCGAGACGCCGGCGGAGATCGCGATGTTTGTGAAGGAGTTTTTGAAGCTGGCGGTGGATCCGGGCATTGACCGGGCGAAGCTGCCGGGGCCGATGCTGGATGTGGTGGGCACGGGCGGGGATCAACTGCATTTGTTCAATGTGTCGAGCACGGCGATGTTCATCCTGGCGGCGGGCGGTGTGTGCGTGACGAAGCATGGCAACCGTGGCATCACCTCCAAAGCGGGTGGGGCGGATGTGCTGGAGGCGCTGGGCATCAAGATCGACCTGCCGAAGGAAAAAGTGGTGGCGGGGATCGAGAGCATCGGGCTGGGCTTCTTCTTTGCGCCGCTGTATCACCCGACGTTCAAGGCGGTGGCGGAGGCGCGGAAGCTGCTCGCGGCGGAGGGGCAGCGTTCGATTTTCAATGTGCTGGGGCCGCTGCTGAATCCGGGGCGGCCGGACTACCAGCTCATCGGTGTGTTTGACCCGAAGCTGACGGGGGCGTTTGGCGAGATCCTGGTGCAGCTTGGCCGCAAAGGCGCGTGGGTGGTGCATGGCACCGCTGCCGATGGGCAGGGGATGGATGAGCTTTCCACGCTCGGGGTGAACGAGGTCTGCCAGGTGGCGGGCGGGAAGCTCAGTGAGACGCGGATTGATCCCAAGGAGCTCGGCTTTGGCCAAGCGGCGCTCGAAGATCTGGTGGGGGGGGATGCCACTGAGAACGCGGCGATCCTCGAAGGCGTGCTGGCAGGAACGATCAAGGGTGCCAAGCGCGACATCGCGGTGCTGAATGCGGCCGCGGGTTTTGTGATCACCGGAGTGGCGGGGGATCTGATGGCCGGGAAAGCGCTGGCCGAAGAGCTGCTGGAGCGTGGGGCGGCCCATGCGAAGCTGCGGGCGATGCAGGATTTGATCTAGGGCGTGGAGACGTCATTTCCCGCGAGACAGACGGGGTGAAAGATGTTAAGAGGTCCTTAGTATTTTCTTTTTTCTGTCTATGCTTCACCCCAGCGAACTCCTTCAGCACGCGCAGAAGGTGCCTCACAGCATGTGGGCCACCATCGCGATTGTGGGGTTCATCGCGTTTGCGGCGGGGCTGGCGTTTGCGAAGGGAGTGGTGCAGCAGATCATCAATGTGCTGACGCTGGCGGCCTGTGCGTGGGCGGCGTGGTTTGTGTTCATGCACCGGGTGCTGATTTTTGGCGCGGCGGGGATGCACATGACGACCAACCGAATGGTGGTCGCGTCCTTGATTGGGGCCGGGGTGATGTTCGCCGTGTGCAAAGTGGGGAAATATTTTCTGGCGGCCTTTGGCCTGATGCGATTGCTGGGCGGGCTGACGGGGTGGAAGGGGCTGATCGTGAGCATCATTCCTTCCGGAGGGCTGCTGTGGCTGGGCAGCATGGCGCTGCGCATCGTAGGCAGCCTGTATGGCATGGAGAACGCGGCGGAGATCGTCAAAAAAGGCGGGTCGATCGAGAGCCAGGCGAAGTCGGTTTTTTACACCCTGAGCCAGAAGATCGACAACAGCATCATCGGTGGGCTGGCGAAGAAGCTCGATCCGTATGACATCAAGCCGACGGCCAACCTCGCCCGGCTGCTGATATTGTGGCCGGAGGGGACGATGTGGCAGCGACTGGCGGAGCAAAGCCCGACCACGGCCAATGCGCTGAACCATCCGCTCATCGTGGAACTCGGGTACGATCCAGCAGTGCGGGAGGCGATCAAGAACAAGGACTTCGCCGGGCTGATGCAGATGCCCAAGATCGAGAAAGTGGCCAACCACCCCGAGCTGCAGCCGATTCTGAGCGGCATGGCGCTGGAGCAGGCGATGGACTCCGTGGTGTACCGCCAGCCTCCGCCGCCGCAGCCGGTGAGGTTGCACTAAAAAAGAGATTGAACTGGAAAAAAGATTCGGCTTAAAAGAATCTCATGAGACAAACGCCGGTCGTTATCATTGCCCTGGCCCTGGTTGGCATGGCAAGCCCGTCCAATTCACAAACGGTGTCCCTGCCGGATGTGGCTGAAATGCAGGCAAAATATGACGAACGGGTGGGGGCTGAGGTACTGCGACCGCATGAAGCTGCGGTGGCCGATTTGAATGCCAAGTTTTCCGCCGCATTGGAACGCGCGCAGGCTGCAGCGCAGAAAGCAGGAAATTTGGATGACGCCTTCGCCATCAAGAAGGAGCGAGAGGCGGTTTTGTCGGGCAAATACCTCATGCCTCAGGATGACGACAAGACCCCCACCAGTCTCAAAGCCATTCGAGCCACCTATCGTGCCAGCCTGGCAAAACTGGAGGCCGAGAGCGACAAGGCGCTGCGCCCATTGAAGGATGCCTATGCCAGATCCCTTGACACATTGATAACGACACTCACCCGCGGAGGCAGGCTGGAGGAGGCGATGACATTGAAAAAAGTGCGTGAAGATATGCTCAGCAGCACGGCTGCCACGGTGGCGGCAGCGACAAATGACCTGACGGGCAAATCTTTCACCAACAGCCTTGGCATGAAGTTTGTCCAGGTGCCGGGCACCCAAGTTCTTTTCTGCATCCACGAGACACGGTACAAAGATTATGCGGCCTATGCTGCAGACGGGCAGAACATCGACGGCGCATGGAAGAGCCGGAGAGGAGATGAACCCTTCGTCATGGACCGACCGGAAGAGCATCCTGTCGCACGGGTGAGCTGGGATGATGCGCAGGGCTTTTGCGCATGGCTGAGCAAAAAAGAGGGCAGGACTTACAGGCTGCCGACGGATCGTGAATGGAGCTACGCTGTCGGCATCGGGCAGGAGGAAAAATGGGAGAAGGACACCACCCCCGCGACCATCTTCAAAAACGAGACGGACTTCCCATGGGGAACTCAGTGGCCGCCGCCGGCCGGTGCTGGAAACTATTCCGACGAGAGCCGCAAAGCCAAGGCACCTGCGAACAACAGCCAGTATTTTGAAGACTATGACGATGGATTCCCCACCACGGCGCCCGTGATGAGCTTCAAGTCCAACAAGCTTGGCATTTATGACCTGGGAGGCAATGTCTGGGAGTGGTGTGAAGACTGGTATGACAGTGCTAAAACGGATCGCGTCCTGAGGGGCAGTTCCTGGACCCACAATGAACGTGGAAACTTGCTTTCGTCTTGTCGCGACCGGCACAAGCCCAATGAGCGTTTGAATCTCGGCTTCCGAATTGTGCTGGTGCCATCTCCTTGAAGCGGTAGGCGGCTTCGCAGGCGTAAACAACGTCAGCCCCCCTTGTAAGGGAAAAAACCCCAATTTTGGCTTTGGCTTGCAGCCTTCCGTCATGCCCAAATACATTGTCAGATCATTCCCTCTTGCGGGCTGCCATGGCTGAGCATCGCGGGGTATCCTGCAGGCATGGAGAATGCGGCGGGAAAAGCCTCCAATCACCCCGACCTGCAGCCCATCCTCAGCGACATGAAGCTGAAGCGGACCAATGGTCTCCGTCGTCTATCGCCAGCAATCCGCCTCAGATTGAATTGATCAAGGCCTCATGCGATGCTTTAAAAATGATCATGAGAAAACCTTCAGAGATTATCTTTGTCCTCGCCCTTCTTGTGACCGCCAGCTGTGCAACTGCACAAACGAACTTCCTGCCGGATGTGGCTGAACTGCAGGCAAAATATGGTGAACGAGTGGTGTCAGATGTTCTGCGCCCTCATGAAACTGCGGTGGCCGATTTGAACGCCAAGTTTGCCGCCGCATTGGAACGCGCGCAGGAGTCAGCGCAGAAAGCAGGGAATCTGGATGATGCCTTCGCCATCAAGACGGAGAGAGAGGCTGTGTTGTCGGGCAAGTACATCATGCCTCAGGATGACGAAAAAACCCCGACCAGTCTCAAATCCATCCGTGCCACTTATCGCACGAGCCTGGCAAAGCTGGAGTCTGAGAGTAACAAGGTCCTGCGCCCGTTGAAGGAGGCCTATGCCAGATCGCTTGAGACTTTGATCACGACCCTCACTCGCGGAGGCAGGCTGGAGGAGGCGATGACATTGAAAAAAGTACGAGAAGATTTGCTCGCCAGCACGGCTGCCACAGTGGCGGCAGCGACAAATGACCTGAGGGGCAAATCTTTCACGAACAGTCTTGGCATGAAGTTTGTCCAGGTGCCGGGCACCCAAGTTCTTTTCTGCATCCACGAGACACGGCGGCAGGATTATGAAGCCTACGCCGCAGAAAGCCCGGATGCCGATGTTTCCTGGAAAAATCAAATGGTTTCCGGCATTCCGCTGGGTGACAAAAATGACCATCCTGTTCTAAGTGTGAACGTGGAGGATGCGGAGAAGTTTTGTTCCTGGCTGAGCAAAAAAGAGGGGAAACGTTATCGTCTGCCTACAGATCGTGAATGGAGTGTCGCTGTTGGTATTGGCAACGAGGAGATCACGACTCCAACGACCACCCCTCAGATGCTGAATCAGAAAATCCAGGATGCTTTTCCCTGGGGCGGCGATTTCCCACCACAAACCAAAGACATGGGGGGAAATTATGCCGACAGTACAACGCTCGAAAAGATTCCCAAGCGCCCTGTCATCTCAAATTATACAGATGGTTTTGCAACCACAGCTCCGGTGATGAGCCTTAAGCCGAACAAAATGGGGTTGTTTGACATGGGGGGGAATGTCTGGGAGCTCGTTAGTGACCTGTATTCGCCCGAAACACCGGAGTATGTCATGAGAGGTGGTTGCTGGCACGATCATGAGCGCCTTTTTCTGCTTTCATCCTGTCGCGTTCATCATAAGAGCGGCACCAGGCATAATGACACGGGTTTTCGATGCGTCGTCGAAGCCGACTCTGGTAAATAACCTTGTCATCGAGCTGCGCCATCCGCCTGTAAAGACACGAGCTTCCCTCTTGCAAGGCGTCAAGATTTCGGCTTTGGCTTGCTGCCATTCGTCATGCCCAAGTACATCCTCACCATCGGCCTTGAAGTTCACGCGCAGCTCACGACGCGCAGCAAGATGTTCTGCGCGTGTCCGGTGGAGTATGGGGCGGAGCCGAACACGCACACCTGCCCCACGTGCCTGGGGCTGCCAGGGGCGCTGCCGGTGCTGAACCAAGCGGCCATTGAGAAGACGATTCTCACCGGGCTGATGCTGGGCTGCGAGACTCCGCCGGTGGTGAACTGGGACCGCAAGAATTATTTCTACCCGGACATGCCGAAGAACTACCAGATCACGCAGATGCCCTTTCCGCTCTGCCTGGGGGGCGGGGTGCCGCTGTATGATCTGGCGTATCCGAAGGATGCGCAGAAGAGCATCGCGAATCCGGGCAAGGTGGTGAAGCTGACGCGCATCCATCTGGAGGAGGACGTGGGCAAGTCCACGCACTATGACAAGTTCAGCGCGCTCGATTTCAACCGTGCGGGAACGCCGCTGATGGAGATCGTCAGCGAGCCGGACCTGGACAGTGCGGAGGAGGTGGTGGCCTACCTCGGGAGCCTGCGGCAGATCCTGATCTATGGCGGCGTGAGCGACGCTGACATGGAGAAGGGCAACATGCGCTGCGACGTGAACATTTCCCTGCGGCCGGAAGGCCAGAAGGAGCTGGGCACCAAGATCGAGCTGAAGAACATCAACTCGATGTCGGCGATTCGGCGAGCGATCAAATATGAGACCGAGCGGCAGGCAAGCATCCTGGACGCGGGAGGCAAGCTGGAGCAAAGCACCCTGCGCTGGGACGATGACCGCGGTGAGACGACGATGATGCGCTCGAAGGAGGACGCGCATGACTACCGCTACTTCCCCGATCCTGATCTGCTGCCGGTGCGCACGGCGGAGCTGGTGGCCAAGATGCGGCCTCAGGTGCCGGAACTGCCGCATGAAAAGCGTGCGCGGTTTGAGAAGGAGTACGGCTGCAGCGCCTATGATGCTGGCGTGCTTTCGAGCGAAAAGGAACTGGCCACCTGGTATGAAGCCGCCGTGGCTGCTGACACGAAGGTGCCGGCGAAGAAGATCGCCAACTGGGTGATCAACGATCTGCTGGGTGTGCTGAACGACCGTGGACTGACACTGGCAGAGTGTTCGGTGAAGCCGGAGGCGCTGAGCGCGCTGGTGGCGACGGTGGAGGTGGGCAAGATTTCAAACAACCAGGCGAAGGAAGTGTTTGCGGAGATGTTTGAGACCGGAAAATCCGCAGCGGACATCATCAAGGCCAAGGGGTTTGAGCAGGTGAGTGACACGGGGGCGCTGGAGGCCATTGTGGAGCAGATCCTCGCCGCGAATCCCGACAAAGTGGCCGAAGTCAAAGGCGGCAACGAGAAGGCGATGAACTGGTTTACGGGGCAGGCGATGAAGGCCAGCCAGGGGAAGGCGAACCCGAAGATGGTGACGGAGATTGTGAGGAAGAAGGTGCTGGGTTGAGCTCACGCCGCGTAAAACCCCTTGCGCCCGGGTTGCGGGCTGCTATTCTTCGCGCCCTTTTTCACCCCCAGACCCTTAGAATCATGTCCCAGCATAGCAGCCTCAAGACTTCCGGCTCCGTCGGCACCAAGCGCAGCGTTTTGAAGCGTGGTGAGCGCGTCAAGCTTCTCAAATCCCGTGGCCAGTGGAAAGAAGGACGTCTTCCGACGAACCTTCCGAAGACCAAGCCGGAGTAAGGCTTTCCCCCTGTGCGCCTTAACCGATATTTGAGCCAGTGCGGCATTGCCTCACGGCGTGGCGCGGAGGAAATCATCCTCGGCGGTCGTGTGTCCATCAACGGGCACGTCATCACCGAGCTTGCGACCCAGGTCAATCCTGAGGACAAGGTGGTCGTGGATGGTTCCCCTGTGCGGACCGAGGCCCCTGTCGTTCTTGTTTTGAACAAGCCGAAAGGCTACCTTTGCTCTCGTGGAGACAAGCATGAGCGCATGACGATTTACGACCTGCTGCCGCTGAAGTATCAGAATCTGCATCACGTCGGCCGTCTCGACAAAGACAGCGAAGGTCTGATTCTCCTGACGAATCGCGGGGATCTTTCCCACCGGATCATCCACCCGAGCCAAGGTGCTGAAAAAGAATACGAAGTGGTCGTCGATCAGGCATTGAATCCTGACGTCATGGCGAAACTCGTCAAAGGCATGATGACCGAGGAAGGTTTCGCCCGTGCGGAACGCACCTGGATGGACGGCGACTACCGGGCGCACATCGTTCTCAAGATGGGGCTCAAGCGTCAGATCCGCATGATGCTCTACTACCTCGGTTACGAGGTCACCCGCCTGACCCGCATCCGCATCGGCTGGCTGAAACTGCACGGCCTGTCCAAAGGGGCCTACAAAGAACTTACGCCGACGGAGGTCGAACGCTTCTTCAAGGAAGAGCCGGCCAAGCCGAAGCTGGAGCGCAGCAAGCTTGGCGACGAAAAGGATGACGGGATCGAAGATCACCGCCCGGCAGCGCGCAAGCGTGCGCCGAAGCGCGAAGGTGGCTCCGAGACCCGCGAGCCGCGTGGTTTCAAGCCCACCCGTGGCAAGAAGAGCGGCCCTACGGCTCGCTTTTCTGAAGACAAGCCTGCTGGGCGTGGCAAGAAGAGCGGCTCTGCAAGCTGGTCCTCCGGAGACAAGCCTTCGTATTCCAAGCCCAAGTCCAAGACCTTCAGCCCGCGCTCACGCTCAGGCGAAACGGGGCGGGACGAAAAACCACGGGGGCGGTCAGGTCCGCCAGCTCGCCGTCCAGCTCCACGGGGGCCTCGCCGCGGTCCGTCGTCACGGTGAATTCGCTGGTCTGGATGTAATCCAGATCTTCACACTCGTGGTAGCCGTCTAAGAGCATGCCGCGGAGCACTTGGAGGAATTCCATTCCGCCAAGGCCGCGAAAGATGAGGAGATCCAGTTTGCCGTCGCTATTTGAAGCATCGCGGAACAGTGGGAATGGCCCGCCATAGTGCCTGCCATTGCCAATAAGGACGACGGTGCCGACCATGGGTGACCTGCCGTCGATTTGCACGCTGAGCGTCGGCGGGGTGCGCATCAGGACATTTACGGCGCTCATTACGTAGCTGAGCGGGCCGTACTTTTTCTTCGCCTCCCAGGAGGTTTCCTGGACGATCTGTGCATCGAGTCCGACGCCGGCGAGCTGGGCGAAGTACATTTCATTGGCCATCCAGAGATCGACGTCACGGCGCTGGCCGCTGGTGATCTCCCGCCAGCAGGATTCAATGTCACGGCCCGGCAGCTTCAGCTCCACGGAGAAAACGTTCATGGTGCCGAGCGGCAAGACACCGAGGGCGGTGTGCTTTTCGCCGGGTTTGCGGCGCGAATTGGCGCGGCAGATGCCCTGCAGCACCTCGTTCATGGTGCCGTCTCCCCCGGCGGAGACGACGAGTTCGTGACCTTCCGTGGCGAGGCGCTCTGCGATCAGGGTGGCATCGCTGGGGCCGGTGGTCAGGTGCAGCTCCGGCTCTGGAGACAGCCTGCGCAGCGTGTCTTCGAGGGAGGCAGCCTTGGTGCTGCGGGCGGCGGGGTTCAGGATGACCGGGATGGGCATGAGGGCGGCATTGATGGCACGTTGCGCGGACTTCGCAAAGCCTCATGGGGGTGGGCTTGTGAAACTTTTCACAAATTGGGGTTGCCCCTCTGCACGCGGGTCCGATAATCGGCTTCAGCCCCCTTTTCCCCTTCGCTCATGCCTGCCCCCGCCGAAGCCCCTGCTCCTGTTGCTGCTCCACCGCCTGTCGATCTTGTGAATGTACAGATTGACGGTGTCTGGCACAAGTTCCCCAAAGGCACGCGCATGATCGAGGCGTGCAAGCAGGCGAAGAAGGAAGTCCCGCACTACTGCTACCACCCCAAGCTCTCCTCCCCCGGCAACTGCCGCATGTGTTTGGTGGAGATGGGCATGCCGCCGCGTCCGGCCCCGGGTACCGAGCCGGAGAAGGATGAGCATGGCATGCCGAAGATCGGCTGGATGCCGCGTCCCGTGATCGCTTGCGCCAACACCGTGGCGGAAGGCATGGGCATCCGCACCGAGTCCGTCCTCACGCAGGAGTGCCGCAAAGGCGTGATGGAGTTCCTCCTGATCAATCATCCGCTCGACTGCCCGATCTGCGACCAGGCCGGTGAGTGCCGACTGCAGGAATTCAGCGTCGAGCACGGCAAGGGCGAGAGCCGCTTCCGTGAAGACAAGGTCAAGAAGCCGAAGAATGTCGATATCGGGCCGCGTGTGCGTCTGGATGACGAGCGCTGCATCATGTGCAGCCGCTGCATTCGGTTCACCGCCGAGATCGCTGACGAGCCTGTGCTGGGCTTCACTGAGCGCGGCAGCTTCACCACGCTGGCGGTGCATCCGGGCAAGCGCCTGGAGCACAACTACTCGCTCAACACGGTGGACATCTGCCCGGTGGGTGCGCTGACCTCGAACGACTTCCGCTTCCAGCAGCGCGTCTGGTTCCTGAACGAGACGAACAGCATCTGCACGGGCTGCGGACGTGGCTGCAACATGGAGATCAGCGCCCGTGGTGACACGATCTATCGCCAGACCCCGCGTGACAACAACGACGTCAACTCCTCATGGATGTGTGACAGCGGCCGGCTGGACTTCCACTTCGTGAACAGCGAGTTCCGCCTCACGGATCCGATGATCAAGACGGGTGGCAAACATCAGATCGCCACCTGGAAGACGGCGCTGAGCAACATTGCCACCGCTCTGGCCGGCAAGAAGGGCGAGGAGATCGCCATCATCGCCAGCGCGCGCATGACGAATGAAGAATTGTTCTTTGTGAAGCATCTGGCTGCGCAGCTTGGCACCACGAACGTCGATGTGATCCCACGCACTGGTGGCGCCGACAATTACCTCCGTACGGACGATCTCAATCCGAACACGAACGGTGCGAAGCTGATTCTGGGCATCGAACCCGGCGCCAAGCTGGCCGAGATCACCGAACTCATGAGCCGTGGCCGCCTGCGTGTGGTGCTCGCACTCGGTGAGAATTTGCTCAAAGTCGGCTTCGACCAGCGCGATCTGGAGAAGGTGCCGTTCATAGCTTCCCTGCACATCCTGGCCAACGCCAGCGCGGAACTCAGCGACGTGGTGCTTCCTGGTTCTGCTTACGCTGAAAAACGCGGCAGCATGATCAACGTCACGGGTCGTTTGCAGCGCCTGAACAAGGCGGTCAAAATTCCGGGCAACGCTCACGACACCTGGGAAATCCTGCGTGATCTGATCGTCGCCTGCGGTGGCTCGAACGGCATCCACACCATTGAAGACGTCTTCAAGCGTCTTAGCACAGAAGTCACTGCGTTGAATGGCCTGACCTTCTCCAAGATCGGTGATCTTGGTGTGCAGGTGCTTGAAACCGGTGAGAAGATCCCGCTGCTGGAGCGCGAGAAAGAGCGCAAGGCGAAGGGGATCATTGTTGGGTGAAAAGGCGCTGGAGCCAGTGGCTGATGTGGCTGCTGGCATGACGATGGACTGAGGGCTTTTCGGAGAAGAATTGGCTGGTTTGGCTGATGGGAGAGGTTATCCGTTCCTCCCCTTTTTTCGTGCTTCGGTGCGAATGCAAAAAACAGCCCCCAATCCATCATGTCAGTGTTTTTCACACGAAGCGTGCGCTTCGCCGTGCTCCTGTTTTCCCTCATTGCCGCCCGTCACGCACCTGCGGCGACGCTTTATTGGGACACCAATGGTGCTGCCGTGTATTCTGGCAATGCAGGCGGGGTCTGGGGCGTGGATAGTTTCTGGAGCACAGATGCGCTAGGGCTGAGCAGCACCGGGGCGTATGCGGCCGGCAGCGATGTGGTTTTTGCGGCAGGCATTGACGGCACTGGCAGTTACACGGTGACGCTTTCTCCAAGCCAGTCCGCCAGCAGTCTCAATTTCCAGGAAGGTCATGTCATGATCGCTCCGGGCACTGCATTTGTGTCATCCCCGAACAACTTCGCCTCCCTCGAAATCCTCACCCTGACCGGAACCGCCCCGATCGTGAATGTCCAGAACATGGACGCCACGATCACCGCCCGCATGATTTCCGCCGGACTGACCAAGAATGGTGCCGGTAAAATCACGCTCGATTTTGGCACCTCCGGCAACGGTGGCTTCTTCAATCTTGGCGGAGCGCCCATCACCATCAACTCCGGCACGTTTGAACTCAAAGGAACAGGTGGCAGTGCCAACCAGCTGACCACCACAGGCATTGTCATCAACAGCGGTGGCACCTTCCTTTGGAACACCGGAGCCAACAGCATCAGCGACAGCGCCAAAATCACCGTGAACACCGGGGGTGTCCTCAACACCAAAGTCGGCGACCAGTTCGGCACCATCGAAGGCAGCGGCCTGATTCTCATGCGCAATGCCTCACTCAATTTTTCCCAGAGCAGCATCAACACCACATTCTCCGGGATGATTGCTGGCAACGGCACACTGCAATTCAACGGCGGCACGGGCTTTATCTCTCTCACCAATGCCAACACCACCACTGGCACGCTGACCTCCCTCAACACCAGCACCTCCACCGGTGGTTTTCTTCTCGGACATGCCCGTGCGGCTCAAAATGTCACCCTCAATCTCGTCAATTTTGACGTGAACACCAAGAACATCAGCTTTGCTTCCGGCATTGGCACTTTTATCACCGGCGCTCTTCAGGGCACCAGCAACCTGACACTTCAGGATGCAGGGGGCGGTGCGATCACCCTGCAAACCGGCAACAACGACAGCAGCACTCTCTATCGCGGTGCGCTCAGCGGCAGCGGGGGGCTCACCAAGATCGGCACTGGCACCCTCACGCTGAGCGGCGAACAAGTCACGGTCACTCGCACCAACACCACCTCCGGCCTTGTCACCGCTACCTACGTCTCCAGCACTTCCAACACCTACACCGGGGACACCACCATTCTCGGTGGTTTTCACAATCCCAACAGCGGCTCAGTCACGCAGACCAACGCGGGCGGCCTCAAGCTCGATTTCAACTCCACCGCCATCTCTTCGACAACCACCGGTGGCAACACTTACGCTTACATCATCACCGCCCCCACTGCCGACATCATCAGCGCCTCCAGTCGCCTGGTTCTCGGTGGGGGCAAGCTCACCGTGGCCGGCCGCAACACCACCACAGGGACTGAAGCCGTCTCGCAAACTTTCAATGGCACCTACCTGCTGGTCGGGCGCAGCTACGTCACCGTCACCCAAGGCACCGCCAATGCTGACACCGTCGTGAATCTGGGCAGCATCTCGCGCGATGCTGGCAGCGTTCTGGAGTTCACGCCCGCAGCGGGTACGCAGAGCGCCACCAACGGCATCGTCATCACCACCGCGAATGATGCGAGCGGCATCCTGGGCGGCTGGGCGCTGCTGGGCAATGACTGGGCCGTCAAAAGCACCGCAGGAACGGCCCTTGGCAATGTCATTGCTGCCACCACGCAATACAGCGGCTATGCTGGTGGCGACATCGTGAGTTCCACGACCTCCAACTTGTTGATCGCCGACAGCAGCGCCACGATCACCACCGGAGCGGGCATTACGGAACTCAACACACTCATGGTGCGCAATGATGCAGGCAACGGCAACGCCGCCATCAACCGTCTCGTTGATATTGCTGCCGGCGAGACTCTCCGCCTGGGGGTCACCGGCTCCATTTGGAACCAAGGCGCCGTGGTCACCGCGAATGTTCCCACTCTCACCATTGGCTCTGCCAACAGCGTGGGCGCGATCACAGCCGGCGGAGCCGACAATACGGCTGGCGAGCTCATCATCAACAATTCCGGTGCTGGCGAAATGCTCATTCGCTCTTCGATTACTGACAACGGCACGGGTGCTGTCACGCTCATCCGGACCGGCTCCGGCAATCAAGTCGTCTTCAGCGGGGTCAATACCTACAGCGGAGGGACTGTGATCACCCAAGGCCGAAATCGCTTCGACAACGTCGGAGGTCTCGGCAGCGGTGCCGTCACCGTCACCGCTGGAGGCCAGCTCTGGCTCAATGCCGGGGGCACCTATGCGCAGACCTTCAACCTTGCAGGCACCGGCTACGGTGAAAATGGCATTCCCGGTGCCATACGTTTCAGCGGGGGCCAGACTCTCTCCGGTCAGATCAATCTCATCGGTGACACCCGCCTGGGTGCCGTCAATGCCAGCAGTGTCACCACTCTTGCCGGAAAAATTACCGGTGATTATGCCCTCGATCTCTCCGGCGGCGCGGGCGGCACCAACATTATTCAGCTTAACAGCACCGCCAACGACTTCACCGGCAACCTTTCCATCAACACCAACTTCGTCGCGACACCCACGGCCTTCAACAGCGCCAACGTCACCATTCGCCTCGGAGCTTCGGAGGTCATTCCCAACGGCCTCGGCAAAGGCAACGTCATTTTGAGTGGGAGCAGCAGCAGCAGTCCTGTCACCCTTGACCTCAATGGCTTTGACGAAACCATCAACTCACTGATCTCTTACGGCACGCACGCCAATACTGCCATCACCAACGGCAAAGCCAACAGCACCTCAACGCTGACCATCGGCGACAACAACTCCAGCACACTCGTCACCGACACGGCCACAGCCACCACCTTCTTCGGCGGGGCGATCAAGGACACCGGCACGGGGATCATGGCGCTGACGAAGATCGGCGAAGGAACGCAGACATTCACGGGAGCCAACACCTACAGCGGGGCGACGACGATCAACAAGGGCACTCTGATGGCCGGCGCGGTCAACACACTGTCCGCCAACTCTGCGGTGACGATTGCCAATGACCCTACGGCGATGCTGGCGCTGACGAATGGCCTCGCGGATTATTCGCAGACGATCCTGTCTCTTTCAGGAGGAGGCACCGTCAATCTGGGCACCATCGCCGCTGCTGACACGGTTGCCACCCCAGGCACCCGGCTTACCACGGGCAGCACCGCCGATACGACCTACAGTGGCAGCATCGTTGGTGCCGGGGGATTGGTGAAACAAGGGACGGGCAAATTCACGATCACCGGGGCCAACACTTATGTGGGAACCACGCAGGTGAACGAAGGGAATCTGCAGGTGGGGCAGTCGGGTGCCGGGCAGAGTGGCACGGGTGCGGTGGTGGTCAGCAGTGGTGCCACGCTTTCAGGTTCTGGCAGTGTGCAGGGCGCCACGGTTATCAATGGTTTGCTGAGTGCGGGGGACAATGGGGGTGCTGGTATCGGCCAGCTGACTTTTACAGACGTGAGCAGCGGCAGCCTCACGCTGGCTGGCGGAGGTAGTTCTGTGGCGCCCCGGGTGCTTTTCACTCTTGCAGGAGCCACGGGCAATGATGCGACGCCCACGGATGGCATCCAGACGGCGGGACTGCTGAATGGCAGCTTTGGCAATCATGACGCCCTCGTTGTGCAGGGCACGCTGACGCTCGCGGCGGGAAGCACGATCAAGGTGGAGCTTGCCAGCGGGTATGATCCTGGCTTTGGCGATGTTTATAATCTAGTCGACTGGGGGACGGTGAATGGCGGCTCCGGGGCCATCGTGGCCGGGGGATTCAACGCGGCCAATACGGGCGGAGATTTGGATCTTCAGCTCGGTGCGTCCATGATCGCCAATGGCTGGTTTTGGAATACGGACCAGTTTTTGACGGATGGCATCATCTACGTCGTGCCGGAGCCGGGGCGTGCCATGCTGCTGCTGCTTGGTTTGGGGCTGGGGGTGGTTCGTCGGCGAAGGAAATCCTGAAGCATAAAGCCTGCAAGATCCGGAAATGGGGGTAGGCTGGTCCCCCGCCGTGACTTATTCCTCATCCATGCCCAAACCTGAACTTTTATCCCCTGCCGGAAACTGGGAGTGTGCCCGAGCGGCGGTGGCGAACGGGGCGGATGCGATCTTTTTTGGGATGCCGAGGTTCAATGCGCGGCTTCGTGCGGACAATTTTGTGGAGGAGGATCTGCCGGAGCTGATGAAGTTTCTGCATGATCACGGGGTGAAGGGGTATGTGGCCTTCAACACGCTCATTTTTACGAAGGAGCTGCCGGATGCGGAGAAGCAGCTGCATTTGCTGGAAGACAGCGGAGTGGACGCGGTGATTGTGCAGGACCTGGGTCTGGCGCGCATGGTGAAGGCGCTGACGCCAAAGCTGCGGCTGCATGCGAGTACGCAGATGACGATCACTTCACCGGAAGGGCTGGAGTTTGCCAAGCAGCTGAACATTGATCAAGCGGTGCTGGCGCGGGAGCTTTCCATGCGTGAGCTGGAGCGCTTCAAAGCGGCGGAGGTGCCGCTGGAGGTGTTTGTGCATGGCGCGCTGTGCGTGGCGTATTCGGGACAGTGCCTCACCAGCGAGTCGCTGGGGCGGCGCAGTGCGAACCGGGGTGAATGCGCGCAGGCCTGCCGCATGCCGTATGAAATGATCGTGGATGGCGAGCCGCGTGACCTTGAGGACAAGCGCTACCTGCTTTCGCCGCAGGATCTCGCGGCGGTGGATGAGATTCCGCGATTGATTGAGCTGGGCATTCGCAGCTTCAAGATTGAGGGGCGGCTGAAGACGCCGGAGTATGTGGCAGGTGTGACGCAGGTTTATCGCAAGGCGATTGACCGGGCGCTGGCGAATCAACCGGCACCGGCGAGTGATGCGGACCGCTACGCGCTGGAGATGACTTTCTCACGCGGCCTGTATCCGGGCTGGATGCATGGGGTGAATCATCAGGAGCTGGTGGGCGCCTACTACGGCAAGAAGCGCGGGCCGTATGTCGGGCAGGTGACGCGAATCCTTGATGACGACACGCTGGAGCTGGATGAGCTGCACATCGCCATGAAGCCGGGTGATGGTGTGGTGTTTGAGAACCTGTCTGACACGAACTACGAGCAGGGCGGCAGCGTGTATGAGATGCGCGGGAGTGCGCTGAGCTTCCGCCACGGGCACCTGCGGATGCAGGATGTGCAGATCGGCATGCGTGTTTTCAAAACGAGCGATCCTGCGCTCAACCGTGCGCTGAGGCAGTCGTTTGAAGGTGACATCCCGATCCGCAAGCAGCGCAAACTGGATCTGCATGTGACCGGCACGGTGGGTGAACCGCTGCGGGTGCAATCCGGCGTCAACGTGGTGACTTCGACGATGGCGCTGCAGGCGGCGATGAAGCGACCGCTCACGCCGGGGGCCTTCATTGAGCAGTTTAACCGCCTGGGTGGCACGGAGTTTGAACTGGGCGAGGTGCAGTTTGATGTGGTGGGCGAGGTGATGCTGCCGATCAGCGAACTGAACCGGATGCGGCGTGATTTGATTGCCGGATGGAGCGAAGGTGCTTCGACGGCAGCGCCTGCCGTGCAGATCACGGAGACGCTGGAATCGTTGATGCCGTCACGTGGAATTGCTGATGACTCTCAGCCGCTCCAGCTTCACGCACTCTGCCGCACGCAGGCGCATATCGATGCGGCGCTGGTGCTGGGGGTGCCGAGGCTCTATTTGGATTTCGAGGACATCCGGCTGTACGCGGATTTGGTGAAGCAGATCAAGGAGCGCAGCGACACGGCGCAGGTCTGGCTGGCGACGCCGCGCATTCAGAAATCGGGCGAGGCGGGATTCTTCAAGCTGATCCAGCGGGCGGAACCGCATGGGGTGCTGATTCGGAATCTGGGCGCGATGTCGTTCTTCAAGGATGCGGGCATTCCGATGACGGGAGATTTTTCGCTCAACGTGGCGAATCCGCTGACGGCGGAGATTTTGAAGAAGTCCGGGCTGGAGCGGCTTACGATCAGCTACGACCTGAATATCGAACAGGTTGTTGATCTGCTGGCTGCGGCACCGCCGGCGTGGTTTGAGCTGACGCTGCACCAGCACATGCCGATGTTTCACATGGAGCACTGCGCGTTTGCCGCGTTCCTGAGCAAGGGCACCGACTTCACCAATTGCGGACGCCCGTGTGACAAGCATCGGGTGCATTTGAAGGATCGCGTGGGCATGCACCATCCGCTGAAAGCTGACGTGGGCTGCCGCAACACGTTGTTCAATGCGGTGGCGCAAACGGGGGCGCAGTTTTTTGATGAACTGCGGGAGCATGGGTTGCGCTGCTTCCGTGTGGAGCTGCTGGAAGAAAATGCTGATGAGGCGATGATCGTCCTGCGGACCTATCAGGAGCTGATGAGCGGCCAGCGCGATGGCGAGGAGATCTGGCGTGATTTGAAGGCGCAGAGCCAGCTTGGGGTGACCCGGGGGACTTGGGCGGAGCTGGGTTGAGGGGGCTGGTTTAGCGCATCTGGTTGAAACCTCAGCAGAACTTGTCGTGCACAATTTTCTGGATCTCGGGCGAGGCCGGAAGCTGGTTCTGGTAAAAGGTGTACGAGTTGATCGCCGTGAGATAGCCGTCGTTTTTCGTGGCGGAGCCGACCCATGCGCCCGCTGGCAGCCTGCCGACGGAGCGTTTGACAAAGTCCGCGTGGGAGAGGGAGACATTCGGAGTGAAGTGTGTCACCTTGCCGTCCTGCACGATGAGCAGGAAGTAGAGACCATCGCCGATGACCATTTTCTCCTGTGTCCCCAGTGGCTCCGTAGGTTTCATCTGCCGCAGCTTGGAAGCTTGGGAGCAGGCGTCAACCACCCTTTGCCAATGGTTTGATGCCGGCGCAGGAACTTCCTTGAACCGTAGCGGATTACCCGCCAGAATCCGGCCGCCATGTCCAGGCACTCTTTCGACGATTTCAGTTTCCTGCCGACCGTCGATTCGACGGATGAAGAGGGCGTGGAGCCGGGGAATGCCGGACAGCACCCGCCGCAGCCGGAGATCACAGAGCCTGTTCACCAGGAGGTTGCCGAACAGATTGCTGCGGAGGAGCCGGTGTATGAAGAGGAGGCAGTTTCACCGGAGCCGCCGGTTTTTGCCCAGGCACCGGTGCCAGCCACGCAGGTGAGCGAGGTTGAACTGCATGACGAGCGTTACGCCGCAGAACGCGAAGAATTTGATGGGGATCGGCACCAGGCGCAGGAACCTCCTCCAGCCGCAGTAGAACCGCTGCAGCAAGCCACGGAAAGTCCCAAGCTGGCAGATGTTTCTCATGCGCCGGAGGCGGCACGGCCAAGTGAGGCGGCCGAGGAAAAACTTTCCAAGACCGTTTCTGGCGGTGAACTGCCGAGCGGAGGTGATGAGCCGTCCGACAAAACGAGGCCGGCCGAGGAGGCTGGAGCGGTTAAAGATCCGAAGCCGTTCATCGCCCCCAAGCCTCCGCCGGAGGAACCGCTGGATCCGGAGCAGGCTAAAAAGCTGCGGTGGCAAAAACTGGCGGACAAGATCGGGCTTCGCACGCTGGGCATGAGCTTTGGGGTGCATTTGTTCCTGCTGTTGATCGCTGCTTTCATCGGCGTGAGCCAGGTCATGGACAACCAGGTGGACTTTTTGCCCGGGGGCAGTTCGGCGCAGTCGCAGGCGGCGGCTGCGGAACTGACGCACAAGATCCAGACCAAAAAGAATCCCTGGCTGAAGGCGAAGCCGGTGCAGCGGAAGATCACGGTGCAGACGCTGTCCTCCAACATCGTGATGCCTGAGATGGCACCCATGGACATGATGGATTTTTCGAAGATCAACGATCGCATGGACCTGAGCAAGGCACCGAGCATGGGAGCGAGCCAGCCGATGGGCCTGGGTGGTGCGGGGGGCGGGTTCGGTGCGGGAATCGGGCGTGGGGGCAAATTCAGCTTCGTGGGGCAGACCGCGTTCGGCAGCCGGGTGGTGTTTGTGGTGGATCTCTCCAGCTCCATGTCGCAACGCCTGAAGGGGGAGGATCAGCAACTGAGCCGTTTTGACCTGCTGAAGAAGGAGCTGTCCAAGGCGGTGAAGCAGGTCCCCTTTGGCGCGGCCTACCAAGTGCTCTTTTTCTCGGACTTCGCCTGGCCGCACAACCAAGTGGACTCCCGGAGCGAGGCGGCGCTGGACAAGTATTACTGGGAGATCAAGCCTGAGGCGTACAAGCAGGCGAAGATTCCGGACTTCAAATACATTCAGGCCAGCCAGTTCACGATTCAGGACAGTGTGGACATCATTCAAAGGGCGGACAATTCGAGAATCTACACGAACTGGGGGTCCGGACTGCTGATGGCTTTGAAAGCGAATCCGAAGCCCGATGTGATTTTCTTCATGACCGACGGTGATCGGAAGGATGAAAACGGCTGGATTGACATCGTGACAGAAGAAAACAAGCGCAAGCTGCCGATGACGGTGATTCACACCAGCGTGATGGGGCAGACCGATGCAGCGCCTGAGATGGATTCCCTGGCGAGGCGCAACAACGGCACGTTCACGGTGGTGCTGGGAGAGGGCCGGGTGATCAAAGGCGAGGACTTCTTCAAGGCGAAGTAGGCTCAGCGCTGGAGTGCGTGCAGAGCGGCGGTCACTTCTTCCACCGGCAGGCCGACGACGTTGGTGAAGGAGCCGGTCATGTGATCGAGAAGCATGTCGGTGCATTCCTGAATGCCGTAGGCTCCTGCCTTGTCGAGCGGGTTCACTCGGGCGTGATAGGCGCTAATCAGTTCGTCTGTGAGAGGTTTGAAGGTGACATGGGTGATGACGTGCAGCTCATGGAGCACCGTGCCATCGCAGGCAAAGGCCACTCCGGTGCAGACCTCATGGGTGCGGCCGGAGAGGCGGCGGACCATGCGGAGGGCCTCGTCCATGTCAGCGGGTTTGGCCAGGGGATCGCCATCGATGTAAACCAAGGTATCAGCACCAATCACGAGGGCCGCAGGGCGAGCGTGGCTGACCGCCAAGGCCTTGAGCCGGGCGTTTTCCAAAGTGAGCTGTTCGGGAGTCAGAGCAGCATCGTGGGCCTCATCGACCTGTGACAAGACGACTTCGAATTCGAATCCCGCCTGGCCGAGGAGTTCCAGCCGACGGGGAGAGGCAGAGGCGAGTACAAGCGGACGCCTGCTCACGCGCGCTTCTCCACAATGGTCGCGACATCATCCGCGCGGATGACGGCATCCCGCTTGTCCGGGGTGCGATAACGGTAATAGCCGGTCTTTTCCTGATATTGCGGCACGCCTTCGCAGGGGACTTCACGCCCGTCCTTGAGTTTGATTTTGTGCGGAGTGGAAGACGCAAACATGTCCGGCATGGAGCAGGAAATGAAGGTGAAGGCTGGAAGGAGCAGCAGGAGACGGCGCATGGCGTTCATGGCGGGGAGCAGGGAGATAACGACATTCTTAAGACACGACTTTCGGTGATTTTGTTCATCCGGCAGCCCGATGACATTTTCAAGTGTCACAAGGATGTCGGTTGAAGCAGCCTTCATGCCTTCTAACTGTCTGCATGAGTCAAAATCTTCCTCCAGCCATCGGAATTATCGGCGGATCCGGCCTGTATGATCTTGAAGGATTTGAAAACCGGGAGGAGATCAGTGTGGAAACGCCGTTTGGCCCGCCCTCGGATGTGCTCGTGACCGGGACGCTGGGGGGGCGCCGGGTGTATTTCCTGCCCCGGCATGCAAAGGGGCACCGCATCCTTCCCACCGAGCTGAACCATCGCGCCAATATCTGGGCGCTGCGCAGCCTGAATGTGCGCTGGATCATCGCGGTGACTGCGGTGGGCAGTTTGCAGGAGCAGTACCACCCCCGGGACATCGTTTTGCCGGACCAGTTTTTCGACCGCACCAGCGGCCGTGACCAGCACACCTTTTTCGGCAAAGGCATTGTGGCGCACGTGGCGTTTGGCGATCCGATCTCAGACGGCCTGCGCTCGCTCCTGCATGACGTGTGTGTGGCGCAGGGGCGCAAGGTTCACAACGGCGGCACCTATGTCTGCATGGATGGTCCGGCCTTTTCCACCCGCGCGGAGTCCCATGCGCACCGGCAGCTTGGCTTTGATGTCATCGGCATGACAAACCTGCCGGAGGCGAAGCTCGCCCGTGAGGCAGAGATCGCGCTGGCGACGCTGGCGATGGTCACGGATTACGATTGCTGGAAGGTGGAGGAGGAGGCCGTCACTGCGGAATCCGTGATCGGTCATCTGCATGCGAATGTCGCGGCGGCGAAAGCCATTCTCGCCCAGGTCATCCCGGGAATTCCTGCGGAGCCGAGCTGGCCGGAGCACCGTTCATTGGACAGTGCCTTGATGACTGACAGGAAGCTGTGGCCTGAGCAGACGGTGGAGAATTTGCTGCCGATTCTGCAGCGGTTTGTGTGAGGCCGGTCAATCCTCCATCAGCTTGACGGCCAGGCGGCGCATGAACTGGCGCTCTGGCAGCAGGACGAGGCGCTCGTAGGCTTCGTCGAGATTGCGCAGGATGCGGAGCAGGGTGGCCTCGGCAGTGGCGGGCTCGTGAATGAGGTCTTCCATGCCGGGGTTTGCGGCAGGATGGTGCTTGGCCACGTCGTCGGCGAGCATGAAGCGTCCGCGATTGAAGCAATCGACGAGCCAGGTCTTGTCGCGGTATTTGACGCGGGAGAGGAAGTGACCGGGGAAATTGCAGCCTTCGATTTCGAGGCCGAAGCGATGGCCCAGAAGACGGTAGAGGCAGCAGAGGCTGATGGGATTGCCGAGGCCGGTGTCGAGCACCCAGAAGAGGTTGCTGTTTGCCGGAGAGTAGTAGTCCTTGCTGTTGCCTCGGAAACGGGTGACGCCGTTGTGGGAGGCAAAGAGCCACTGCGCCAGTTCGTGCGCATCCATGCGGCCTTTTTCGGCAAAGGCTTCTTCGGTCAGGGCATCCAGACGTTTGGCCAGATCGGCGGACTGGGTTTTCCAGCCGTTGAGGAAGGCGGAAAGCTGGCTGAGACCTTCCTCAAGCTGAGCGTCGGGGCCTTCCATCCAGCGCCAGCGCATCCAAGTTTCTTCGAGTTCGGTGCGGCGGGCGGGTTCGAGAAGCTGGGCGACGAGTTTTTCTTCGTCGGCCGACAATGGAGTCTCCAAGCTCCCAATGTGCTGCGGCAGATCGCGGCGCATGCCATTGAGCTCCTCCTGCACTGCGTGACGTACGACTTCGGAGTCGTCATCGAGCAGTTTGATGAGATGGCTCAGGTGAGCACTGGGAGGCATTTGGAGGTGATAACACGTCCCGAACGTCAGACGCAATCATGAACTTGCGCTACAGCCGGATTTCCATGGCCGTCGCGGCGCGGTGGGCTTTGGCGCGGGCGTCGTTGATGTTTTCGGCGCGGGCGAGGGTGACCGCCATGCGGCGCTGGCCGCTGACGGTGGGCTTGCCGAAGAGGCGGACCTGGGTGTCGGGCTCGGAGAGGACTTGATCGAGGGCACCGAACTGGACTTTGGCGGATTCGCCTTCGACGAGGACGGCGCAGCTGGCGCTGGGGCCGTGCTGATGGATGTTCGGAATGGGGAGGCCGAGGATGGCGCGGACGTGGAGGGCGAACTCGCTCAGATCCTGGGAGATGAGGGTGACGAGGCCGGTGTCGTGCGGGCGGGGGGAGACTTCGCTGAAGATGACGTCGTCGCCTTTGATGAACATTTCGACGCCGAAGAGGCCGCGGCCGCCGAGGGCTTCGGTGATGGCACCGGCCATGTGTTCGGCGGCATCGAGCGCCTTTTTGGACATGGGGTGGGGCTGCCAGGATTCGCGGTAGTCTCCTTTAATCTGGGTGTGGCCGACGGGGGCGCAGAAGGAGGTGCCACCGACGTGGCGGACGGTGAGCATGGTGATCTCGTAGTCGAAGTCCACGAAGCCTTCGACGATGACCTTGCCTTTGCCGGCGCGGCCACCTTCCTGGGCGTACTGCCAGGAGTGGGCGATGTCGGCCTCGGTTTTGACGACGCTCTGGCCTTTGCCGGAGCTGCTCATGATGGGTTTGACGACGCAGGGCATGCCGATTTTGGCGATGGCGGCGCGGAATTCCTCCTCGGTGGAGGCGAAGATGTAGGGGGAGGTTTTGAGGTTGAGTTCTTCAGCGGCGAGGCGGCGGATGCCTTCGCGGTTCATGGTGAGCTTGGCGGCGCGGGCGGTGGGGACGACGCGGAAGCCTTCGTTTTCAAGTTCGAGGAGGGTGTCTGTGGCGATGGCTTCGATTTCAGGGATGATGCAGTCGGGTTTTTCGACTTCAACGAGGCGGCGGAGGGCCTCGCCATCGAGCATGGAAATGATGTGGCTGCGGTGGGCCACCTGCATGGCGGGGGCGTTGGCGTAGCGGTCCACGGCGATGACTTCGCAGCCGAGGCGCTGGAGTTCGATGACGACTTCTTTGCCGAGCTCGCCTGAGCCGAGAAGCATGACCTTGGTTGCGGAAGAGGAAAGGGGGGTGCCGATGCGTGCCATGGCTGCATTTAGGCTTGCAGTTGGCGGGCATCAAATCGCATTTAGTCTGGAGCATGTCCTTTCCCGGTCCTCCAGATCCATCGCGTGTGCATCGGCTGCTGCAGCCGGTGTGGCGGGCGTGGGTGGATTTGGTGTATCCGCGGCTGTGCTGCGTGTGCCGGGTGCCGGTGGAGGAGGGGTGGTTTTGCGGAGGCTGCGCGAATGCGCTGCCGCTGGTGGAGGCGCCTTACTGCAATGTGTGCGGGGAGGTCTATGAGGGGGCGATGACGCAGGAATTCCGCTGCATGAACTGCAGCGGGCGGAGGCTGGAGTTTGAGTTTGCGGTCGCGGCGTGCCACGCGGAGGGGGCGATGCGGGAGCTGGTGCATCAGTTCAAGTACGAGCGGCGCCTGCACCTGAGGGGAGCGCTGGCGAGCCTGATGCTGCGTGTTTTGGAGGAGCCGCGGCTGGCGGGGGAGAACCTGGCGGAGTGGCTGCTGGTGCCCGTGCCGCTGCATCGCAGCCGGGAGGCGGAGCGGGAGTTTAACCAAAGCTGGGAGCTGTGCGGGAGGCTGTCGCGCCTGACGGGGATTCCGGCGGCGAAGGCGCTGGTGCGCGCGAGGGAGACGGATCAGCAGGCGGGGCTGAGCCGCGAGGAGCGGCTGAAAAATCTGCGGGGTGCGTTTGCGATGCGGACGGGGAGGTGGTGGCAGCGGGCCTTGGAGCTGAAGGGGCGGCGCATCCTGCTGGTGGACGATGTTTTCACCACAGGAGCAACAGCGAGCGAGTGCGCGCGGGTTTTGCGGCGGGAGGGAGGCGCAGAAAAAGTGGTGGTCATCACGACAACACGCGGCTAGGATCGCCCCCGCGTCCGACTTTGGCCGGGCCTGACAGTGCGAACGTGGGGTGGGTTTCCACCTTGCAACTCCTGCGACATGCGAATCGGGGAGCGCATCGGCAGACCTGCCTGTGCCGGACGCCCATACCGACTGACCTACCATGGGATTTTTCAAAAAACGCAACATTGACGATTTAGGCGAAAAGAAACGCGACATGCCGGAAGGCCTTTGGACGAAGTGCCCTTCGTGCAATGAGAGCCTGTTTGAGCAGGCGCTGGCCAAAAATCTCCGGGTCTGCACGAACTGCGGCTACCATTTCACGATCGGCTCGGATGAGCGCATCGCGAGCCTCGTGGACGAAGGCAGCTTTGTGGAGATGGACAAGAGTCTGGACTCTGTAAACGCGCTGGGCTTCAAGGGCTACCTGGACAAGGTGAAGGCCTACCAGGCGAAGACCGGGCTGACCGAGGCGGTCGTCACGGGGCGTGCGAACATCGAGGGCATTGCCGTTTTGGTAGCGATCATGGATTTCCGCTTTCTGGGCGCGAGCATGGGCAGCGTGGTGGGCGAGAAGATCACCCGCGCGATCGAGGCCGCCACGGCGGAGCGCAAGCCGGTGATCGTGTTTTCCGCCTCAGGCGGTGCCCGCATGCATGAGGGGATTCTGAGCCTGATGCAGATGGCGAAGACGAGCGGAGCGCTGGCCCGGCATGCCGAGGCACGCCTGCCTTATATTTCCGTGCTCACGCATCCGACGACAGGCGGTGTGACTGCGAGTTTCGCGACGCTGGGAGATCTGATCATTGCGGAACCGAAATGCATGATCGGCTTTGCCGGCCCGCGCGTGGTGAAGGAAACGACGCATGCGGATCTGCCGCCTGGATTCCAGACGGCGGAGTTCATGATGCAGCACGGTCTGGTGGACATGATCGTGGACCGCAAGGACATGCGGGGGACGCTGGCGAAGGTGCTGCGGTACATGGGCGGGGCGAAGTGAGGATGAAGCAGTTTGAGCTGCGGGTGATCAGAGTTTTTGTGGTATTGACCAAGACGTAGGTGCTGGGGAAGCAGTTGCCGACGTTTTCAAATCGCTTAAACTCACCCGCATGAACATGACCCTGCAACTCCCCGACGACCTCTGCACGGCGGCTCAGCAGCGTGCGGGAGTGGAATCCAAGACGCTCTCGTCCTGGTTCACTGATTTATTGAGACGGGAACTCCGCCAGCCAAGCTCTCAGCACCTTGGGCCACCTGCGAACTCGGTGGCCCCAGAAAGCTCTGAGCAGAGCGTGCCGATGACTGACCGCAATTCCAAATCCTCTCCCTTGGTCATCGAGAGGCTTCCCACCGCTGACCGCCTCGTGGAACTCTACGACGAAGCCACCGCTGACTACGATCTGCCACTTTGCCCGCGCAGTGAGGACGTATCTCGCACGGTTTATTTTCCATGACTCCCATTTTGCTCGACACCATGGTCATCTCTGAACTGCGGAAAGGCACCAAAGGTGATGCCAATGTTCAGGCATGGAATCGTGGCCTCGCCAATGCCCCTCTCGTTTTAAGCGTGATCACTTTGCTAGAGCTGCGCAAAGGGATTCTGCAGGTGCAAAAACATGATCCTGCCTTCGCACTCAAACTGGATCGCTGGTATCGCACCGATCTGGCCGTCCTGTTTCAAGATGCCATCCTGCCTGTGGATCAGTCCGTGGCAGAGTGCGCTGGAAACCTTTATTCAATCCGAACGTTTCCGCCCAACGACGCCCTCATCGCCGCCACCGCGCTTGTGCATGGACTCACCCTCGCCACTCGCAATGAAGCCGACTTCGCCGACACTGGCGTCACCATTGTGAATCCATGGCAGGCATGATCGCATTGTTTGACAACAGTCGGATTTTCTGACGTGGGTATTTAAGGGTACAACCCGTGGCGGCGCGGCAGGGGCGACTTGTTTACAGCCCAAACGTGAGCCAGAGGGCGAGGTGGACGAGGCCGACGTAAACGAGCCAGGTCTGGGCGAGGCCGTAGGTGAGGCTGCCGCTGGTTTCGCTGGGGGTATCCGTGGAGCGGCCAAACAAGCGGTCTTGATTGCGGTAGAGGAGGACGCCGGCAGGGATGAGGAGGACGAGGCCGATGATGCCGATGATTTTGAGACCGAGGAGGCCTTCGGGGGACATGACGGCGAGCAGGGGAGCGAGCGTGAGCTGGGGGTTCATGGCGGAACCTTCTCACGGGCTGACAATGTGGATAGATACAGATGGGCGGAAAGGGGGGCGGTACAGAGGGGGAAGTTGACGATGGTTTGTGGCTGTTGACGGTGGCTGGGAAGAACCAGAGAAGAAGGGGAGCCGGACGGGCTGAAGCCCGAACAACGAACGTAGAAGGAGGCGGTGGCTGGGTTTTCCGGGGAGTGGTGTGATTTCGGGGCGGAAGGATCGAGGACGAGTAGGAGGCTCTACTGGGGCTGGCGTTTGGCGAGGGTGCCGAGGGTGTGGATGGCGGCGGCTAGGCGGGGTGACCAGGGGAGGCCGCAGGAGATGCGGATGCAGTGGGTGTAGCGGGGCTCGGGGGAGAAGAGGTGGCCGGGGGCGATGCTGATGCCTTTGGCGAGGGCGCGGTCGTAGAGGTCGATGGCATCGACCTGCGGGGGCAGGGTGACCCAGAGGAGGAAGCCACCCTGCGGAGCGGTGACGGTGGTGCCGGCGGGGAATTCCTCCAAAATGGCGCGGCGCATGCGGGTGACGTTCTCTTTATAGACGGTGCGGACGCTCCGGAGCCAGCGGTCGTAGCCGCCCTCGGCGAGGAATCCGGCGATGGCGAGCTCTGGGAGGGTGGCGGTGGCGAGGGTGTGGGTGAGCTTGGCCATGCGGACGGCATGGTAGTAGCGGCCGGGGACGACCCAGCCGACGCGGTAGCCGGGGGCGAGGGTCTTGGAGAAGGAGCTGCAGTAGAGGACGAGACCGGAGTCGTCGTAGGACTTGCAGGTGCGGACGCGTTTGGGGCCGAAGGGGAGCTCGCCAAAGACATCGTCTTCGATGAGGGGGATGTCGTGCTGTTTGACGAGGGCGACGAGGCGCTGTTTGGTTTCGTCTGGCATGGCCGCGCCGAGGGGATTGCTGCAGGCGGGGAGGGCGATGCAGGCGTGGACGGGCTGGGTTTTCAAGACGCGCTCGAAGACATCGAGCCGCAGGCCGTGCTGGGAGTCGGTGGGGATTTCGAGGGCACGGAGGGAGAGGGCCTCAAGGACGTGAAGAATGCCGAAGTAGGTCGGCGTCTCGACGGCGACGACGTCTCCGGGTTTGGTGACGGCGCGGAGGCAGAGCATGAGGGCCTCGGTGGCGCCGCAGGTGGTGATGATGTCGGCGGGTGCGACGACGGCACCGCCTTTGAGCATGCGTTTGCTGATTTGACGGCGGAGGAGTTCGGAGCCGGGAGGGAGATCGTACATGACGCCCCGGACTCCGGCGTGGCGGGCTTTTTCAGCGAGGATACGGTTGAGCTTGACGGTGGGGAGGATGTCCGGGCTGGGGACGGCACCGCCGAGGGTGAGCAGATTGGCGGAGGCGACGGCGTCAAAGAGGCTGGCGTGGCGATTGCCGAGGCTGCCGGACATGGGGACGCGGGGCGGCCCGGGGAGATCGAAGAGGGCTTGGGGCGGGGCTTTGACAAAGAAGCCTGACTTGTGGCGGGGCTCGACGAGGCCGGCGGATTCGAGCTCGACAAAGGCCTGGACGGCGGTGCTCATGCTGACGCCGTGCTGCTGGCAGATGGAGCGGAGGGAGGGGGTGCGTTCGCCGGGACGCAGAACGCCGTCGTGGATCATCTTGGCCACGGTGTCGGCGATGTCTTTGTAGAGCGGCTGAGGGGGCATGGGAGGAGGTTTGTGAATTTTTGCAGCGGCTGGCGCAGGTTGGCGATTGTTTTTGCGGGGAAGGGGGGACTTCGGTAGCGGCGAAACGTGGGTAGCCTGAGCAAGGGATGGGAGACTACCCGCAAAAATGGCTGGAAATGTGCCTTTCCGCATTTGCACTCGTAACGAATGGGAGCATTCTGCTCGCCCCCCCACATGAGTGCTACATTGCCGTACCGCGCAAACGCGGATTTCCTCGAGTCCAAATATGCGGACTGGAAAAAAGATGCTGGTTCAGTCGAACCGCTTTGGTCATCGTTTTTTGAAGGTTTTGAACTGGGCATGGCCCGACTGCCTACCAAGGGCGGAGAAGCCGCCGGAGGCGATGGTGCCACGCTGTCTGAAAAGACGCTGAATTTCCGCATGCGGGTGTCGAACGCGCTGCAGAATTTCCGCGCGCTGGGTCACACGGCGGCGCATCTGGATCCGCTGGACAAGGAGGGGCCGGAGGTGCCCGGGCTGACGCTGGCGGGCCTTGGATTTACGGCGGACGAACTGGAGGAGGACGTGCAGACACACCTGTTCCGCGGCGGTCAGCCCATGAAGCTGAAAACGATGCTGGCGGAGCTGCAGCGGACGTATTGCGGCAAGACGGGTTTTGAGTTCATGCACATCCACAATCCTGAGGTGCGGGCGTGGCTGCTGGACCGGATCGAAGGGCGTGACCTGGATGCGAAGCCAGTGGCACAGGATCAGATCAATGCGCTGCGGTGGCTGCTGGAGGCGGAATCGTTTGAGCGCTTCCTGCACCGTCGTTTCGTGGGGCAGAAGCGTTTCTCAGTTGAAGGCGGCGAGTCGATGCTGGTGGCTCTGGAGACGCTGCTGGAGGCGCTGCCAGCTGCGGGCGGCAAAGAAATCATTCTGGGGATGGCGCATCGCGGCCGTCTGAGCGTGCTGGCGAACTTCCTGCGCAAGCCGCTGGAGTATCTCTTCTATGAGTTCAGTGAGAACTATGTGCCGAACATGGTGTCCGGTGATGGTGACGTGAAGTACCACCTGGGCTTTGAAACGGTGAGGCAGACGAGCAGTGGTGATTCGATCGGCGTGATGCTCGCGCCGAATCCGAGCCATCTGGAAGCGGTGGATCCGGTGGTGGAAGGCATGGCGCGTGCGCGCCAGCGTGCGCTGAATGACACGAAGGACCGCAAGAAGGTGATCCCGGTGCTGATTCACGGGGACGCGGCTTTTGCCGGCCAGGGTCTGGTGGCGGAGGTGCTGAACCTGTCCCAGCTGCCCGGCTATCGTACGGGCGGCACGGTGCACATCATCGTGAACAACCAGATCGGCTTCACGACGATGCCGGAAGACGCCCGCAGCTCCGACTATTGCACGGACGTAGCGAAGATGATCGAAGCGCCCGTGTTCCATGTGAACGGGGACTGCCCGCTGGAAGTGATGAATGCGACGCGGCTGGCGTTTGAATTCCGCCAGACCTTTGGGCGTGACGTGATCGTGGATATTGTGTGCTACCGCCGCTACGGGCACAACGAAACCGACGAGCCCGGATTCACGCAGCCGAACATGGCGCGCGCGATTGCCGAGCATCCGTCCACGGCGACGCTGTTCCGCCTGGATCTGGCAGCCACGGGCGTGCTGGATGAAGCGGGCTCTGCCGCATTGCAGCGGGAGCTGGATGAGGAACTGGAAGAAGGCATCACGACGCTGGCGGACCGTGACAAAAACGCGGACGGTGGCAATCCTTTCGAAGGCAGCATGGCGATGCCGCAGCCTGCCTATGACTACAACCCGGTGAACACAGGGGTTGAGCTGGCGACGTTGAAAAGTATCGGGCAGCGCCTGCTGGAGGTGCCGGAGGAATTCAACCTGCACCCGACGATTGCGAAACGCTTCCTTGCGGCGCGGAAGAAGGCCATTGAGGCAGGTGAGGGCATTGACTGGGCCTATGCTGAGTCGCTGGCCTTTGGCACGCTGCTCACGGAAGGCCATGGTGTGCGCCTGAGCGGTCAGGATGTGCGGCGCGGCACTTTCAGCCAGCGGCACAGTGTGTTTTATGATTCGCAGACGCGTGAGCGGCACATTCCGCTGAACAATCTGGCTGCGGAACAGGGCCGGTACTGTGTGTACAACAGCCTCCTTTCGGAAGCTGCGGTGCTCGGATTTGATTACGGCTACTCGCTGCTGACCAGCAACCTGCTGGTGTGCTGGGAGGCGCAGTTTGGCGACTTCGTGAACGGTGCTCAGGTGATCATCGACCAATTTATCGCCAGTGCGGAGAGCAAATGGCAGCGCCCGAGCCACATCACGCTGCTGCTGCCGCATGGTTACGAAGGCCAGGGTCCGGAACACTCCAGCGCGAGGCTGGAGCGATTCCTGCAGCTTTGCGCCGGTGGCAACATGCAGGTGTGCAACTTCAGCACGCCCGCGCAGTATTTCCACGCCCTGCGTCGGCAGATCAAGCGAAGCACGCGCAAGCCTCTGGTGGTGATGACGCCGAAGAGCCTGCTGCGGCATCCGAAGTGTGTCTCGAAGCTCAGTGAGATGGCGGAGAACACCACCTTCAAGGAGGTGCTGGACGACGAGCATCTGCTGGCTGCGCCGGAACGGATCACCCGCCTCATTCTGTGCAGCGGCAAGGTGTACTATGACCTGCTGGAATTCCGTGAGGAGCACAAGATCAAGAATGCGGCGATCATCCGCATCGAGCAGCTTTACCCGCTGAACTACGAGATGCTGAAGGAGATCGTGGCGAAATATCCGCGCGCGCAGAAGAAGTGGATCTGGTGCCAGGAGGAGCCGCGCAACATGGGCGCCTTCTATTACATCCGCCCACGTCTCGAAGAGCTCTCCAACCACAAGCTGCGCTATGCAGGCCGCGAGCGCAGCTCCAGCCCCGCCGCCGGTTCCAAAGCCATTCACACCCTCGAACAGGAAAATCTGGTCGAGTCGGCGTTCAGCGTGTGATTTGTTCCGTTCAAGATTTTCTTCCCCCATCCCGTCATGCCCTCAGATATCAAAATACCCGCACTCGGCGAATCCGTCGCCGGTGGTCAGATCGCCAAATGGCACTTCAAAGAAGGAGACCTCGTCAAGACTGGCGACATCCTGCTGACTCTTGAAACCGACAAGGTCGCCGCTGAAGTCACTGCTGAAAGCAGCGGTGCGCTGCACATCGGCAAACAGGCCGGAGAAGATGTCGAGGTGGGCGCCGTGGTGGGCCAGATCGACGAAAACGCGGCAGCACCTGCGCCGAAGGCCGAGGCACCGAAGCCAGCGCCTGCTGCTGCTCCCGCCCCTGCGGCGAAGACGGAAGAGAAACCGGCGAACGTGACCGAATTCAAAGTGGTGCCGAAGCCGGAACCTGCACCTGCGCCGGTGGCCAAGGCTGCACCGGAAGGCCGTATCACGCGCAAGAAGATGAGCCCGCTGCGCAAGAAGATCGCGGATCAGCTTGTCAGTGCGCAGCGCACGGCGGCAATTCTCACGACGTTCAATGAATGCGACATGAGCAATGTGATGGCGCTGCGTTCGAAGCTGCAGGACAGCTTTGTGGCGAAGAACGGCGTGAAGCTCGGCTTCATGAGCTTCTTCATCAAGGCGGTGGTGGAAGCCCTCAAGGCGGTGCCGCAGGTCAATGTGCGTGTCGAAGGAGACGAAATCGTGCAGAACCACTTCTTTGACATCGGTGTGGCCGTGGGTACGGAGCGCGGGCTGATCGTGCCGGTGCTGCGTGATGCAGACCAGAAGAGCTTTGCGGAGCTGGAGAAGGACATTCTCGGCTACGCGGCCAAGGCCAAGGAAGGCAAGATTCAGGTCAGTGATCTGACCGGTGGAGTTTTCACCATTTCCAACGGGGGTGTTTACGGGTCCCTGCTCAGCACGCCGATCATCAATCCGCCGCAAAGCGCGATCCTGGGCATGCACAGCATTCAGCAGCGGCCGGTGGCCGTTGATGGACAGGTGGTGATCCGTCCGATGATGTACCTTGCGCTGAGCTATGATCACCGCGTGGTGGATGGCAAGGAAGCGGTGTCGTTCTTGATTTGGATTAAAGACTGCATCGAAAACCCGGCCAGAATGCTGGTGGGAGCGTAATTCAAGGAGAGTGCAGATTTTTGCTGAACAAAGCGGCTGCCATGCGTTCTCATCTTCAGAGTGAAGTTGTATTAAATGGCGTTTGAGACCCCCAGTCCGATTCCAATGCCGGAGGCGCATGCGCCGAAAGGGTGGGGTGTGTGGCTGCGGAACAAGTTCCTTGCGGGACTGGCGCTGGCGCTGCCGCTGATCATCACGTTTTGGATCCTGTTCTTCGTCTATGATCTGCTGCACGCCTGGAGCAAGCCGGTGCTGGCGCAGGTGGTGAACCTGGTCAACGAGTTCTCCGAAGAGCCGTTGCTGGACATCGGGAATCCGAATCTGGACAGCCTGACCAACTTCATCGGCTTCCTGTTTTCGGTGCTGGCGATTCTGGGTCTTGGCTTCATGGCCACCAACGTGATCGGCGTGCACATCGTCACGGCGGTGGACAAGCTGCTGCTGCGCATTCCGCTGGTCGCGGTCATTTACAAACCTCTGAAGCAGGTGATCGATGCCTTCCGCAGCCTGGGGGGCGGGTCGAAGCAGAATTTCAAGCGGGTGGTGTACATCGACTACCCTGTCCCCGGCATGCGCATGATCGGCTTTGCCACGGGCCAGTATTGTGACCCGCAGACAGGCAAGGCGATGACCTGCGTGCTGCTGCCGACCGCGCCGAGTCCGATGACGGGCTTTCTTCTGGTGGTGGATTCAGACAAAATCACGGATGCGCCGATCACGATTGAAGAGGCGATGAAGATGATCATCTCCGGCGGGCTGGTTTCCCCGCTCAACTCCGTGGCGCCGCTGAATCAAAAGCCGCCGGCGGCATCCCTGCCAGAGCAATTGCCGGTGCCAGAACCTGAGTTCGAACTGCCAGCGGGCCTGCCGCGTGCGGAGGATTTTGATGCCGGGGATACCGAAATTCTGGCGCAATCCATGGACATCAAGAGTGGAAAACGCTGGCTGCGCGCCCTGCCCTGGAAGAAACGCTGAGTTCATGGAGATCACCGACTGGAAATCCTGGCAGCCGGGCGTTCGTGCGACACTGATGTTCATCATTGACGAGGCGAAACGAGAAGTGTTGCTCATTCGCAAAAAGCGCGGCCTTGGTGCCGGGAAGATCAATGGTCCGGGTGGAAAGATCGATCCGGGTGAAACTTCTTTGCAATGCGCGGTGCGTGAGACGCAGGAGGAGCTGGGTGTCACGGCGCTGAATCCCGTCCACCATGGTGAGCTTTGGTTTCAGTTCGTGGACGGTCTGTGCATGCACGTGGACGTCTTTGTCGCGACCGAGCATGAGGGGGAGGCGGTGGAAACGCCTGAAGCCGTGCCGCTGTGGACCTCGCTGGATGCGCTGCCCTTTGATGAAATGTGGGCGGATGACATCCACTGGCTGGCGCAGACCTTGGTGGAACGCCGGAGGTTCATGGGGCGGTTTGCCTTTGATGACGACACGATGCTGTCGCATGAAGTGAAGTGGCTGTGATTTTTTGATTCCAGAGCGGGGACGATCATGGCTATCATTGCGACATGAAATGCCTTTTGCTTCTGTGCGGTGTTGTTGGAGTCTCACTGGCCTGCATGGCCGCCCCTGCTGAGCCGCCGAACATCGTGCTGGTGATGGCGGATGACCAAGGCTGGGGAGACATGGGCTACAACGGGCACCCGCATTTGAGGACGCCGAATTTTGACGCCTTGGCGAAGGAGGGAATCCGATTTGACGAATTTCATGCGGCAGCGCCGGTGTGCTCTCCCACGCGCGGCAGCGTGATGACGGGGCGCACGCCGAACCGGTATGGCTGCTTTTCCTGGGGACATTCGCTGCGTCCTCAGGAGATCACGATTCCGGAGGCGCTGAAAACGGCCGGGTATGCGACCGGCCACTTTGGCAAATGGCATCTGGGCTCGGTACAGAAGGCCAGCCCCGTGAGCCCCGGGGCCAGCGGATTCGATGAGTGGGTTTCAGCGCCCAATTTTTTCGATCTTGATCCAGTGCTGAGTGTGCAGGGCAAGGCTGTTCAGTTCCAGGGGGACAGTTCAGACATCACGGTGGAAGAAGCACTGAAGTTCATCCGGGGCTGTGCCGCCAAGAAGCAGCGATTTTTGGCGGTGGTGTGGTTTGGCTCGCCTCATGCGCCACACCAAGCGCTGGAGACCGACCGGGCTACCTATGCAGGGCTGACCAAGGAGGAGCAGAATTTCTGTGGCGAGATCAGCGCGATGGACCGTGCGTTTGGCAGGCTGAGGGCGGAACTGCGGGACCTTGATCTGCGCGAGAACACTCTCTTATGGTACTGCAGCGACAATGGTGCGCTGCCGAAGGTGGGTTCCACCGGCGGCCGCCGGGGATTTAAAGGGCAGGTTTATGAAGGTGGGCTGGCAGTACCGGCTTTGATGGAATGGCCCGCTGTGTTTCACGAACCCAAGGTGATCAAGGTGCCCTGCGTGACTTCGGACATCTACCCCACGGTGCTGGAGATCGCAGGCGTGAGCATGGAAAAGCAGCCGCCGCTGGATGGCATCGACATCATGCCGTTGCTGACGGGGCAGGAGCAGAAGCGTACGAAGCCCATTGGATTTTGGGATTCGGGCCGCAAAGGCATTGGCACGCCGTCCAAAGTCTGGATGGACGAGCTGCTCGCCGCCCAGACGAAAGGGGAGGAGCCTGCCGACCCTGCGCGCTTGCTCCCAGATGCGGCAGTCATTGGTGAACCCGTTTCGCTGACTGAGTTCCCGGGGCATGCGGCCTGGCTGGACTGGCCGTGGAAGCTTCATCGGGTCGAAAACAAAAAAACTCATGAGGTGGCGTGGGAGCTGTACAATCTCGTCAGAGATCCGGATGAGAGCACGGTCCTGCTGGCTGAGCAGCCGGAGCGGGTGCCGGAAATGCAAAAAAATCTCGAAGACTGGCTGGAGAGCGTGGCGCGGAGCCTGAATGGGGAGGATTATGCGGATGGCAAAGCCGAGAAGAAGTGAGCGACGGCGCAGAGGCCTTCGAAGCCCCTGCCTGCAAGGGGGGATGGGGGCTTGGTGCGGAAAGTCCTTTTTACTAGCCACTTGCCAGGTCCTTATTGAGTGCTAATTAGTGGGCGGAGTTGAAAAGTGATTTCAGCGAAAGTCTAGGATTTCAAGGTTGTTCGGGATTCTAGAATTTCAAAAAATTGCTCTAAATTCTAAAAATATCTTGCGGCAGTAGGATGTTTCGTGTTACTATAACTTCAATTGCGGGTATAGCTTAGTGGTAAAGTTCCAGCCTTCCACGCTGGCCATGTGGGTTCGATTCCCACTACCCGCTCTGAGGACACGAAAACATCTGTACATTTTACTTTAACTGCCGCTTATGAAATCTGTCCCTATTTCTCGCATTGCGGGTATTTCTGCGTGCGTTTTCCTGCTTGCTGGCACAATCGTCAAAGCTCAGGCACCTGCGAGCTGCACGGAGATCTCCAACGATGTGCGGGTGGCCGTTGAAAAGGATCCCTCCAAGGTTCTGATGGTTGTGGAAGATGCACTGGTCATTAATGAAGGCTGTGCGGCCGACATTGTGAAAACCGCGATCATTGCCTCCAAGGCAGATCCAGCCTTGGCGGCTCAGATTGTGCAAACAGGAGTGGCCGTGGCACCCAAGATGGCAGGGGTCATCAACGACGCCGCTGTTTCTGTGGTTCCCGGTCTTGCCGTTGCAGCGCCTGCGGCCGAAATCGAACGGCCGATCATGGCTTCTGCCAAGAATCCCATTGTTGTGGATAAGAATCCCATTGTTGTGGACAAGAATCCCGTCGTCCCTCCATCCACGCCCGATTTCTATATTCCATCGAGCATTCGTGGAGTGTTTCTGCTCATGCCGCCCATTTCGGGCCCGCTGCCGCCCCGGATCATCACCACTCCGGTGTCTCCATCCAGCTCGATTCCGTAATCTTTCGGAATCTCTCCAAGGCGGCTCATCCCCACACTGAATTTCGAAATCTTTCCTGACTTTCATGCGCTCCAAACTGGCAATGCTTATCCTGGCAGTCGCTGTGCTCAGCCCAGCGGCGTTGCGTGCGCAGGGGCTGGTGGCGATCCAGAACTACTCGGCGGATTTTAGGACCGAGGAACCGCTGACGTTTTCTATCACCGGCAACACGGGTTATGACAGTCTCAAATACAAGGTGCCATCCTCGTCGTTGAGCGACATTGATTCCTGGTACGCGCAGGCGGGTGCAGGGGCGTCCTACACGCACATGGACCAGACGACGCCGTACAGCTTCAGCCTTGAAGGCAGTGTTCTTGAATACGTCAACGGAGTGCCGGTGTATGGCAGCACCTTTTACAACGGCAGGGCGACCTTCAATTTTGAGCACCAGTTCTCCGAGCGCCTGAAGATCAGCAACAATTTCTATGTCACCTACGGGACCAATCCCAACAGCGCCTTTGGCTACGGTGCCACCAGCGCGCTGTGGAACGGGCAGTTTCTGTACGGCTACAACAATTTCAATGTCAGCTACGCGTGGACTCCACGGTTTTCGACCACGAGCTCCTACACGTTCGACGGCATCGCCTACGAGCAGTCTGCGGTGGCCACGTCCCAAGACCGCTACTCGCATCTGCTCGCCCAGCAGTTCGCGTACAAAGTCACTCAGCGCACGAGCCTGACGGCAGAGTATCGCTACCGCATGACGGACTACACCAAGAGCCCGTTTCAAAACTACCATTCCCATTTCGCGCTTGTTGGAGTCGATCATGCGTGGAGCGAGAACATGTCCACCTCCGTGCGAGGTGGTGCGGAGCTTTTCGAAAACGGCCGTGGGCGGCAGACGAAGCCTTACGCCGAGGGAGCGCTCAACTATGCGGTGGCCAAGCAGACACAGCTTCGCTGGTTTGCGATGCTGGGTTTCAATGGGGCGCTGCTGGGCAACTACAGCAGCAGCTACGGGGTGAACACCGGCGTGCAGCTCAATCATCAGGTCAGCAAACGGTTCAGCGTAAACGGCGGAGTGAGCTATGCGCACTCGGTGCTTTCAGGAGGAACGATTCCGGATCAGACGCAGGACTCGGTCTTCCTCAATGCAGGGATCGGCTATCAGCTGATGGACAACGTCAATCTGAACGCCAACTACTCCTTCTCCACGCAGCTCTCCAACAACGCCTTGGTTGAATTCAATCGCAACCGGGTCTCCCTGGGAGCCACGGCCACCTTTTAGTCCCGACAGCCAGAACAACAATCCGCCGGCGGGCAGATTCGGACATCACGAATCTCCCGCTGGCGGCATTTCAAGGTCAATTTCTTAACCTCTCCCGAATATCAAACCTGAGCAGTCATGAACGAGTCCGGCACCGAACTGCAAAAGCATGCGATGGACACCTGGCAGGTGGTGAAGAATCGCTTTGGGCTGATCTCGCTTTCGTTCATCCTCATCTTTGCGGCGGCGGCGGTGCTGACCTACATCATGCCGCGCAAGTATCGCGGGCATGTCGAAATGACCATTGAGCGCATCACGCAGGACATCAATGTGTTTGACCGCAATCGCAGTGACGGGCTTGCCTTCACGCAGGAGTACATCAAAACGCAGTTTGAGACGATCACCAAGCCGACCACGCTTTATCCGGTGATCGAAAAACTCGAGCTGACCAAGAAGTGGGAGCTGCCCACGCGTCAGGCGGCGCTGGCGAGGCTGCGCTCCAATCTGGACACCCAGTCGATGCTGCGATCCGATTTCGTCACCATTGATTACTACGACCAGGATTCACAGCTTGCGGCGACCATCGCGAATGAAGTGGCCAAGAGCTACATGCAGCAGCGCAACAACATCGAGAGCGGCAAGAAGCAGAAAGCGCTCGACGTGCTGCAGCAGCAGATTTCTGATCAGGAGTCGCTCCGCAGCCAGGCGCAAGTGCGCGCCCAGGAGGCCAGGCGCAAAGCCGGCATTGTGGGTGACTGGATTGTGGGCGGCGGCAGCTCGCTGAATCCCGGAGGTGAAATGCGCAGTGAAAAGGACTCGATGGTGATCTCGCGCGAGCAGGCCCTGATGATCGCGGATCAGGAAATTCTGACACTGCAGTCTGAGATCGACCAGGTGAGCAAGCTGACTCCCGACCAACTCATTGATCAGGCCTCCGGGCTGAAACTGGAGAATCAAAACATCACTGCGATCACCATGAAACTGCAGGACCTGAAGGTCGCGCGTGAAGGACTGGTCAATGAAGGTCGCGGACGGCTGCATCCGCAGGTGCTGAGTGTGGACAGCCAGATGGCCGAGTATCAATCGCTCATTCTGGGGGCGGCCAAGGCGCATGTGGCAGGCCTGCAAAACCGGCTCGATGCATCAAGGAAAAAACGTGAGTCCCTCAAGGAGTACAACGAGGACGCCAAGCAGGAGCTGCAGAACATGCAGAGCCTCTACACGGAGTACAAGACGGCCAAGGACGAGGTCACGTATCTGGAGGATCTGCTGGTCAAAATGCGCTCACGTTTCTTCGAGGAGAAAGCGGGCATTGAGCTGGTGAAATCACCGGCCACGATCTACTCGGAAGCGGAACCGGAAAGCAAGCCTGCGAAACCCAACGTGCCGCTGCATCTCGCGCTCGGTGGTGTGCTGGGGCTCATGTTCGGCCTGGGGCTGGCCTTCTTCCTTGAATACATGGACACGACGGTGAAGAGCCTCGATGACGTGGAGCGCTACCTCGGCGTGCCCGTGCTGGCGGTGGTGCCGAAGAATGTCGGCGTGCTGCATCGGTCCAGCGGGTTCAATCCTGACGCTGAGGCCTACCGCATCCTGCGCACGAACATTGAATTCAACCGCAAAACGCCGGACGCCAACTGCCTCAGTGTCGTGAGCGGCGGGGCCGGAGAGGGGAAATCCACGACCATGGTGAACCTCGCCTATGTATGCGCGCAGGGCGGTTACAACGTGCTGCTCATCGATGCGGATCTGCGCCGGCCGAGCCTGCACACGCATTTCGATGTGAGCCATGCCACGGGGCTGACCAACTACCTCACCACGGACATCCGGCTGGAAGATGTGGTGCTGCGCACGCAGGTGGAGAATCTCTTTTTCCTGCCCAGCGGCCTGCTGCCGGCGGACAGCGCGGGACTGCTCAATTCGCAGCGCATGGTGGATCTCATTGCTGAAGTCAAAAGCCGCTTTGACCTCGTCCTGATCGACTCACCGCCCATCCTTGGGGTGAGTGACGCCTCGGTGCTCGCCAATCTGGCGGACATGACGATGATCGTGGTGCAGCACCGCAAGCTGCCGCGGCACATGCTCCTGCGTGTGAAGCAGAGCGTGGAAAACGTCGGCGGCAAGGTGGTGGGGGTGGTCCTCAACAACGTTGATCTGCGCAGCGATGCGCAGTATCAGTACTACACCAGCTACTACACTTACTACTCGCCAACGAACTCGCCGAACGGTGGGGCGGGAGGCAAGTCCCGCCGCCGCAAGATCAAGGCCGAAACGACCGCCACCGCGCTGGGAGGCTCCCAGTCCGTGTCGCGATTGGATGGCGACGATGTCTTTTAACTTCCCCTGAATCACCAGCCTCATGAACACCCGCATTTTCTCCTGCTTTTTCGCTGCGTGCGTCTGCGCATGGACACCGGCACACGCGCAAAACGGCGAGATCGCCCTCAAGCCCAACAACCGTGTCACGATCTCCATCGGGGGGATCCCGGACAATGAAGTGCCGCAGATCAGCAAGGTTTACACGATCAGCGACAACGGCACCGTGAATCTGCTGCACATCGGCGAGGTGCGCGCGGCCGGGCTGAAGCCCTCCACGCTGCAGCGCACGATTGAGCAGACCTACATTGCGCGGGAAATTTACACGAGGCCGACCGTGACGGTGACCACCAATGACAGCGCCAGCACGGCGCAGATGGTCTATGTGGTGGGCGGCATCAAGGGCAATGGCACGGTGCCGTACAACTCCAGCATGACCATTTTGAAGGCAATCTCTGCGGCGGGTGGATTTTCGCCGTTTGCCAAGCCGAGCAAGACGAAGCTGATCCGCAACGGGGTGACCACGGAGATCAATCTGAAGGACATCAGCTCAGACCCGGCCCGCGACATCAAGCTGCAGCCGGAAGATCAGATCATCGTGCCGGATTGATTTTGGGGTCCGGCAGAAGCGGTGCCTGTGAAGGGCCGCCGCCCTGCCGTGCGTTTTACATGGCATGAAGATTTTTCTGTGTGCCATGATTCTTGTGGGGACGGCTGCTTCCGCCATGGCGGACTTTGGCCTTCAGGACGGCGACACCGTCGTTTTCCTTGGCGACAGCATCACGGCGGCGAGACGCTACGACAGGATCATTGAGAACTACACGCTGCTCCGGTATCCGCAGCGCCAGGTGAAATTCATCAATGCGGGCAAAGGCGGCGACACTATGACGGGTGCGTTGGAGCGACTGCAACGCGAGGTCTTCGATCATCACGCTACGGTGCTGACCGTGGCGTTTGGGGTGAATGACATCGGCTGGGGCATGAAGGCGGATGAGGAGCACAAGGCGGCGTATCTGAACTCACTGCGCACTTTGATCGAGCGCTGCAAGGAGCATGACGTCCACGTATTCATCTGCTCGGCGGCCATTACCAATGAAGACCCGGAGCATGCGGAGAAGGGATTCCTGCAGCAGATGTGCGATGAAGGACTGGCGCTGGCGAAAAGCCTCGGAGCTGACACGATCGACATTCAGCGTTCGATGCGTACGGTGCAGCAAAGGGTTCTGGCAGCGAACAAAGGCCAGAAGGATGCGGCCAAGCAGACGAAGCTGCATGTGGAGGACGGGGTGCATCTCAATGACCTCGGGCAGCTGGCGATGGCGGTCGCGATTCTCAAAGGACTGGGTGCTTCGGCCGAGGTTTCTGCGGCTGTCGTGGATGCTGTAAAAGGCAAGGTGGAAACTGCCAGCGGCTGCAAGCTGTCGGGCGTGAAGTCTGGCAGCGAGGGCATTGAATTTGACCGCCGCGATGAAGGCCTGCCGCTGAACTTCGGCACCTTCGGCGCGCTGAACTTCAGGTTCATTGCGATACCGGAGGAACTGAACCGCTACATGCTGACGGTGCGTGGTCTTGCCGCAGGGAAATACGAGCTGCGTGCCGGGGGACGGCTGCTGGGGAAATTCACCGAAAAACAACTCGCTGCGGGACTGAACATCTCATCGATGACCGCCAACGGCTGGGAACCGGGCGGGCCCTGGGACGCACAGGCGGCGGCCTTGAAGATGGTGACGGATGCGCGCATGGAGATCGTGGGATCGCAGAGCTACAGCGAGGCGTTTCTCAGCGCTCAGCCGGGGATTGAGCAGATCCGTGCAGAAACGAAAAAGGCGCTGGAACAACTGGAAGTGTTGCAGCGCCAATATGCGGCACCGGTGACGGTGCATTTCGAAGTGAAGAAGGCTGCGGAGTGAGAGGACTTACAGCCCAAGATCCGTCACGGCACCCTGGCTCGCGTTGCTCGTGAGCTTGGCGTACTTGGCGAGGACGCCGTGGGTGTAGCGCGGCTTGGGCTGCTTCCATTTGGCGAGGCGGGTCTTCAGCTCTGCGGCGGGGATGCCGAGGGTGATGGCGCGTTTTTCGGCGTCGATGGTGATGGGGTCGCCGTTCTTGATGACGGCGATCGGGCCGCCGACGAAGGCTTCCGGGGTGACGTGGCCGACGACGAAGCCGTGGCTGCCGCCGCTGAAGCGGCCGTCGGTGATGAAGGCAACATCTTTGCCGAGGCCCTTGCCCATGATGGCGGAGGTGGGGGAGAGCATCTCGCGCATGCCGGGACCACCTTTCGGGCCTTCCATGCGGACGACGATGACGTGGCCTTTTTTGACCTTGTCATTGAGAATGGCCTGCAGCGCGGTCTCTTCGGATTCGAAGACGATGGCCTTGCCGGAGAATTTGAGGCCTTCCTTGCCGGAGATTTTGCCCACGGCGCCTTCGGGGCAAAGGTTGCCTTTGAAGATGACGAGGTGGCTGTCTTTCTTGAGGGGATTGCTCAGCGGGCTGACGATCTTCTGGTCCTTGGGCCAAACGATCTTGGAGTTCTTCATGTTCTCCTTCATCGTTTTGCCAGTGACGGTGAGGCAGTCGCCGTGCATGAGGCCTTCGTTGACCAGGATGCGGATGAGCGGGACGGTGCCGCCGATCTTCACGAGGTCGTTCATGAAGTATTTGCCGCTGGGCTTGAGATCCGCGAGCACGGGAGTCTTTTTGCCGAGGCGGACGAAGTCTTCGATGCCGAGCTTCACGCCAGCGCTGTGGGCCATGGCGATGAGATGGAGGACGGCATTGGTGCTGCCGCCGAGGGTGATGATAAGGGTGATGGCGTTTTCGAAGGCCTCCTTCGTCATGATGTCACGAGGGGTGATGCCCTTCTTGATCATGTTCATGACGGCGGCGCCGGCGTCGAAGCAGTCGATGAGCTTTTCATTGCCGACGGCGGACTGCGCGCCGGAGTTGGGAAGGCTCATGCCGAGGGCTTCGATGGCCGAGGCCATGGTGTTGGCGGTGTACATGCCGCCGCAGGAGCCTTCGCCGGGGATGGCGTGCTCTTCGATGTCCACGAGCTCCTTGTCATTGATGAGGCAGTTGGCGTGCTTACCGACGGCTTCGAAGACGGTGACGATGTCTGCGTCCTTTTTCTCAGGGCCGACGCAGCCGGGGAGGATGGTGCCGCCATAGACGAAGACGCTGGGGCGGTTCAGACGGGCCATGGCCATGAGGCAGCCGGGCATGTTTTTGTCGCAACCGCCGATGGCGACGAAGCCGTCCATGCCTTCGCAGCCGACGACGGTTTCGATGGAGTCCGCGATGACTTCACGGGAGACGAGGGAGTATTTCATCCCTTCGGTGCCCATGGAGATGCCGTCGGAAATCGTGATGGTGTTGAAGATGATGCTCTTGCCACCGGCGGCATCCGCGCCTTTGGCGGCTTCTCTGGCGAGGCGGTCGATGTGCATGTTGCACGGAGTGACCATGCTCCAGAGGGAGGCGATGCCGATCTGGGATTTTTTGAAGTCATCCCGCTTGAAGCCGACGGCGTGCAGCATGGCGCGGGAGGCGGCGCGGTCCACCCCATCGACAACGATGGCGCTGTGTTTGCGGTGGAGGTCGGACTTGGCGGCGGAGGCTTTCTTGGGCATGGTCAGGGGATGGATTGGGAACGTGCAAAATGGCAGACGGCTTCCCGCGCGCAAGCGGCTTTGCGGCAGTTCTAGCGCAGGCTTTGGCAATTACGGCGTGGTTTCCGGCGGTCAAAGCGCGATAAGAAAGGGTGAACTTGTATTTCCGATGCACCTTTGTTTTTCTGGCCCTCGCGGCTGCCCTGACGGCGGCAGATCAGGTGCCGACGCTGGACTTCAATCTCTACATGGAGGGGAAGTATGTGTATGAGCGCAACTGCATCGTGTGCCACGGGCCGCGGGGGGATGGCAACGGCGAGCTGAGTCCGACGCTGAAGCCGAAGCCGAGGTCGTTTCGGGAGGGGATGTTTAAATTTCGCACCACCCCCTATGGCATGCTGCCCACGGATGCGGATCTACGGCGAACCATCACGCACGGGCTGAGCGGCACGGCGATGGGTGCGTTCACCTATCTGCCGGCGGAGGATCTGGATGCGGTGATCGTTTACCTGAAATCGTTTTCGCGCCGGTGGAAGAAGGCGGAGAATTATGCGCCTGCGATGAAATTCGCCCCGCCGCCGGATTGGTTCCAGAAGGCCGAGGAGATGAAAAAACATGCCGTCGCGGGGCAGAAGCTTTTTGTTGTCAATTGCGCCGCCTGCCACGGTGAAAAAGCGGATGGCAAAGGCCCGGCGGCGGTCAGTCTGAAGGACATCTGGGGAATTCCGGCCGCGCCTGCCGATTTGCGCCAGGCGCATCTGCGCTGTGGTGATTTGCCGGAGGACCTTTTTCGCGTGCTTGCCACCGGCTTGAATGGAACGCCCATGGTGAGCTTTGAGGCCACATTGAGTGAGGCTCAACGGTGGGACATCATTGCCTTCGTTTTGAGCATCCGCCTGCCATCAGGGCCTGTGCTGTAACAGGCATCGGGAGATCACAAGATGGGAAGAGCTGCGGGATGTCTTATGAATGTTTGTTTGCCTCGGCTGATGGTTAACTTTAGCCTTGAGGCCGCATGAGCAATACCTTCCGTACTTCCGAGAACATCGAAATGTCCTTCGCTCCTTTTCGTCAGAAAATGGAGGCGGAAGGTCTGAGTGAGTCCGCCATTCGCGCGTTTCGCGGGAGCTATGCAGCACTGCTGGCGGGTGAGACGGGGATGATTCCCGAAGACACGATTGCACCGGCGAAAGACCTGCCCTGTGCGGATGATTTGAAGGCTCCGGCGGCGGATCGTGCCGCTGGGCTGCTGAAGCAGACGGTGGTCATCAAACTCAATGGCGGTCTCGGCACGGGCATGGGACTGGAGAAGGCGAAATCGCTGCTGCCCGTGCGCGGGGATGACACGTTTCTCGACTTGATCGCACGGCAGATTTTGCTGCTGCGATCTCAGACGGGCGGTGAGGTGCCGATGTTCATGCTTATGAACAGCTTCAGCACGTCTGCAGACACGGCGGAGCATCTGGCGAAGCGTTTTCCGCAACTCGGCGGGACCGGAACATGGGAGCTGATGCAGAACAAGGTGCCGAAGGTGCTGGCCAGCACGCTGGAGCCAGCGGCTTCACCCGGCAGCCCGGATCAGGAATGGTGCCCGCCGGGGCATGGGGACATCTATGCGTGCCTCGCCGGATCGGGCTGGCTGGAGCGTCTGCTGAGCAATGGGGTGAGATATGCTTTCGTGTCGAACTCGGACAATCTGGGGGCAACGCTCGATCCGGCGATCCTTGCGTGGTTTGTGGACAGCGGCATGCCGTTTGTCATGGAGGTCACACGCCGGACCGAATCGGACAAGAAGGGCGGGCATCTCGCCGTGCGATTGAGCGACGGGCGCTTTTTGCTGCGCGAATCGGCACAGTGTCCGAAAGAAGACGAGGGGCATTTTCAAAACATCGACCAGCATCGTTACTTCAACACGAACAACCTGTGGATTGACCTTGTGGCATTGAAGTCCGCGCTGCAGGCGAATGACGGACTGATCCCGCTGCCACCGATCATGAACAAGAAGACCGTGGACCCGCGCGACAGCAGCTCTCCGGCGGTCGTGCAGCTGGAGACGGCGATGGGAGCGGCGATCGAGTGTTTTGCCGGAGCGGGGGCGATCGAGGTTTCACGTGTGCGCTTTGCGCCGGTGAAGACGACGAGCGATCTGCTGGCGGTGCGCTCGGACGCGTATGAACTGACGGAGGACTTCTGCCTGCGGCTGCACCCGAGCCGCAACGGGCAGCCGCCGCACCTGCATCTGGATCAAAAGCTGTGCAAGCTGGTGGACGGACTGGAGCAAAATTTCCCGCATACCCCCAGCCTGCTGCATTGCCGCAGCCTGCTGGTGCACGGTCCGGTGGAATGTGGTGCAGGTGTTGTGTTCAAGGGGGATGCAGTGATTCACAATCACACGCAAGCGCCGGTGAAACTGAAGGCAGGAGTGCACGAAGGCGCGATCAGTGTTGGCTGATGAAATTTATGATTTACGATTTTTGATTTATGATTTGAGATGGGGGCATGAAACTCTTTCTCGCTGTTTTTGGTCTTTGCTGTGGTGATCTTTGGGCGGCTGAGGTGGCCGCGCTGCAGAAGCTGGGGGCGAAGGTGACGGAGGCAGGAGGAGTGGTGACGCAGGTGCAGGTGGATTGTGAGAAATTTAGCGAGGCGGATTTCCGCACGCTGGGTGGTTTTACCACGATCAAAAACCTCAGCATCAGCGGGAAGACCATCACGGATGACACGCTGGGGCTGCTGACGGGACTGACGGAGCTGGAGATGCTGAGCACAAACGGGATTCAGCTGACGGATGCGGGATACAAGCATTTTGCGGCATTTCAGAAGCTGAAGTCGCTGGCGTTTTTCCATCCGGCGTTTCGTTCGAAGGAGTTTACGGGCAGCGGTTTGGTGGAGCTGAAGAAACTGCCGAATCTGGAGCGGCTGACCTTTGCGGGATCGACGGCGGGTGATGTGGCGATGGAGGCCATCGGGCAGCTCACACAGCTCAAGGAATTTCGCACGTGGCATACGGCGCAGACACAGGCTGGGAATGCGGCGCTGCTGAAGCTGACGCAACTTACCGGGCTGCGCCTGGGGCAGCGGCTGCCGGAGTGGGGGAAGGAAACGCCGATCAGCTTTGATGAATCGACGATGGCGGTGGTCGCGCAGCTCAAGACGCTGGAATCGCTCGAACTTACTGAGGCGAGACTCAGCGCGAAGATCATTCCGCAGCTTCAGGCGCTGCCCAAGCTCGCGAAGCTGAAGATCGAGACGGTGGATATTTCCGCGGCGGATGTGGAGGCGATCAAGGCGGCGCTGCCCAAGTGCAAGGTGGAGTGGAAGCCGATGAGTGATGTTGAAAAGGAAGCGATGTTTAAGAAGCTGAGGCTGTGAGGGTAGGCGAAGGTGGGAGACAGAAATGTGAGCGGATTGCGTTCATGGCAGGACCATGAGCCAGGCATCCGCACTCAACCGCCGTCGTTTTATCAAGACCACCACCTCAACCGTCCTAAGCGCGCCATGGCTGCTGCGAGGTGCGGAGGCAGGGCCGTTTCAGGCGACAGGGACGCGGGTGGGCGAGGTGACGGACACGACGGCGATTGTGTGGACGAGGCTGACGCAGACACCGGTGCGCAACAACCAAGGGGTGAAGTTTGACAAGCCGAAGAAGGGCAAGGGAGCGAAGGAAAAGCAGCAGGCGGTGCCTGAGGCGCATGAGATTGAAGGGGCCTGTCCGGCGGCCTCGGGCAAGGTGCGTGTGCGCTATGGACTGAAGGAAAATTTGAGTGATGCGGTGGAGACACCGTGGGTGGAGGTGAGCGCGGAGAAGGATGGCATTCATCAGTTCAAGCTAGGCGGACTCAGACCGGGCAGCACGTATCATTATGAGAGCGAAACGTCGCGCGGGAGTTTCAAAGGCAGATTCCACACAGCACCGGAGCCTGCGGCGCCGACAGCGCTGCGGTTTTGCGTGATGACGTGCCAGGGGTATCAGGACCGGGATCATGCGGACGGGCACCCGATTTATCCGTCGATGTCGGCGCTGGATCCGCGCTTTATCGTGATGACGGGAGACCTGGTCTATTATGACAGCAATCCGCCGCGTGCCGTGTCGCCTGCGCTCGCAAGGCTGCACTGGGAGCGGATGTTCAGCCTGCCGCGATTGATGGAGGCGACGCGCAGCACTTCGACATACTGGCTGAAGGATGATCACGATACGCTGACGAATGATTCCTGGCCGGGGATGAAAGCCGGTGAACTCACGTTCGGCGAGGGCGTGGAAATTTTCCGCGAGCAAACACCGATCGGGGAACGTGATTTTCGTACGATCCGCTGGGGACGGGATTTGCAGGTGTGGTTTACGGACGGGCGAGACTACCGTTCTCCGAACACGATGAAGGATGGACCGGACAAGACGATCTGGGGCGCGGAGCAGAAGGAGTGGTTCAAACGCACGGTCAAGGAGAGCACGGCGACGTGGAAGGTGCTGGTAAGCCCGACGCCGCTGGTGGGGCCTGACCGTGGCAACAAGAATGACAACCACAGCAATGAGGGCTTTGCGCATGAGGGAGACGAAATCCGCGCGTGGGTGCAGGCGAACGTGCCGGACAACTTTTTTGTCGTCTGCGGGGACCGCCACTGGCAGTATCATTCCGTGCATCCGACATCCGGAGTGCAGGAGTTCAGCGTGGGGCCGGCGAGCAACTCGCATGCGAGCGGCTCTCCCGGCGAGGACAAGACGTATCACAAGTTTCACCGGGTGAAGGGCGGCTTCCTGTGCGTGGAACTGCGTCCGGACGGAACGGAAAGCGAGATCGTGTTTCAGCTGCGTGATGTGGATGGCGCAGTCGGCTATGAGGCGAAGTTCAAACGTCCCATTGCCTGAGGTTGCGGAACTGTCAGAATCTGTCCTGTCCAGCCGTTTCAATCCACACGTCTCATGCATACCGCCGCCAAATGCCATCTGAACCGCCGCGCCTTTCTGCGTGGCACGGGGACTCTGCTCGCGCTGCCGTTCCTTGAGGCGATGGTGCCGGCCTTTGCCACGCGGGCGCAGGCCGCCGCCGCGCAGCCGCCGCCGAGGTTTTTGGCGATGTGCGCGACGCTGGGATTTCACACGCCGTTTTTGTTTCCGCAGGAGACAGGTAGGGACTATGACCTCACGCCGTATCTGGAGCCGCTGAAGGATTTGCGGGGAGATTTTTCGGTGCTCTCCGGTTTGCAGCATGAGGAGCAAAATGGTGCGAACGGGCACACGTCCGAAATGACCTGGCTGACGTCCGCGAAGCATCCGGGGCTCGCGGGATTCAAGAACACGATTTCGATCGACCAGTTCATCGCCGAGCGGATCGGAGCGCAGACGCGTTTTCCGAGCCTGATTCTCGGCACGGGCAGCGAATCGCTGTCGTGGTCGGGCAGCGGGGTGCCGCTGCCTGCGGAGTCGTCGCCCTCAAAAGCGTTTCAGCAGTTGTTTGTGGACGGGACCCCGGCGCAGGTGGCGGCGCAGGTTCGCGACCTGAAGCGTGGGCGCAGCATTCTGGACACCGTCATGGGGCAGGCGAAAAAGCTGCACAACGATCTCGGCAAGCGGGACCAGGAAAAGCTGGATGAGTATTTCTCCGCCGTGCGCGATCTCGAAGGACGGCTGGTGCAGAACGAGGCGTGGGCGCAGAGGCCGAAGCCCAAGGTGGAGGCGAAGCCGCCGACGGACATCCAGAGCCGCACGGATGCCATTGGGAAGATGAAGCTGATGCAGGAGCTCATTGTTCTGGCGCTGCAAACTGATTCGACGCGCACAGTAACACTGAGGCTCAGCGGCATGAATGCAGTGCCTGAAATCGCGGGGGTGAAGAACGACTGGCACAATCTCTCTCATCACGGGCAGGACCCGGCGAAGATCGAGGAGCTGAAGGTGATCGAGAAAGCGGAGTTCACCGCGTTTGCGGATTTTCTCAGCAGGCTCAAAAAGACGCAGGATAACGGGCGGCCGCTGCTGGACAGCACGGCGGTGATCTTTGGCTCGAACCTCGGCAACGCCAGTTCCCACAGCACGGCCAGCATTCCCATGGTGCTGGCGGGAGGCGGGTACAAGCACGGACGCCATATTGCGATCGACAAGGAGAAGCATGTGTTCTCCAACCTCTTTGTCTCGCTGGCGCAGCGGATGGGTGTGGAGGCGGACGCGTTTGGGTTCAGCACCGGGGTGTTGGACATCAATCAGGTCTAAGGTTTCAGCCACTCATTGTCCGATTGCTCCACCACGGCGTCTCCGCGCACGACGATGTCCTGCGTTTGATGATGGATGCGGCAGCGGGTGATGCGGTGGGATTTTCCGTCGAAGAAAAAGGCCGCGCCGAGGTTGTGATGCGCCTCGCAGTGGGTGTAGGTCGTGATGCAGTCGCCCACATCCGCCACACCTCCGGCGCTGGAGCCGTTCCAGGCGATTTCGGAGTCCACGACGTCCATCTGCACGGTTTCGTGGGCGCTGATGCCTTCGTCGCCATTGGAGAAGGCCTTCACGTTTTCCAGGCGAATGCCGACGCGGTGACCGTGGATGTTGAAGCCGTCATTGGCGGCGTGGATGGCGGTGATGTTTTTGATGGTGAGATAGGAGCAGGCGATGTTCACACAGCTCGCCAGTCCGGCCGGAGGGAGGAAGATTTTGGAGGAACCGGGAGTCTTGCCGGCCGGCCAGCGGAAATAGACCGTGCCGTCCGGCTTGAAGCTCATCTGGCCGGGCTGAAGCGTTGATGGGGCGGCGAAGATGACCTTGCCGGTTTCACCGCTCTGCTTTTCGGCGGCGCGATCTCGCACGAGGCGGATGGGCACCTCCTCGATGAAGAGAGCTGCACGCTGAACGTCCTCGACCGGCGGATGGTTTTCGAAAGGACCGCGAGAGATCCAGACATCACCCTGCTTGTCCCAGTCGTGGGAGGTGACGTCGATGCCGAGATCGATGATCATGCCTTTGCCATCAAAGACCGCAGGGGTTTCCGGCGTGCCGCCTTGCGTGAGCGTCAGCGGGGTGCGGCGGATCTCCTGGGCATGAGTGGTGAAGGCGAGAGTGAAAAAGATGAAAAACCTGTGCATGAGCCTGCCTTCTTTAAGCTTTCCACAGATCTTCGCCATAGCTCCAGCCTTCGCGCACGGGTTCTTTGATCCAGGCGTCGAATTCGGGGGCGTTTTTGACCTTCATGTTTGCGGAATCCCATTCGAGGGTCTTGCCGGAGCGGATGGCCATGACGCCGGTGTTGACGAGTTCGGTCAGCGGGCAGGCGTAGTCGAAATGGGAGCCCGCGTGAGGGATGGTGCCACGGATGGCGGCGAAGAGCTCGCCAATGGGCTCGCCGGCGACGGAACGAGGGAGGGGCTTGCGGCGGAGGATGTCGATGATGGGCGTCATGCGCTCGCGGGGCCAGAGCTGGGGGCTTTGGACGCGCATGCCTTCAGAGAAGAGGGTCTCCTTGCTGCCCTTCATGATCATGCCGTTGTCCGGCAGTCCTTTTCCCATGCCGGGAAGTTTTTCAGGGAGCAGGCCGCCTTCATACCAATGGATCTGCACGGGTGGCATTTCGCCGCGCGCGGCGAAGTGGAAGATGATGTGAGACTTGGGGGCGGTGTAACCTTTGAACTCGCCGGGCTGCTGCTCGACGACTTCGACTTTTTCCGGCATGCCGAGCTGCAGCGTCCAGAACGGGGCATCGAGGCAATGGCAGCCGATGTCGCCGAGGCCGCCGCAGCCGTAGTTCCACCAGCCGCGCCAGAATTGCGGCAGGTACTTCGAATTGTATTCAGCCTCCGCGACCGGGCCCTGCCAGAGCTCCCAGTCCACGTCTTTTGGTACGGGTTCACCCGCCGGGATCTGGGTGGGGAAGGTCTGCAAGAAGCCGACCTTGCTGATGGGGCGGTCGGTCCAGCAGTGAACTTCGCGCACTTCACCGAGGACGCCGGCTTCGAACCACTCTTTGACGAGACGAATGCCTTCCCAGCAGTGGCCCTGATTGCCCATGACGGTCTGCACGCCGTATTTTTTCGCGGCCTTTTGCAGGGTGCGCACCTGCCAGATGTTGTGGGCGAGAGGCTTCTGCACAAAGACATGTTTCTTTGCCTCCATGGCGGCCATGGCGGCGGCGAAGTGGGTGTGGTCCGGGGTGGAGATGAGGACGGCGTCGATCTCGCCGCCTTTTTTGTCCAGCATCTCGCGGAAGTCGGTGAACTTGGGAACGGCAGGGTGTTTTTTGGCCTGCTCAAAGGCGCTGCGGCCGCCGAGATCGCGCCAGTCCACATCGCAAAAAGCCACGATCTCTTCGTCGCGTGAGGCCTGCACCGCACCGCCGCCCATCTGGCCGATGCCGACGCAGGCGACGCGGATTTTCTGCTTTGAGTCGGCGGATCGGAGAATGTTGGGGCCGGCGAAGGCGCTGAGAGCGGCGGTCTTGAGGAAATGGCGGCGAGGAAAGGTGGACATCACCTTTTAACGGTGAATGACTGGTCAGATTTCAGCCGTTGGCGCGTTAAAAACCAGTTCATGAACCCTTGGTGGCTTCCCATCCTCTTCTTATCGTCGGCTTTCGCCGAACTGCCGCAGCAAATGCCCGCGTTTCTGGACCGGCATTGCGTGGATTGTCATGATGCGGACACGAAGAAAGGCGGGCTGGATCTGGGAGTGCTGCCATTTGATCTCGCGAATGCCGACGCGTTCCAAAGCTGGCAAAAGATCTTTGAGCGAGTGCGCGATGGCGAGATGCCGCCCAAAAAGAAACCGCAGCCAGCGAAAGCTGAGGCCGAGAGCTTTCTTGCGAACCTCAAGCCTGCGCTGTTGAAGGCTGATGCGGAGGACATCGCGGCCAATGGCCGCACCCGCAGCCGCAGGCTCACGCGTACGGAATATGAGAACACGCTGCATGACCTGCTCGGCATCGACATGCCGTTGAAGGTGCTGCTGCCGGAGGACCGGGCCTCCTACGGATTTGAAACGGTGGCGGCCGGGCAGCAGCTTTCACAACATCTTCTGGCGCGTTATCTGGATGCGGCGGATCTGGCGCTGAGCGATGCCTTTCAGCGGGCGCTGAAAGGGGATGCAGCCTTTCAGAAACACTACACGCCGGAAATGCTGACGAAGAACCGCGGGGGCAATTATCGTGGGCCCGATCTGCGCGATGGCAGGAGCATCACCTGGCCGATGACCTTGCAGTTTTTTGGGCGTACGCCGACGTTCGTGCCGGACGGCGGGTGGTACCGCATTACGCTGCACGAGGTGCAGGCCATCAATCCGGGCAGCGACGGCGCGGTGTGGGGGACGCTGCGTTCCGGCGAGTGTGAATCGAACGCGCCCATGCTCTACATGATCGGTCTCGTTGAGGCCACGAGCACACCGCGAGACATGGTTTTTGAGGCATGGATTCAGCAGGGACACCGGCTCGAACTCAAACCCAACGACGCCACCTACAAGCACCCGCCGAGCGGTGCGAAAGGCGGCAATGTCTCCTTCAAGGACCGTGATCTGGCGAAGGAAGGCTATGCAGGCATTGCGCACACGGGCATCGACATGGAGCGCATCTACCCGAACGCGGATCGTGCGGCGCTGAGGAAGAATTTATTTGGCGAGGCTGATGTGACAACGGCGGACGCGGCCACGCTGGACAAGCTGATCACACGTTTTGCGCGGCGTGCCTTTCGCAGGCCGGTGACGGAGGAGCAAACGGCTGCTTATCGTGAGATCGCCCGCAAAGCACTCGCAGACGGGGACGCCCCCACGGAGGCGCTGCGCATCGCCTACCGCGCGATTTTATGCTCGCCGCGATTCCTGACTTTCATCGAAGCACCGGGCCGGCTGGATGATCACGCCATCGCCTCGCGGCTCAGCTATGCGCTCTGGGTTTCCATGCCGGACTACAAGCTGATGCAGCTCGCGAATGAAAAGAAGCTGCATGATCCGGAGGTGCTGGCGCAGCAGGTGGAGCGCCTGCTGGCGCATCCGAAGGCCGAGCGCTTTGTGACGAGTTTCACCGACCAGTGGCTCAAGCTGAAGGAGATCGACTTCACCACGCCGGACACACGGCAGTTTCCCACCTTTGACTCGGTGGTGCAGGAATCCATGCTGCAGGAGACGCGCGCGTACTTCACGGAGCTGATCAAACGTGACCTCAGCGTCACCCATCTGGTGGATTCGGATTTCACCTTTCTCAATGGCAGGCTGGCGCGGCATTACCATGCTGAAGTGCCGTTGAAGCCGGGGGAGGGATTGCAAAAAGCAGCCTTGAGCGGGCAGGACATCCGGGGAGGGCTCGTCACGCAGGGGGCGATTCTCAAAGTCACTGCGGATGGCACCCATACTTCGCCGGTGGTGCGGGGGGTGTTCATCAATGAACGGATTCTTGGCAATCGCATCCCGCCGCCACCTCCGGGTGTGCCGGCGATTGAGCCGGACATTCGCGGGGCGACTTCCATCCGGGATCAACTGGACAAGCACCGCAACAATGAGACCTGCGCGAGCTGTCATCAGACCATCGATCCGCCTGGGTTTGCGCTTGAAAATTATGATCCGGTGGGCGTCTGGCGCACGGGGTATGGCAGGAACAACCGGGGTGCCAAAGTGGACCCGACAGGCACGACACCCGAGGGCCAGACGTTTGAGGACATCCATTCCTGGAAGCACCTTTACACTCAGCGTGCGGACCGGCTGGCGGGTGGATTTGCCAGCCACTTTCTCACCTACTCCACGGGGGCGCCCCTGCGATTCAGCGATGATGCCGCGCTGGAGAAAATCATTTCGACCACCGCTCAAAACGGGTGCGGCATGCGTTCGCTGATCCGCGCTGCTGTTTTGAGCGAGATTTTTCTCATCAAATAACCGTTCCCATTTCCGACATGAAAAACGTCCATTTTAACTTTGGTGCCAGCCTCTCCCGCCGTGCCATGCTGCGCGGCGCGGGCATTACGCTGGGGCTGCCGCTGCTGGAGGCGATGACACCGGCGTTTGCGGCGGTGAAGGAATCCAAGCAGGCGAAGCGCTTTGTCGGCGTGAGCATGGCGCTGGGACTGCACAACCCAAATCTCGTGCCTGAAGGGGCCGGGCGTGACTACAAGCCTTCGCGCTACCTGCAGAGCATCCAGGATCTGCGCAGTGATTTCACGGTGGTGTCCGGCTCATCGCATCCGGGTGTGAGTGGCGGGCATACGGCGGAGGGCAGCATCTATTCGGCCTGCCCGAATGCGCGTGGCGCCACCTCGCGCAACACCATCTCGCTGGATCAGCTCATGGCGAAGCAGCTGGGGCATGAGACGCGGTTTCCTTCGCTGGTCTTGAACACGAACAGCCAGACGAGCCCGTCCTATACAGAGAACGGATCGATGATTCCTGCGGAGAACAGCGCGATGCGATTGTTTACGCGGTTGTTCGTCAATGACACGCCGGCTGAGCAGGAGCGGCAGGCGGAGCTGATCCGCAGCGGGCGCAGTGTGATGGATGTGGTGGGTGCGGAGGCGAAGACGCTGCAGCGAGAGCTGGGGGCGGGGGATCGTGACAAACTCGACGCGTGGTTTACGAGCGTGCGCGATCTCGAAAAACGGCTGGCCGCGAATGAAGCGTGGACGCACAAGCCCAAGCCCAAAGTGGCGCTGAAACCGCCGGCTAAAATTCCCCGTGACAACGAGGTGGCGGTGGACGGCATCTTTCTGGACATCATCCACATGGCGCTGGCGACGGACAGCACGCGCTTCGTCACGCTGCACATCACCGGCAACAACGTGCAGGGCATTGAGGGCGTGGAGGAAAGCTATCATAATCTCAGCCATCATGGGATGGATGAGGAGAAGCTGGCGCAGCTCGCCATTGTGGAGCAGGGCGTGGTCAATCAGTGGGGCGCGTTTTTGCGCAAGCTCAAGGGCGACAAGCTGCTGGATGAAACGATGGTGCTGCTCACCTCCAATCTGGGCAACGCCTCCGCGCATGACAACAAGAACATGCCGGTGCTGTTTGCCGGTGGCGGGTTCAAGCACGGTCAGCATCTCGCATTTGACCAGAAGGACAACTACCCGCTGCCCAATCTCTACCTCAGTGCGCTGCACCGCCTTGGCCTGCAGGACGAACGTTTTGCCACGAGTGAAACGGAGATGGATGGCCTGGCAATCGCGTGAATTGCGTGCGACTTCTGATCATGAAGCGTCTCTGGCTCTTTCTGCTGTTCTCGCCTGCGGTCTTTGGCGCGCAGCCTGACATCCAGCCGTTTCTGGATCAGCACTGCATGGACTGCCATGATGGCGAAGTGAAGAAAGGCGCCCTGGATCTGTCGGTGCTGTCCACCGATGGCGCGGATGCCGCCGCGCTGAAAAAATGGGTGCGTGTGTTTGATCGTGTCGCGGCAGGTGAGATGCCGCCGCCTAAAAAGAAGCAGCCGCCGGAGGATGAGGTGCAGGACTTCATGGCTGCGCTGGGCACGGATCTGAGCGCCAAATACAGCGCGCAAAAAGGCACCGTGCTGCGCCGTCTGAACCGGAAGGAGTATCAGAACACGATCAACGATCTGCTGGGCGTGGAGGTGAACGTCATGGATTTGCTTCCGGAAGATGGACGTGCCAAAGGGTTTGATAACATTGGCGAGGCCCTTTCGATCTCGGGCATCCAGATGCTGCGCTACATGGAGGCGGCGGAACTGGCGATCAATGCGGCGTTTCTGCAGGAGAAGCAGCCCGAAAAAACCACGGAGCACGCCACGCTGGAAAGCGACCGCAACAAGGACAACCTGGGCAAGCACTGGCTGAAACGGGAGGATGGCGCCATCGTGGTTTTTAACGACGGCGGCTTTCCCAGCACCGTGATTCCCAATCTGCGGTCGAAAGCGGCGGGCATGTACAAGCTGCGCGCCACGGGTTACGGCTATCAAATCGAGGAGCCGGTGGTGTTTGCGCTGCTGACGGGCAGTTTCAATTTCCGGAACGCCGACACACGCACGCGCAGTTATCATGAACTGCCCATCGGCAAATCAGGCACTGTGGAAATCACGCTGCACATGCCGCAAAATCATGGCGTGTGGATCAGCGCCCAGGGACTGAACGGCCCCGATGGTCATTCCGCCGTGAAAGACGGCCCGGACAAGTATCCGGGCGAAGGCATGGCGCTGCAGAGTGTCGAGCTTGAAGGACCGTTCATCAGCCATTGGCCGCCGCGTGGGCAGACCTTGCTGCTCGGAGATGCGAAGCTAAGCGAGCTGCCTCCGGAAAAACCATGGATGAAGGGCAAGGCGAACTACAAGCCGGTGTTTACGGCGGTGAGCGCGGACCCGGTGGCGGATTCACGCAAAGCGCTGCCTGCTTTTCTTGCGGCTGCCTTTCGCAGGCCGGTGACTCCCGCTGATGCCGAGCCGTATTTCAAACTCTTTGATGCCGAATGGGCTGAAAGCCGGGACTATCTGATCGCCATCCGCACGGCGGCGATCGCAGCGCTGTGCTCACCGGATTTCCTGTATTTGAAGGAGCCTGCCGGGAAGCTGAATGACTCGCAACTGGCCACGCGACTGAGCTACTTTCTCACTCGCAGCGCCGCAGATGCGGAACTGCTTTCCGCGAAGGTGACGCAGCCTGCCGTGCTGCGCGCACAAACGGAACGGCTGCTGAAGGGCACGGCACTGGAGCGTTTCATCGCAGACTTCACCGACGGCTGGCTGAATCTGCGTGAGATCGACTTCACCACGCCGGACAAGCAGCTTTATCCTGAGTATGACGGGCTGCTGCTTGACTCGATGCTGCGCGAGACGCGCGGCTTTGTCGCGGAGCTGGTGCGGAGCAATCTGAGCCTTGCCCATCTCATTGATTCGGATTTTGCGATGTTGAATGCGCGGCTCGCGAAGCACTACCAAATTCCCGGGGTCAGCGGTCTGGAAATGCGGCGGGTCAGCCTGCCCGAAGACAGTCATCGTGGAGGCCTTTTGACGCAGGCGAGCGTGCTGAAAGTCTCCGCCAATGGCACCAACACCTCGCCGGTGGTGCGGGGAATCTTTGTGATGGACCGGCTGCTTGGCATGGAGCCGCCTCCACCACCTCCGGGCATTCCAGGCGTGGAGCCTGACATCCGTGGAGCCACCACGCTGCGCGAACTTCTCGACAAGCATCGCAACATGGAAAGCTGCAACGGCTGCCACCGCGTCATCGACCCGCCCGGATTCGCACTGGAGAGCTACGACGTCATTGGCGGCTGGCGCGACCGCTTCCGCAGCATCGACAAAGGCGAGCAGGTGAACCTCAAGATCGAGGGCCGGCGGGTGCGCTATCGGCTGGGCCCGCCGGTGGATGCCTCCGGGGAGCTCAGCAGTGGCGCGAAGTTTGCCAGCATGAAGGAGTTCCAGAAGATCCTTCTCTCTGATCAGGACCGCGTGGCCCGCTGTGTGGCCGAGAAACTCCTCACGTTTGGAACAGGCCGTGCCATGAACTTTGCTGACCGGAGCGAGATCGATCGAATCGTGGCGCAGTCCAAGAGCCGGGGCCACGGCATGCGCGACCTTGTTTTCGCCGTGGTGCAGAGTGAGATTTTCAGGAGCAAGTGAGATCACCGCCGCCTTCTTCCCGCCTTAGTGTTTGACCGGTGAAGGAATGGGCGGCAAAGGTCGCGCCCGGCGTTTTTGGAAAAGCGCCCCTACCCCCTAAAACTCGCATACTCATGGAAACAACTCTCGTCTCTGTCGGCTCCAACGTTCCCGATTTCGAAATGGAAACCTACGAGCCTTCGCATGGTGACTTCGGCAAGGTTTCCCTCGCCGACATCAAGAAAGCTGGCAAATGGACTGTCCTGGTGTTTTACCCGGCTGACTTCACTTTCGTCTGCCCTACTGAGCTGGCGGATCTCGCGGATCAGCAGGAAAAGCTGGCAGAGCTCGGCGCGCATGTGGTGGCCGTTTCCACAGACACGAAGTTTGCGCACATGGTCTGGCGCAACACGGAAGGGCTGATGAAGAACGTGAAGTACACCCTCGCGGCAGACACCACGGGTGCGGTGAGCCGTCTCTTCGGCGTGTATGACAGCGGCACGGGCCTGGCACTGCGCGGCACCTTCATCATCAACCCTGAAGGCAAGCTGGTGACCTCCGAGGTGAACTTCTACAACGTCGGCCGTGATGCGGGTGAACTCGTCCGCAAGATGGAGGCGAATGTGCACCTCATGGCCAACCCGAGCGAAGCCTGCCCCGCGAAGTGGACCCCGGGCTCCAAGACGCTGAAGCCCGGCAAAGACATCGTGGGCAACGTGGCCTCTGTGGTCAACGGCTGAGCGACCTGAACGATACAAATCTGAAGCAGCCTTGCGGATGTTTGTCCGCAAGGCTGTTTTATTTTCACCGCTTCGTTTGCACATCATTCATGGCAGAAGTCTGTGACATGGGACGTAGAGTGAGGCATGAAACCAGCCGCTCTTCTGCTCGCCCTCTTGCTTCCCACCGCTGCCATTCAGGCAGACATCACGATTGGACGTTATGACATGGTGTCTGTGCGAGACACGGCGACGCTGGAAACAAAAGTCATTGCCGACTGGCACGCGAATCCCAAAGACGCCTCGATTCGGCAAAAGCTTGTGGAGATCACCGTGTGCGAATGGTGGCCCGGGATGAAGGTGAGGCTGCCGGTGACCTTCCTGGCGCCTGCGACGGGCGTGTGCACAAATGTGATCATCGAGAACACGGGGCTGCAGTTGAAACCTGCCGCCGCGAGCGGCGCGAAGCTGCGCCTGCTCAAGGAGAACGGTGTGGGGCTTGTGTTCATCGGCATGGTGCCGATTGATGCGATGGAGCCGGTGGGGAAGCTCCATCTCATGATGGAAGAGCATTTCCTCCAGACCAAGGACACACGCTACACGCCTGCATGGATCTGGGGCATCAGCGACATGCGAGCACTCACGGCGGCGATGGCTGAAAAAGAAGTGTTTCAGCCGAAGAAGGTGCTGGCCACGGGAGGCTCGAAGCGGGGGGTGGCGACTGCGTCGGCGGGCATTGCGGATGATCGTGTCACCGCCATCATGCCGGTGGTCGCGCCGGTGATTGAAAGCCCCGGCGGCACCTACGTCGAAGGGATGCTGCCTGCGGAGATCACGAAGATGAACGAGGAATTCATCGAGAAGATGAAGGATCCCGTGGGACGCGAGAAGCTGCTGGTGCGGCAGAAGGCGCGCTCGGATGAGCGCATCACGGTGAAAATGGCACGCGATGCGGGATGGAGTGACGCTGAGATGAAGACCGCGTGCAATGCCGCATGGGAGGCCTGCCGCACGACGAACTACCTGGACGTGCTGAAACAACGAGGGACGGAAATTTTTTACAACCAGGGCTCCAACGACAACGTGAGTCCGGGGCTGGTGGAGCTGGGGCGGCAGTTTCCGCAGCTGCCGGTTTTCATTGTACCCGGAGGGCAGCATGGCGGTGCGAAGGAGGCGGGGTTTGTGAAATCGGTGGGAGGAATGCCGGAGGTGGATGAAAACCTCCGAGCCTTTGCGCTGCATCACTTCTTTGGCACACGGCACATGGTGGCTCCACCGCAGGTCACCACGCAGTGGGACAAGGCGGCCCATAGGCTCGCCGTGAAGGTCGTTTTCCCCGACCACAGCGAGCCGCAGGAAAACACCGTGTGGTGGTCTGTGAACCGCCACCCTGATTATTCGATCGCGATGGAATTCGATGAGTGGGCTTCAGCGCCGCTGAAGAAAACCGGGGCCGGTACTTACAGCGGGGAAATCTCTGTCACAGGTGACGTGAAGACACTGGACGTGATCACCGTGCACGCCCAGGAGGAGAATGGTTCCACACTGACAGTGTCGAGCCCTGAGATCCGCCTTGAGTAAGGCACCTCAGCGCATGCGTCCCTGTGCGGGCTTGGGGCCTGAGACGCCGCCGAGTTGATTGCGGAATTCATAGGCATCGCTGCGGTAGAGGGTTTCCTCATACCACAAGGGAGCGCCGCCTTCGAGAAAGCCGGTGGCGATGACCATGAGGCAGGCGGTGTTTGGCGGAATGCGGAGCGCTGCGGCCTGGGCTGGTGAAGCATTGACAGCGCGGATGGATTCGTCCGCGCCGGAAATGGTCAGCCGGCATTTCGACGTCCAGAAACCGTAGAGCGAGCCTTTGGCATCGGTTCTGGTCATGCCGGGGCAGAAGCGTGCCACGACGTGCCTGCGCTCATAGATGACGGGCTGGCCGTCTGCGAGGCGAAGACGCTCGAGGTACAACAGTGGTTCGCCAGGAAGAACCTTCAAGCCCCGGGCTGCCGCAGGCGCATCGAGGGAGGACAGTTTTTGCAGAGCGATGAGCTGGGTGGTGGGCTTCTTGCCTGCAGCTCTGGCTTTTTCCGTGAAGCTCACGAGGTGCTGCAGATCGTAGTCGAGCACGCTCTCGCGCACGAAGGTTCCGGCACCCTGGCGGAACTCCAACAAGCCGGTGGAGACAAGGCTGCTGAGCGCCTTGTTGGCGGTGGGCCGACTGGTGTCGAAGCGCTCGGCGATTTCGCGCTCGGTCAGAAACTTGGCACCGGGCACGAACTGGCGACTGCGGAGGAGTTTCCGCAGTTTTTCGATCAGTTGTTCATGGAAAGAGGCTGTTTTGGCCACAGAGCGAATCTGTGGACAAATCAGGCTTTGACAAGTGGCTAAGCCAATTTAGAAATTGGCTTAGCCAATGATGAAATACAGCTACTCCGACCTTGCCAAGATGATCGACCACAGCCTCCTGCATCCTACGATGACGGACGCGGACCTGGAAGCCGGGTGCAGGCTGGCGGCGCAGTACCAGGTGGCATCGGTGTGCATCAAGCCCTACGCGGTGAAGCAGGCGGCGGAATGGCTGCGGGGCTCCGGCGTGCTGGTGGGCTGTGTCATTGGTTTCCCCCATGGGAACAGCGCCACTGAATCCAAGCGCTATGAGACGGAACTGGCCTGCAAGGATGGTGCGAACGAAATCGACATGGTGGTCAATCTTGGCAAGGCGCTGAGCGGAGACTGGGGCTACGTCGAAGCGGATGTCAAAGCAGTCTGCGATGAAGCGCACAAACACGGAGCCAAGGTGAAGGTCATTTTTGAAAACGATTACCTGGCCAACGGCGGGGCGGGACTGAGCAGTGACGACTTCAAGCGCAAGCTCTGCGAGGTCTGCGAGCGCGCGGGGGCGGACTGGGTGAAAACGAGCACCGGCTACGGCTTCGTGAAGCAGGCGGATGGCTGCTACAATTACAAAGGCGCGACAGAGCACGATCTGGCCCTCATGCGCGCCAGTTGCAGCCCGAAGGTTCAGGTGAAAGCGGCCGGTGGCGTGCGTGATCTCGATGGCCTCATCAAGGTGCGTGATCTGGGCGGATCACGCTGCGGGGCCACCGCCACGGCGGCCATGATGGACGAGTTCCGCAGGCGCGAGGCCGCTGGAGATGATGGCGCGGTCGCGGGTAAGATTGGTGCCGGGGGCTACTGAGCCGCCTGATCAGACCACCGCACCACCCTCATGCGCCTGCACCCAGCGTACGGCGTGATGGATCAGGTCCGGATTGGTCTGAATGTTGAGTTTTTCGCGGATGCGCACGCGATGCACATCGACGGTTTTGGAGCTGATGCCCAGCATGTGGGCGATTTCCTTGGCCGTCTTTCCGCGTCCGATGAGTTCAAAGACCGCGAACTCCCGGGCGCTCAGAGCCTTGAGATCGTCGGCGCGTTCGGCGGGAGCGGCTGCCGGCTGGGTGAGGACGTGCAGCAGGCGCTGGGCGAGATTGCCACTGACGTAAATGCGTCCGGCGGCGACTTCGCGAATGGCTGACACCAGCAGATCGGGCGCCTTGCTTTTCATCAGATAGCCCTTGGCTCCGGCGCGCAGGCAGCGCTCGGCATAATGGTCCTCCTCATGCATGGAGAGCACGAGAATTTTCAGGCCGGGCCTGCGTTCGCAGAGCAGATGAATGAGCTCCAGCCCGCCCTTGTCCGGCAGGGTGAGATCTGTCAGCACCACATCCGGGCGGGTGGACTCCTCCAAGTGGATGGCAGTGGCGGAGTCAGGCGCTTCACCGCAGATTTCGAGATCGTCGGCCGTCTGAATCGTCAGGGCGACACCCTGCCGCAGGAAAGGATGATCATCCACGATCAGCACACGTGTGCGGGAATGGTTGGGGGACTTCATTGTCGGGCTGCCTGGTTACCACTGCCGGACGCCGGGCTCAGGACACCAGCGGCACGCGGCATTCGAGTTCTGTGCCTCCTGCCTGCCGGTTGCGCAAGCGCAAGCTGCCGCTGACGCCAGCGGCCCGGTAGCGCATGAAACGCAGACCGCGGCCGGAAGCCTCCCCCGAAGGATTGAAACCGATGCCGTTGTCCGAAACGCGCAGCATCACTTCATTGCCGATTCTTGAGAGCTCGATGTCGATCCTGCTGGCACGCGCATGGCGGAGAACATTGTTCAACGCCTCCTGTGTGATGAAGTACAACTGGGTGCCAACGTCCCGATTCACATCCGAAAGCCGGCCATTGGAGAACATCGAGCAGGGAAGCCTGCACAAGTCTTCCGTGGTGCGCGCCAGCCGCCTGAGCGCACGAACCAGATCATCGCCCTCCTCCATGACGGGACCCAGGCCGTGGGCGATGTGGCGTGCATGGTCGAGGGTTTCCTCCACCATGAGGCCGATTTTACGGGTGGTTTCAGCCTCAATGGGATGGACTGTCTTCAGGCGCTGGGCCAGGGCAACCACGGCGAAATGTACGGCGCTGATCTCCTGGCAGAGGCTGTCGTGCAAATCCTGCGCGATGTGGCGGCGTTCATCCACTGCAACGCGCATCAGCTCGGATTCCAGGTTCCGGCGCCTGGTGATGTCCCGGATGAAAGCGGTGAAGTGATCGAGCCGGGGGCTGACGCCGATGGCCACTTCCACCGGAATCAATGAGCCGCTGGCATGCAGCAGCATGGACTCGCGCGGAGCGATGGAACGGATGGCGGGCGAGGCGTGTTTGGATTCTTCGAAAAACAGGCTGAACTCCTCCACATCAGCCATGGGAAGAAAGGCGCTCAAAGACTGGCTGATCAACTGGTCCGCAGGCAGGCCGAAGAGGCGCTGCGCGGCAGGATTGGCATTGATGATGCGGCCAGAGACGTCCAGCACCAGAACGGTGTCCGGGGCGCTGTGAATCGTGGCCTGGAGGGCATCCATTGCCTGGTGCAGTTCATGCGTGCGAGCCTCGATCCTGGCCTCCAGGTCTGCGGTGCCATGACCACTGTGGGCACCTTTTACCGGATGAACTCCGCGCGAAACTGATCGTGTCTGGGGCATGGAAGGGACGGATGAAAGTGATCCCGCCCACCTTGATGAGGTTTCATTCGGCGCACAATCAGCCATGAGCCATTGAGCGTTAAGCCATTGGCTTACACGAAGCGCAACTGGCTTACCCCGCACTGCGCATGATGCCCGGATTGATTGCAGATTCGACGGATGGATTTCAAAAGCGTGAATCAATTATTCTCGATGCATGCAACAAAAACTCCTCCATTCCACTCGAGGATTCGCGGCGCCGAATCAGTTGATGCCCAATATCAAACTACAATCCCGGCAGGCATCTTTCTTGAGCGCATCGGTTTTGGTTCTGGCAGCGGTGACCACCGCGCTATTCATGCCTTCAGCGCAAGCTGCCACCTTTTACTGGGATGGCGATGCTGATGCCACGGGAAACATGGTGGACGGAACAGGGCTTGGTGGATCGGGCATCTGGGACACCACGACACCCAACTGGTGGAACGGAGCATCCGCTGACGTGGTGTGGCCGAATTCTGCGACCGACACGGCCGTCTTTTCTGGCACGGGTGGTTTGATGACGCTTGGGGCGCCGGTCCTGGTCGGCGGCTTGCAGTTTGACAGTGATGGATACACGCTCAGCGGCGGTACGCTGACGCTGGGCGGGGCGGCCACAATCAACGTCGCGGCTGGCAGCCAGGTGGGAATATTGTCAGATATTGCGGGAACTGCGGGGCTGACGAAAAACGGAGCGGGCACGCTGAATCTGGGGTTGCTGAACAGCTACTCTGGCAACACCACAATCAATGCGGGTGTCATTGAAGTGTACAAGGATGAGAGCCTCGGAACAGGCGGTGGTGACATCATCTTTGATGGCGGCACTTTGCGGGCGCTGGGGAACAATTTTTATTCCACCCGCGACATCACGGTGGGGGCTGGTGGCGGGACGCTGGACGTCACGCGCAATGCCTACAACTTCGGGTCCATGCGTCTGCTGGGGGTGATCAGCGGTGCGGGCACGCTGACCAAGACCGGGTTCGGTGAACTGCGGCTGGATGGGGACAGCGCCAGCACATTCACGGGGGCGTTCGTCGTGGACAGCGGTCTTGTCCGTCTGAAGCCTGGCATTGATCGAGGACAGGTCAACCCGCTGCCTTCCCTGGCGGGCGCATCGAGCTATACGGTGCGTTCGGGGGGGGATCTGCAGTTGGATTATTCCTCGCTGGGGTCGGCCCCGCAATACTCGATGATCAATGAGACGGCTCAGGTTCACATGGAGGGCGGGCGCATCGTGTTTTATTCCAACAACAGCGGTGCGGTGGCCGACTGGGTGCAGCATTTTGGCGACCTGTATCTGGACCGGGGCTCATCACGCTTTTTCGTGCAGCGGTCTTCCAGCTCCGCCTCGGCGACCATGTCCTTTGGCGATCTGCATCTCGCCATGGGGGCCACGGCGGATTTCGACTGGAGCACGACGTATGGAACGCTGGGGCAGGAGGGCATCGGAAATCCGCACATTGTTTTTAACAGCATCCCGACGCCGGTGAATGACGGCATCCTCGGAGGCTGGGCGCTGGTGAACCAGGTGAACTTTGCCAACTACGATGCCACGAACGGTGTTTCGGTCGCCACCTACACCTCGACAGACATCGCGACCGCCGGCGCCACGGACAATGTGGATTACACTCTGGGAGCCGCCACCACGACCATCGGCGACATGACAATCAATGCCTTGAAGTGGACCAGCACGGACAGCGCGGCGGTGATCGAGCAGGGAGACGGCACCACGCTGACCCTGGACACAGGGGGGCTGCTGACGATGGGCAATTTCTACAAGACCATCCGCCCCGTGAGTGGTGGCAGCGCCACGATCACGGCCAACGGAGGAGCTTTGTACGTGCACAACTCGCAGTCGAACATCTACATCAACTCCATCATTGCCGATGGAGACATGCCGACCGCGCTGGTGAAGACGCAGGCCGGCAACCTGGTGCTCTACAGCGTGGGGGACAACACCTACTCCGGCGGCACCTACATCAATGGGGCGGGCAATGTTTACACGGGGACCGTAAACAACCGGGCCTATTTTGGTTCGGGTGCGGTTTATGTGACCCGGGGAAATCTTCTGCTGCGCCGCGCAGGCGCCACCACCTCGACGGAAGGCTATCATGCGTTTGAAGGTGCATCGATCTATCTGGATTATGGTTCCTCTGCCTTCAACTCAACGGGGGACCGTTTCACAATCGATGGCACCAGTGCCATCGGCGGGCAGTCATCAAGCAGCGGCGGTGGGGGACTCAACAGCCTCACCTATGTAGCCGGTGCGGTCACTGCAGGAGGGCAGGTGCACATGGAGGCGGGAGCGACGGTGGTGCACGGCACCAATTCGTCCCACATGGGCACGGGCAATAACACGATCCAGAATCTGCCAAATGATATGCAGTTCTATTTCAGTCCGGGCGCCACGACCACGGCTGCCTCCGGAGTGATCATTGGCATCGGTACGCCATGGAAGGGGATTGGCACAGACCGCAATACACGCACCTGGGACCTCGGCACCATTACGGTGAACGGCAGCGACTTCGAGCTGCAGGGGCTTCTTGCGGCGAATCAAACCGGGGAAGGGCAGAGCGCGTACACATTGGCTATTGGCAACACCACGACGGCTGGCGGACCGGTGATTCAGGGGGCGACGGCAGGTGCGCTGTATGCGCATGTGACGGGAGGGATCACCCGGCTGGATGACGACAGCTCGGTCTTCGGTGACACCACGAACGGCAGTCCGCTGACTTTTTTGGTGGAGCCGGGTGCGACGCTGGAACTCGGCCAGACCAACGCGATGGGCAGCGGCACGGGGATCGCCAGCATCCAGGTGCTGGATGGAGGCACCCTGCAGCAGTATGGCAGCACGCAATACAGCCAGGCACGGGTGGACGCCTCGGTGTTTGCGATCAACGGAGATGTGACCATCCAGGCCCGGGGGCGTTTTCTGGCGCAAAACCCCGAGGGGTTGAGCGGCACGGGAACGATCACGTTTGAAGATCGCTCGATCATCCAGATCAGCACGGCCACAGCGTGGTCGGGATCGCAGGTGCTGCCGTCGAACGGACTGGTCATCGGCCAGAACAACGCCATCGTGAGGATCTATGCGGATAATTTTGGCACGGCAGCAGAGCCGACGCTGACCACTTATTTTGACGGAACCGGCATTTACGAATGGGCCACCAATGCCAATGCGGCGAACCCCAGTGCTGCCGGCACGCCGATCCTGTCATTAAACGGGGGCATCATCATCACTGATGCCTTTGACCGGAGCCTGGATGCGACGTCCAGGGGCTTTATCGAATTGAAGGCCGGTGGCGCGGGGGGAACCATTGCGGCGGCGACTGGGCAGGTGTTTAACATCAATGAAGATGTGGAGCTGCATGGGGGAACGCTGACGATCGGCTATGCCGACGTGATCGATGGCAATCCAGGACTCGGGGGGGTGCGAATGGACCTGGTGACTTCAGACACGGCGGGCGGCATGATCAATGTGATCAACGGGGCCCAGCTACGCATCAGTGCGGCGAACGCCATCGGTGACAGCATCGCCATCACGCTGCAGGCCGGAGGCTGGCTGGACGTGGACAACGATGACACCATCCTGCAACTGATCGGCAATGGTGCCACCAGCCGTGTGCTGGGGGATGCGACCCTGACGGTGACAAAGACGGGAGACTATGATTTCAATGCAAGCCTCGGAGACACCGCTAAGCTGAGGCAAGATGGCGGGGGTGTGCTGACCATTGTGCAGAGTGCGGATGGTACGGGCGCTTTCATTGCCAACAACGGAACCATCCGATTTGCGCCGGGCGTCACGACCGGCTCCGGCACAGGAACGGGCTACCTGTTCACGGCGAATTCCGGCGGGACCATTGACCTGAACGGCACCACGCAGACTGCGAGCAGTGTTTCCGGTTCAGGCACCATCCAACTCAATGGCGGCACGCTGGAGTTTACCGGTTCCTCCACGATGGCCACCCCAATCGTCGGGCCGGGCATCATCCGCAATGTCGGGACTGGCACGCTGACTTTCAATGACGCCCTCATCACCCCCGGAATCCTCACCAACATCACGAGCCTCGACATCTTCAATGGAGAAGTGCGTTTTTATGGGACTGCAGGAAGCCCGAACTCCCAGATCATCAATGTGCCCGTCATCAATCTCGGGGACGGCCTGGTCACGACGGGCGGAACCGGCTTTCGGGTGTTTCCGCGGCTGTATCTGATCAATACCGAGTCCACCCAGACGGCCACGCTCAATGTGAACGGCGGTTGGATCGTCAGCGATCTTGGAACGATCGTGACGACCGGGGCGGGCCAGATCATCTGGAGCGGCAACATCAACTTCACCGGAGATGCGACGACGAACATCTTTGATGTCAATGACAGCACTTCGAGCAATCGAACCGCGCCCGAGGAACATTTTGTCTCCGGCACCATCAGTGGCACGGGGGGCTTCAGCAAAGTCAACACCGGGGCTCTGATCCTGACGGCCAACAACACGATTTCCGGTGACATCTATGTGCAGCGTGCCGGTCCCGGCACCCAGGCGGTCAATTCTCAAGGCGGACTTGTCCTTGCGGGAGCCAACGGAGCGCTCTCCTCGCTTGGCAGGCTGGTGATCAGCCGAGACGGCAGTGTGTATCTGGACAACTCGGTGTCCGTGCTGGATCAGGGCACCGATGGAGTGGGCCGCCTGGGCAACAGCACCGTGCTGCAGCTGCGAGGAAGCGGACGCCTGCGCTTGACTGGCAACGGCAGTGCCGCCGTCAATGAAAGCCTGGGTGCTTTGATCCAGGACACGGGCTCAGGGAAGGTGAATTTTGATCTGGACGACTCCTCGCCCCAGCTCACCACATTGACCTTTGCCAGCTACAGCCGCGAGGCGGGTTCGATCACGCAGTTTCAGGTGCTCGACAACGCTCCCAGCGCTTTTGGCTCGCTATCAGGCGGCAAGGCGCGCTTGTACATCACGGATGCCGCAGGAGTGGAAAAGTATGGCGGTGGAACGGGCAATGGCACGACAACCCAGTCCATCGTTCTGGGGGCCTTCGGCGGTGTGAACAACATCTCCAATCATTTCATGACCTTTGACAGCCTGAACCCGACGGAACTGAGGCCGCTGGATTTCGACACGGAGTATCTGCTCAGTTCCAACCTGCCGGTGAACGGGCTTCTCGACGGTGATTACACCGTGCTCTACGGCGTGAATCAGAATTTCATGCTCAACTACAACGTCACGCGTGATGGCGACGTGGACTGGTATGGCGCCCGCCCGAATCGAATCACTGCCAACGTGGCGATGAATTCACTCCGCTTCGGCACCAACACTCCGACCTCCACCTCCAACAGCAGCAACACCAACGAAATTGGCTCCGTGCTGGTGCTCAACGCGGACGTGACCCTCTATCTGGGCGATTCACTCGGAGCCAGCAATGGCATCGGAGTGGACACCAATGGATCCGGCATGCTGCTCTTTGGGCGTGACGTCAATGGCACGAGCCCCGGCAGCAACCAGTACATCGCGGGCGGATATCTGGACTTCGGCACACGGGAGGCCATCATCGTCAATGAAAGCGGTAACAGCGCGCTGATCCGCTCGACCATTCAGGGCAGCGGCGGCCTGACGAAAGCGGGGGCGCAGGCGGTTTATTTCGACAATTCCAACACCTACACGGGCGACACCAACATCGCGGAGGGCACGCTCGTCATTCGCGATCAAAACGCCCTCGGCGGATCCTCGCTGGTTAAGATCGACGGCTCTGGAGCGCTTTACCTCGAACTGGGCACCAACGTTCTCAACTCCACCATCAGCGCGACACCACCCGACTTGTATGTGGGCGCGATCGACGCCTCCCGCAGCGTGCTCTACAGCAACGGAGGCAACAACACCTGGGGTGGCGATGTCATCATCGACACACTGGATGATCTTGGAAACTGGGTGTTCACGGCCCGCCTCGGAGTCAACGCCCGCGACACGCTGAACCTCAACGGCAATATTTATGGCAACGAAGCGGCCAATGCGATCAATCCGGACATCTACCTCAATGATGCGAGGATGGTTGGCGCCATCGCCGGCAACTCCGCAGGGGGCATCCTCAACATCAACGGGCAGTTCAGTGACAATGTGAACGGCGTGGTCTCCGCGCCAGTGACCTCTGACAACGAGAACCAGGTGCTGCGCTTCCAGATTGGAGGAAGCAATGAGATGATCGTCAACGTGCGCCAGCAGTGGAATGCGGCCGGCCAGATCCGGGTGGAGCAGGGCATGCTGCGGTACGAAGGAGAGGGCAATTTCTGGACCACGCTGGCGGCGGAAAGACTCAACCCGGCCGACAGCCAGAGCGGCCTGCGCCTGAGCGGCTCCTACGGCGGTACCAACAACGGAACTCAGAACGCGGCCCTCATTCTGACCAAGGCGGGGCAGGTGCTCAATATCAGCCGCATCGACATTGGCGGAGATGGGAGCAACAACTTCAACGGCCGCGGCAACGACATGCTGGCGGGCACAAACACCTCGGGTACCGTGACCTTTGGCGATGGCACGGACCGCATTGTTTTTACTGGAGCGAGCTCGGCCAACCGGTTTGTGCGAGACCTGACGGTGTATGCGGCAGGCGGCGGCACGGTGGAGCTCAATTATCGCCTGGATGACACGGACACGGACTCACATACCTCATTCACGAAAATCGGCCGCGGCGTGGTGAACTACAACGGCCAGAACGACGTGAATGGCGATGCGCAGAACGGGGATGTGGAGCAGCTCAACATGTCCGGCGGCCTGCTGCGGCTGACGAACTATGGCAATGCCACGGGCCGCCGTTTTGACGATGGAGCCATGATCATCCTGGCGGGCGGGGGCATCGAGATGGATGGGGCCAGCTCCATTCAGGATGAAACGGCCAATTACACCGGGGCCGCAGTGGTGGTGGATCCCGCCTTTCCAGTGGCGCAGACAGTCATCGCAGCCGGCGGCACGGATGTGATCGTCACCTCCAAGGAAGGACGCATCACCACGATGAACATTGGCTCCAGCGCCATCGCTCTGAATCGTGTTTCGGGCGGGACCGTGAATTTTGTGGAAAACGGCAACGGAGGCACCTCAGTCATCAGCCTGCAGGGCGCCGGCGCCCCCGCCGATGGCACGGCCATCACCTGGGCGACTTATGGCAACAGCTATGCCTACAATGCTGCTGCGGGCAGCTACACGCTGAATGCGATTGATTTCGCGATGACCACGGCGGGAGACCTCAGTGCCTTTGCGGGAAGCACCCGTGAAAACACGGACAATGTTTCCGCCTGGACGAACGGCGGCGATGTCAGCGAAGCCGTGGGCTTCACCGGAACCACAGGAGCAGGAGCTCAGGTGCATACGATTCACTTTGACGCGGATAACGCGGGAACGATCACAGCGGGCGCCGGAGGGCTGGTGGTCAGCGGTGGCGGCATCATGGTCAGTTCACTGGTGGCCACCGGCACATCCGGCAAAACCATCACCGGCGGCGCTCTCAGTGCGGGCGTGAACGCCGACCTGATCATTCATCATTATGGCGCATCGGCGCTGACAATCAGTTCCATCATTGCAGACAACGCCGGCAGCAGCGCCGGCAATGCGCTGGTGAAGACCGGTTCCGGACTGCTGGTGCTTTCTGGTGCCAACACCTATACCGGCCGGACTTTCCTCAATGGTGGAACGCTGAGCATTTCCAGTGACGCCAATCTCGGGACAGCGCCAGATGCAGCCAAGGCGGACAGCATTTACATCAATGGCGGCACCTTGCTGACGACAGCGGACGTGACGCTCGACAGCAACCGTGGGATCACCCTCGGCGGCAATGGCGGGGAGCTGAATGTAGCCGCTGGAACTACGCTGACGTATGGTGGAGTGATCGCCTCCGAATCCAATGTGATCGCCGGCTATGCCACGAATCCGGCGGTGGGAAGGATCGACAAGACGGGCGATGGGACGCTGATCCTGCGCGGAGTGAACAACACCTACAGTGGACTGACTGATGTCCGGGAAGGCACCCTCAGGTGGGAGCCGCTGGCACAGGCTGGCGCCACGGTGAACCCGTTTGGCTCGAACCTCGCTTTCCTGGACGGGACGACGGTGCACAGCGGAGCGACGCTGGCGATTCATCCGGGCACCGTGACGAACTCCTCGAACCAGAGTTTCTACATTCAGGAATGGTTTACCTTTGAAGGCGGCAGCACGCTGGATCTGGCGCCGGAAAACACCACGGGTGCCCCGCATGACTTCAACACCTATTTCCGCGGCGTCTTCCAGTTCAACAGTCTTGGTCATGCCGGAACACCAGACGGGGTGCAGACCGCTGACACGCTGGCCGGGGCGACGGTGATCAACAACCGTGACACCGTCTATTTCAATGATGACGGTGGTTACCTCACGGGTGACGGTGGCATTATCAAGGTGGGAGCCGGGTATCTGGGATTCCGTGAAAGCAGCCCGGAGTGGACGGGGCAGATGATCATCAGTGAAGGAACGGTGGAAATGTTCAGCGCGGGCAACCCCCTTGGCGTTGGAACGATGCCCATCATCCTCGGACACAATCTGGCGGCTGAGCTGGCGGGTGAATTTGTAACCGGCACCACCGCCGCACAGCTGCTTTTCCGTGATGAGGGGGGCTATCGAGATGTGACCAACATCTTCCAGAACATCATCGTCCGGGATGACTCCGGTCTGGGCAACCAGCTCAAGCGCATCGGCGCCCGTTACCTGGCCCATGCGGATGTGATCAACTACAACGGCACGCTCACGCTGCAGGATGACGTGGAGCTTTACTATCAGGACGACGTGCGTGACAGCACCAATACCAGCGGAAATTCCTCGAACACCCGGAATGACACCCGCTCCACTGGCGCCCCGACCAATGAGGAAACGGTGTTTATCAATTTCAATGGCGACATCCTCGGTAACAGGAACGTTTCGACCAACGTGGTCCAAGGAGGCAATGGCAACGCCACCAACGGAAGTCTGAACTATCCTTATGATGACTTCGTGATGAACGCCATTTTCGGCTTGAACGGGGACAACCGTGGCTGGACGGGGGATCTGCTCATCACCAACAACAGCTCCGGCAATGGCGCGGATGACGCCGACCGGATTGCCATCGTCCGGCTGGGAAATGTCTATGCGCTGAATGACAATCTGGTGAAGTTTGCTTCGCAAGGGCATCTCCAAATCGCGGGCATCGACAAGACATTCACCCAGAATTTCCTCTTTGTCGGCATTTCGGGTGCGGCCACGACCGCGAAGATTGAAAACGCCGCATTCACGGATGCCACGATCACCTTTTCTGCGGACGCCTCCAGAACAGGGCTGAACTTTCAGGATGTGGGGGTGGGGCTGGCTGACGGGCTAACTTTTGGCGAGACGTTGAGCAATCAAGGCGTGCTGAACGTGGTGAAAACCGGCGCGGGTGAGACGGTCTTCGGTGCCAGCACCGGCGGCGGCGACATCGCCGATGCCTTCAGCAGCTACACCGGCACCACGACGGTGGAGGCGGGCACTTTGTTTGCCGGGTCGAACAACTCCTTCTCATCCCATTCACGTTTCGACATCAGCAGCGGTGCAAAACTAAGCTCCTACTGGGATCACGCGCAGATCGGGTTCGATGTCACCATCGGCTCGCTGTCTGGAGGGAGTGGTGCAGTGGTGAACATCGAAAATTCGAGTTTCAGGGTCGGTGCGGACAACAGCATGGGCGCTGATTTTGCCGGTGTGATTCAAACGGTGAACCACCTTGGAAATGACGGTTCCGGCGGGTTCTTTTACAAGGTCGGCTACGGCTCGCAGCGCCTGTCTGGCAACAACACGTTTCTTGCCGGGGAGTACAATCTGGCCGTGTTTCAGGGAACTCTGATCGGCGGCAGCAACACGGCCTTTGGCAATGCCTCCAACCAGATCAATCTCGGCGGCATCCCTTTGATCGCGGGCAGTCCGGCGGACACGCGGCTGGAACTGCTGCTCGACGGCACCGCCACGGCAGTGGTCAATCCGGTGGTCATGAACTACTTCAACGGCAATGATGAAGGTATTACCGTAATCGGCACACGGGCGACCTCGGGGACTTATGGGTTTGGCACGGGTGGCACCGTGAAGCTCTTTCAGGACTACTCCACCAATGTTTTCTTTGAGGCTGATGGCTCATCGACTTTCCAGTTTGGCGATGGCGTTTTAGATGGTGGCTACTCCGGTGCAGCATCGTTGATCAAGATCGGCAGCGGCACCGTGGAGTTGCGTGCTGCGAACACCTACAACTCGAGCGGCATCTGGGCCGCGGGTGCGGCCATCGACGGCGGCACGGTGGTCCGGCAGGGAACGCTGAGCGTGTTCAACAGCGGGGCGCTCTCGACCACGGTGGTTGAGCTCGGCGACACGCGCAGGGAACTGAGCACGGCGGCCTATGTGGCCACCACGCGCAGCCTGATCACGGCCGCCACAGGAGGCAGCTTTGACGGTTCCAGCAATGGTGCAGGCGGTGTGGGCAACGGTGCTTTCCTGAATGTTTCGACCTTGGTGGATGGCGTGACCATCACCACGGCGGACATCGGCAAGCGCATCCTCGTGAAGGACGAAGGGGATGATCCTGAGCGCAACGGCGTTTATCAAGTTGTCAGCCTTGACCCGACGGGCACGCATATGAATCTGGTGCGCGCCTCTGATTTTGATGAAACCACGGAAATGCTCTACGGCACAAGCATCGGCGTCACCTCCGGCAGCACGCAGGCCGGCGGCCTCTACTTCATGGCATCAGCGGATGTCACGGTGGTCAATGGAGATGGAACCGATCCCGTTTACTGGCTCGCGGATCAGGCCAATGCAGATGTGGGCCTGCTGGCCGGTGCTTCAGGTCTGAGCATCAGCACGGCCATCGACATCAATGACACGAACGGCACGGGAGCCACGGTCATTGGCGGCACCTTCACCACAGGTACCACGGAGTTTGCGGGAGCCATCACGCTGCAGCACAGCACGCTGCCGGGCGTGGACAACATCCGGGAGCTGATCCTCACCTCCGCATCGAATGATGCCGGGGGTGGAGTTCTCATTTCCGGGGCGATCACTGCGGCGCAGCCCGGCGACGTGCTCAGCGTGGACAAGCAGGGAGACGGCACCGTGACACTTACCAACCCCGGCACTGCTTACACGGGCAAGACGACGGTTTCGGCCGGCACGCTGGCGGTCGCAGAAGATGCGGACATCAGCGCCACAAGCTGGATTGAGGTCGCCCAAGGAGCCGCCTTTGATTTCTCCGCATCGAATGCGGGTGATTTCACCTTTGACGGCCCGGTGAGCGGTTCCGGTACAGTGGTGACGGGAACAGGCAGCCTGATCATCGGCACGGACGGCGGTGCCGGCACGCTGCGCCCGGGCATGTCCTCTGATCCTTCGGCCATCGGCACCGCTGGCGACGGTATCGGGGTGCTGACGGTGAACGGCAATCTTGAACTTGCCGGTGACAGTTCTGGAGCTGTGCGCCTCACGCTCCAGATGGGAGCCACCAGCGGGGCGGACTACAATGATGCGGGGAACTTCTCCGCGCATCTGGGTGCGGGTGACTTTTCCACCTATCTCAACAGCCAGGCCTCTTTCTTTGACTCCCAGAAGAGTGGCAACCATGACCGCGTGACGGTGTCGGGTTCGCTGACTCTTCACAGCGGCGGGCTCATCAGCTTCACCAACAACAGCGGCACCGACTACAAGCCTGAGTTCGGAGATGTGTTCAACCTCCTCGACTGGTCAACACTGACCGCCAACGGCTACAGCGTTGGCGGCGAGTACCGCAACGGTGGTCTGCTGGGAGACCTGGACCTGCCCGACCTCAGCCTTTCCGGGCTGCTCTATGACACCGCGCTCTTTGCCAACTACGGCATCATCGTTGTCGTGCCCGAGCCCTCCCGAGCGCTGCTGCTGCTGCTGGGCCTGACCGGCCTGGTGCTGCGCCGGAGGAGGCAGCGATAGCGGACGAAGGCTGCAAAGAGAAGCCGGTGAGAATAATTGTTTACAAATGTAGGCGAAACTGACTACATTTGTAAACATGAGCAAAAAACATGTTCAGAAGCCGGCACCCAAGCCGCAGGCATCGGTGGCGATCACCGAAGCGGAGTGGGACATCATGGAGCTGCTGTGGGAGAAATCTCCACGCACCTCCCAAGAGATCGTTTCTCTGCTGGAGGAGGGCAGGGGATGGAAGCGTGCCACGGTGGTGACACTGCTGGCGCGGCTCACCGCGAAGGGCGCGCTGAACACGGAGCCGCAGGGGAACCGCTTTCTTTATACCCCGGCTGTGGAGCGCTCCGCGTGCGTGGCGGAGGAGACGCGGAGCTTTCTGGACCGAATTTTTGGCGGCGCATTGCAGCCGCTCGTCGCGCACGTGGCGGAGCATCACTCCCTGACCAAGAAGGACATCGCCGAACTCAAGGCGCTGCTGGAGCAGATCAAACCCAATTCCTAAAAGCTCATGACCACACTCATTGAATCGATCGAAAACTGGTCGCAGGCGCTGATGCTCCTCTCGTGGAAGGGCACACTTCTCGCCTCGGTCGTCGGGCTGGTGCTTCTCCTGCTGCACCGCCATCTTTCACCCGCATGGCGGCATGGGCTGTGGCTGCTGGTGCTGCTGCGCTTCATGGTGCCGGACCTCGGCCATTTTTCCCTCTCGCTCGACGGGCTTACGGATGTGCCTGCGATGCTTGAACCCATGCCCGCGCCACTGGCGGTTGTGGAGGAACTGGCAGTAGTAGAGGCGCCTGTTGTTGAAGCGCCGAGCGTCAGCAATGAGCAGACTTGGCCGGAAATGAAAAGCGTGGTCAGACCCACGGTTCAGCCGCGGGTAATGGTGGTAGAGACGCCTTTCTGGTCGCTGAGGCAGAAGCTGGCTTTTCTGTGGCTCTGCGGAGTCGTGGCGGTCTTCGGTGTGATGCTGGTGTTGCACCTGAGGTTGCTGCGTCGCATTCGTAAAGATGCCAGCGAGGCCTTTCTCGAAGTCAGTGCGGTTTTAGATGAAGCCTGCCGACTTGCGGATGTCCGCACTGCGCCGCGCTTGCTCGTCACGGATGCCGTCTCCGCGCCGTCCCTTTTTGGCATTCTGCGGCCGGTGATTCTGCTGCCAAGGCAGGTCGCGGCGGGGAGAGATGCGGCTGCTTTAAAACTCATCCTGCTCCATGAGCTGGCACATTTCAAAAGGCGTGACCTTTGGGCGCAGATTCTCTCCTCCTGTGTGATCGCTCTGCACTGGTTCAACCCCGTGGCATGGATCGCGGCGCGCAGGCTGCGCGCTGAGGCTGAAATGGCGGCGGATGCCCATGCGCTGCGCTGCACGGATGCCAGGGGGGTGCAGCGGTTTGGGGAGATGCTGCTCGGTTTCTCGAATCACGCGGCGGCGGGCTGGCTGGTGGGTTTTGCCTCCGCCGCGCTGCTTGGCATTTCGGCGAACCCCAAGGATTTGCGCCGTCGTATCGAGGGGCTCATGGACATCGCACGTGGACGGCGGACACGCTGGGTGTTCGGAATGGGGGCCTTTGGTGTGATGGCGGTGATCGGCTTGACTCGTTCGCCCGCGGAAGATCTGAAGAAGGCGGTGACGCAAGACTCTGCCAAGGCTGCCGAGACCGCCGCATTGACGACCGTGACTGGCATCGTCGTGGATGAGTCCGACAAGCCTGTGAAGGGGGCGGCGGTGAGACTGATCATCCACCTGACGACACGGGCCGATCAGAAAAGCCAGGTGACCGGCGAAGACGGCAAATTTCGGTTCGAGGCGGTCCCGCAAGCGGCCTCCATGAATCTTAGCGCCACGCAGGCCGACTACGCGGAGTCAAATCTGGTCGTCTTCCAAGGCATCAGCCAGGATACTGTGCGGCGCCTCGTGCTGCCGAAAGTATCCTGGGTGGTGGGCAAAATCACGGACAAGCGTGATGGCAGGCCCGTCAAAGGTGCACAGGTGTTTTTCGGCATTGAAAACAAATTTCCCTACAGCAGCCGCTTTGACTGGAAGAAGCCTTTTGTGAAGACCGATGAAGCGGGCGCCTACCGTCTGCCTCTGAAGGTGAGAGATGCGAGCGAGATCATCGTGCGTGCATGGGCTCCAGGCATGAGCCCGCAGTCAAAGCGTCTTAAAATCGCCGGGCGCGAGATGGAGTTTGATGCGGCGCTGGAACCCTTGGAGCGAATCCCCGGCAAGGTGGTGGATGCAGATGACAAGCCCGTGAAGGACGCCCTGGTCTGGGTGGTGGAGGATGCGGTGAGACTCGATGAGGGCAAGGAACCGATCACGCTCGCGACCTTGAAGTCGGACCGGTCGAAGCTGGCGTATGGCAAGTTTTTCCTCAGTGTGGCCAGTTCGCAGGCAGGTGGAGATTTCAGCCTGCCAGATGTGGACCCACTTCTGAAGGACAAGCAGTGGGTGGTGGCCATGCATCCCGCCGCCGGTCTGGCGCGGATACGTGCACAGGACATGAAGCCCGGCACGGTCTTCAAACTGGAGCGTTGGGCGTCCCTGAGTGGCCGAATGCTCCGCGAAGATGGCAGTGCTCTTGCTGACACGACCGTGACGCTCCATGCCGGGTGCGATGCCTATTTGAGACCCGCAGCCGATACCTTCAAGATTGTTCATGAAATCAAGTTCACCACAGACAAAACGGGTGGCTACAAGATCGACAGGCTGGTGCCGGGGGCGAGCTTCAGCGGAATGACGGTGAACCGGGATTATTTCTCGGTAGCGCCGGTTACGCTGGGTGCTGGACCGCAGAAATCCCGGGAAATCGTGCTCGGTGCCAGCCTGCGGCAAAAGCAGGTGGGCGCAGTGCGCTCGGTGCAAGGACGGATCGTTTTGCCGGAAGGATATGCAATGCGCTCCGAGGATTATCTGACCAACCTTTCCATCAATTCCAATGGAGGCGGTTTCGTGCCAGGCATGCGAATGCCGGACAAAGACGGACGCTTCATGACCGAGCCATTGTCACCGGGAATCTATCAAGTGTCCTTCAGCGTCCTGCCCACTCGTCCCGGCATGGAGAAGCCGCGTGATGCAGGAAGGTGGATGCGCTTTGAAGTGAAGGCGGGGGATGACTCTGCGCCGTTGATCCTGGAGGACATTGCTTTGGACAAAGCGGATTTCACATTCAAAACACGCGCGGAAGTTTCGGGTGCCCCGGCACCACCTCCGGTTTACGTCGACGGGCCGCAGGGCAGGATTGAGATCACCACGGTGGATGCTGAAAAGAAGCCTGTGCCCGGAGTGAAGATCGAGATCCTTGATTTTGTGGACCACGCACGCACTCCCATGGGGCTGGCAAAAGCTCTGGGTCCGCCCTCACCTCTTGTCAGCGATGGAAATGGCAAAGCCATGCTGTCCTTCCCCCGCATGCCGGTAGCGGGCCGGAAAGCCTACGGTCTCCAGATCCTCTGCACTGCGCAGGCTGGTGGCAGGTCCCGCAAGTCCGAGGTGATGGATGGCACCAAGCCCGAACTGCGGATTTATCCCGAGACTCTGGTGGATGTGACGATCGCCAGCCCCATCGTCCAATGGTCTGCCTGCAGCAGCACGGGCATGGTCGCGGAGAAGCAGCCCATCGAAGGCGGCGTCCTGAAGACGAAGCTCGCGCTTGAGCATGGCAGCCACTTTGTGCTGGGGGGCATGACAGCTGAGGGCAAGATGCTTTTCTCCAATGCCATTGGCACATCCAAGGAGGGTGCCCCGGAAGTCAAAGGTGCGCTGAGCCTCACTCCAGGGGTGGAGATCGACGGGAAAATCGAAGGTTTGCCTGCTGACGAAAAAGGCACCGGATGCGTGGTGGCAAAAGTCTTTGTCAAATCCGATGGAGTCATGAATCAAATCATGAAAGGTACGCCTCCCATTGTTCCGTGGATGGCGTGGGCTCCTGTGGGGAGTGATGGCCGCTTTCACTTCAAAGGCATGCCCCGGGGGATGGTGAGTCTGACGGGTCTCGGCAAAGGCTGGATCACCTGCGGCCCTTTTGGCCATGTGAGCATCGAAAGTCCGACTCTGGTGAATGTGTCCGGTTCATCTGAAAGGGTGAGCGTCACTCTTAACACGAAACCCTGCACGAAAAGAACCGTGCGAGTTTTGCTCCCCGATGGCAGCCCGGCTGCTGGAGCCACCGTCAAAATTTCACTGCCTGGAATTGGCATGACGACATTGGGCCGGGAAAATCTGCATGTGGAAGACGCAGAGAAGCATGCACGCTTCGACAAGGAAACGTGGGCGGCCCGACAGGCGGTGACGGATGACCAAGGCCTGGTCGTTCTGGAAAACCGCCCCGAAGGAAAGGCCTTCTGCCTGGTCTATTGGACGGATTCTAAAACGCAGCACCCGCGCTGGGGATCTGCCAGCGTCTCCTTTGCAGAAAAGGAGGAGGATCAGCCCGTGGAGATGAAGGTGAAGAACTAGTAAGAGCCGAACTGAGCTGCCAGATGCCCTCATTCGACAGCCTTGGCCCGGCTTTTTGTTGGCTGATCCTGCTCGTGGCGAGTCTTGTGGTCAGAAACCGCCCGTTCAAGGCGTTTTCAACCGACTGCAATGACACGCCACGCCCTCCTTTTCTGCCTTGGACTGCCAGCCGCCGCATTCGCCGTCGATTTCAATCGCGACGTGCGTCCGGTGCTGGCGCAGCATTGTTTCAAATGCCACGGCATGGATGATCAGGGGCGCAAAGGCAAACTGCGGCTGGATCTGCGGGATGCGGCGATTGGAAAAGGGAAGTCGGGGGAGTTGGCCGTTGTGCCGGGCAAGCCGGACGCGAGCGAAGTCATCAAGCGCGTTTTCTCGACGGATGAGGATGAAGTCATGCCGCCGCCTCACACGAAATCCGTCCTGCCGGAGAGCGCGAAGAACATTCTGAAGCTGTGGGTTGCGGAAGGGGCGCCGTATGAAGCGCACTGGGCCTATGTGCCGCCCAAGCAGGCAGCGCTGCCGATCCCTGGCATGCATCCGATCGACGCCTTCATCCTGGACCGGCTGAAGAAGGAGGGTTTGCAGCCTTCGGCGGAGGCGGATCGCTTCACGCTGGTGCGGCGTGTTTATCTGGATCTCACGGGCCTGCCGCCGACACCTGCGGAGGCGGACGCTTTTGTGAATGACAAGGCACCTGATGCCTATGACAAGCTGGTGGACCACCTGCTGGCCTCCAAACAGTATGGGGAACGCTGGGCACGGCGCTGGCTGGACCTCGCCCGCTATGCGGACACAAACGGTTTTGAGAAAGACAGGCCGCGGCAGATCTGGCCGTATCGCGACTGGGTGGTGCGAGCACTGAACGCGGACATGCCTTTTGATCAGTTCAGCATCAAACAGCTCGCTGGGGACATGCTGCCAAAGGCGACGTCGGAGGATCTCATTGCCACGGGTTTTCATCGCAACACGATGCTGAATGAGGAAGGTGGCATTGATCCAAACGAGTACCGGTTTTACGCCATGGTGGACCGAGTCGGAGTCACGGGTACGACCTGGATGGGCCTGACGATGAACTGCTGCCAGTGCCACACACACAAGTACGATCCCATCCTTCACACGGACTATTACCGCACTCTGGCGCTGCTAAACAACGCCAACGAACCGACCTATTTCATTCCGACACCTGAGGTGGAGGCGCAGCGCAAGGCGCAGGCGGCCAAGATTGCCAAACTTGAGGCTGAACTGCCCGCGAAGTTTCCCGGTGGCAACGCGGCGATGGAAAGCCGTTTTGCGGGATGGGTTGAAGGTGCATCGCACCGGGCTTCGAAGTGGGAAGTCATTCGCCCGACGAAGATGGCAACGGCCATGCCGCATCTGGAGCAGCAGGCGGATGGCTTCATCCTCGGCAGCGGCGATATTTCCAAGAGCGATGTCTATGATCTCAGCTTCAAGGCACCGATCAAGGGGGTGCGTGCGCTGCGCATCGAGGTGACTTCACATTCCAGCCTCCCAAATGACGGACCTGGGCTCACCAACTACGAAGGCCCGCTCGGCGGCTTTTTCATGAGTGAACTGCAGGCTGTGCAAAACGGTGAACGCGTCAAAATTGCCCGGGCCGAGGACACCAACGAGGATGAGGCTGACCGCATCAGTGATTCAGCCGCCGGCGCACCCAAGGCAAAAGCCAAAGCCGCAGCCAAGCCGAAGAAAAAGAACAATGCCTCGGCCACGCTGGATGGCGAGATGTCCAGTGGCTGGCAGGTGCTGGGCGGGTATGGCGTGCAGCATGCGGCGGTCTTTCACTTCGAGCAGCCCGTGGATCTCACCAACGGCCTGGATTTGAAAATGCTGTTTGAAAAGCACTTTGCCTGCCCGCTTGGTCACTTTCGTGTTTCCGTGACCACCAGCGATCATGCGGAAGCGACGGGATTGCCGGCGGAAGTCGAGGAGGCGCTGGCCACTGGAGACAAATCAAAACAGGACATGCTGCTGCAGAGCTTTCTTGAGACTGCGGACGAAATGAAGCAGGCTGCCGCGCCTTTGCTCGCCGCGCGCAGGAGTCCGCCGCGTGGACAGGCCACACTGGTGATGGATGAACGTCCTGCGAGCAATCCGCGCATCACGCACCGCTATCATCGCGGTGAGTACCTGCAGCCAAAGGAGGAGGTGACGCCGGGTGTTCCTGCGTTCCTTCCTGCGCTGCCCAAGGATGCGCCCGCAAACCGGCTCACCTTTGCGAAGTGGCTGTTTGCCCCAGAGAATCCTCTCACGGCGCGCGTAACGGTCAACCGCCAGTGGCAGGCGTTTTTTGGACGCGGCATTGTGAAGTCGCTGGAGGACTTCGGGTATCAGAGCGATCCGCCTACACATCCCGAACTGCTGGACTGGCTGGCCGTGGAGTTTGTGAAGCAGGGCTGGTCGATGAAGAAACTGCACCGGCTGATTGTGACGAGCGCGACCTATAAACAGAGCAGCCGCAACACCCCTGAGCATGTGCAAAAAGATCCTGAGAACATCCTGCTGGCACGCGGCGCTCGCTTCCGGCTGGATGCTGAAGTCATTCGTGATTCCGCGCTCAAAGCGGCAGGGGTGCTGTCACTGAAGATGGGCGGTCCGGGCGTCTATCCGCCGCAGCCTGCGAGTGTCACCTCTGAAGGCACGTATGGCAAAGTGGAGTGGAAGGTGAGCGAGGGGGAGGACCACTATCGCCGCAGCCTGTATACCTTTACCAAGCGCACGGCACCGTTTGCAATGGCCACCACCTTTGATGCTCCCACCGGTGAATCTTGCCTCGCCAAACGCGAAGTTTCGAACAGCCCGCTGCAGGCCCTCACGCTGCTCAACGACCAGATGTTTGTGGAAGCCGCGCAGGCCATGGCGAAACAGGTCATGGCGGAATCGCAGAGCGATGGTGATCGGCTGCAAAACATCTTCCGCCGAGTCGCCACGCGACCTGCAGCTCCAGACGAACTGGCGATGCTCAAAGCTTTCCTGCAAAAGCAGCGCGAGAGGAAGGTCGAGGGCGAGGCGCTCTGGTCCGACGTGAGCCGGGCGGCATTGAATCTTGACGAAGCCATTACGCATCCATGAACACTTCCAACATCACCCGCCGTCACTTCTTCCAGGACTGCGCCATCGGCACGGGCAAGATCGCCCTGGCTTCGCTGCTGGCGGAATCCGCCTATGGAGTGACACAGAGTCCGAATGTCACCGCTCCCACGCATTTTCCGCCGAAAGCCAAAGCGGTCATCCATATGTTCATGGCGGGTGCGCCGTCGCAGCTTGAGCTGTTCGACAACAAACCCATGCTGACGAAGTATGAGGGCAAGCCGCTGCCGCCTTCGATCATCGGCGGGCAGCGTTACGCCTTCATCCGGCCGGACGCCGCGGTGCTCGGGCCGCGCTACAAGTTTGCGAAGCATGGACAGTGTGGTGCGGAGCTTTCCGAGATGCTGCCACACCTTGCCTCGGTGGTGGACGACATCGCCATCGTGAAATCCTGCCGCACGACGCAGTTCAACCACGCACCGGCGCAGATTTACATGAACACCGGCTTCTCCCAGCCGGGCAGGCCCAGCATGGGCTCGTGGATCACGTATGGTCTGGGCGCCGAGACGCGCGATCTGCCCTCGTTTGTGGTGATGAGCACCGGCAGCGGCATCAGCGGTGGTGCGGCCTGCTGGAGCAGCGGCTTCCTGCCCAGCGTGTATTCCGGGACGCGCTTCCGCAACACCGGCGACCCCATCCTGAATGTGAGCACGCCACAGGGCATCGAAGCGGGTACGCAGCGTGACACGATTGAACTCATCAACGCGATGAACCAGCGCCGTCTCAAGCTGGATGGCGACAGCGAAACGGGCACGCGTATCGCGAACTACGAGATGGCCTACCGGCTTCAGAGCTCCGCGCCGGAACTGATGGATCTGACAAAAGAAGACGAGGCCACGCTGAAAATGTACGGCTGCGATCCGAAGGTGCCATCTTTCGCCCGCGCCTGCCTGCTGGCACGGCGTATGGTCGAGCGCGGCGTGCGTTTCATCAACATCTACAACGAAGGCTGGGACGCCCACAGCGATGTGGCGGGCAATGTGAAAAAGAACTGCGGCATCACGGATCAGGCCAGTGCCGCGCTGATCAAGGACCTCAAGCAACGCGGCCTGCTCGACAGCACGCTGGTGGTCTGGGGCGGTGAATTCGGCCGCACACCGATGGTGGAAGCCAGCGTGTCATTGGGGCGCAGCCTTGGGCGCGATCATCACCCGCAGGCCTTTACGATGTGGATGGCCGGCGGAGGAATCAAAGGCGGCGTCACTGTGGGTGCGACGGATGAGATGGGCTTCAACATCATCGAGGACGAGACTCACGTAGCCGATTTGCAGGCGACGATCCTGCATTGTTTGGGAATCGACCACGAACGTCTCACCTTCAGCAAAGCGGGGCTCGATTTCAAACTGACGGGCGTGGAGCCTTGCCATGTGATCAAACAGATTTTGGCATAGCCCTGGCTAAAGCCTGACTTGTCTGATCTCCGTTTCTCGCATGAACTCATATAGCACGTCATCACACAACTCCGCCGAGTCGATGCGATATGCTGGTGAGAAAGTCAGCCAAGCCATGGGCCACGGATAACCACCGCACACGGCCTCACCGCCGTCCCCAAGTTTCAAAGCTGAGTGGGTGAGTTCCGTCTTATAAGTGTCCCCATTGTAAACCAAGCCAGTGATGCTGGGCTTTAGATGACCTCTGAAAGACGTCTCCTTTCCATAAGGGATTCCGACAGGAAGCTCGTCTCCCCAAGGAAAAAGGCGGCAACCCATTGCTGTCTCCAATTCATCCTCTGTTGGCAACCGCGTGCCAAATTGTTCCAGCGCCTTGTCCACGGCACCGCAATAGTCCTTGAAAGTCTCAGCAACGTTGAACAGTTGCGGTTGGAGTTCCATCAGGCTTTCCAGTTTGAGGCATGTTTCGGAGATCTCAAAAGCCGGTAGTTCAACAGTTCTCCGTTTGGAAAGCCGACGAGCAGCAAACTCTTCCCAAGAAACAAAGCTTTCTACGGACGACATCGCATCCTCAGCCAGCGCGTGGTGCCACCCTAATTCAAAAGTTCCTCCTAGAATTGATATGAAACTCATTCGGCATGAGTGGACGAAATAGGAACAAAGGCAATCTTGTGATCTCACGACTTATCTGAACAATCATCTTATGATCCCAGCCACCATCGTTCAGGGCCATCGCGTGGCCTCCGGGCTGAATGGGAATCCCAAGTTTCCCGGTGGCACGCTTCGCATGCAACTGCCGTTCTTCGCGGCGCTGGGGCTGGACCCGAGCGAGTTTTATCCGGGCACGCTGAATGTGAGCATCAGCCCACGGAATTATCGTGTGGTGCGGGCGAGGCACACGTTTCGTGGGCTGAAGTGGCACCCTGAAGACCCGGCGGAGGATTTTTCGTTCTTTGATGTAATCGTTCATCGCGATGGAGTTGCACCGGTTCGTGGTTGGATTTATCACCCGCATCCGGACACGAAGCCCGTGCATTTTCAAAAGCCGGATGTCCTGGAACTGCTGCTGCCGTGGACGGAAGGGCTGGGCTATGGGACGAAAATCACACTGGAAGTCCCTGCGGAGCAGATGATCATCGAAGCATGAAGAAGCTTGTCTGGTTCCTATTTTTACTCATTTCGGCGGCGCAGGCGGACACGCAGGCGGATATTGAATTCGCCAAGGTGGGCGAGACTTCGCTGAAGCTGGATCTGCACCGTCCCCCGGGAGAGAGTCCACCGCTGATCGTGTATGTGCATGGCGGCGGGTGGCGGGCGGGATCCAAGGAGGACGTGCCGATCGCCGACTTGTATGACAAGGGTTTCGCCATTGCGAGCGTGGACTACCGGTTGTCCACGCAGGCGGTGTTTCCTGCGCAGGTGCATGACATCAAGGCGGCGATTCGTTTTCTGCGGGCCAATGCGGGGTTGTTTCACATCAATGCCAGCAAGATCGCCATCATTGGTTCATCGGCCGGTGGGCATCTGGCGGCGCTGGTAGGCGTGAGCAACGGGAACCCAGAGCTCGAAGGCAAAGTCGGGGAGCATCTGGATCAAAGCAGCGATGTGCAGGTCATCGTGAGCTATTATGGTGCTTCGAATCTTGAAACGATTCTTTCCCAGAGCACTCCGAAGGGGCGTGATTTCCGCATTCCTGCGCTGAAGCTGCTGCTCGGTGATACGCCGGACAAAAAGCAGGAACTGGCAAAGCTGGCGAGTCCGGTGACGCACCTCGACAAGCATGATCCGCCGCTGCTGCTCATTCATGGCGATGCCGATCCGCAGATGCCGCCGCAGCAGTCGCAGGAATTGGCCCAAGCCTATGAGTCTCTGGGCCTGCCGGTGACTTTGATCCTGCTGCCCGGCAGCCTGCATGGGGGCGCGGAGTTTTATGATGAGGAGCGCACGGCCATCGTTGCCAAGTTCCTCGACAAGGTGCTGCGTTGAGCCAAGAGTGACGGCTCATGCCGAAACCACTCATTGCCATCACCATGGGCGACCCTGCGGGGGTCGGTCCGGAAATCTGTCTGCAACTGCTCGCCAACACGGAGGTGTGTGCCCTGGCCACGCCGGTGGTTTTTGGTGATGCGCGGCTGCTCTCGCGTTGTGCGAGGCAGACCGGGCTGCCAGCTCCCAAACGCATCATCAGCGAGATCGAATGGGCGGACAAATGCGGAAGCATTGACGAGCCGGCAGTGCTGGATCTTTTTGGCTTTGATGCAGGAGATTTCACGCCGGGGACGGTGAGCGCCAAGACGGGTGCAGCGGGTTATCGCTACGTCGAGAAGAGCATCGAGGCCGCGCTGGCAAACCAAGTCGCTGCGGTGGCCACGGCACCGCTGAACAAGGAGGCTCTGCATGCCGCAGGCATCACTTATCCCGGCCACACGGAAATGTTTGCGGAAAAGATGAAGGCGGAGCGCTCCTGCATGACCTTCTTCTCCGAGGAAATGATCTGCAGTCTGGTGACCGTCCACATCGGCTATCAGGATGTGGTCCCTGCGCTGACGACCAAGCGCATCCTGGATGTCATCGAACTGACCGCCGAAGCGGTGCAGCGGGTGCGCGGAAAGAAGCCGCGCATCGCGGTCTGCGGACTCAATCCTCATGCAGGCGAGCATGGCCTGTTTGGCCGTGGGGAAGAGGAATCCATCATCGTTCCCGCCATCGAAGCGGCACGCGCAAAAGGGCATGCCATTGAAGGCCCGCTGCCGCCTGACACGGCTTTCATCGCACCGAAACGCCGTGCGGTGGATGCCTACATCTGCCTCTACCACGACCAGGCGCTCATCCCGCTGAAGGCGCTGGCCTTTGACACCGCTGTGAACACCACCCTGGGGCTGCCGGTGCCGCGTACGAGCGTGGACCACGGCACGGCATGCGACATCGCATGGCAAGGGAAAGCCAACGGGCGCAGCCTTGTGGAGGCTGTGCTGCTGGCGGCCAAAATGGCGAGTTGAGGAGATTTATTGGCGATCAGCCACCCAGCGAGGCACGCAGCCTTGGTGGGCCTGGGTGACCGTGGCGGCGAAGTCCGCGAGGTAGCCGAAGGGATGGCTGACGGGAAAGTTCACGCGTGGGCGGGCATCCAGGTCCGCATTGACGTGGATGGTGCCGGCGAGCAGGTCGAATTCGATTTCATCGCCATCTTCCACCACGGAGATAGGGCCGCCAACCGCCGCTTCCGGGCTGCAATGCACGCCCACGGCCCCCCCGGAGACGCCGGAGACACGGGTGTCTGAAAGGAGGGCGACTTTGCCGTAAAGTTCCGGCACGGCGAGGGCGGCGCTGGCCACGTGCATTTCGGGCATGCCAAGGGCCACGGGACCGCAGCCGCGAATGACCACAATGTGACCGGGCTGAATACGGCCCGCAGCAGCGGCATCGGAGACGCCTTTGGAATCCGTGAAGCAGATGGCTTTGCCACGGAAGCGGGGCTCGTCCAGGGAGGAGACTTTGAAGACGACACCCTCGGGAGCCAGATTGCCAAAGCAGATCTGGATGTCGGCGAATTCCTTGAACGGCGCCTCGATGGGCGCGATGAGTTCATTGGGGAAGGGAACTTCGGCGGCATTGGCGAGATTTTCCGCCAGCGTCTGACCGGTGACGGTGATGCAGGAGCCATCCAGCAGTCCGGTTTTCATGAGGTGCTTCAGCAGCATGGTGGTGCCGCCAAGGCGATGCAGATCCACCATGGTGCCACGGCCACGAGGCGCAAAATTGCACAGAACAGGCGTGCGGCGGCCAATGGCCTGCACGTCACGGAGCGTGAAATCGACGCCTGCCTCACGTGCCACAGCGAGGATGTGCAGCACGCCATTCGTGGAGCCACCGATGGCGCAGATGGCGGTCATGGCGTTGGTGATGGAGGCCTTGGTGATGATGTCGCGTGGGCGCAGATTCATCTCCAGCAGACGGCGCACGGCCTTGCCCACGCGCAGGCACTCCTCACGTTTGCCGGCTTCGATGGCGGGCATGGAGGACGTGTCCGGCAGGCTGAGCCCCATGGCTTCCAGCGCGATGCCCCAGGTGTTGAAGGAAGCAGCGATGCCGCAACCGCCCGCGCCAGGGCAGGCGGTGCGGATGATCTGTTCGGACTCCTCGTAGCTCATCGTCCCCTGTTTTTCCTTCGCAGCGGCGTCGTAGACGTCGAGGATGGAGGTGGAGTGTCCCTTATGGCAGCCGGGCATGATGCTGCCGCCATTGACGATGAGGCCGGGGTAATTGGTGCGGGCCAGGGCCATGGCGAAGGCCGGGCCGTTTTTGTCGCAATGATGCAGGCCGATCAATGCATCGTAACAGTGGGAGGTGCAGATCATCTCCGCGCCGTTGGCCATGAGATTGCGCGAGCACAGGGAGGCGGCACCACCGACATTTCCCTGCGTGATGTTGTCACTCACCGGCGAGACGCCGAAGGGGAAGCCGATGAGACCTGCCTCTTTGCAGCCCTGGGCGATGAGCTGGGCGAGCTCGTGCGCGTGGACGTTGCAGATGTTGCCGTCCAGCAGCGGCGTGCCGATGCCGATCTGCGCCTTGTCGAAATCTGCGGGCTTAAAACCCAGGCCCCAGAAGAAGGCGTTGACGCCGCGCTGCCAGCCATGGGTGAGGTTGTTTGAGTTCCAGTTGAGCGGATGTTCAGTCATGCGGCGCGGAAGCTAGACGAGAAGACGTTCCGCGCCAAAACAAAAGCTCCCGACCAGTGAACGAACTGATCGGGAGCTTGACCTAATAATCAGAGATGTGAGGCGTGAAGCCCCGGCAGCTTAGAACGCGAAGCTCAGCTTGGTTCCCCAGTACAGTTCGTTCTGGGTCGTGTTCAGCTGGGTGCGAAGCTTTTCACCGTGGTTCAGCGCCACATAGCTGGTCCAAGTCACGGACTTGGTCAGCTTAACTGGCACAGCCAGGGTGTAGAGAACGTGGGTGAAGCCGGAGGTCGGACCTTGATCCATGCTCTGACCTTTGTTGCCAACAAAGCCGTTTCCGGCAACGGAGGCACTACCATTGCCGGTGTAGTAGTCGATGCCGAAGCCCGTGTTGATGGAAGGAACGATGCTCAGCCAATCGGTGACTGCGAAGGTGTAATCAGCACCCAGGGAGATGTACTGACCGTTGATTCGGAAGTCATAGTAGTAGCCGGCATAGATGTTGAAGGCCTTGATCGGAACCGCAATGGTCCAGCCAAGTTCACCAGCACCTTTGAGCGCGAACTCTGGATCTGTGGTCGCATTCGGAACACCGTTGAAGCTGCCACCGTAGTTATCTGGATAGAAGTAATATTGATACTGCATTCCAAATTTAGCCCATCCCGCGTCGTAGGACAGGCTGGTGATGGCATCAATTTCCGAATATTGGAAACCGCTTTTGGAACCCAGAAACGGAGTGCCGGCGGTGTTGATGTAGGCACCACCGATGCCCCAGGTCAGCTTGTCAGTGATCGGCACGCTGAGATTGAGTGCTGTCCACATGATGTTGTCGGCGAACCAAAGGCCGCGGAAGTAATAGCGGCTGTCGTAGCCGGCGTCGAAGGTGGCTCCGATCGAGTCGAAGAGAGCTCCTGATTTTTCTTCCACAGGGACAGGATTTTTAACAGGGGCGGATGTGCCGGCGGAGGCGTTCAGCGCTGCACAGGCAGCAAGAACGGTCACCGACTTGGCAATGAATGATGTCATGCTTTTGGGCTTCATGTGTTGGTCGAGTTTAGTTATTGTTGGTGTTGAGGCGCTGACCAGCCGGGAAGGCAAGCAGCGGTAACATGAGTGAGCAGGTGGCGTGCCATGTTATCGAAGCGATCGAAAATTATGCATTCTCATAAATTTCAGGCAGATAACTAATTGGGCTTCATAGCCATAACGAATCGAGAAAAGGCATGGGCTTAAAGCCTGCTTTGGCAAATGACTGCGCAGAAATCGCCCGGCTCCTGCTCACGGGAGCTTCGAGAAGCCTCAATTTTTTGGAGGCAGCGCTTTATCCTGCGTCACCTCAGAGAAGCAACAGACGGGGGTCGCAGCGGGGGGAGCCAGTTCTGAGGTTCCTGGGTCTTTCCATCGTGCTGCGAATGCTCCCACGGCTCGTATTTCAGATGACTCTCGCGTGATGTCCGCAATCGCTGTCTGGAAATGCGCCATCTTATCCTGCCTGCCGCTGAATGAATTTTGTGCCAAGCGGGGCTGGCAGGATGTTGAGAATTTGCATTCAATCTCCAGGCGGGAGCCGACCGTTGCGAAGACACGGGCTGAGGTGCCGAATGCGCCCTTTCTGAAGGAGCCGGGCTGCCACGAGGATTTATGGACATATGGACACAAAAAAACCTCCCGGCTTGCGCCGGGAGGTTAACCTTGAAGGGTTGAGTCGTTCAAAGAACGAACGTTATTAGAAGCGGACGCTGAGGGTCACGCCGTAATAAACAACGCTCTGGAAGGCCGTGGCAGGACCGCCGCCAAGACCAAAGGCGTAGGGGGTGGTTGTGGAACGAGCCAGATTTCTCACGGGACCCATTGGCAGGTTGTATGCAACGTAGGGGGTCAGGGTCGCACGGCTGTTGAGCTTGATTGGGAAATCAAAGCCAACGTTGAGCGCGGTCCAGCCAGTCATGCCGCCTTGAAATGCGGTTTGTCCGGTGAGGCCGCCGCCACCGATGAGGTTGCGGGTAGCCTGGGTAAGGCCAGCGTTGTAGTTCAGGCCATAGCCCACACCAGCGTGCGGGACGATGCTGATGGCATCGGTCACGGCGATGGTGGACTTGGCGGTCAGGTCGAAGTACCAGCCACCGTTGACCAGATCATAGTTGGCGCTGGAAGCCAGATTGATCGGGCCGAGGTTGGTGTTGACGCCCAGGGTGAGCTGCTGGATGTCGTTCATGCCGTAGCCGCCGCCGGTGACAGGGAAGCCAAGCTGATTGAGGCCACCGCCATTGGCGAGGGAGCCCATGTTGTGGATGTAGCTGTAGCCGAAGCTCACGCTGGCAGGACCGAAATCATGCGAGATGGCAGCACCCAGCTGAAGGCGCTGGAAGGAGTTCGTGTTTTTGAGAGCACCGCCGGTGGCAGCCACAAAGTTAGGGGAGTAGCTGTCCTGGTCGCCTGCGAGGGAGCCATATTGAACGTCCCAGAGGAGGGAGGTGCTGCCAGCGCCGTCTTCAGCGGCACCGCCGACGAGGAGGATCGCGCCATTGAGGCCGGAACGGACCCAATGCTGGCCGTAGTTGAAGCCGCGCCACACGTAGTTGGAATCATAACCGATCGAGGCGGTGATGCCCAGATCATCGTCCACAGGAGCGGGTGCGATTGGGTTTTTCGGGGCGGGGGCGGACGGTCCGGCCACGACGGGAGTGGCGGCCAGTGCCAAGAACCCCAGCGTCTTCAGCAATGCATTCAATTTCATAGTCTGATTAGTTTGGTATTAGGTTGGTTGGTTTGAGGTCGGACACTCGCATGGGATGGAATAGAACCTAGGTTCCAGTCCATAGTACGTGAGCCGTTCAGCCGCCGAAATTAGCAGGGCTGTCACACGTGCAAAGCAATTTTTGCAATTATGGAACAAATTTTAGAGTCCCCTAAATGCGGCCTTTTTCAGTTAAGGGTTTCCTTTCGCAGGCTTTATGCCAGTTTTCTTGAAATATTGGGATTGAACGAATTGTGGAAGTTGATTAACCACTCAGATGACTCGTCTGCTGATTTCCATAGGGCTCATCGCGTGGTTGTCTCCATTGCATTCTCATGAGCCATTTTCCCTCATCACATTGAAGGTTCGGGCGCATCTGGTGCAGTCCGCGACGAACCCCAGGTTGCAAACAACGCTTACGGAAAGAGGAATTCGCGCGGCCTTTGAGGAAGTGAACGCCATCTGGTCACCTGCGGGCATCCGATTCGAATTAGAGGCGGTTGCGAGCCTCAGAGCTCTCGATCTCGCCCCGAAGAGGTGGTTCATCAAGGACCGCGACTGGGTTAAATCGGCGATTCCAACGAATCAATTCAGCCCCACTGCCATCGATGTCTGCTTCGTGAAGGACATGGGCCCCAATGGGTTTTTTTACGGCGAGCCGGTGGTGGTGTGCGAGAACCCTGAATTCCACAAGGTTTCCGGCGGCACCGACAACGTCGTGGCCCGTGTGACGGCACATGAGCTTGGTCACGTTTTGTTCCTGCAGCATCGCCAGGAACGCACCAATCTGATGGCCTCGGGCAAAAACGGGGTTTCTTTAAACGAGCAGGAAATCAAGGATGCTAGAAGACGGGCGCTGGAAATCCTGGGCCAGATGCCTCAGCCCTGAGTTCCAAGCGTCTCCCGCAGGGCGCTGCCCAAAGCATGGATCTGCGGGGCAGAGTGCACGGCGCAGAGGGTGATCCGCAGCCGGGCACTGCCGCGCGCGACCGTGGGGTAACGGATGCAGGGGATGAGGAACCCTGCTTCACGCAGACGGGCGCTGATCGCCATGGCATGGGAGGCTTCGCCCAGAATGACCGGCAGGATGGCGCTCGGGGCAGGCGGTGACGCGATGCCGATCTCGGAAAGCACGCTTTGCGTTTGCTCGACACCGCCTCGGAGGAGGCTCCGCAAAGCATCACCTCGCTCATTGCGGATCAATTCCAAAATGACACCCATCGCATGGGCCAGATGAACGGGGGGGGCCGTGGAATAAATGAAGCTGCGGGCGCGATTGATGAGGAGGTCAATGACCTGCCGTGAGGCCGCCAAATACCCGCCGCTGAGCCCGAAGGCCTTGCTCAGGGTGCCCAGATGCAGATCCACTTGCTGATCCACGCCGAGTGCGGCGGCCAGCCCACGCCCCTGCGGGCCCAAAACACCCACTCCATGGGCTTCGTCCACCAGCAGCCAGGCGCCATACCGGGCCTTGAGCTCTGCGATCTCCCGCAGCGGCGCGGCATCGCCGTCCATGCTGAAAATCGATTCCGTCACGACGAGCACGCGTCCTTTGGCTGTCTGCAGCAGGCGTTCGAGTTTTTCGAGGTGGTTGTGTGGGAATACGCGGATCGTCGCTCCGCTAAGGCGCGCTGCATCCACGAGGCTGGCATGGCAGAGCTTGTCGAGAATGATCGTATCAGTGGGACCTACCAAGGCTGGGATTGTGCCCAAGGCCACGGCAAATCCGCTGCTGAAGGTCAGAGCCGCCTCCGTCCGTTTGAAATCTGCGAGGGCCTCCTCCAGGGCCGCATGGACGCGATGGGTGCCGCAGACGAGGCGCGAGGCTCCGGAACCACCGCCGTATCTGGAAATGCCTTCGGCAAGGGCGTCTTTCATCTCGGCGGACTGCGCCAGACCCAGATAGTCGTTGGAGGAAAAATTGATCCACTCGCGGCCTTCGGCGCGCACGGTGACCCCGTTCACTTCGTCCAGCGGGCGCAGCTCGCGCCACAGGCCCTGCGCGCGCAGTTCATCGAGCTGTGGGGTGATGTCCCATGATTCGGTGCGTTCCTCCATGCGTCACTCCTTCAGGCGGCGTTCCACCACATCGTCCTTCGCCACTCCCAGAGCCAGCGCCTTCTCGTAGTGCTTGCGTGCCAGTTCGATGGCAGGCGGACGACGCTCCAGCAGCATGAGGGCCATGTTGAAGTGGGCGATGCCGTAATCCGGCTTCAGTTCGATCGCGCGCTGCAGCTCCGCCTCGGCCGCATCAGTCCAGCCGAGGCCTTTGGCGGCGATGGCCAGGTAATTGTGGGCGCGCGCGTCCTCCGGTTCTTCGTGAATGGCGCGGGTGAAGCACGAGATGGCCCGGTAGGTGTCTCCCTGCTTTTGCAGCAGGAGTCCCAAGGCAGTCCACGTTTGTGCAAGCTGCGGATTGATCTGCACGGATTTTTCAAAGCACTCGATGGCCTGCTTGCTTTCTCCCGCCTGCTGCTCCACCGCGCCCAGATTGGCCCAGATGAGGGCGTTGCCGTCATCGAGTTCCAGCATTTCCAGATAGGCCTTGCGCGCCGCCGGCCAGTCCTGCTTGCCGAAGGCTGCGGCCGCACGTTCCCCCAGCACTTTGGTGTGAGGAGGCAGCATCCCGGTTTTATCCATTTTGGCCGGGTTGATCTGTGCTGCCTCCTGGGCCTGGCCGTGCATGGCCAGCAGTAGAAATACGGCGATTTTCAGGGGGGGCGAACTCAACATGCCACGACTATGCGCTGAAATTGGCGCAGGAAAACATCTTGCGTACAGAGCATGAAGGGGAATGTTCGCCCGAACAGCCATCTTAATCTCATGTTCACAGACACTGACACCCGCCTCACGGCCCGCCAGCAGGAACTCCTCGAATACCTGCGCAGCTACCAGCGCATGAACGGTGTCATGCCTTCCACGCGTGACATCCAGCGCCACTTCGGCTTCTCCAGCCAGACGGCTGCCATGAGCCATCTGCGTGCGCTGGAAAAAAAAGGCGTCATCCAGCGCCATGCGCACAAAGCCCGTGCGGTGGTGTTTCCGGAAGACTTGGACCGTGCGGAAATCGTCGATATTCCGGTCTTCGGCCAAATCCCCGCCGGCATGGCCGCGGCTGACATGGTGCAGCATGCCGACCGATGCATCTCCGTGGATGTGAACACTCTCGGCATTCCACGCTCCGCCAAAAGCTTCGCACTCAAAGTGCGTGGAGAATCCATGATCGGCGCCCTCATCGGCGATGGCGATCTGGTGATTCTCGAAATCCGTGAGCCGCGCCCCAAAGACATTGTCGCCGCCCTCATCGATGGGGAGAGCACTTTGAAACGCTATGTTGTCAAGGATTCCCAGCCCTACCTGCAGGCTGAGAACCCCGAATTTCCCGACCTCCTTCCCGCCCGTGAACTTCTCATTCAGGGCGTCATGATCGGCCTGATCCGGCACGTGCGGTCGAACTGACTTAGCCCACGTAGCGCTCGCGCAGGTGTTTGATGTGCCATTTGGCATCCGTTGGCTTGCCGGTCGCCTGCGTGATGATCTCCTGGGGAAGCAGCGCGGCTCCCTTGCTGTGCACATTGTCACGCAGCCACAGCAGCAGCGGGGCGTAGTCACATTTCTCCAGCCCCGTGGCGATCTTCCGCTGCTTTTTCGCCGTGGCAAAGAGCTGGGCGGCGTTCAGGTTTCCCAGTGTGTAGGTGGCGAAGTAGCCCAGCCCGCCCATGCTCCAGTGAATGTCCTGCAGGCAGCCGCGGCTGTCATCCGGGGGTGTCATTCCAAACAGGTCGCGATACTCTTCATTCCATACTCTGGGCACGTCGTGCACGGCCAGTTCTCCCTTCACGAGTCGGCGCTCGATGCCAAAGCGGAGGAGGATGTGGAGATCATAGGTCGCCTCGTCCGCCTCCACGCGGATGAAGCTGAACTCGCTGCGCAGCATCTCCTTCATGAAGGCGTCCAGTTTCACTTTGCGCAGGTGGGGAAAAAGCTCCTGCGCACGGGGCAGCCACTTCTCCCAGAACGTGCGGCTGCGGCCCACGTGATTTTCCCACATGCGGCTCTGCGATTCGTGAATGCCCAAAGAGGCGGCGCTGCCGCTCGGCAGACCGTAGTCCAGTCCCGGCAACCCCTGCTCATAAAGGCCGTGGCCCGCCTCATGCATGACGCCGAAGAGCGAGGACAGGAAATCGTTCTCATCGTAGCGCGTCGTCAGACGGACATCTCCGGGGCCCAGGGTGGTGCAGAAGGGATGCGCGGTCGTGTCGATGCGGCCCGCCTCGAAGTCGAAGCCCAAGTTCTCTGCGATTTCCCGGTTCAAGATCTGCTGTTTCTCGATGGGATAGCGGCCTTTGAGGGCGCCGGGTTTGACGCTGGCGGATTTGGCCACGGCCTCGCGGGCGATCTCTGCCAGCTGGGGGCGCAGTTTTTCAAACAGTGCCGCCACTTCACGCGTTTTTGCACCGCGTTCATACAGGTCCAGCAGCGCGTCATACGGTTCGCCGTCGTAGCCAAACAAATCCGCTTTCTTGCGTGCGATGGCCAGCACCTTCTCCAAATGCGGTGCAAACATGACGAAGTCCGATTTCTCCCGGGCCTCCGCCCACGCCGCCTTGGCATGCGCACACACATTGGTTTCCTCCTCCACGAGTTTTTGCGGCAGCTTGGTTGCGCGGTTGATGTCGCGGCGGAGTCCATGGATGTTCGCGGCCTGTGTCGGGTCTTCCGGCATTTCTGCTTCAGCGCGCTCCAGCAAGGTGCGGGTTTTCTTCGCTGTCAGAAGCCCATGGGCTTTGCCCATAATGTATGAAAGCTGCCGTGCGCGATGATCCAGCGCATGCGCGGGCATGTACGTTTCCTGATCCCAGCCGAGCACCGCCTCGGTGGAGGTGAGGAGGGAGATTTCAGAAACAACTTCGCAGAGAGATTGGTAGGCAGTCATGGAGCCGCTAATCTGACGCACAAGAACAGGAGAGCAACTTCAAGCACCCACCGGATGCCAGGTCGTCTTGAACTCGATCAGCGCGCGGATTTCTTCCACGCCCTGCATCTTGTCGTCAAACCAGTCGATGGGTTCCTCAGCCTTGAGCAGGCGTACGCGTTTCACACTCTCCGCCGCGCCCATTTTCAAAGTCTTGCGGTCTGCAGCGTTCACCGCCCCGCTCAGCGCGCGAATGTGCTCATGCGTGGCAAAGGTCGGCACCATCTCGCTGCGCAGACCGGTGAGCAGATTCACCACACCACCGGGGAGATCGCAGGTCGCCAGCATTTCACCCAGCAGAATGCTTGGATAGGGCTGCGTGTTGCTGGCAAGCGCCACGACGCAGTTGCCGCTGGTGATGGCGGGAAGGATCAAGGAAATCAGCGCCAGCAGTGGCGAATCATCAGGGGCGATGACTCCGATGATTCCCATAGGCTCGGTGACGGTGAAATTGAAGTGAGCGGAGGCCACCGGGTTCACGCTGCCGAGAATCGCTTCATATTTGTCCGTCCAGCCGGCGTAATGCACCACGCGCTCAATGCTGGCGGCGACTTCACGCTCAGCAGCCTGCGCTTGTGAAGCACCACCGAGTGCCACCGCTTCTGCCAGTTCCGCCGCACGCGCCTCCATCATCTCCGCGAGGCGATACAAGATTTGTCCACGGTTGAAGGCCGAGCGCTTCGCCCAGCCCGGCCCCGCTCTCGCCGCTGCTTCCACCGCATTGCGCAGGTCCTTGCGGGTGCATTGCGGGATGTTCGCAAAGAACCCGTCTGACGCATCATGCAGTGCCATCACGCGTCCACTCTCGCTGCGGATGAAGGCGCCTCCGACGTAGCATTTGGGCGTTTTGGTGATGAGGAGACGATGAGACATAAAGAGCAAAATGGGGACAGGATTAACAGAATTTCAGGATCACAGGATTGGGGTTGGGATAACTGGGAAGGTTTCAGGCGAAGCTTGGTTGTCTGGAGAAATCCTGGAATTCTGAAATCTTGTGAATCCTGTCAAAAAAGGGCATCGAATCAGACAACGCTTAGATAATCCAGCAGCCCCTGCTTCCCTCCTTCTCTGCCAAACCCGCTCTCTTTGAATCCTCCAAACGGACTCGTCGGATCAAACTTGTTGTAAGTGTTGGCCCAGACGACGCCGGCCTTGAGCTGGGCGCTCATCTTGAGGATGCGGCTGCCCTTGTCGGTCCAAACGCCGGCGCTGAGGCCATAGGGAGTGTTGTTGGCTTTTTCGAGGGCTTCTTCGGGCGTGCGGAAGGTGAGGATGCTCAGCACAGGGCCGAAAATTTCTTCGCGGGCGATGCGATGGCTCATGCTCACGTTCGTGAAAATGGTCGGGCGGAAAAAGAAGCCTTTTGCTGGCAGCTTGCAGCCGGTGTCGTACTTCTCAGCGCCTTCCGTGACACCACTTTTCGCGAGGTCGGTGATCTTCGCGAGTTGTTCGCGGCTGTTGATCGCACCAAGGTCGGTGTTCTTGTCCATCGGATCGCCCACGCGCAGCACAGCAATGCGGCGCTTCAGTTTGGCCAGCACTTCATCTGCGACGCTTTCCTGCACCAGCAGACGCGAGCCGGCGCAACACACATGCCCTTGATTGAAAAAGATGCCGTTCACAATGCCCTCTACGGCCTGATCCAGCGGCGCATCATCAAAGACGATGTTGGCGGCCTTGCCACCGAGCTCCAGGGTCATCTTCTTGTCCGTCCCAGCGAGGCTGCGCATGATGCTTTTCCCCACCTCCGTGCTGCCCGTGAAGGCCACCTTCGTCGTCAGTGGATGACTGATCACCGCTGCGCCAGTTTCTGCCGCCCCGCTGACAATGTTCACCACGCCATTCGGCAGGCCGGCCTCCTGGCAGATCTCACCAAACTTCAATGCGGTGATGCTGGTGGTCTCCGCCGGTTTCAGCACCACGCAGTTTCCTGCGGCAAGCGCGGGTGCGATCTTCCACGCGAGCATCAACAGCGGAAAATTCCACGGAATGACCTGCCCCACCACGCCATGCGGCGCGACCTTCCTGCCGGGCGCGAGATGCTCCAGCTTGTCCGCCCAGCCTGCATGATAAAAGAAATGGGCGGCCGCCATCGGGATGTCGAAATCGCGCGATTCCTTGATCGCCTTTCCGCCGTCCAAGGTCTCGGCGATGGCAAACTCACGCGCATGATCCTGGAGGAGTCGTGCGATGCGATACAGATACTTGCCACGCTCCTTGCCCGGCATCTTGCCCCAGACACTCACAAATGCCTTCTGTGCGGCGATGCACGCCGAGTTCACATCCGCAGCATCCGCCAGCGCGATGTCCGCGATCTTCGTTTCATTCGCCGGATTGATCGTCGCGAAATAGCTGCCCTTTTTCGGTGCCACAAACGCCCCGTTGATGAAAAGATCATAGCGTTGCTTCAGCTTCGGGTCCGCCGTCTCCGGTGCCGGATCGTATTCCCACAGGTCACCGAAGACGAGTTCGCGGGCAGGGTTGGTTTTGGAAGTGGTCTTGGGCATGCGAAAAGAGGTTAATAACCTTCAGTGGCTTCGCTGAAATTCCACGGGGCCTGATAAGCGCCCGTGCGTTCTTTTTCGAGCTGACGCACCAGGTCGTTCAGCAAGGCGGAGGCACCGAAGCGATAGCGGCCGTTGTTGAGCCAGTCGTCGCCGAGGGTTTCTTTGACGGCGATAAGGAAGTGCAGCGCCTGCTTGGCGGTGCGGATGCCCCCGGCAGGTTTCATGGCAATGGGGACGCCGGTGGCGAGGAAGTGATCACGGATGGCCTCCAGCATGACCTGATTGTTGCCAAGCGTGGCATTGGAGGAAGTCTTGCCGGTGCTGGTCTTGATGAAGTCGCCGGGGCGAATCACGCGCATGGCCAGGAAGCTGGCGGCGCGGATGTGGTCGTAGGTTTCGAGTTCGCTGACTTCAAGAATGACCTTAAGAGTAGATTGACCACAGGCTTCAACCACGGCGGCGATTTCATCCTGCATGCGGCCGAATTCACCGCTGAGAAAAGCGCCGCGATTGATCACCATGTCGATCTCATCGGCTCCGTCATTCACCGCGGCGTGTACTTCAGCGAGGCGCGTTTTCAGCGGTGCCTGTCCGCTCGGGAAGGCGGTGGCGACGGAGGCAATTTTCACGGAGGTGCCGCCGACATGCTTCTTCGCGTGCTTCACCATCGCGGGATAGACGCAGACGGCGGCGGTGGGCGGAATATCGCCTATGTCATGGGGGCGCAGCGCCTTCTGGCACAGGGATGCGACTTTGCCGGGGGTGTCCTTGCCTTCGAGCGTGGTCAGATCCACCATCGACACGGCGAGGCGCAGGCCGAAGACCTTCGATTTCTTCTTGAGGCTGCGGGTGGTGAACTTGGCCACACGCTCCTCGATGCCGACTTGATCGACGGTGCCGATCTCATCAAAGAGGCGGCGGAGGCTGGTGGGTGCTTTGACGGCGGGCATGGCAGTCATTTACATGTGAGACCACCTTGCTGACAATGACAGAATCTGTACTCGCAGATTCTGCGGCCCGCGTATGCTTCTGCACCATGAGCAACATGATCCCCCAGGTATACGATACGCCGATTTTCCGCATGGCCTGCCAGCAGTTCGATTTAGTGGCCGACTTTTTGGACATTCCTGAAAATGCTCGTGACCGCCTCAAAATGCCGAAGCGTGCCGTGAGCGTGGCCATGCCCGTGCGACGGGATGATGGCAGCACCACGGTCTTCATGGGCTACCGCGTCCAGCATCATCTCACGCTGGGGCCCACGAAGGGCGGCGTGCGCTTTCATCCGGATGTGACGCTCGGAGAAGTGGGGGCTCTCGCCATGTGGATGAGCTGGAAATGCGCGCTCACCGGTCTGCCGTATGGTGGGGCCAAAGGCGGTGTGACCTGCGATCCTCGCGCCCTTTCGCTCAATGAACTGGAGCGCGTGACACGGCGCTACACCCAGGAGCTGATCCCGTTCATCGGCCCGCAGATTGATATACCTGCGCCGGACATGGGTACGAACGAGCAGACCATGGCCTGGATGATGGACACGTATTCGCTGCAAAGCGGCCACTGTGTACCAGCCGTGGTGACTGGCAAGCCGGTGGCGCTGGGCGGTTCGCTCGGGCGGCGTGAATCGACCGGTCGCGGAGTGGCTTACCTGATTTCCCGCGCCATGGATACCGTGGGCATCCCGGCCCAGGGCGCGACGGCGGTGGTGCAAGGCTACGGCAACGTCGGTGCCGTGGCGGCAGCATCTCTGAACCGCATGGGACTCAAGGTGATCGCCGTGAGCGATGCGTTTGGCGGTCTCTACAATGCGAATGGCATTGATCTGGTGAAGCTCGACGAACACGTGGCCAAAACGCGCAGCATCGTCGGATTCGAAGGTGCAGACGCGATCACCAACGAGCAGTTGCTCATCACTCCCTGCGACGTGCTGGTGCCCGCCGCGATGGAGCGCCAGATCACCGGTGACAACGCCGCAAAAATCCAGTGCCGCATTCTCGCCGAAGGTGCGAACGGTCCGACCACACCCGAGGCGGACGCCATCATCGCCCAGCGCCCCGAAATCTTCGTGATCCCCGACATCCTGTGCAACGCCGGCGGCGTGATCGTCTCCTACTTCGAATGGGTGCAGGATCTGCAAAGCTTCTTCTGGGACGAGGGCGAGGTGATGAGCAAACTCTACCGCATCCTCGAAACGGCTTTCGTTCAGGCGCTGAACTTCAGCAAGAAACGCAACGTCAGCATGCGCTTCGCCGCCCTCAGCCTGGGCATCCAGCGCGTGCATGAGGCCAAGCAGATGCGCGGGCTGTTCCCGTGATGGGAGGCAAATCACAAACTTTCAGCCTATGTTTAAAGCGCAAGAGCAAGGGCCGGCGTGCAATGAGCGGGGTATTGCCGAATTCGAGAAATATATACACGCCAAGCTGCCCACCTGTTATCGCGATTTTCTACTGAAGTGGAATGGTTGCATTCCAGCCAATGACTGCGACACCTTCAAGTCTCCCGTGAAATTACCGGGCGGAAACGAGGTGACAGTTGAAGCGTTTTATACCCTGTCGAAAGACGAGTCCAAAATCCCCAACCTCCACAAGGCGCTTGATTCACACGTCGGCACAGTTCCCTTCGATGCGATTCCAATTGGGCATGATTCATTTGGAAATCTTGTCTGCCTTGATTGCCAAACTGGTTTGGTGAGCTGGGTCTTGATGGAAGGGTGATTCACATTCGATCTTCATCGTGATTTTGAATTCGGTCTCACTTTTGCCGATTTTCTCACCGCACTTGGCCCGGGGCCATATGCACAAAAATAATAACCCAAGCTAACTCACTGCATGATCTCCGTCGGACACTCCGGCAGAGATGACAAAAACGCACGCCCATACGGCTTCGTCAGAATCCGGTTGTCCAAAATGGCGCAGATGCCTTTGTCGGTGGCGGTGCGGATGAGGCGCCCCACCCCCTGACGGAGTTTGAGGATGGCCTCGGGCACGCTGTATTCCGTGAAGGGATTGAGGCCCTGGGCTTCGAGGTGCTCGATGCGCGAGGCCGTCAGCGGATGGTCCGGCACCGCAAAGGGCAGGCGTGTGATGATGACGTTGCTCAGCGCTTCGCCGGGAACATCGACACCCGTCCAAAAGCTGTCCGTGCCGCAAAGCACGCTGTGGGTGTCGTTCTTGAATTCAGCGAGCATCTGATGTCGTGGCATGCCGCGTCCCTGCACCAGCAGCCGCCAGCCGCGCTTCTCGCAGTGCGCTTCCAGGCTGTCCGCCAGCGAGGTCATCTGGCTGTAGCTGGTGAAGAGGATGAAGGCGCGGCCGCTGCTGAGGTCGATGAAATGCGTGATCCAGTGCTCCAGCTTTTCGAGATAACCAGGCTCGCTAGGCTGCGGCATTTTTTTGAGCAGATAGAGCTTCATCTGCTTCTTGAAATCGAAGGGGCTTTCGATGCATTCCGCGCGCGCGTCTTCAGCGCCCACACGATTGCGGAAGTAGTTCAGCTCCGTGTCATCGCCGATGCCCAGCGTGGCACTGGTGAAGACGCAGGCCTTGTGGCTGCTGAAGAAGATCTGTTTCAGGCGGGGAGCCACATCCACGGGCGCCGTGTGGAACGAGACAATCTTGTTCTCATGGCTGGTGCGCTCCACCCAATGCACGTGGTCTTCGTTTTCCTGATCCAAGAAGGCCTTGATGCCGACACGAATGGCCGTGAGACGCTTGGAGAGGTCAAGGAGCTCCAGCTTGGTCCCTTCGCGATCCACGGCGTCGCCTGCTTTTTGGGCGCGCAGGGAGAGGCGTTGCAGCGGCAGGCTCAGTGTGTCCTCAATGAGGCCGGCCTCCCGCACGCGGAATTCACGGCCCATGGCGTTGAATTTGCACGCAGCCTCGGCGGCGCGGAAAAAAGTGTCCACGCTGTCCAGAGTCTGCAGCACCTCGCGCACGCCGTCCTTGTCGCCCACGAGCTGAAAGAAGCCCTTGCGGCTCTTCGGATTGTGCAGACGGCCGAGTTCAAATTTGATGTTCGATTCGCTGATGTGCAGACCAAAGGCGCGCGCCGCCACGTTCTCAATGGTGTGCGCCTCGTCCAGAATGACGAAGTCACGCGGGAAGAGGAAGTTGCAGTCCTCCGTGCTGGTTTCATCCGCAGATGCCAGCAGGGTGAAGAAGAGCGTGTGATTCAGCACCACCACATCCGCCTGCTCCATGCGCCGGCGCACGTCTTGGTACCAGCAGCGGCTGCCAGGCGGGCAGCGGCGAGGGGTGCAGGCATGTGGCTCACTGCATACCAGCGACCAAACGCGTGCGCTGGGCGTGAAGTCGAGATCACTCAAGGTGCCGTCCTCGGTTTCGGCCACCCAGTCGAGCAGCATCTTCAGTTCTCCGGCCTCGGAGGAGGAAAAGAGATCTCCAGACTCATTGAGCGCTCGTTTGAGGCGCGTGGGGCAGATGTAGTTGCCCCGGCCTTTGAGAATCTCGGCATGAAAATCACCGATGAGCTGTTTCACGATGGGGATGTCCTTCGTGATCAGCTGCTCCTGCAGATTGATCGTGTGGGTGCAGATGATGGCCTTGCGTTTCTGCTCCAGGGCAAATGTGACGGCAGGAACGAGGTAGGCGAGCGACTTGCCGACGCCCGTCGCCGCTTCGCACACAAAGGCGTGGTTGCCATCCAGCGCCGCACCCACCAGCTCCGCCATGCGTTGCTGCTGCGGTCGGTATTCAAACTGCGGCGACTCGGACATCTTGCCCTGGTTCGAAAAGGCATAGTGCATGCGCGGCGCCAGTGGCGGCCGCGAAATGCGGCCTGTCATTCCTTCTTCGTGATCTTCGGCGACGTGAAACATGCAGGAGTATTGATAACAGAGAGCGGAGCCGTCAGGACAACGTGGTTTTTGAGCAAGGTGTCATTTTTCGCGCTCGAACCACACCACCTGCAGCCCCTGCTTTTCCGCCAGCTGACGGCCCACCTGCGGCCCCAGGACCAGCAATGCCGTGGCGAAGCCATCCGCCTGAGCTGCGCTGGGGTGAATGACGCTGACAGAGGCGAGACTGTGCTCAATCGGGTGCCCCGTGCGCGGATCCAGAATGTGCGCGTATTCCTTTCCTGCCGCAGAGAAACGCTGGCGATAGACACCGCTGGTGGCGATGGCCCGGTCTTTCAGCAGCAGGGTCTGCGCGGCTTCGCCGGGCGGTGCCGCAGGCGTTTGGATGCCCACGCGCCATTCCCCATGCGCCAGCACTTCACCGCCGATTTCCAGGAGAAAACGCGTGGCTCCGGTTGCTTCCAGATGCTGCGAGAGGCGATTCAAGGCCCAGCCTTCCGCGACGGCACTGACGTTGATGCGCAGCCTGGGAATGTCTTTGCGCAGGGCAGGGGGCTCATGGCGCATGTGCAGGTGCTGCCAGCCGCATTCCGCCTTGGCTTGGGCGATCTCTACAGCGGTCGGCGGCTGGTCACGCCTGCCTTTGGAACCGAAGCCCCACAGGTCGATGAGCGGAGCAATGGTGATGTCGAGCGCGTGATCCGTATCGACACCCATTTGCTGCGCGAGTTCAACGACTTCGACGAGTTCCGGCGGCACAGCGATCCACTCCGTACTGGCGGAGGCATTGAAGTGCGAAACGGCGGAGTCAGGCCGCCAGTGGCTGAGGATGGACTCCCACGCATCGAGCTGCTGCTGAATCTCTTTTTCAGACATAGTGCCAGCCCCACCATCCACGCGCAGACTCCAGGTGGTGCCCATGGTTCGACCTCCGAGAATGACAGGCTTGTCATCACGAGAGCAGCCGCTGAGAAGCAGGAGCAAAAGGGCAAAACGCATGGATGAGAGAAAGTGGCGAGGCCTGCCGTTTCAGCCAGCACGATGAATCCAGCCCCCCTTTCCCGCCGCCGCGCTCTTCAGACCTTGTTTTGCTCCTCCGCAGCCCTGGCGTTGAATGTGCGGCCTGCCCAGGCTGCTGCGGAGATCGCCAATGAAGCGCTTCATCTGCTCATGATCGGTGACTTTGGGACTGGCGGAGCGGATCAGATCAAAGTGGCGGGTGCCATGCAGAAATTCGTGGGAGACAGTGGCATGAAGCCGGAAGGCCTGCTGCTGCTGGGAGACAACTTTTACGGTCCCGTGAAGGAGGGCTTCAGCGTGGATTCTCCGCGCTGGCAGAAAGACATCGAGAAAATGTACCCGGCCAGCATCTTCCCGGGCCCCATGTGGAGCGTGCTGGGAAATCATGACTACCATGACAACCCCGGCGGGGAAAAAGTGCAGCTGGCTTACGCATCGCAGCCCGGAGTCCGCTGGAAGATGCCGGCGAAGTGGTACCGCTTTGATCTCGGACCTGTGACCAAGCCGCTGGCGACGTTCATCTGCCTCGACACCAATTTCCCGACCATTGCAGGTGGCGTGGACAAGAAGACCAAGAAACCGCGAGGCTGCCTCACCGCTGCCGAGGAGAAAGAGCAGCTCGCCTGGCTCAAGGCGGAGCTGGAGAAGCCGCGCGCGCCTTTCACCATCGTGATAGGCCACCACCCGCTTTACTCAAACGGCGATCATGGCGACACGAAGCAACTGATCGCGCAGTGGGAGCCGCTGTTTCAGAAGCATCAGGTTCACGCCTATCTGTGCGGTCACGATCATGACCTGCAGCATCTGGAGATGAAGGGCCTTTTCACCACGCATCTGCTCTCAGGCGGTGGCGGCGCAAAGACGCGCAAACTCGATGGCAAGCATGAGGTGCCGTTTGGCCAAGACGTGCATGGCTTCACGCATCTGCAGATCACCGCGGAGGCGCTGACCTTCACGCATCACTCGGCGGATGGCGGAGTCCTGCATTCCGTCACAAAGCTGCCGGATGGCAGCTTCAAAGTCGGCTGATCACTTGTAGCCGGTGACCATCGCGCAGGGCACCTCTTTGCGTTTGCCCTTCTCTGTCTGGTGAATCGCCACCATGTACATGCCGGTTTTCTTGGGCTTGTAGAAGAGCACAAAACCCCAGCCGTCGAGCACAGGCAGGATGTCGCCGGAGGGTTTGCCTTCGAGATCGAGCACTGCGCCGGTTACTTGGACTCCGGAGTGTTTCGGCACCGCGATGCAGAAGCAGTATTCATTGCCCTTGAAAAGCTGCATGCGGGTCGCTTTGCCGAGTTGGGGTGCGAGCATGTAGGTCCTGACTTCGGCGCGGATGTTGTACCCTTCCGCCTCCTGATCATAGGCCAGCGCGCTGGCGGCTTTTTCGGCGTCTTCATTGTCACCGGCCTGCAGCCAGGCCGCAGGGGCCAGCAGCATCAAGATGCAAAGAGCAAGGGAAACGAAGGGGGATGGGGCGGCTGGGGTGCGCATGACACAGAGGCTGATAAATTTCACTCTCACACGCGAACATACCCGTTGCATCAGGAAAATCCCAAGTTTCTGTTCCGCTGTTCGTGCCTTTTCTGGTTTTACGAATATTCACCCCCTTAATTTCCCATACTCATGGCCTCGGTAGTCTTTTACATGGAGGACGGCACTACGCTCGTTCACAAGCTGGAAAGTGATGTCGTCACCATAGGCAGACACCCTGATAATAACGTCGTGCTGACCTGCCCCTCCTCCTCAGGGCGGCATGCGGTCATCAAAGCATCTGAAGGCGCGGTGTATGTGCAGGACCTTGGCTCCAGCAATGGCACCCGCGTCAACGGCGCCGAAATCGAGGAGGCGCTTCTCAAGGACGGCGACCGCGTCGGCTTTGGAGATGTGCAGTCCGTGTTTTACGCAGGAGATGCACCTTCGGTGCTGGAAGAAAAGCCCCTGGCCACGCCACGCTTTTCCAAATCGCTGCCCGAGCCTGCCGCCGGCAGTCCTAGTCCCTCCTTGGCGGCAGCCCGGCCTGCGCCTGCTGCGCGTCCCCTCAGCCCGGTGCGGCGTGCCTACGGAAAGCCTGCCGCCGGCAGCTATCCTGACACCTCCGAAAGCGGCTGCATGACCGGCATCATCGTTACGGGCTTGTTCGTCATCGCCTTCGTCGTTGGGCTGGCCATGCGCCACTCGAAGGAGATGGAGGGCAACCTGTTCGAAGATTTGAAGGACAAAGTGACCGGCTCCATGCCCAAGATCAAAATCGAGCGCAAAGAGGAGTAGGTGGCCTCAAAGAGACCGCTTGTAGCTGTCGCACCGGTTGTGCCAGCCATCGAGCCAGCGCTTCTCACGGCGTTCGGGCGGGGCATTCCCCACCCGGCGGCTGAGCACGCGCTTGGCGGCCTCGGCAAACTGCACATTCCACGGGGTGCGGCTGCTGGGAGATTCGCCCATGGCCTGGAGCACTTGGAGCAGTCCCCACCCCTGGCCCTTGTACCGTTCCTTGGCACTGGTCCCTTCTCCTTTGAAATTCACGTAGTCGATCAGGCAAAAAACACCCTCCGGTGTCTGCATCAGTGAGCCAAAAGCCGTTCCAACCCAGGCGCGCTTCCGGGCCGGGGCTTCCGCCAGCATCTTGGGCAGCGCCGCCTCCATGCGGGCCATGATGAATTCCGTCTGCTGTCGGACGGTCCTGCTGAGCAGCGCCCGCAGTTCCTGCTGGCGTTCCCCGCCCCGGTCGGCCTCAAAGGCGGCCTTGGTCGGCCATGGGCACGCGCCCCGCGCCCAGGCCGGGGTGGCCACACCGCGGGCCGCCAGAAAAGCCAGCAGCGGCGGGAAGCTTTCGGCAAAAGGGCCGCTGCCCCCACGCGGGTACCAGATGAAATGCCCAATGCCCAGAGAGGCGAAATCTTCCCCGCTGTTCCAGCTGGTCAGCCCCGCCACGGTGCCACCGCACTCGTTCTGCCAGATTCGTTTGCCCACCCGGTCAATTTGAGCCGAAGACAGGCGCACTCCGCCCCCCCCGGTGGGTGGTGAAACGGCGGCGCAAGCGTTCAAACCGCTCAAAACCAGTGTCAGAGGCGCGAAAAAGTGGATAAATCGCAGGGCTTTCATATTTTAGAAATCTTAAATGATGCTGTGCAATCGAAGTGGTTTTTGTAACAATAGGTTCTTCACCCATCTTCCCTATCGACTGATTTCATTAAGTTTGATTCACTGATTTTCCACCCTTATTCTCTCGACCCTTCAGTCCTTTCTGCGCGTCCGGCATGCCATATCTGGCCTTCAACCTTAATGATGGAAATGAGTTCGTCTTCGACATCCTCGAGGAACGGCTTTCCATCGGACGTGAAGCCAGCAATGACATCGTCATCGACAACACCTTCATTTCCAGCTTTCACGCGGAGTTCATCCGCCAGGCGGATGGCAGCTACGAGATCGTCGATCTAAAATCCTCCAACGGCACCTTTGTCAATGGCAGGCGGGTCGAGCGGTTCCGGGTGAAAGGGGGGGATCGCATCATGTTCGGCCAGTTGGAAAGCCGGTTTCGGGAGCGGGCTCCGAAGGGCATGGCCTCGGACGGTGGCTCCAAAGCCGTGGCAGTCGCCAAGGGGCAGCCAAGCCGGGAGGATGGCAAAAAGGGCGACACCGAAAGCATTCCGGCACGCGACAAGGGTGACCTGCCCAAGTCCAGCCCTGAAACGGGCAAGATCGAGGTCACCAAGCCGGTCGTTCAGCGCTCCCACACTGAGGTGCCGCGTCCCCCAGGTGGCAGCGCGCCGCCGCCCGCACTGATTCCCAAGCCCTCCGCGTTCGTTTCTCCGCCGCCTTCCAAGCAGGCCGTCGAATCGCGTGACGCCGCCGAAAAACGCCCCCAGCGCGATTCTCTGCCGGCAGAAAGCGAGCAGGAGCAGAAGCGGCGGGATGAAATCCGTTCGCTGGATGCCACCCTGGAGGTCCGCCGTAAAGAACTCAGCCAGACCCAGGCCGAAATCACCGGCTTCAAAAGCGAACTCGAAAAACTGCGTGGCCAGGTGCAGGGCGCTCGGGCCGAAGTGGAAAACGCGAAGACAGACGTCGGCAAGCTTGATGCCAAACGCCGTGACCTGAGCAACCTCGAGAGCAAGCTTGAATCCACCCGCACCCTCGTCACCAAGGCCGAGGAAGACCTGAACACCGCCCAAAAAGGCCTCCAGACCCTGCACGCAGAGGCCGACAAGCAGCACAAGGAGCGTGAAGCCGCGACTGCCAGACTCCTGGCCGAGGAAGCCTCCGCGAAAGAGAAGGTGGCCTCCATCAATCAGCTCCTCGCCACCGCGCAAAAGTCGGAGGCGGATCTGAAAACACAGCGCAGCGCAGAACTGCAGGCGCTCGACAGCCAGCTTGCCGCAAAAACGACCGAACTGGCAAAGGCCCAGGCGGATCTTGCCCAGGCGCTGGGAAATCTCACCGCGCAGCAGGCTGCACTGGGCAAAACCACGGAGGAAGCCAAATCTCGTGAAGCTGCGGTGGCCAGACTCACAGCCGACGAAACTGCGAAAGCGAAACAGTTGTCTGCTTTGCAGCAGCAGGCAGCCGCTGCGGAATCCGAGGTGAAGCGTCTCACTGCGCTGCAGACGGACGCCCAGAAAGCTGAAACCGAGCAGCGTACCCAACGCGGTTCCGAATTGCAGCATCTTGACACCCAGCTGGAAACTCGGCGTGCCGACCTGCAGAAGGCGCACACTGAACTGGCCAAAGTTCAGGAGGATCTTGCCAGCCGCAGCGAATCGCTGGAAAAGACCACGGCGGAAGCGACGCGCCGTGAAGCTGCCGTTGCCATGCTCATCACCGATGAGGCGGCCAGATCGAAGAAGCTTGGTGAACTTCAGGAGCAGGTCAGCAGCGCCGAAACGGTGGTCCAACGCCTTGTCTCCTTGCAGGCGGATGCGCATAAGTCCGAAGCCGAGCAGCAGATCAAGCGCAATGGAGATTTGCAGAGGCTCGATCAGCAGATCGAGACGCAGAGCACTGAACTCAAGAAAACGCAGACTCATCTAGCGAAAGCTCAAAGTGAGCTCGCTGCGCAGCAAAGCGCGCTCAAGCAGACCACGGAAGAAGCCCAGGCTCGCGAAGCCGCCGTCTCCAAGCTCGCGGCGGATGAAGCCGCGGCCTCGCAGAAGCTGGCCGGACTGCAAAAGCAGATCAGCGACGCCGAGGCAGAAGTGAAGCGGCTGACCGCATTGCAGGCCGATGCGCAAAAATCCGAGGCTGAACAGCAGACGAAACGCAGCGCCGAATTGCAGGACCTTGACCGGCAGCTCGGCATTTGCCGCGCCGATTTGAGCCAAACGCAGGCGGAACTGGCGAAGGCCCAGGGCGATTTCACCACGCAGAGCGAATTGCTGAAAAAGGTGACGGAGGAGGCCAAAACTCGTGAGGCCGCCGTTGCAAAACTCACCGGGGACGAAACGACCACGGCGCAAAAGCTGGCAGCCTTGCAGAAACAAGTCAGCGATGCCGAGGCAGAAGTGAAGCGCCTCACGGTCTTGCAGGCCGACGCGCAGAAGTCCGAGGCGGAGCAGCGTACAAAACGCAGCGCTGAATTGCAGGACCTCGACAAGCAGCTCGATGCTCGCCGCGCCGAGTTGGCGACACTCGAAACACAGCAGGAGACGAAGCAGAATGAAATCGAGGCCGTCAACGCCTCGCTGGCGAAAGCCCAGGAGCAGGTGCAGCACGCCCAGAACCAGATCGCACAGCTCGGGGGTGAGGAAAAAGCCATCGTCGCACGGGTGGAGGAACTGCGTGGCAATGAAGAACGCCTCAATGCCCTGACCCAGACCTTGGGACAGATGGAAAGCCAGCGCGGCGTGCTCGATGCCGCCATTGCCGCCCTGCTTGGCAGGCAGCAGTCCCATGAGGCCGATGCGAGCACCGCCGAGCAGCGCATGAAGGCGTTGCGTGCCCAGCTCACTGAACTGGAGCAGCAGCATCTCGCCGCCGAGCAGCAGCTTGCGGCGCTGAGCACGCAGAAGTCAGAGGCCGAAGCCGCCTTTGCCACCCAGGAGAAGGAAGCACTGGCGAAACTCGCGGACATTGACCGGCAGGCCAAGGACACTCGGAAGCTCGATGAAGCGGAGCGGCTGGAGGCCGAGAAGCGCCGGGCGGATCTCGAAGCGCAGATCGCAGCGAGCGGGACGCGCCTTGCCGAGGTGCAGGCGCAGGTGAAGGAACTTGACGACAAGGCCGCAGACCTCACCAACAAACTCGATGATCTTGCCTCGACCGATTCGAAGCTCAAGGACGCTTCCGATGCGCTGAAGGCTGTCGAATCCCACAAGGCCGAAGTCCTCGCCGCCGTTGCCGCGTTGGTGAAAGACCGCGATGAACGCACCCGCGAACTGCTTGCCGCCTCGGAGCATGGTCGTGCGCAGACGCTGCTGACACAGACACTCACCCAGCGTCGCGAAGTGTTGGAAAAAGAGGTCCATCTCATTGAAGAGCAGCAGACCGAACTTTCCCAGGCCATGGGCAGGCTGCGCGAGCAGGTGCGTCTGGCAGAAACGGAGCTCAAAGAGCGCGAATCCAAACTCGCCGCCGCCGAGCAGCGCACCAAGAACCTCGAAGGACTCGCCGCCACCGCTGATCAGCAGTTCAAAACCCTCCAGACTGAGCACAGCAAAGTCACCGAGCAGGTGGCGCTGGCCAAAGCGGACCTGGAGCAGTCGCTCGCCGCGGCAATTGAAAAGAAAAAAGAGGCCGCCGCCGCTGCTGCCGCCGTTGAGAAAAGCTCGCAGCAGCAGCTCACGCTGGTGGAAAAAATCAGCGGCTTGGAAGCTGTCATTGCCACGCTCACGACGACTCACGCCAGCACGCAGCAAAAACTGTCCGCAGCGGAGTCAGACCACCAGAATCTGCAAGATCGCCTGACCGCGCGACAGAAGGAAATCGCCGGGGCGGAAGCCCGTGTGGCCGAGCTTACGCAGCAGACCGCAGGTCTCGAAGATCGTTTGAAGGAACTGGCCGCCGCAAACAAGCAGAACGCCGAGTTGAACGGTGCCATCACCACTGCCACGCAGGAGCGTGATAAACTCCTGGCTGAAACACAGCGGTTGGCCAAGGAGCGCGCCGAACTTGAATCAGTGCTGCCAGATCTGCGTGGCAATGTGACGCAAACACGTGCTGAAGCAGATAATTTAAAAGCCGAGCTCGCGGGCCTGATCAAAGACCGTGACGCCGCTGCGGCGGCTCTCAAGGATTCGCTGGCTCAGCGCATGGCTTCCGAAACCGCCGTCGAAACTCTGCGCGTCGAATCGATCAATCTCGATAAGATCCTGGGTGACAGGCGTGCCAACCTGGAAGCCGAGAGCAAGTCCAAACTCGCCGAGGCAAACGCCGCCGAAACGCGACTCAAGGGCGTGCAGGAACGCATTGCCATCGCTGAAAAGCGGCTGGCGGAACTGGCTGAGGTGGATGCACGCCTCGCCACGGCCACCAAGGCTCTCAGAGACACCGAAACGCAGCGGCAAACCGAAGAAAAGTCGCTGGCAGAGCTGACCCGCAACCAAGACCGGCTGAAGAAGGACTGTGCTGCCCTGGATGCTTCACTGAAGTTGGAGAACGCCAAGCTTGTGGAGCTGACCAAAGTCGTCAAAACCATCGAAGCCAAGGCGGTGGACGCCGAAAAACGCACGGATAAGGCCGTTGCCGCTCAGCAGGTGGCCGAACACAAGCGCATCGAGGCTGATGCCGCCGCAGAGAGGGCACGCGCGGAGGAAAAGAATCTGCGGAAACAAATTCCTGCTTTGACCACCGAACTGGCTGGCATCCAGGCGCAGCTCGTCTCTGTGACCAAGGAACGCGAGGAGGCCTCACAATTTGTCACTCGCTTGAACGTCACCACTGACGGGCAGAACAAGAAGCTGGCCGAACTCCAGCAGCAGATCACCCAGCTGGAGGAGGCGCACAAAGTCCGGGAAGAGCGCGTGATGAAAGCCCAGGCGGAGGTGGACAAGGAATCCGCACGTCTGAAGGCGGCCCAGGAGCAATCCCGGGCGGCCGAGGCGCAGCTCGTGGAACTGGAAAAAGACGTCAAAGAGGCCAAGCTGAAGTCGGATGCTGCGAAGAAAGATGCAGCCGCGATCGAGGGCGAACTGCGCCAGCGGCTCGACCGCGTGCAAAACCTCAAAGCGGACGAGGAACGGCTCCTGAAGGTCATCGAAACTCAGAAGGCAGAACTGGCCGAGGTGGACAGGACTCACAACGAACTGCAGTCCAAAATCGAAGTGCGAAAGACCGAACTGGGTGAATTCATCAACGTCGGCGGCAAAATCCTCGGCCTTGGCCAGGCGCTGGCGGGGCTGGAATCACGCCAGACGGAGATCAACAAATCTCTGCGCAAGGCCGCCGAGGAAGACCTCGCGATCCAGGTAAAGCTGAACGCGGCACAGGAGGCCCTGAATCGCGAAGCCGCGCGCGCCGAGCAGGCCCGCAAGGATCGTGAGGCCGCCGAGGCCGAATTCAAAAAATTCAGCACCGACATCCAGAAGCAGGCGGCTGCCCTTCAGAATTACGAGCTGGAGCAGAAAAAGCGCATCGCCGAGCTGGAAAAGCGCATCGCCGACCTCGGCACCACCCAGCAGCGTGCCGTGGGCCAGATCGATGAAACCAAGGCTGAATTGGTCCGGCTCGAAGGCAAAAAACAGGAGTTTGCCCAGGCTGAGGCCCAGCTCAAGCACTGGCAGGACATCGAAAAACGCCTGCGCGGCCAGCTCGTCGAGCTCGAAGAGAAGCACGAGCTCATGCGCCGTGGCCTCCCAACGGAGGAAGGCACGGTGGTCATGTTTGCCAATGACATCATCAAGCGCATCGACCTCCTTGACGCTCTGGTGGCCCGCTATGCGGGGGCAAACGGCAGCGACGTGCCGCAGCAGCTCCTCACCCTGCGCGCCTCTTTTGAAGACATTTTGCACCAGCATGGGGTGACCGAATTTGACGTGCCAAACGGCACCGAAGTCGATATTGAGCTGCGCAAACGCATTGCCGTCGTGGATTCGCTTCCTGGCAAGGCCAAGCCTCGGGTCACCGAAAGCTGCCGCTCGGGCTTTATCTTCTCGCGTGGCGAGGGACACGAGATTATCCTGCGCAAAGTGGAGGTCCGGACCTCCAGCCAGTAGCTCCCTCCGGAAAATTTCTCACACACATTGTTATGGCTGAATACGTTGGAATCGACCTTGGCACCACCCTCTCGGGGCTGGCCTACCTCAAACCTGATGGCAACCCCGAAATCGTGCCCAATGCTGACGGCGAGCGTCTGACGCACTCCGTGGTGTTCTTCGATTCGCATGAGGACGTGAAGCTCGTCGGCAGCGCCGCCCGCGACGGTGGCGAACCCGACCGCACCATCTTCCAGATCAAACGCTACATGGACGACCCGGAGCATCTGGTCGAGATCGACGGCAAGAAATGGACGCCGGCGGAAATCTCCGCGCTGATCCTTTCCAAACTGAAGCGTGACTGTTCCAAAATCTGCGGTGACATCACCGAAGTCGTCATCACCGTGCCGGCAAACTTCAACGAACTGGCCCGCAAGAGCACCATCGCCGCCGCTGAAATGGCCGGCATGAAGGTGAAGCGTCTGGTGAACGAGCCGACGGCGGCGGCGGTTTACTACGCCCACTCCCAGGGCGTGAAGGGCCGCATCCTGGTCTTTGACCTTGGCGGCGGCACTCTGGACACCACCATCCTCGAGGTCGAAGGCGACAACATCAAGATCCTCACCTCCGAAGGCGCACGCCACCTCGGCGGCAGCAACTTTGACGACATCCTGCTGGATGCGTATGCCGAGCAGTACACCAAGCAGACCGGTGCGGCGCTCTACACCGACGAACGCCACCGCCGCCGTGTTCTGCAGGCCACGGAAGATGCGAAAAAGATGCTCTCAAAGCTCCAGCGAGTGAACGACACCGTCGCCAACGACCAGAACAGCGGCATCGCCCGCATTGACCTGAGCCGTGACCATTTTGAAAAGATGATCCGTGGCATGCTCACCCGCACGGTGTTCCTCGTGGAGCAGGCGCTGGATTCCGCGAAGCTGAAGACCTCCGACATTGATCACGTGGTGCTTGTCGGCGGCTCCACGCGCATTCCAAAGGTGAAATCCATGCTGGAAAAGATGTTCGGCAAGACGCCCAAATCCTGCGGCAACGTGGACGAGTGCGTCGCCCTTGGCGCGGCCCTGTTCGCCAAAAAATCGGCCCGCATCCAGGAAGTCTGCAATGCGAGCTACGGCACCCTGGCGATGGTGTACAATGCCAAGACCAAGGAGGAAAAGCTGATGAACTCCATTGTGATCCCCAAGAACACGCCGATCCCATGCTCACGCACGCAGGTTTATCAGACATCCGAGGACAATGAGCGTGTCATCGAAGTGGACATCACCCAGGGCGAGGACGAAGACGCGAAGTTCGTCGATGTCATCGGCCGCCTGACTCTGGACGTGCCGCCGAACCGCCCCAAAGGCTGCGAAGTGGCCGTGACGTTCAGCTACGATGAAAACCAGCGCGTGCGCGCCCTCGTGGTGGACAAGCAGTCCGGCCGCAGCAAGGAAGTCGCCGTGACTTACAAGGGCGCAGGGGTGCTCTCAGAGGAAGAATTGAAGCGCCGCAGTCAGCACCTCCGCACCATGCGCATTGAGTAAACCGTCAACCATTGAAGGAGCCCACATCATGTTCAAGATCCTCAAATCACTCTCCAAATCACTCGGTGGCTCCAGCAAGCCGGCCACCGAAGCGAAAGCTCCAGCCAAACCCGCCGCCAAAGAGAGCAGCCTGCTCGACAAGGTCAACAAAAGCGCCCCGGTCCCCGCGAAAGCCGCACCGCCCAAAAGTCCCGAAGAACTCTGCGGCATCACGCCCAAGATGCCCAAGGACGAGATCAAGGCCCAGTTGAAGATGCTCTTTCGCCGCTACAACCGGAGCGCCTCCAGCCTGGATGCCAAACTGCGCGGCGAGGCGGACCAGATGCTGGATGCCATCGTGCAGATGCGTGAAAAGCATTTCGGCGAAATTTGAACCCGCTACCCTTGGCCGGCAGGCAGTGATGCCATGAAACTGGACCGGCTCATTGCCAGCCATCAGGCCATGGGACGCCAGGCCGCCCATCTTGCCATCGCCGCCCGCCGCGTGCGGGTGAACGGCGTGATCGTGACCGATGGCCATCACCCCGTGGATCGTTTCACCCGGGTGGAACTGGATGAGTCGGTGCTCCAGGCACCCGAGCGCGCGCTTTATCTCATGCTCCACAAGCCGGTGGGAATTCTCAGCGCCACCAAGGACGATCAGCACCCCACCGTGCTCGATTTGATCGACGATCCTGACAAACACACGCTGCATATCGCCGGACGGTTGGATCGCGGCACCTCGGGCCTGGTTCTGCTGACGAACGATGGCCGCTGGTCCAAACAGTTGATGACGGCGGAGCAAAAAGTGCCCAAGGTTTACCTCGTCGAAACTCTCGATCCTGTGGCCCCGGAAGCGGTGGAGGCCTTTGCACGCGGGTTTTACTTCCACACCGAGGACATCACCACACTGCCGGCGGAACTCGTCCTTTTAGGCGGGAATCAAGCCCGGCTGACCCTGCATGAAGGCCGCTATCATCAGGTAAAGCGCATGTTTCACCGGGTCGGAAACCGGGTGGTCAAACTCCACCGCGAAAGCATAGGCGCGCTGGCGCTGCCTGCCGACTTGCCCGCCGGAGCGTGGCGGATGCTGACCCCCGGGGAGATTCTGGCTGCAGCAGAAGACGCCTGACTTGCGCTCTGCTTTCTGGTGGTTGTTCGTTTTTCAAAAAATCCAGCTTTCGCAGATGAATTTCACCCCTTAATCTCTTCCTCTTGTGATCCCCCCACGCATGTATCTTAGCATTTGGTTTGGCATCATGTTGGCAGCTCAGTCGGGCTGTACAACTCAAAAGGCTGCGAAGCCCGACAAACTCGCCATTGAAGAGGCGCGCAAAGCGCTGCCGCTCGCTGAAGAGAAGGAAAAGGAAAACCCGCTGGTGAAGCGGCTGAACAATCCTTCCACCATGCCTGTGGTGCCGCCGGCAGGCGTCCGCCTTTCGTATTCCTCCGTCAAGATCGAGCAGAAGACGCTCGCCATGACCTTTGATGACGGCCCGCATCCCTCGCTGACCCCGAAACTCCTCGATCTGCTCAAGGAACGGAACATCAAGTGCACCTTCTTCCTCATCGGCCAGCAGGTGAAGATGTATCCCGCCATCGTGCGCCGCATTATCGAGGAAGGCCATGAAATCGGCAATCACACCTGGACGCATTGCAGCCTCACCAGCCGTTCGGATGATCAAATCCGCAGTGAACTGAAAAAATCCGAAGATGCCGTCTTCGAAGTGGCCGGAGTTCGTCCGCATCTGGTGCGCCCGCCGTATGGCGCTATCAATACCCGCATCAAAAACCTGATGTTCACCGAGTTTGGTTACTCCACCATCATGTGGTCGGTCGATCCGCAGGACTGGCGCCGTCCGGGTGTGGCCGCCGTTACCAGCCGCCTCGTCAATGGCGCGCACCCGGGAGCCATCATGCTCTCGCATGACATCCATCCGCCCACCATCACCGCCATGCCGGCCATGTTCGACCAGTTGCTGGCCAAGGGGTATCAGTTCGTCACCGTGAGCCAGCTCCTGAACATGGAAAAAGCCTCGATGCCCGTCGGCGTCATCATCCGTCCCGCCGAACCCATCGGCGACAAAGATCCCAAGCCGCTGCCGGAGAAAAAGCCCAGCGCTTGATCTGAAAAAAGGAAAGCGCCCCGGGCGGAGCCGGGACGCTTTCAAACCCACATGTGCCGTCCGAATACAAAGGGCTCACGTATCCCATGAGACCAGGTGGGAACCCGCGTGATGAAGCTCTGTCTTCCAGTGAAGGCATGACATGTCACTTCAGCGCGTAGCCCCCGCAGTTGATGAATCGGGCCGGGCCACAAAGCTCGAAAACGAACACCGCAGGAAATTTTTCAAAGAGCAGGCCGCAGCAAAAATGCCGGGCCAGAATGGGTCAATGTTATCCTCAGATGCGCGCAGGATCAAGAGGTCTGTCGCATCGCTTCTTTGGAGAAATGCATGCATGGAGTGCGTTTGGTAATGCTTAAACTCATGACGCGTTTCCTCCTTTTTCTCCTGCTCTTTTCTTCCTCCCTGAAGGCGGCCGCCATTCAGCGCATCTGGCTGAGCTTTCAGCGCGAAGCTCCGACTCACATCACCGTAAACTGGGAAACCACGCAGCCGGGAGACTCGGAGGTACTGTTCGGCACCAGCGAAGCGCTCGGCGGCAAGGTGGCTCAAAAGGAGCACGTCACCCTGCATCACCTCGAGTTTCCAATTCCGGAGAAAGAGGGGACCTATCATTATCAGGTGCGCTCCGGTGCTGAAACATCTGCGGTGTATACATTCAAAGCCATGCCCACCAAAGAGCTCCGCATCGCCGTCGTCGGCGACTGGGGCTTCGCCCAGCCGGACCTTGCCGCCTTGATCAAAGACGACCCGCACGTGCTGATGACCGCGGGGGACAATGTCGGCAGCCTGCATCAAAAAGGACGCGAAGGCACCAAGGCCTTCAGCGCCCTGATCGATTCACAGCCGGAACTCTTCCGCACTACGCCTTTCATGCCAGTGCTCGGCAATCACGACCGCGAAATCCGCTCGCGCGGCCCCAAGCCGCCACCCGAGGCCGTGTATGACGTCGAGGCCACCGCTTATCGCGAATTCTTCGCGCTGCCCGGCAACGAATGGAACTGGACGCTCGCTTTCCCGGATTTCAAGGCACGCTTCGTCGCGCTCGACCTCGAGCACATTCAAGACATGGGAACCACATGGCAGACCGGCCACCCCTTCGACGAGGGTTCCGCTCAGCTCGCCTGGTATCGCCAGCAGATGGAGCCGCAGCATGCCGGCCACACCATCACGATCCAAAACGAACGCAACGCCACCATGCGCAGCCAGCTGAAAGGCGAATGGGGCCGCCTGTTTCAGCAGGGCACCGCAGTCATCACCGGCTTCGGCTATTTTGCCGAGCGGGCCATGGTGGACGGCTTCCCCTATTACAACTCCGCCCTCAAGGGCAACGGCGACAAATATCCCGATCCCAAGTCCGCCTTCTTCGCCAGCGAGCACAGCTATATCCTCCTCACCTTCCGGCCGGGGTCGCCCATGCAGATCGAAATGAAGAGTCTTGCCGGGCAGGTGCTGGATCAGCAGAGTTATCCCGCAAAGTAGCGTGAGCATGGGCGGAAACATCTCCCACCCCCGCGCGTTTCAGCGTTCCTCCATGAAACTCCTCGCCTTCCTCTGCCTCACCGCCCTCGCCTCTGCCGCAGAAATTCCCGCCGAACCCATCGCGCAAAAAGGCGAACTCATCCTCGACGACAACTTCGAGCGCAAAGACCTCGGCGCATGGAAATCCCTCATCCCCGCCTTCGCCATCGAAGGCGGCGAACTCAAAGGCGTGCAGACCCGCGATGACCACGGTGCTGTCGGCCGCTTCTACAAACCCATGAAGGACGTGGTGGTGGAATTCAAATTCCAGCTCGTCGGCTCCACAGGCTTCAATGCCGTTTTTGATGATCAGAAGTTCAAAGGCTCGCACGCCGGCCACATCTGCCGCGTCGCCTTTTCACCCACGCAGATTCGTCTCGGGGATGACAAGGAAGGCGTGATGCGCAACGACATCTATGAAATGCGCAAGGACCCCGCGCACAAAAAGGAAGCGGACAAACTGCTCGAAGGCCGGGGTTCCGCCACCACCATTGCCAAACTGGAACAGCAGAAGTGGTATCAGGTGGTCATTGAACTGAAGGGCGATGAACTGCGTGTAACTCTGGACGGCAAGCCCGCCGGCTTCCTCAAATCCCCGGGTGTCGCGCACGAAACCAAGAGCAGTTTTCACTTCACCGTGAATGGCAAAGGCGTGCTGTTCGACGATGTGCGCATCTGGCAGGCACGCTGAGCGTGTTAACATAACACCCGGATTTGTCTCTCAGGGCGCTGAATGCCGTTCCCGGCAGCGTTCTTCTTCCACATCCAACCATGAAACACACGCTCCTGCTTCTCTCCCTGCTCGCTCTGCAAGCCACCGCTCAGGACAAAACCCTGCTTGATCTTGCTCTTGAGCCCCCCGTGGTGAACACGCAGCCGGGGCCTGAGTATGATGCCGAAAAGCGGCCGGGAAACATGATCATCGGCATCGACCGCACGCCCAAGGGCCGCCTCTGGGCCGCCTGGGTCGGCAACGGTGATTCGCCCAACGGCTTCTTCATGCTCGCCACCAGCGACGACGATGGCAAAACCTGGTCCAAGCCTCGCGTGGTGATCGATCCCCAGGATGGCGAACTCAACGGCGTGAAGTACGAACGCCGCGCCCTCGTCGGCAATCTCTGGACCGATCCCCTCGGCCGCCTCTGGTGCTTCTTTGATCAAAGCCTCGGCTACTTTGATGGCCGCTGCGGCGACTGGTACATCCGCTGCGATGATCCCGATGCCGCAGAGCCAACCTGGGCCGCACCCGTGCGTTTCGCCGATGGCTGCACTCTCAATAAGCCCACCGTCCTTTCCAATGGCGACTGGCTCCTCCCCGTCTCGCTCTGGACCCGTGATCGCATGCACGGCCCCGGCGTGGACAAAGAAGCGCACAAGGATCTGGATGTCATCCGCATGGCCAACGTCTTCGCCTCCACCGACCAAGGCAAGACCTGGACCCGCCGTGGCGGCGTGGCCTTTCCACGCACCGACTTCGATGAGCACATGATCGTCGAGCGCAAAGACGGTAGCCTCTGGATGCTCGCCCGAACCAAAGACGGCATCAGCGAAAGCACCTCCGCCGACAAAGGCATCACCTGGAGCGAACCACAGCCTTCCGCGATTCAAAACCCCAGCGCCCGCTTCTTCATCCGCCGCCTCGCTTCAGGAAAACTCCTCCTCGTGAAGAACGGCCCCATCAATGTGCGTCTCCCACGCCGCTCAAACATGAAAGCCTTCCTTTCCGAAGACGACGGCAAGACCTGGGGCAAAGGTTTCCTCATTGATGATCGCGCTGAAGTCTCCTACCCCGATGGCTTCCAGGCCCCGAATGGCGACATCCACATCCTCTATGACTGGAACCGCCACACCGACGCCGAGATCCTGCATGTGAAGTTCACCGAAGCGGATATGCAAAAGCAGGCGGAAATCGGCAAATTGACAATGGACCCCGAGGAGATCAAACGCCGCGCCAAGGTCGGCAAGACCATCGTCAACAAAGCCCTCGCGCCCCGGCTGCCGAAATCTATCACACCTGACCCAGCATGGGCCGCGCAGGCCATTGAAGACGCAAAGCAGGACTTCAAGAGCATCCCCTATGACGGCATCACACCCAACAAAATGGTATGTGATACCACTCTTCGTGAGCTGCCCGACGGCTCATGGATTCTCTTCATCCTCGCCGGTGGCGACACCGAACCCAGCCCGCTGAACTACACCGGCGTCACCCGCAGCCACAACATGGGCAAGACCTGGACACCGCTGGAGACGTTTGACGTCGGCTTCCCCCGAGAAGGCAAAACCATCGGCCAGGGCCCCACAGAGCTCATGATCCTCGGCCAGCGCAGCACGCTGTTCTTCTCCACACACTCCAAGCATTGGGCCAATGACTGGCGCTCCTGGTATCTCACCAGCGACGATTCCTTCAAAACCTGGAGCAAGCCCGTCGAAGTCCCCGGTCGCCTCAAGGAGCGCACCTTTATCCGCAAGCACATCGTCTGCAAAGACGGTCGCATCATGATCCCTTTCCAGCACTACATCGGGCCCGATGACGAGCAGAAAAAAGCCCCGCTGGATCGTGCCTTCACCAACCCACGCAACGGCGTACTCATCAGCAGCGACGGTGGCAAAACCTGGAGCGAGCACGGCAACATCCGCCTCACACCCAACAGCCGCTACTTCGGCTGGGCTGAAAACGATCTCTTCGAGCATCCCGATGGCCGCATCACCATGGTCATCCGCGCCGATGGTCTCGGCGGCATGCTCTACAAAGCGGAAAGCAAGGACGGTGGCAAGACCTGGCCCGAGTTCGCCAGCATCACCCAGATCCCCAACCCCGGCAGCAAAACCACCCTATACAATCTCGGCGGAGATCGCGTCGCCATCCTGCACAATCCCAATAGCAAACACCGCAGCCCCATGGCCCTCTGGATCAGCTTTGATGGCATGAAGACCTGGCCCTACCAGCGCGTCCTCCAGCAGGAATCCGTCGATGGCCCTAAAGGCCGCATGAACTACCCCGACGGCTTCGTCAGCAAAGACGGCCAATGGCTCCACTTCGCCTTCGACGACAATCGCCACCGCGCCGTGCACTACAGCGCCAAGCTGCCGCCACAGCAGCCTTCCGCAAAGTAGCCCTCTCGCTCCGCGAGAGGAGCTCAGCGCTTCCGCACGCGATGGCAGCTTGATGCACTGGAAGACCACTCAAACGCCTACGTTCTCCAACCATGCTCTCCCAGTTCCTGCTGTCACTCCTCCTTGCCGCTTCAGTCGCTGCTGCCGCTGATTTTCCCATCGCGAAAGTCATCACCAGTCCCGGTCCTGACTATGACGAAACCAAACGCAGATGGCAGGGCATTCCCGGCATCGAAAGAGCAGCCAACGGCCGCCTATGGTCCACCTGGTACACGGGCGACATTGGAGAAGGGGCCATCGGCAACTACGCCATGTCGGCCACCTGCGCCGATGTCGGTCAGAGATGGTCCAAACCCATGGCGATCCAAGGTCCCGAAGGCACGCGCATTGGTGATCCGCTGCCTTGGATCGACCCCAAGGGGCGGCTATGGATCTTCTACGCGCAGTACAGCGAGAAAACAGAGGCAGCACCCTCCACCCGCGCCACTTTTGCCATCCGCACCGATGACCCGGGCAATGCCACACCAAAATGGTCTGACCCATTCGTGGTCGTGACGGACGGCATCCTCTTTGGCAAGCCCATCATCCGCAACGACGGAGCATGGGTGGCTCCTTTTTTCGTGAACGGCAAACCCGATTGGAGTGAGGCGATGGCTGGAAAAGAAACAGGAACCGTGATCTCCACAGATGAAGGCGCTTCATGGAAATGGCTCGGCGGCACCCATGTGCCAAAGGATTTGCTCAACTTCAGCGAGGCCACCCTCGCCCAGCGCAAGGACGGCAGTCTGTGGATGGTCATTCGTACGCTCGTCGGTCTGGTCGAAAGCACTTCCGCCGACGGTGGCCTCACCTGGTCTGCGGTGAAGCCCATCCCCGGCTTTGAAAAAGGCCCTTCCACTCGCGCCTGCATGCGCCGGCTGGCCTCGGGCGCATTCATGCTCGTGTATCACGATGCACCACCCAACAAAACCGGCGGCTTCGGCCGCGCCCAGATCACCGCATGGCTCTCCGATGACGAGGGCCGCACCTGGCCGCACAAACTGCTGCTCGATGAACACACCCGCGTTTCCTATCCCGATGCCACGCAGGCCCCGGACGGCCGGATCTTCATCACCTATGATTGGGGCCGCTATGCGCAGGGTGAAAAATCCATCATGCTCAGTGTCATCCGCGAGGAAGACATCCGCGCAGGCAAAATCGTCTCAAAGGATGCGAAGCTCAAGATCATCACGAATCAATGCTATGCCTATGGCAATCACCCCGATCTGCGCGACGAAGAAAAAGTGGCCGCCAGCATGCCCGCAAAGGAGAAGTTTCATCTCTACCTGCTCATCGGCCAGTCAAACATGGCCGGACGCGGAGTCATGGATGACGCGCAGACTGTCTCAAAGCTGCGCCTGTTGAAGTTTTCCCAGCGCAATGCCTGGGCGCCGGGAGTCGATCCCCTCCACACCGACAAACCTGCCGCCGCCGGAGTCGGCCTCGGCACCAGTTTTGCACGCGCCATGGCGGACGCAGACAAGGAAATCACCGTCGGCCTCATCCCCTGCGCCGTCGGCGGCACCCCGTTGCAACGCTGGCAGAAAGGCGGCGACCTCTACGAGCAGGCCCTCGTGCGCGTCCGCCTAGCGATGAAAGATGGCACCCTCAAAGGCATCCTCTGGCATCAAGGCGAAGGCGACTCTGGCAAGGAGGAAACTGCCCGCAGCTATGGCGCACGCTTGAGCCAGATGATCACTGACCTCCGCGCTGATCTCGGCGCGGGCGATGTGCCCTTCGTCGCGGGCAGACTCGGAGAGTTTCTCTCCCCCACCACCCGGGAAGGCAAGCCCAGCTTTTGGCCCGTGGTGAATGAACAACTCACCGCCATTCCGCAAACCGTGCCCAATACCGCCATCGTGGACTCCGCCGGCCTCAAGGACAAAGGAGACGGCGTTCATTTCGACACGCCCTCGTTGCGTGAGTTTGGCAGACGTTACGCCAAGGCCATGCAGCAGCTGCAAAAGTAGCCATCTCGCTCCGTCGAGATGAGCACATCGCTTCCGCCACCCTCAAATTCGAAAACTCGCCGCGTTCGCGAACGCTCCCGGCTCGTCATCCAAAGCAGGATGGCTGCTGCATCTCACTTCATCACCACCGGCTGCCCCGTGCACTCCAGCACGCTGTGCCACAGCTCCTGTGTGGGATCGACCTTGCGACGGCCATGAATGACAAGATCCAGCGGCAGATGCACAAATGAGCCATGCCAGCGGCCCACCAGCATGCCGGTCTTGCCGGCCATCGCCGCATGCACGGCGCTCTGGGAGAGGCGTGAGCAGTACACATTGTCCTGGGCGTTGGCCGGCACACTGCGCACGATGTAGCTTGGGTCGATGTACTTGAGGTTCACCTCGGTCTTTCGTCCTTTGAAAAAGGCGTTGATGCGGTCTTTCAAAAAGGGGCCGATGTCGCCGTAGCGCTTGTTGCCGCTGGCATCGGTGGCGCCGTCGGTCTGCATCAGATGCTGCCCGGCCCCTTCCGATACCACGATCACGGCACTCCCGCGCTTTGCCAGCCGATGCCGCAGACATTCCAGAAACCCGCCTTCGCCTTCCAGTTCAAACGGCACCTCGGGAATAAGCACGAAGTCCACATTGCTGCCCGCCAGCGCTGCATAGCACGCGATGAACCCGGAATCGCGCCCCATGAGCTTCACCAGCCCCACGCCGTTCACCGCTCCTGTGGCTTCCACGTAGGCGCAGTTCACCGCCTGCACCGCCGCTGCGAAAGCGGTCTCGAAGCCAAAGCTCTTGTCGAGGAAGCGGATGTCGTTGTCGATGGTCTTCGGAATGCCCACAACGGCCTTCTTCAGCCCGCGCCGCTGGATTTCCTTCACGATCTCCGCCGCGCCTCGCAGCGTGCCATCGCCGCCGATCACAAACAGAATATCCACCTTCATGTCCTCCAGTGTGTCCACCATCTCCCCGATGTCCTGCTGGCCGCGCGAACTGCCCAGCATGGTGCCCCCAAAGTGATGCCCCTGCTCCACGGAGGACGGGCGCAGCAGCAGCGGCGTGTGTCCGTAGCGCTGTACGAGGCCCTCATATCCATAGCGGAAGCCGTAGGTGCGTGCCACGCCATACTGCTGGTGGCAGCGGTTCACGATGCCCCGGATGATGTCGTTCAGGCCCGGGCAGAGGCCACCACAAGTCACGATGCCCACCGTCGTCTTCGCCGGATCAAAATAGATCATCTCCCGCGCTCCCGCCTCTTCGTAGCTCGGTGTTGAGACATCACGCCCGTCTTCCAGCAGGTGGCTGTGGTACAGAATTCGGTCCGTCGCGTCATTCTTGAACGGTGCCTCCACTCCGCCAATGCGGTGCAGTGGCGAATGAATCGTGCAAGGTCCGAGCGTGGGGATGCTCGTGTCGAAAGGGGCTGGGGTCATGGCTGGTGGAAGGACTGGAAAGCAGGAGAAGTGCCATTCTCCCGCTCCTTGCAGCATCTGCCTTGCACAAACAGTCCTTCTTCATGTGTACATGCTGGTTGCAAATCGACTTATCCCCTCCTGCTTCCCGCCATGAACACCGCCTTTCCTGACAATCTCCGCCTGCAGCTTCACCAAAGCGGCGTGATCGCCGTTTTAATGATCGACCGTGTGGAGGATGCCGTCCCGCTCGCGCGGTCCCTGCTCGCTGGCGGCGTGAATGGCATCGAGTTGACCCTGCGCACCGGCGCAGCGCTTGAATCACTGCGGCGCATCCGGGCCGAGGTGCCGGAAATGACGGTCGGTGTGGGCACCATCCTGACTCCGCAGCAGGTGAACGATGCCAAAGAGGCGGGTGCGAGTTTTGGTGTGGCCCCCGGCATGAATCCACGTGTCGTGGCCGAGGCGGTTCGTATTGGCCTTCCGTTCGCGCCCGGTGTCTGCACACCCACGGACATTGAACTCGCCATCGAAGCCGGCTGCCGGGTGCTCAAATTCTTTCCTTCGGAGCCGTGCGGCGGTCTGAGCTACCTGCGCAGCATCATGGCGCCGTTCATGCATCTCGGGGTGCAGTTCATCCCTCTCGGTGGCGTGGGCGCGGGAAATGCAGCGCACTACCTGCGTGAGCCCGCCGTGCTCGCGCTCGGTGGCTCATGGCTCGCGCCGAAGGAGCTCATCGCCAAGGGCGGATGGGACGTCATCACCGCCCTGGCGCGTGAAGCCACGGACATCGTCAAGCAGGTCCGCCCATGAGTCGAGTCGTCACCTTGGGCGAAGTGATGCTTCGCCTCGCCCCGCCGGGCTTCGCACGTTTCCAGCAGTCCATGCCGGGAAGCCTGCAGGCCACCTTTGCCGGCGCCGAGGCCAGCATTGCAGCCTCGCTGGCGTATCTCGGCATCGATGCGGCCTTTGTCACCGCCCTGCCCATGAATGCCATCGCAGATGCCTGCATCGCGGATCTGCGCAGCCTGGGTGTCGAAACAAAACACATCCTGCGCACCGATAAAGGACGCCTCGGCTCCTTCTTCCTCGAACACGGCGCGAATCAACGCGGCGGCAATGTCATCTACGACCGCGACGGCTCCGCTGTCGCCATCACGCCAGCCTCCACCTACAACTGGGACGCCATCTTCACCGGCTGCGAATGGTTCGTGATCTCCGGCATCACCCCCGCCATCTCACGCAACGCCGCAGAGCTCGCCCACATTGCCCTGCAGGAAGCCGCACGCCGCCAGATACGAATCGTGTGTGACATGAACTACCGCACCAAGCTCTGGCAGTGGGACCCGCCCCTCGCCGCCCGTGATCTCGCCACGCGCACCATGAAATCACTCCTGCCTTTCGTGCACGTTTTCGTCGGTGGCATCAGCGATGCCACCGCCATGCTGGGCATCGAGCACAGCGGTGATCTGCATGCTTTGGCGCGGCAGATCGTCGCGCAGTTCCCCAATCTCACCCACGCCGCCCTCACCCTGCGCGATGGCAGCACCTCCTCCGCTCAATGCTTCAGCGGCGCTCTTTACGAAGCCGCCACTGACACCCTGCACACCGCGTCGCGTTACACCATCACGCAGCTCATCGACCGCCTCGGCGCCGGAGATGCCTTCACCGCCGGCCTCGTCTTTTCATTCCTTCAAAATTCCGCCCCGCCAACAGCCATCGCCTTCGCCACCGCCGCTGGCTGCCTCGCTCATTCCATTGAGGGAGATTACAACTACAGCACCCGTGCCGAAATCGAATCCCTCATGCAGGGAGACAGCGCCGGCCGCGTCAGCCGATAGTAGCCCTCTCGCTCCGCGAGAGGAGCCCAGCGCTCCCGCCAGCACCCCAAGCCCTCAAATTAAAAACCCTCCCTGTCTGCCTTAGCTCTCAGCTCATCTGGGTCCTCAGGATGACTGCTTTGCTTGCGTCAGGCGCTCTCCCTTGTAACAAATGACCATGTCTTCCGCTCCTGCCACCACCCTCTCTTCCGACCGTTGGTCCCTCGAATCCTGGTTCTCCGGCTTCGGCAATCCTGACTACACCGACTTCAAAGCCGTCCTTGTGACCGATGTCGAGGCGCTTAAGACGCAGGCCGCTTCGCTCGCAGGTGACACGTTTGAATTCGTCCGCGTGATCAATTCCCTGGAATCTCTGAGCGAGCGCCTCGGCCATCTTTCAGCCTACCTTGGCTGCCTCTCCGCGGATGATGCAAACGACGAGGCCGTGAAGGCCGATGAGGCTTGGATCTCCACGCTTGAGGCTGAAAGTACCAAGCTGATGGCCTCTCTGCGCGCCGCACTTGCTGCCTTGAGCGATGCGGCATTCTCCCTTCTCCTTGCCGATCCCTCCTTGAAAAATGCCGAGCACGCCGTCCAGCGCATGCGGTACGAAGGTCAGCACCAGATGAAGTCGGAAATGGAAGCCCTCGCCGCTGACCTCAATGTGAACGGCCTTCACGCCTGGGGTCGTCTCTACGACACCCTCACCGGCAAGATGGAATTCGAAATGACCTTCCCGGACGGCCACAAGGAAATCGTGCCGATGTCACGCCGTCGTGCGCTGATGTCGGAACCCGACCGCAAACTGCGCGAGGCCGCCTTCAACGACGGACAGAAGCCATGGAATGATAACGCCGTGACACTCGCCGCCGGTTTAAACGGCATCGCAGGCACGCGCCTTAGCCTCTACGGCCGCCGTGGCCTGCCTCACTTCCTGGACACTCCGTTGTTCGATGGCGCAATGAGCCGCAAATCTCTCGATGCGATGATGGAGGCCATCCAAACGCACATCGAACTTCCACGTCGTGCATTGAGAAAAGCCGCGAAACTGCAGGGCACCTCCGCCCTGCACTACTTCGATCTCGAAGCCCCGCAGATCGCCGCCCCGGATGAAAAAGAGCTCACCTGGGACGAAGCCTGCAACACAGTCGACCACGCCTTCAGCGCAGCCTACCCGCAGCTCGGCGAATACTTCCGCGAGATGCTCGCAAAGCGTTGGATCGAGGCGCAGCCACGCGCCGGCAAACGCCCCGGCGCATTTTGCACCGGCTCCCAGCTCAAGCGCGAAGAACGCGTGTACATGACCTTCCACCGCACCGTGCATGACATGGTCACACTTGCCCATGAAGTCGGCCATGCCTGGCATTCCTGCGTTCTGCGCCCCGCGCGTACCTTTGCGGCAAACTACCCGATGACGCTCGCCGAAACGGCCTCGAATTTTGGTGAGATGATCCTGCTCAACGGCCTCATGAACAATCCCGGCATCACCGAGGCCACGAAGGCCTACCTGCTGGATCAGGAGATGCTGCGGGCCCATGCCTACCTCATCAACATCCCGATGCGCTACGAGTTCGAAAAAGCCTTCTACACCGAGCGCGCCAGCGGAGAGGTGAGCGTGAGCCGCCTCAGCGCGCTCATGACCGAAGCACAGCGCAAGCTCTACGGCGACACACTGCTCGACGATGGCACCGACCCCATGTTCTGGGCCTACAAAATGCATTTCTTCATCACCGGCGTCTCCTTCTACAACTTCCCCTACGTCTTCGGCTACCTGCTGAGCCAGGCCCTGTTCGCGCGCTTCAAAGCCGAAGGTCCGTCCTTCCTGCCCCGCTACGAGGCCTTCCTCTCCATGACCGGCAGCGCCACCTGCGAGGAAGTGGTGAAGCAAAGCCTCGGTGAAGACATCACCCAGCCCGAATTCTGGGCCACGGCCCTGAAAGCCATTGAACCGACGCTGACGGCCTATGAGGCACTGAAGTGAGCGCAAGACGCATGCGTGGCCTGCGTTTCAGCGGCCACCATGCGCCTCATACTTGCCTTCCTGCTGCTCGCCCTCACGGCTTCTGCCGCTGACAAGCCCAACGTTCTGTTCATCTCCATCGATGACCTCAATCACTGGGTGGGCTACCTCGGCCGCAACAAGCAGTCGATCACGCCCAACATCGACAAGCTCGCCGCCCGGGGCTTGCGCTTCACGCACAGCTACTGTTCCGCGCCCGTGTGCAATCCCTCCCGTGCTTCGCTCATGAGCGGCATGCGCCCGGGCCAGACCGGCGTGTATGACAACAACGAAGACTGGCGTCCCGTCATTCCCGAAGAGAAGACTCTCACCCATGCCTTCCGCCAGGGCGGCTACTTCGTCTGCGGCGCAGGCAAGATTTATCACGAAAGCTACAAGCGCCTCGAAGACTGGGACGACTACCTCAAAAACGAAGGCGGCACGCCCAAGGTCCCCAAAGGCCAGGGCGATGGTGTTGGCGGCATCAAGTTTGCGCCGCTCGACTGCAAGGATGAAGACCTCAACGACTGGCACATCGTCAACTACTGCATCGATCAGCTCGGCAAGCCGCAAGACAAACCCTTCTTCCTCGCCTGCGGCATTCACAAGCCCCACATGCCTTGGAATGTCCCCAAGAAGTACTATGACATGCACCCGCTCGATAAGATCGAGCTGCCACCGTACAAAAAGGACGACCTCGCCGACGTGCCACCTTCTGGTATCAAAATGGCCAAGCCTGACGGCGACCATGCCGAGATGGTCAAAAGTGGCCGCTGGAAAGAGGCCATCCAGGGCTACCTCGCCGCCGCCAGCTACACGGACATGCTCATCGGCCGCCTCATGGAAGCCTATGACAAAAGCCCGCACAAGGCCAACACCGCCATCGTCTTCTGGGGCGATCACGGCTGGCATCTCGGTGAGAAGGATCACTGGCGTAAATTCGCCCTATGGGAGGAAGCCACCCGCGCCCCCCTCATCTGGGTCGTCCCCGGCCTGACCAAGCCTGACAGTGTGTGCGAGCGCACCGTCGATTTCACCTCCGTCTTCCCCACCCTCACCGATCTCTGCGGCCTGCCCACTCCAGCACATGTGGAGGGCAAAAGCATCAGGCCGCTTCTTGCCGATCCGGCCTCGGCGTGGGACACGCCTGCCGTGACCACCTACGGCCGCAACAACCACGCCGTGCGCAGCGAAGGCTGGCGCTACATCCATTACGCGAATGGAGACGAGGAACTCTACAATGAGGCCACCGACCCCTACGAATGGACCAACCTCGCCCAGGATCCGCAATATGCGGGCACCAAGGCCGAACTCGCCAAACATCTCCCAGCCACGAACAATCCCACGGCAGACGCCGGAAAAGCCGAGGAAAAGAAGGCGAAAAAGCTGCTCAAAAAAGCCAGGGAGGCGAAGTGAGCACCGTTTGACTGGGCTCTATGAAAGCATTCACGCGCACGCTTTTCATCACGCTCGCTTTCGCCCTTGCTGCGAAAGCCAATGAGGCCTCGCAGCAGATCGACGCCCTCCTCGCCAAAGACTGGCAGCAGCACAAGCTCACCGCCAATCCGCCCGCCTCCGACGAAACCCTCGTCCGTCGCCTCTACCTCGACATCATCGGCCGCATCCCCACTCTGCAAGAAGCCCAGTCCTTCCTCGCCAGCACCGACATAGACAAGCGCGCCAGGCTCATCGATCAACTCCTCGCCAGCGAGGGATACAATCAGCGCATGTTCCATTTCTGGGCCGATCTCCTCCGCGTCCAGACCCGCTCCAACGGCGGACAGGGGGACATGACCTCCAAGCCCTACCTCGAGCACGTGAAGCGGCGCATTCGCGAAAACATGCCCTATGACGCCTTCGTGCATGAGCTCCTCACCGCCCAGGGCAAAGTGTGGGACAACCCCGCCATCGGCTACTACATGCGCGACATCGGCATGCCGCTGGACAATCTCGCCAACACCACCCGCGTCTTCCTCGGCACCCGCATCGAGTGTGCCCAGTGCCACAATCACCCCTTCGACAAATGGACGCAGATGCAGTTCTACCAGATGGCGGCCTTTACCTACCCCCTGGAGACGAACTTCACCGGCATCGCCCAGCAAAAGGGCGCGATCGACCTGATGGTGCAGGCAAGAAAAAAGCCCGAGATGGAAGCTGCCACGCGCAACATGGGCCGCGTCTTCGAAAACCTCGGCGACTTCGTCCGCTACAGCAAAGTCCAGGCCCTACCCGCCCGCCAGCTCAAGCTTCCGCACGACTACCAATACCCCGACGCCAAACCCAAGGACGTCATCTCTCCGCTGACCATGCTCGGCAAATCCGTGAAATGCGAGCCCACCGGCGAGACGACCCAAGCCTTCGCCGACTGGCTGACCTCCCCTGAAAACCCACGCTTCACCACCGTCATCGCGAACCGCCTTTGGAAGCAGGTCTTCGGCGCAGGATTGATCGAACCCGTGGATGAAATCATGGACAGCACCGTGGCTTCCAATCCGGCGCTCATGAAACACCTTGAGCAACTCATGCGCGAAAACCGCTACGACTTGAAAGCCTGCCTCCGCGTCCTCTACAACACGCAGGCTTATCAAAACGACGCCACCCGCGCAGAGCTCTATGCCGGTGAAGTCTGCCACTTCACAGGCCCCCTGCTCCGTCGTATGACCGCCGAGCAGATCTACGACTCCTTCGTCACCCTCATCCAGCCCACACCCGATCTCCCGCGCCGGCACGGAATCGACAGCGAGATGGCGCAGAAAATCGTCTATCGCGGCAAGCTCAGCGATGCCCTCGACCTGCTGACCTCGCAGGAAATCTTCGACGGCGCCGCCAGGGCTTCCGAAGGTTACGAACGCATCGCCAAACGCTCCAAGGTGCTGCGGGACCAATACACCGCCGCTCAGAAGGCCAAGGACAAGCCCCTGATCGAGAAGCTCAATCTGGAAATCCGTTCCCTTGAATTCGTCGCACGCACCGGCATCCACGACTACGTCGTCGTCCCCGCTGTCGCCCGCCTGTACACAAATAAAACCGGCAAGCCCGCCCCTCCGCCTATCCCCGTCAAACAACCCACCCTCGAAGAACTGAAAAAAGCCGGCCAGAATCGCGCCTACATCAACGTCCCCGGCTACGACATCGATCAAGCCATCCCCCGCGAAGAAAAAACCGCCGAGCAGGCACGCGAAGACCTCTACCGCGAGGAAATCAAACGCTTCGCGATCACTGACACCGACCCCTACCTCAAGGCCCGCCGCGCCCATGCCAAAGACTGGCCCCGCGCGGCAGACCTCGAATCTCCCGCGCCCCGCGGACACTACCTGCGTGAGTTCGGCCAGAGCGACCGCGACATCATTGAGAACGCCAGCACCGACGCCAGCATGCCCCAGGCCCTCGTCTTGATGAACAGCGAATTGTTCCAAAGCATTCTCAAACCGCACACCCAGCTCAAAATCAATCTGAGCACCGCGAAGTATCCCGACGAACAGCTCACCACAGTTTATCAAACACTGCTCTCTCGCGCTCCCACCGCCGCCGAGAAAGCCGCCTGGACCCAGGCCGAGCAGACTGGCCTCAACATCGAGGACCTCGTCTTCGCGCTGATCAACACCCAGCAGTTCATTTTTATACGCTGAAGTGAGCGCAAGTCTTTGATAGCTCGATGCCCGGCTGTTCGTCATAGTGGCTTCATGAAGCCCGCCCCCGTTTCCCGCCGTCATTTTCTTCACGCCGCCCTCGCCGGTGGCGCGGCCAGCCAAAGTTTGGCCATGGCGGCTGACGCCCCTGCTGCCAAGCAAGGCATGTTTGCCGAACTCGCCCACGAGATTCCCCTGGCCAATGATGCCGATGTCATCGTCTGCGGCGCCGGACCCGCCGGCGTCACAGCAGCTATCACCGCTGCACGCGCAGGCGCCAAGGTGCGCTTGTTTGAATGGCGCGGCTGCCTCGGCGGTATCTGGACCGCCGGCCTCCTCGGCTACTTCCTCGACTTCAACAAACCCGGCTTCGCCAAGGAACTGCGCGACAAGCTCGACGCCCGCGGCGCCCGCGCAAACTCCACCAGCACCAGCCGTTTCTGCTACGATCCCGAAGCCTTGAAGCTTCTTCTCGAAGAGATCTGCGTCGAAGCCGGAGTGAAATTCCAATACCACACCAAAGTCTGCGCCGCCTTTCGCGAAGGCAGGCGCCTCACCACCATCGTCACAGAATCCAAATCAGGCCGTCAGGCATGGAAGGCTCCTGTGTTCATCGACACCACCGGCGATGGCGATCTCGGCTTTCAGGCAGGCTGCTCCTTCGAAATTGGCGAAGCCGCCGAATGCCCCTGCCAGCCCCTGTCTCTCAATGCGCTTCTCGTCGTGAAGGACGTCGAAAAGCTCCGCGAGTTCGTACGCTTCGGCCAGCCGCTGCCCGGCGAAAACACCGACGGTGAAAAGAAAAAGCGCATCAAGGACGCCATCGTGAGCACCGGCCATTTCCCCTCTTATGCCGGTGCCACGCTCTGGCATGTGAGCGGCAACCTCGTCTTCGCCATGATGAATCAGGAGTTCGGAATCAAGCCCTGGGACGCCGCAGAAATCACCGCCGCCACCGTACGCGCTCGTGCCGAAATGAATCTCATGGTCAAGGGCCTGCGCAGTCTCGGCGGCCCTTGGGAAGGCATTCAGATCGTCGCCACCGCCGAACAAATCGGCGTGCGCGATGGCCGCCGCATCGTCGGTCGCTATCTCGTCAACAAGGAAGACCTCATCAAAGGCGCACGCTATGACGACGCCGTCGTTCGCGCCACCTTTGGCGTGGACATTCACGCCACGAGCGCGGAGCACAATCAAAAAGCAGCCACGCATGCCACCGGCATCAAAGTGAAGCCTTACGACATCCCCCTGCGCGCACTCATCGCCAAAGAAGTCGACGGCCTCATGATGGCCGGACGCTGCATCAGCGGCGACTTCATCGCGCATGCGAGCTACCGCGTCACTGGCAATTCTGTCGGCATGGGCGAAGGAGCCGGCGTCATCGCCGCTCTCGCCGCCACTTCCAAGCGCCTCCCCCACGAGGTCCCCTGGACCGAAGGAGAAGCCAAACTAAAATCCATGGGCCAGCGCGCATAGTACAGTAGCCCTCTCGCTCCGCGAGAGGAGCCCAGCGCTCCGCAACCCATTGCGATTTGTTAATATACGAGGCTCCGTCCTCCCACCCTTACCGCATCCCCCGCACACTCGGCCCGTCCACCCACTTGGGCGGGATCATGATCTGCCTTGGCACCGCCGGCACGCCATGCTCATGCTGCGAAAGCTGTGTCACGATCAAATCAACCGCCGCCGCCGCCAGATGTTCACGCTGTTGATAAATGCCCGCAAACTCCTCCATCCTCGGCGTCCAGTCGTGCACCACAAAGCCGATGTCCTCCGGCACTCGCAGCCCCAGCCGCCGCAGCCAGCTCGGCACATGCGTGTCAAAGGTGATCAGCGCATCCGGCTCATGCTCGCGCATCCATCTGGCAAAAGCTTCGTAGCCTTTGCTGATGTCATTGTTCGCAAACAGCAGCAGCGGCACCCGGTCAGCCGGCGGCAGGCTCTGCTGCCAGTGAAACAACCCGCCGCTGTAGCCAAACTGCGAGCGGTTCACGATCCACTTCGTCACCGCCACACCGATCCGCTTGTAGCCGCGCGCACTGAGCTGGTCCGCAGCCATGTGAATCCCCAGCGTCATGTTTCCCGCACACATGTGCAGCGCCGGGCTGCTCATCGCATTCCCAAAAGTCACCACAGCAAAAGGCGAGTAGTCGATCTTGCTGCATGGAAGCTGCATGCTCTGCGGCGACACGATCACTCCCTCAATCCCGCGCGCATGCAGGATCTTCTGCAGCCGCTTCGGCGTCAGCCCGTCCTTTCCCAGCCAGAACTCCTCCACCGCATAGCCATGACCATGCGCACGACTGCGAATGTCCTCAATCGGCACATACTGATACGAAGGCCCCAGCAAACCATCCTGCGGCACATGCTCACGGATCACGGCGATCACCGCCCTGACTCGCTGCTGCTTCTTTCCACGCACCACCTGCATCATCCGCGCCAGGTGCGGGTCCGGCTGGTAGTTCAGCCGCTTCGCCTCCTTCAGCACCTGCTCACGCTTCTCCGCGGAAACCTTCGGCGCACCACGCAGCACCCGCGAAACCGTCATCAATGAAAACCCGGTCGCACGGGCGATGTCTTTGAGCGTGGGCGCGGCGGTGGCAGGCATGGTGTTGAACGGCCGTCAGAGCTACAGAGCTGCGAGCGTCGTCGTCAGCAGCTTCCAAAACTTCTGCGCAGACGAAACACTCGCGCATTCCTTCTCCGAATGCGCCTCATGAATGTTCGGACCAAACGAAATCATGTCCAGCCCCGGATACGCCATGGAGATCACCCCGCATTCCAGCCCCGCATGGCAGGCCCCCACCTTCACCTCCTCACCAAAGAGCTCACGATAAATCACCTTCATCTTCTCCAGAATCGGCGACTCCGCACTCGGGCTCCAGCCCGGATAGGGATCGCCCGATTTGACTTCGGCGCCGATGAGTTCAAACGGCGCTCGAAAAGCACGGGCCACATCCAGCTTGCTCGACTCCACCGAGCTCCGCTGCAGGCTGCTCCACTCCGCCTTGCCATTGCCTAGCGCGACGGTGGAGAAATTCGTGGACGCCTCCACCAGCCCGGGCACCACAGGGCTCATGCGATAGACGCCATTCACCACCGCCTGCATGGCCAAAACGAGAGACTTCTGATGTGCTGCACCCATGACCCCAACTTCTCCGCCATCCACCTCAACAGGGATCGATTCGATGCTCAGCCCTGGCTCGATCAGGCGAAACTCCTCACGAATACCCGCCGCCTCACGCTCGAAGTTTTCCACAAACCGGGCTTCATCCAAAATCACCACCTGCGCCACGCACTGCGCCGGAATGGCGTTTCGTGCACTGCCACCACGCATCGTCGAAAGCGCCACCACGTCCTCGCCACACGCGCTGAGCAGTCGCGCCATGAGTTTGTTCGCGTTCGCACGCCCCTCATGGATCTGCAGCCCGGAGTGCCCGCCGCGCAGGCCGGAAACTCGGAGGGCCATTACCGGCGCGGCGGAGTCCTGCGCCACCTCGGTGTATTCAAATCGGCCCAGCGTGTCGATGCCACCCGCGCAGCCAATGGTGAAAGTGTCATCCTCCTCAGAGTCCAGATTCAGCATCGTCTTGCCCGTCAGCAGTCCCGGCTGCAGCCCCAGCGCACCCCCCATGCCCTGTTCTTCATCCAAAGTGAAAAGCGCTTCGATGGGCGGGTGGGACAAATCCTTCGCAGCCAGCACCGCCAAAATCGCCGCCACACCGAGACCGTTGTCAGCACCCAGCGTCGTGCCACGCGCCCGCACCCAGTCACCATCCACCCACATGTCGATGCCCTGCTTGTCGAAATCAAATGTCACCCCGTCTCCGGCCTTGTGCACCATGTCCAGATGCGCCTGCATGATCACCACCGGCCGATCCTGCCGGTCTGCCGAAGCTGGCTTCTTGATGATGACATTGCCAGCACTGTCGAGCTGTGCCGCAAGTCCATGCAGTGCGGCGAATCCCAGCACAAATCCCACGACTCGTTCCTCGCGCTTGGACGGGCGCGGCACGGCATTAAGATCGGCAAAACAGTTCCAGAGAGCACTGGGTTCGAGGGCGCGAATGGCAGAGGAAGACATAAAAGTGGTATCATCAGGCTTGGGCCGAAGTGGCGGAATGCAAGCAAGTTCGTCCATCGAAAATCACCGGCATGAATGGCGCTCCGTTAAGGCCTGGCATCGTGAGTTTTACGTATCCCTTTGCATCGCGTTTTGAACCGCAGAATCCTTTTTGCATCATTGTTTTCGAGCGTTTTAGCCCCAAAGGGGCGGCCTATCGTAGCCCAGGGCAAAGCGAGCCTCAGCGAGCGCCGCCCTGGGTTGGCAACCAATCTCTAGGAAAGCAAACCGGACACTCCCGCCACACCCCATAGGGCGCCAGCAGCGTCTGCAAAACGCTCCGTTGCACGCTTGCGTACAAGCGGCGCAGCAAATCGCCATAACAACCATCTTAACCGTCCCCCGTGCATCGCCATGGTATCATAACACCCCATGGCCTCATTCTGCGCTGAAATGCATCGCCCTGCGCACGTTCCTATGCCCGATGACTTTCCACCAGCTCCGCCTTCTCATCGCCCTCACTCTCGCATTCACATGCGCCCGTGCCGCCGAGCCCCTCGGCCAGCGCCACCAGATCTGGCAGGGCATCCCCGGACTCGAACGCACCGCCAATGGCCGCGTCTTCTCCTCTTGGTTCACCGGCGGTCCGAAAGAGCCCTCCCCGGAAAACATCGTGCTGCTTTGCTACAGCGATGATCAGGCCAAAACCTTCACACCACCGCAGATCATGGCAGCCCCCGGAAATGGCACGCGCTGCTTTGATCCCACCCTCTGGATCGACCCCAAAGGCCGCCTCTGGTACATCTTCAATCGCGGCAATCAGGACACCGCCGTGCATGACGTCCACGCCCGCATCTGCGACAATCCCGACGCAACGCCGCCGGTCTTCGGTGCCGAGTTCCGCATCGGCTACGAAGGCCCTTATGCCTTCCGCATGAACAAGCCCACCGTGCTCTCCTCCGGCGAATGGATCATGCCCGTCACTCACGCCACCGAGACAATCCACTCATGGTTCGCCGGCCCCCGTCAGCTTCAAGGCGTCGGCATCTCCACGGATGAAGGCAAAACATGGAAGCTCCACGGCGCTCTCAAAGCCCCCGAGTGGGCGCTGGAGTGCATGATCACGGAACTCAAAGACGGCCGTCTCTGGCTGCTCACCCGCACCGGTGGCGGCTTTCTGTGGGAAAGCCATTCTTCAGACAAAGGCCGCACCTGGACCGAGGCCAAAGCCAGCACCATCGCCAATCCCGGCTCCCGCTTCTTCATCCGCCGCCTTGCCTCCGGAAACCTGCTGCTGGTAAACCACCACGGCTTCACGGGCCGCACCCGCAGCCACCTCACCGCCCAGCTCTCCACCGACGACGGCCAGACCTGGAACGAAGGACTGCTGTTGGATGAACGCAAAGGTGTTTCCTATCCCGACGGCGTGCAGGATCGCGACGGCCTCATCTGGATCACGTATGATCGGGATCGTGGCGGCGATGGCGAAATCCTGCTCGCAAAATTTCGCGAGGAAGATGTCTTCACTGGCAAAAACACCACCGGTGCAGTCACGCTGAAACAGGCCATCAGCAAACTCGACAAGCCTCAGCTCGTGCCCGTCAAGTGGGACCCCGCTCTGGCTGGCGACATCGTCATGCGGCGCCTCGTCAATACCTCCGCCCCTCAGGTCAAAGGCGCGCATGATGCGGAGTTCGTTTGTGTCGGTGACCGGGCCTACATTGTGACTGAAGCAAACGATGTGAGAGCAGGGGAGAGCGCAGGGTGGCCGGAAATTTATGCCACGCTTTCCATCGTGAACCTCAAAACGCTGGCACTGGAGAAGATCGTCGACTTCGCGAAAAGCGGGCAGCAGTTTGCGAATGAAACCCTGCCCGTGGGCGCATGCTTCGTGCCGCGTATCCTGCAAAAAGATGCCAGCACCCTGCGCTGCTACTTCACCAGCGAAGATCCCGGAAAACGGCAGTCTCAAATGTGGTATCGCGACTTCGATCTGAAGTCCGGTGACTTCCTGCCTACGATCCACAAGGCAAAGCTGAAGACCGCTGCAGGCACCTTTGACTTCCAACCTCAGTATTTCCACGCGGACGCCGCGGCACAGGGTTTCACGAAAAAAGCCAGCGACTCGTCCTTCTTCATCTTCGACTCGTTCAAAAAATTCGACAGCAAGACCTATGTCGCGCTGAACAATTTCAGCGGCAAACAAAACGCACTGGCGCTGGTTCATGACGATCTCGCCACCTTCGAAGTCCTCGGCCATTTCAATGAACCGCAGGCCGAGGCCTTGAGCGAGTCAGCCGTGAATCGTCTGCCCGATGGCACCTGGATGGCGATCTGCCGCAACGACAAGGGCAACTACCACTTCACCACCAGCGCCGATGGCAAAACCTGGCGCACCGGCAGGCCCCTGCCCATCGTGCCGAATGGTGCCAACTCCAAGCCCACCTTCGACAAATTCGGTGATGTCTATTACCTCGGCTGGCAGGAGTCCACCCGCATCCAGGGCGTCGGCCGCAGCGTGTTCAACGTGGATGTCTCGCGCGATGGTAAAACATGGGAGCGCAAATACCGCTTGGAGACGCCGAAGTCCTTCCAATACCCGACCTTCCACGAACACAGCGGTGTCATCTGGCTCGTCGTGACCCAGGGCGACAAAGACGCGAGCCGCAAGGAGCGCATCATGTTCGGCAAACTCGAAGACATGGGCCTCTTCGAGCCGCAGACTGATCAAAAGCGCATCGTCTGGCCCGCACCGCCACCGGAGGAGGCCGCAGTGATGAAGCCGGGAGTGAAGCTCTTCACGGATCGCCCGTATGTGATCGAGGCCTTGTTTGAGCCGGTCAGCGGCCTGCCGTTTCTCCGCACCGGCATTGAGAAAACCGATGTCGAAGTCACCAGGCCAGGCACGCTTTACGCGATCACACCTTCGCCTCGACCGCAGGCCGCAAGCCAGGAAGCCGCGCTCAAAGTCGCCGGTTTCACGAAGGTGGACACGCCCGAGGTGCAGCTTTTCCCCGGAGAGATCAATCGCGTGGGCTTGTATCGCAAAGAAGTCAGGGCGGGCGAGCAACTTCATTTCAAGAAGCTGGTGCTTCTGATCAGCGGTCCGGGAACGTCTCTTCGCGAAATCCATCCTTGATCAAACCCTCCCCTGCTTGGTATCACCGCACATGGCCCGCTTTTTCAACTGGTTTAACAATCTCTATCCCGTGTGGCTCGTCAGCCTCGCGGTCATCGCCTTCTACAAGCCGCAGACCATGCTGTGGTTTGACAAGCCATGGATCTTCTGGTCGCTCGCCGCCTCCATGCTCGGCATGGGGCTTACCCTCAGCCTTGCGGATTTCAAGGCCATCGCCCGCATGCCGGGATGTGTGGCTCTGGGCTTCGCCGCTCAATACACCGTCATGCCTCTCATCGGCTGGCTCATTGCCAGGGTCTTGAACCTTGAGACCGGACTCGCGGTGGGCATCATTCTCGTGGCGAGCTGCCCCGGCGGCATGGCATCAAACATGATCAGCTACCTTGCCCGTGCGAACGTCGCGCTTTCCGTGGTGCTCACCATCGCATCCACATTGCTGGCCTTCTTTTTCACACCCATGTGGACCAGTGCTCTCGCCGGAAAATACGTGCCGGTGGATGCCTGGGGCCTCTGCCTGTCAGCCTTGCAGCTCACCGTTGCTCCCATCGTGCTGGGTGTGCTCATTCGCTGGAAGAGCCCGCGCACCGCCGACAAAATCGGCGCCTGTGGTCCCACCGTCGCCGTCCTCGCATTCACGCTGGTGAGCGGAGGCATCGTCGCCGCCAGCGCCGAGGCCATCGCCACCCACTTTGGTCGTCTGGCCCTCGCCGCCTTCCTTCTGCACGTCGTGGGCTTCATGGTCGGATACCTCATTCCCAAAGTGCTGCGTTATCCCGAATCCATCGCCCGCACCGTCAGCATTGAGGTGGGCATGCAAAACGGTGGCATGGCCGCCGCCCTCGCCCGTGAACATTTTCCCACCATGCCACTCGCCGCCGCCGCCTCGGTCTTCAGTGGTGTCATGCAAAACATCGTCGGCGGTTTCATCGCCTCCTGGTGGAAACGCCGCAAGCCGGACGCCTGAAAAGGGCTTTCATCTGATGAAACGTCGAAATTTTCTACAATTGGGAATGGCCGGGTTCGCTGGCTGCACCAGCAAATCACGGGCCACCCAGACCGTGGTGAATGCAGGACCATTTGCCGTTGCCATTCCCACCGAATGGCGCAGGACAGCAATCATTGAAAAGGTGCCAATCCAGCCGCTTTACAGTCGTGAGGCTTGGAAGGCGTATCAGGAGAATCCCCGCTGTCGTTTAAAGCCAGCGTACATTTGCCGCCCTCAGCATTGGGCGGTGCGATTGCCTGCGGCCTTGCCAAAGGGTGTCCGTTTTGATCAACAGAACGTGGGAGATGATTCGACTGCCCCCCAAATCCTCTTCCATAAGGCTGGCGAGTGGGCCGTCGCTTTCACCGATGGAGTGCATGAGGAAAAAAAGGCCGCTGAATTGCTGAGATCGATGCGCAAAGAAATGGATCAGTCGCTGACTCATGATGATCCACATCTCTCCCCGGGTTTCATGGACGCCTCGCTCACGTTCATGTGCTTGAAGCGCAGAATTGATTTCACCGGCGGTCATGGTGTCCGGTTGGTCGCACAGTGGATCATAGAGCCAGAGTTGATGAGATTAGGGGAACTGCATTACCTGTTTCTCGGCATGTCGGATGACAACTCCTGTCAGATCATTGCCACCTTCCCACTAGGCTTGCCCGGACTTCCAACTCACGATGACAAGGGCCATCTTGGACGAAGTACGGAGAACTACGCCGATCTCTCCAAGTCATTCGACCGCTATGAGGCCGATGCAAAACAGTGGCTGGAGGATCACGCGCAGGAAATCAATCCATCGATTCAAACGCTGGATGCAATGATGCAGAGCCTGGTGGCTTCTCATTGGGCATGATTGAGTTTTCATATTCATGAGCCGACGCGACATCTACTACTGGAAATGTGATCGCCCAGCGGCGTTTCATGGCACTCAGACGCGCGGCGAGCCCGATGCCGAGATCGAGCGTCAGCTTGGCGAGGCTTTGCGCCGTCACTTCGTCACGCAGGTCATTGAACTGCACCCGGGAATCGGTCAGGGCAATCACCTCACCTGGACTGCGAAGGTTGCCGGACAGTCGATGTTCATCCGTGTCGAAAACGGTCCTGAAAAGGATGGTCAGCTCGCCGTGGAGTCGGCGCTGCTTGAGCGTGTGCGTGCGGTCGGAGTGACCACGCCGCGTGTCTATGCCTGCGATGCCACTCGCACCCGTGTCCCCTTCGCATGGCAGGCATTGGAACGCATCTCTGCGCCCGATCTCAATCACTGGTTCAAGCAGGGCCGTCTCAATGTGCCGCGCATCGCCTTCGGCATCGGCGCGGCTGTGGCGCAATGGCAGCAGATCACCCTGCCGGGTTATGGCATCTTGGATGAATCCATAAAGGGTTATCACACCACTTACGCCGACTACTTCCATCTTCGGCTTGATCAACATCTCACCTTCCTCGTCACGCGCGGTTTCCTTGCTCAGTCACAAAGCGCTGAAATCCTCGCCGAGATCGAGAACCACCGCGCCCTCCTCCAGCTCGACACTGGCTGCTTCGTCCACAAAGATCTCGCCCTCTGGAACATCCTCGGCAGCGAAAGCGAAATCGCCGCCTTCATCGACTTCGACGACGCCATCAGCGGCGATCCCATGGACGACCTCTCCCTCCTCGCCTGCTTCCACGACGATGTGTTTCTGCGTCGTGCCTTCGAAGGCTATCAAACCATCCGCACCTTGCCAGAAAATTACCTTCGTCGCTTCTGGCTCCACCTCCTGCGCAACATGATTGTCAAGTCCGTCATCCGTGTCGGTGCAGGCTACTTCGACCGCGACGACGGCTTCTTCCTCATCTCCTCCGGCACCTCTGGCCAGTCGCTGCGCGAATTCACCCATTCACGTCTCGACCTCGCGCTGCAGGGCTTGCGCAACTCCAGCAGCATCGACATTCTCCATCCATGAAAACCCACATCGGCACCTTTCTTTCCATCGGCTCACCTGCCGTCACTGAACTCGCCGCCGAGTGCGGTTTCGATTGGGTCTTGATCGACCTCGAACACGGTTGCGAATCCGAAGCCGCCTTGCCCGATCAACTCCGCGCCCTCCGTGGCAGCAATACCATCGCCATCGTCCGCGTGAGTGCGCCGCATCCGGATCTGATCGCCCGCGTGCTCGACTGGGGTGCCCACGGCATCATGATCCCTCACGTAAACACCGTCGCCGAGGCCCGCCACTGCGTTGACGCCGCCACCTATCCACCGCACGGCCATCGCGGCGTCTCGCGCACCGTCCGCGCCTACGGCTACGGCATGCGCCTTCCCGAAGGCGAGATGCCCAAGCCCATCATCCTCGCCCAGATCGAAACCGCCGAGGCCGTTGAAACCGCCGCTCAAATCGCTGCCGTCGAAGGCATCACCGCCCTCTTCATCGGCCCCGCCGATCTCTCCTTCGACCTCAAGGCACAGAATTCCACGCGCCCCTACGACGACTGCGTCAACAGCATCGTCAAAGCCGCCAAAGACCACGGCAAAGGCTGCGGCATTCTCGTGCGGCATGCGGATGACAAAGAAAAGCTCAAAGCCCTGGGCTTCACTTGGATTGCCATGGATTCCGACCTCTCACTGGTCCGTGAAGGCTTCAAACGGAACCTCGCCACGGCGCGGGCATGGTGAAAAAGTCTGACTTTTTCCTGTTCAAAGGCGTTTCCCCTATAATCTCGACTCCCCCATGAACGCCTCCCCCATGAACGCCTCCCCCCAAATCAAATCCAAAATCGTCGAACTGTGCGAAACCCTCGTGGCCGACAGCGACGTGAAAAATGCCCGCGAAAAAGCGGAAGCCTTCCTCGCCAATGAAGAAGCCGTGTCGCTCTACCGCGAGATGGCCACACTCGGCCGCGCCCTGCATCAGAAGCAGCACAACGGCGAAGAGCCCAGCGGAGAAGAAATCTCCCGCTTCACCGATCTTCAGGACCAGTGCGATGCCAACACCGCCATCCTCAGCTTCATCGAAGCTCAGGACGTCCTGCGCGGCATCGCCGAAGTGGTGACCAGCTTCGTCGGCAAAAGCCTCGAACGCGGTGAAGTGCCTGCCGAATCCGAAGTGTTCTCTAAAGGTTGTGGCGAAGGCTGCGGCTGCCACTAGTCACAGGCCTGCATGAAAGCGTTCGCCCTGATCGCCTCGCTGCTGTTTTGCGTCTCGTCCTTCGCGGGCGAGGCCAAAACGGTGAAACTGCTCACCATCGGCAACAGCTTCTCCGCCAACGCCACCCATTACCTTGGGGATCTGGCGAAGGCGGGCGGGCACACGCTGATTCATCAGCCCCTCGTTATCGGCGGTGCCTCATTTCAGGTTCACGCCGAGAAAGCACAAAAGCACGAAGCAGATCCCAAGGACAAAGCAGGCCTCTACACCAGCGGTCGCGGCTTGAAGGAAAATCTGGAACTGCAAAAGTGGGACTACGTCACCATTCAACAGGCCAGTATCAAGAGCCACGACTTCGCCACCTACCAGCCCTACGCCGGCTGGCTGCGTGACTACGTCTCCAAACACGCGCCACAGGCAAAGCTGCTGGTGCATGAAACCTGGGAGTACCGGAAAGACGACCCTCGTTTCTCCAAGCCGGGTGATCTCAAGTCACAAGAGGAGATGTACACCGGCCTGCGCGCCGCCTATGACAAAATCGCCACCGAATTCAACGCCCGCATCATCCCAACCGGCGATGCCTTCCATCTCGCGGACACCGACAAGGAGTGGGCCTATCAAACCGACACCACTTTCAATCCCAAAGCCGCCAAGCAGCCAGAATTGCCGAATCAGACACACTCACTGCACGTCGGCTGGCGCTGGGCTAGGCCCAAAACCGGCAATGGCCCGGTGGCCCTTGGCATGGACGGCCACCACGCCAGCATGGCCGGCGAATACCTCGGCGCCTGCGTCTGGTATGAAGTCCTGTTCGGCGAAAGCGCCGTGGGCAACACATTCATTCCCAAAGGCCTTGAAAACGGCTATGCCCGCTATTTGCAGGAAACGGCGCACCGGGCTGTAACCGCGCGGACAAAATAATGTCCAAAATGATCACGGCGTGTTCTTATGCATGCCATGACACGCCTCGTCTCGCTTCTCCTTGCACTCAGTTTCTCAGCGCATGCCGCCACGGAGGCGGATGTCGTCGTCTATGGAGCCACACCCGGCGGGTTCTGCGCAGCCATAGCCGCAGCCCGTGAAGGCGCCTCCGTCATCCTGCTGGAGCCGACGGATCATGTCGGCGGTGTGAACACGGGCGGCCTGTGCTTCAGCGACTCCAATCAAACCGTGCGCAGCACCGTGCTTGGCCTCTTCGAAGAATGGCACTCCCGCATCGAAAAAGACTATCAGATGCGCGGTGTTGCACTGCCCTACAAGGTCAGCGAGAAGAATCACGCCCACTGGACCTACGAACCGCACGTGGCGGCAAAGATCACTCAGCAGATGCTGCATGAAGCTGGCGTGCAGGTGCTGACGAAGCGGGCTTTGAAATCCGTCACGAAAAACGGCGTTCACATCACTCAGCTAACGACGGGCGATGGCGACTTCTCCGCCAGGGTCTTCATCGACGGCACCTACGAGGGCGATCTCCTGGCCGCAGCCGGTGTGAAATGGACGATTGGCCGCGAAGGGCGGCAGGAGTTCGGAGAACCCCTCGCAGGAAAGCATTACTCCAAGCCCAAGATGATGATTTCGGGCCTGGATGCAGATGGCAAGCCATTGCCTCTGATCACTACCACGGATGCAGGCCCGGACGAGGACGGCGACAAAAACGTGATGGTGTACAGCTTCCGGCTCTGCGTGACCAAAGATGCTGCAAATCGCGTGCCTTTTCCCCAACCTGCCAATTATGACCCGGCACGCTTTGAGGTCGTGCGGCGCTACTTTGCGCAGGAAAAGCGGCCGCATCTGCTCTGGGACCTGTATCCGCTGCCGGGCAATAAGTTTGATGCAAACAACGGCATCGGAAAACAATTCTCCATGGGCCTTGTTGGTGCCTGCAACGGCTGGAGCGAGGCGGATGAGGCCGGACGTGCAAAGATCTGGGAGGCGCACAAGCAGTACACGCTGGAGCTGCATCACTTCCTCAGCACCGATCCTGCCGTGCCTGCTGAGCTGCGGCAGCAGATGGCGGAGATCGGCCTCTGCCGCGATGAATTCGCCGCTTATGATCACTGGTCCCCGCAGCTCTATGTGCGTGAAGGGCGGCGCATGATCGGTGAATACGTTGTCTCGCAGAAGGACATTATGGACCAGCCGACGAAGGACGACCCCATCGTGGTATCTTCTTTTCCCATCGATTCTCACGACTGCCAGCGCGTGGGCACACAGGACATGGTCTTGGATGAAGGCACCATCATGCCGGTGCGCATGGATGGCCGGCGTCACGGCTATCCCTATCACATTCCGTACCGCGCCATCACACCGAAAGCCGACGAGTGCGACAACCTCCTCGTGCCTGTGGCGCTTTCCTGCACGCATGTGGGCATTTCCTCCATCCGCGTCGAGCCGACGTGGATGATCCTCGGCCAGAGCGCGGGTGTTGCTGCCGCCTTGAGTGCAAAGCAAAATCTCACCGTGCAGAAGCTGCCATATCCAGCGCTGCGCGAGCGGTTGCTGGCGCAGAATCAGGTGCTCGAACTGCCTTTGCTGCCGGATCTGCCGCCGGAACCGAAAGGCGCGATGAATGTGGATCCGAAGACCCTGCCGGGCATCGTGCTTGATGATGCCCAGGCCGCGCTTCAAGGCCCGTGGAGCCGCTCCTCGGGATTCAAGCCGCACATTGGCACCGGCTACCTGCATGACGACAAACGTGGGGACGGTCAGTCCATCGCTGTCTTTAGTTTTAAGTCGCTCAAGACAGGGCGTTACGAACTGCGGATGGCCTATTCACCTCATGAAACGCGCGCGACAAAGGTGCCTGTAACGATTCAATGCAGCGGGCGCAAAACAGACATCACCGTTGATCAAACGCAACCGCTGGCCGCCGGGGAGGCGTTTCGCACTATTGGCAGCGTGCAGCTTGATGACGGTGTTGAAACGACCATCACCATCAGCAATGCAGGCACCGACGGGTTTGTGATTCTGGATGCACTGCAACTCATCGAGGCTAACAAGTGACACTCCAGCCATGAAGTCACTTATCCTCACATTGTTGATCTGCGTTGCTCACCTCAAAGCGGCGGATTCTGCACCACCCGACATCGTCGTGTATGGTGGCGTGCCCTGCGGTATCGCGGCATCCATCGTGGCGGCACGTGAAGGTGCGAAGGTGCTCCTCATTGAGCCGACAAAACATGTGGGCGGCCTGAGCACCAGCGGCATCAATACTGCCGAGAGCGAGCACATGCTGAAGTGGACCATCGGCGGTTTCGCGGATGAGTTTTACCGCCGTCTCGGCGCTCATTATCAGATTGGCGGGCCGGAGTATTTCTTTGAGTCCAGCGTGGCCGAGAAAATCTACCTCGACATGCTGCGCGAGGCAGGAGTGGAGGTGCGTTTCGGCGTATCCGTGGGCAAGGTGGCCAAAGAGGGCGCGCGCATCACTGAAATCACTCTGACAGATGGCTCCAAGCTGCAGGCAAAAGTCTTCATCGACGCAGGTTACGAAGGTGACCTCATGGCTCGTGCCGGGGTCAAATACGCCGTCGGCCGCGAGTCGAAGACGGAGTTTGGCGAAGAAGCTGCGGGCATTCGTTTTGACAAGACACCGCGCAGTGCCCGGACGGTGGATGAGATTGGAACATTGCTGCCTGGCATCAGTGTCTGGGCCAAAGATTTGCATGAGGGCGATGCCCATCCTGCGCCGATGAACTACAATTTCCGCCTCACAGTGGCGAAAGACCCCAAGCTGCAGGTGCCCATCCCCGCTCCCAAGCATTACGACGAGAAGCGTTACGCGCTGCTTGCCAGCTGGTTTCGCGATCAGACCCAGCAAAAGAAGCCGGTAAAACTTGCGGACATCATCGACCTCTACCGGCGGCGCAACGGCAAGTTCGAAATGAACAACAAGCAGTCCGCCATCTACTCCCTCGGACACTTTGGCGGTCAGTTTGACTGGCCCAATGCCACGTACGAAGAGCGTGCCCGCATTTACCAGGACCACATGGATTACACCCTCGGTCTGCTGCATTTCCTCGCCACGGACGCCGCGGTGCCTGCGAATGTGCAGGAGGAGATGAAGTCTCTGGGCCTGCACAAGGACGAGTTTGCCGACAATGGCAGCCTGCCCTATCAGCTCTATGTGCGTGAAGCACGGCGGATGCGCGGCGAACATGTCGTGACACAGCAGGATGTGCAGGATGACCGTCGCAAGCCGGACAGCATCGGCATGAGCAGTCATTTCATCGACTGCCACCATGTTCAGCGCGTGGCCTTGAATGAAAATGAGTTCGTCAATGAAGGCCGCATCTGGCGCATGGGCTACGCTTATCAGATCCCGTATCGAGCGCTCACGCCTAAAGCCGACGAATGCACAAACCTGCTCGTTCCCGGTGCGGCCAGCTACACGCATGTGGCCTTCTGCACGCTGCGGCTGGAAAGTGTGTGGATGATCACCGGTCACGCAGCAGGCATTGCAGCAGCGGCGGCGGTGAAGGGCGATACATCTGTGCAGAAAGTTCCACTGGCGCCATTGCAGGACAAACTGCGTGCCCAGAAGCAGGTCGTCGATTTCATTCCAGGCCTTCCTGAAAAGTGCGAGCACCTCAACGGTCCGCCTGAGTTTTAATCCCTCCCTTCAACCATGCACACTCGCCGCCACTTCATCGCCTCTGTCACCGCCGCGCTTGGTGGTTCTGTTTTCGCCGCCGATGGCAAACCGAAGACCATCCTGCTGCAATCCGGGTGGGACACGGTGAACATTGGCGACATCGGCCACACGCCCGGCACCTTGCGTGTCATTGAACAACACCTGCCCGAGGTGAAGGTGGTGCTGTGGGCCATGAAGCTGGACGAACGCGTCACCGCGATGCTCAAGGCACGTTTTCCCAAAGTTCACATCCTGCAGGGCAGCCTGACGGGCAAAGGTGAAAAGGACGAGGCGCTGCGGCAGGCGGTCACAAGTTGCGATCTTTTCATCCGCAACTCCGGCATGGGGCAGGACATCCGCTTCATGCAGTTCTGCCACAAGGTGGGCAAGCCGTATGGACTCTTCGGACAGTCGTATTTCCCGGCCATGATCGAAGGCAAAGGCGCTGAAGAACGCATCGCCCTGCTGAACGCCGCTTCATTCATCTACACACGCGAAACGAAGACATTGGACATCCTCAAAAGCGGCGGCATCAAGCCCCCCGTGCTCCAATTCGGTCCGGATGGCTGCTTCGGCATTGATGTGCGCGATGACGCACGCGGATTGGCGACCATGAAAAAGCTCGGGCTCGAAGACCGGAAGTTCATCACGGTTCAAATCCGAACCAACACCCCCAAAGCCCCTGGCGTGGATGATCCTCGGCCGCAGAAGCTCAATCCTCTGCATCCCACCCCGGAGCAGGTCGCCGATGATGAACGCCGTGCGGCGAAATATCGGGAACTCGTGACGATGTGGGTTCAAAAGACCGGGCACAAGGTGCTGATCGCGCCGGAGACGATCAAGGAGATGGGCCACAACAAGCGCCTCATTCACGATCCTCTCCCGCCGGAAATCCAAAAGCATGTAGTGAACCTGGAGTACTTCTGGAACGCCGACGAAGCCGCCTCCGTCTTTGCGCGGGCCCACACCATCGTCTGCCACGAGCCGCATTCACCCATCATCGCGCTGGCCAACGGCACGCCGATCATTCACACGTACTCCGAATTTCATTCGCCAAAGTGCTGGATGTTCAAGGACATTGGCCTGGGCGAGTGGCTGTTGGAGATGGACGAAACGCCGGTGGAGAAGATGGCGGAAACGCTCTTTGCCATTGATGCTGACTACCCGGCGGCCCAGGGGAAAGTGAAAAAGGCCATGGCCTATGTGCATGAGTGCTTCGGTAAATCGATGAGGCATGTGAAGGGCATCCTCGAAAAGGCATGACGATTTGACGGCAAAAAGTGAGGCTGGTTGCCGTTTTCACACGCCATGTCTTCGATTTCCCGCCGGTTTTTCCTCAGTCACAGCGCTCTTTGCCTCTCAGGTCTGGGAGCAAACAGTCTCCTCGCCGCTGACGCTGCGATGGAACCGCTGCTGCGTGTCGGTTTAATGACCGATCTGCACTATGCGGACAAATTACCCACCAAGACGCGTTTCTACCGCGAGGCGCTGGGCAAGCTGGATGAGGCGGTGGCCCATATGAATCGCGAAAAGCCGGCGCTGGTGGTCGAACTCGGCGACTTCATTGATCAGGCCGACTCGGTGGAGCGCGAGATCGAGTGGCTGAAGACGATGGAGTCGCATTTCGCGAAGCTGACGATGCCCAGGCACTATGTCCTGGGCAATCACTGCGTCGGCACGCTGACCAAGCAGGAGTTTGCGCAGCATACCAAGGCGTCGGGCGGTCATGCGGTGGTGGAGGCCGATGGCGTGACGCTTTTAATCCTTGATGCCTGTTTCCGCGAGGACGGCACACCGTATCAGAGGAAGAATTTCAACTGGCAGGATGCCAACCTTCCCAAGGCTGAACTCGCGTGGCTGGAGGGCGAGTTGGGCAAAGCGGGCGGCCCGGTAATCGTGCTCGCGCATCAGCGGCTTGACGAAGACAAGGCGCATGCCGTTCGCAATGCCGCTGAAGTGCGCTCGCTGCTGGAAAAGTCCGGCAAGGTCTCCGCCGTCTTTCAGGGGCACTCGCACAAGAACGACTACCAGCAAATTGCCGGGATTCACTTCACCACCCTCGTGGCGATGGTCGAAGGCAGCGGCGTGGAAAACAATGGTTACACAATGCTCGATGTCATGGCCGATGGGTCCATGCGCTTGAATGGCTTTCGCAGGCAGGTAAACCGCACTTTGAATCACGCATGAAACAGCTTCTCCTTCTTCTGGCACTCACAAGCTCCGCGCTGGCGGTGGAGTCCGGCTTTGAATCCCTCTTTGACGGGAAAACACTCGATGGCTGGAAAAACGGCGGCAACTGGGAGGTCGTGAACGGCGAGATCGCCCGGGTGAAAAAGGGCGGCTCTTTGACCTATGAAAAGTCGAAAGTCCCGGACGATTTCGAACTCCGCTTTGACTGGAAGGTTTCAAAAGGCTGCAACAGCGGCGTGTACTACCGGCCCGGCCAGTATGAGTATCAGCTGCTCGACAACGCCAACAGCCACTACGGCGAGAACCCGCGCCAGAGTGCGGGCTCACTGTTCTTCTGCATGGCCCCGACGAAGGATGTGGTGAGACCGTTTGAGCAGTGGAATGAGGCACGCGTTATCTGCAAAGGCAGCGTCATTCAGCACTGGCTGAACGGCGAAAAAGTCATCGATTTTGACTATGCCGATCCTCGTTGGAAGGATGCGGTCAAACTGGTCAGCTATCGCGGCACCGATCTGACCAAGCGTGCTGGCAATCTCTGGCTTCAGGACCATGGGGCCCCCGTATGGTTCAAGAACCTGCGCTGGCGGGCAATTCCCGCTGATGAGCCGCTGGTGAGTGAAAACCTCACGCCCATGCCCGTGTCCGAAGCCGCGCTCAAAAAGGAGCAGGAGCGCATTCAAGAGCTGCTGAAAGCTCAGACTAAAACTGCTTGGAAGCACGAGGAACTGAAACGCTTCAAGGCCGCGGAAGCGCATCAGGGAGTGGCGGTGGATGGCGCGCACTTTTATGCGATCACAAACGCGGCCATCGGCAAGTATCGCAAGGACAATGGAGAACGCGTTGGTGGTTGGAAAGACGCGAAGGATGGAGACATCAAGCATCTGAACGCGGGGCTCGTTCTCGATGGAAAGCTCTACTGCGCGCATTCAAACTACCCCGCGATGCCGATGAAGAGTTCCGTGGAGGTTTGGGATCCGCAGACGATGCAGCATTTGGAGTCCATTGAACTGACGGACGCCAGCGGTTCGCTGACCTGGGTGGATCGGCGGGAGGGCGTGTGGTATGCCTGTTTTGCGCAGTATGCGAAGACCGGCGATCCCGCGAAGACCCGGATCGTGATGTTTGATGCCCGGTGGAAGAAGCTCGGAGAACTGAAATTCCCGGGTGAGGTGGTGGCGAAGTTTGGCAAGAACAGCAGTTCCGGCGGCAGCTTTGGGCCGGACGGGCATCTCTTCATCACCGGCCATGATGCGCAGGAACTTTATCTGCTCGATCTCCCGGCCAAGGGACACGTGTTGATCTGGAAGAGCGCAATACCGATCAGCGCCCACGGCCAGGCCTTCGCCTGGGATCGCATTGAATCTGGAGTGCTGTATTCCATCGACCGGAAGACCTCGGAGGTGATTGTGTCACGGATTTCGAAGTCCTGATTTCACTGCGGATCGTAGGATGGTTTTCGCTGACGAACTCTCATCCACACGATCATGAAACAAAAAGCATCCGCCCAATGGCAGGGTTCCCTCAAAGAAGGAACTGGTACACTCAGCACCGGCTCCGGTGCGCTCACTGACAAACCCTACTCCTTCAAGACCCGTTTTGAAGGCGAGCAGGGCACGAATCCTGAAGAGCTCATCGGTGCCGCCCATGCAGGCTGCTTCTCGATGGCTTTCTCCATGATTCTGGACGGCGCTGGATTTACGTCCGACAAGATCGACACCCAGGCCACCATCACACTGGAGCCGAAAGACGGAGGCTTCGCCATCACTGCCAGCCATCTCGATGTCACCGCCACCATTCCTGGAATCGATGATGCCACTTTCCAAGACCTCGCAGGCAAGGCAAAAGCCGGATGCCCGGTCTCCAAACTGCTGAACGCGACAATAACGATGGATGCGAAGCTGGCCTAACGTCGGCTGCACGAGCCAGACTCAAGGAGCCAGACTTGCCAAGTCTGGCTTCTTTTTTTTTATCACGAGCATCAAAGCGCAGCGTTCAGCCCCGCACCCGGAAACCATTCCGTGTGCTGATCTCCCTGGCGTCCGAAGTAGGTGACGCGCTGGCCGCGCAGGAAGGCGAAGTAGCCTTGCACTCCGGCCTGCATGGCGCGGATGCTGAAGTCACGGTAGTGCTGGTTGTTTTGCTGGCTGTCGAGAATGTTGGCTCGCAGTGCCGGAGCATCAAAGTCGGCTCCGACGGCCGGCAGGTTCTCATAAGGAATCGCGGTGGTGACAGTGCTGCCACTGCCACTGTAAAAAGTCTTCCGCAGGGTGATGTAATCCACATGGTAAAACTCCACACCAGCCTCAATGAGCTGGGCGACGATTTGAGGGAAAGGAGTTCCTCCTGCGAGGGTGGCGTTGGCGGCGGAGGTGATGTGATCAGTATTCATGGTTATAAGTGAGGTTTGCGGCAGCCCACAAAGCGGGCTTCCTCAAATGTGACAGCGCCGCGCTGGCAGTGTGACAGTTCACCCTCAAATAGTTCAATTTCGGTCAAAACCCGAGCTGGCCAGAATGCCACGCAACCTGTCCGCAAGGTCCGGGCCGGCGAGCATGGGCTGCATGTGGTAAAGCTCCGCATGCTGGCGGTCCATGCTCTCGAGTTCATCCAGTTGTGGGGCGGAATGTCGCTGCACAGAAGCGATGCGGTCTTTGGAAAACTGGAGATTGGTTGGATCGAGCCATCCTTCACGCATGAAGCCGCGGGCTTTTTTAGCACAACGGCAGGGATTGGCCGTGTTCACGAGGCCGCACTTCTCATTCATGAACTGGTACAAATCCTGGCGTGCACGTGAGAGGAGCTGGCGAAAGTTGGCAGGCGTCACGTCCAGCGCGGCGGCGGCCGTCTCGCTGGATTCGCCAAAGACCTCGCCCAGAATGAAGGCAAGCCTCTGACGACGGTCCAGGCACATGAGCATGGCGGTGATGCAGCCGAGCCTGGCCTCTTGCACCAGCACTTGAGTTTCGACTGACGGCGCATGGGAGTCCGGCAGGGCTTCATCAGGAATGCTGTCGAGTGAGTCGGCCATGTCGGTGAAGGTCATCGCTTTTTCCTCCATCTCCGATTTGCGCACATTGAGCAAATGATTGACCGCGATGCGATGCAGCCAGGTGCTGAATTGGCTGCGGCACTCAAAGCTGCCGAGATGGGTGACTGCCTTGATCAGAATCTCCTGCGTCGCGTCCTCTGCGACCTCGCGCCGCCACACCATGCGCAGGGCGAGATTGAAAACCCAGGACTGATGCCGCCGAACAAGGGCGTCCAGAGCATCCATGTCTCCACCTCGTGCCTGAGTGATGAGTGCTTCGTCTGTCATGGGTCAGCTCTGCTGCAAGACAGCCTTGGTGCCCGGCTCCCAGGTCAGGCCCCAGTCACGCATTGATTTCATGATGGGGCGTAGCGCCTCGCCTTTCTCGGTGAGTTCGTAGGCCATTCGTTTGCCGCTGTCAGAGGTGGGAATCTGTCGCACGATGCCTGCGGCAAGCAGCCGCTCCAGGCGTTCACTGAGGATGTTGGTGGGGATGCCTTCGGGGGAGTTCACAAAGTCTTTGAAGCGACTGCGGCCCAGCATCAGATCGCGGATGACGAGCAAGGTCCACCGGTCACCAAAGATATCGAGAGCACAGGACACGGGGCAGGGGGAGCGGCGTGAGGATGGCGGCGGCGCTTTGAGCTGGCGAATGGATGCTTTGGCCTTGGGCATGGCGAACTATGATTTCATTTACTTGCATTTCAAAAGTAAAAAACTTGCAGAATGCAAGTATTGCGCAAAGTAGGCCCCATGAGCACCAGCACCGCCCCTCAACTCGCCCCGCCGGGCGCCGGACTTCCTGTCATCGAGCTCTGGGTCGCCAGGCTCCTGTTTGCGCTGACACGCCGTCGCGGCAACCGCGAGGCTTTTGTCGGCAGATTTGAGCAGGAGCGTGCGGCAATCCGTGCGTTGGTGGATTCCTGCCTTGAAGGGCAACGTGGTGAGCAGGTGCTTATTGCCCGCCTAAGAGGACTGGAAGACAGCAGCCGCAACTGGTCGGTGTGGATGACGCTGGATCATCTGCGCATCACCAACACCTCCGTGGCCAGGGTCATCTCGGCACTGGCTGCAGGAAAAATTCCACCAGGCAAGGCAAGTACGGCGGCGGTCAAGCCTTCTGCGACCGTGACAGCGGCCATCGAGGCGGAGTATGAGCGTTCATGCGATGGAGTGCTTGCCGCCATCACAGCAGCTCCCGACTTGAAGACTCAGGCGCGTTTCGCGCATCCATGGTTTGGCCCGCTGGATGCCTTCGGCTGGGCGGCCATGGCGGGTACGCACATGAGTGTTCATCGGGTGCAGATCCAAAGCATTGTGGCAGGATTGCGCCGATGAAGCAGCAGCTTTCGCTCACCACAGATCCCATTCCTCAGCTCATCTGGCGCATCGCGCTGCCGATGAGCGTGGGCATGTTTTTCAATACCATGTTCAATGTGGTGGACACCCTGTGCGCGGGATGGCTGGGCACGGAATCTCTGGCGGCGCTTTCGCTCTCATTTCCCCTGTACTTTGTCGTGTTTGCCATCGGCAGCGGCATCAGCCAGGGCACCACGGCCCTGCTGGCCAATGCGCTGGGCGCGGGCCAGACGGCGGATGCACGCAAAGTGTTCGCGCAGTCGCTGCTGTTTGCCACCACGTCGGGCGTGCTGCTTTCCATCGTGGGCTGGCTCGCGGCCCCACGTTTGTTTCGGCTGCTCGGTGCGGAGGGCAGTTATTTGAGCACGGTGCTGGATTACATGAATGTGATCCTCGCCGGCGGGGTGTTCTTTCTCCTGCCGATGATCTTGAATTCCGCTCTGTCGGCCCAGGGCACCACATGGGTGTATCGGAATTTTCTCATCGCAGGTTTCGTGGCGAACGTGGCGCTCAATCCCCTGCTGATGTGGGGATGGGCCGGACTTCCAGCGCTGGGCGTGGGAGGCATTGCGCTTGCCACGGTGATCGTGCAAATGGGCGGCGGGCTCTTTCTGTGGTCACATGTCAGCAAGGCGGAATTTTGCCGTCATTTACGGCGGGAGGATTTCAAACCAGATGCGCAGGTGCTGCGGCGGATTGCCGGCCAGGCCGTTCCGGCGGCGCTGAACATGCTCACCATCTCACTGGGCGTGTTTGTCATCACCTGGTTCGTGAAACACTTTGGCAAGGAGGCCGTGGCGGCGACCGGCATCGCCACACGCATCGAGCAGATTGTACTCATGCCTGCCATCGGCCTGAACTCCGCAGTCCTCAGCATCGTGGGGCAGAATCACGGAGCCGGACTCCCGCATCGTGTGCGTGAAGCCTGGGTGACGAATGTGAAAATCGGCGCGGGCCTGATGCTGCTCGGCGGCTTTTTGGTGTGGCTGCTGCGCGATCCCGCGATGCGTCTGTTCACTCAGGACTTGGTCGTGATCGGTCACGGTCGTGACTACCTGCGCAGCTCGTCCGTCACTCTCGCCGCTTATCCGATCCTGTTTGTCACCGTCTTCGCCATGCAGGGCATCAAGCGTCCGGCCTACGGTCTGTGGATGGGCATTTACCGGCAGCTCGTCGCGCCGGTGATCGTGTTTCATACCCTGGCCTTCACCCTTGGCTGGGGGCTGTGGGGCGTGTGGTGGGGCATCTGCTTCGTCACCTGGAGCGCGGCCCTCTTCGCGTTCGGCTGGGGCTGGCGGAAGTTTTGAAGCATTTCTGTCGCAGCGAACGCTCAGCGACAGATTGACAAATTCGCGGCACCGGCGACGCATCCCACATGTCCACCAAGCCTGATCCCTCCACGCTGCCATGCAGCCCTCTTGATGAAACCTCCGGCCTGAAGTACTTCCCGAGGATGCTGGGAAAGATACGCCTGCACGCCGCTGGCAGGCTGTGGGAGGAACTGCATGAAAATATGGGCAAAGGCAGTGACGGCAGCTGCGTCGGATTTCTGCATGTGAACTATGACGATCTCAAGGCCCGCGTGCTGGAGGGCGGAACGGACGAGGATATTTTGCGTTGGTGCCAGGTGCATGGCCGTCCGCTGAATGACACTGACAAGCTCGTCTGGAATTACTACATCCTGAAACTGGGCATCAATGACCACATCACAGACATTCTGGCGAAACGAAAGGCCGACGGAGGCCTCGGCGATCGTGATGACATCCAGACCATCACGAAATACATTGATGTGGATGAGGGAAGGTTGCCATGAATGAGTGAAGAGGAACCACAGCAGGTTTCATTCTGGCAGAGCGTGCGGCAGTCGCTCCGCGGAGAGGAGCATGACTACACGGCTCTGCCGCTGAACCGTGCTGTCATCCTGCTCGCGGTACCCATGGTGCTGGAGATGATCATGGAGTCGTTGTTCGCAGTGGCGGACGTGTACTGGGTTTCGAGTCTTGGGAAAGAAGCCGTGGCCGTCGTGGGCCTCACCGAGTCCGTGATGACGCTCGTCTATGCGGTGGCGATAGGCATCTCGATTGCCGCGACCGCGATTGTATCCCGCCGCATTGGTGAAAAGGAGCCGGAACTCGCGGCGCAGGCCGCCGGGCAGATTGTCCTTCTTGGGGTGCTGGTGGCGACGGGCATCGGAATCGTGCTTGGATATTTTGCCCCGGACATTTTACGATTCATGGGGGCAGGGGAGGACATCGTGACGCTCGGCTCCGGCTTTGCCCGCATGATGCTCGGCGGCAATGCCACGGTGTTTTTGATCTTTCTCATTAACGCCATCTTTCGCGGCGCGGGTGATGCCGTCATTGCCATGCGCACCCTGTGGCTGGCGAATGCGCTGAACATCGTCCTGGGCCCGTGCTTCATCTTCGGCTGGTGGATTTGCCCGGAGCTGGGCGTCACAGGCGCTGCCGTGGCGACGAATATCGGTCGCGGCATCGGTGTGGTGTATCAGCTCTGGCATCTCGCGGGGCACCACAGCCGCGTGAAGGTGCGCTGGCAGCATTTCAGACCGGAGCGGAAGCTGATCGGCGCGATCCTGCGCAAGTCCGGCAGCGGCATCATCCAGCTTCTCATCAGCACGACGAGCTGGGTGGGCCTCTTCAAAATTCTCGCTCTCTTCGGCAGTTCGGCGTTGGCGGGTTACACGATAGCGATTCGCATCGTGGTCTTCGCGCTCATGCCGGCGTGGGGGCTGGCGAATGCCGGGGCCACTTTGGTGGGTCAGAACCTAGGCGCCCAGCAGCTGGAACGTGCGGAGGCGGCGGTCAGAATCGCTGTGAAGTTCGATGTCATCGTCCTGAGCTTGATCGGTTTCGTTTTCGTGTTGTGCGCAAATCCGCTGGTCCGGTTGTTCACCCAGGATCCCGAGGTGCTCGCCTACGGCACAGAGGCGCTGTGGATCGTCAGTCTTGCCTTTCCGCTCTATGCGGCAGGCATGTGTTTTGAGGCCGCCTTCAATGGCTCCGGCGACACCTGGACGCCTGCACGGTTGAATTTCCTGTGCCTATGGCTCGGGCAGATTCCCATCGCCTGGGTATTGTCAAAATCGTTCGGCTTTGGGCCCGTGGGGGCTTTTGTTGCCGTTCCGACTGCCTACTCACTGCTGGCCATATTCAGCTGGCTCCTGTTTAAGCGTGGCAGGTGGAAGTCGCAAAAGGTGTGAAAAGCGCTGCGGCCTGCGAGGGATGAGGTGAAACTAATCCTAAGGCGCGGGCGTGTGTGGCGGCGGGCGTTACTGCGTGGGAGAAGTGACCTCCCTTCCATTTGAACAATGCCAATTTTATGGCATCAAAGCCCCCCAAATTTTTTACGCGAAAAGGACCCCTCTCATGCATCCAACGAACCTGCGCTGCCTTCGAGGAGCCCCAACGATCATCGTGTCATGGATCGCCACCCTTGCGCTGGCCGCTTCTACCTATGCGGATGTCCTGGTTTGGGACACCAACACCGGCACGAGTGGAGCTCAGGACGGCACCGGCACTTGGACAGCCGGACAACCCAACTGGTTTAACCAGACTCAAACACTGCAGAACCAGAGTTGGGCAAATGGCAGCGATGCGGTGTTTGGCGCTAACAGCGGCACGGCAGGTACGATTTCCCTCAGCGGCCCGATCACAGCGGGCAATCTGACCTTCAATGCGGCGACCAGCGGTGCCTACGTTCTGGGCGGCAGCGGCACTCTGACTCTCGTAAATTCCACGATCACCAATGACGTGACTGCCACCATTTCCACCGTTCTGGCGGGCACTACCGCGTGGGCAAAGCAGGGAATCGGTCAGTTGAACCTCAGTGGAACCGCTTCAAACACTTTAACAGGCACGATTACGGTCAGTGCCGGAAGGTTGCATCTGGCCAAAACGAGCGGTGCGACTGCCTTGGCTGGCAATCTGATCATTGATGGTGGATTCGTGACCTTTGGCGGCAACAACCAGATCGCGAGCACCGCCAGTGTGAGCCTGATCAACCAGGCGAGCGTGTTCAACGGAACTGCCGTGAACGGAGCCGCTGGTACTGTTGCTGCAGTTACGCAGACGCTGGCCTCGCTGAGCGTGGCTGGAGGAACATTTAACTCGGGGGCTGGTTCAAACTGGACCATTACGGGAGCGCTTAGTTTTATCGGAGGAACTTCAGCGTCCATCTATGTAGGCAACAGCTCCTCAATCGTCAGTGCAGGGAGCCTCAGCCTCGTCAACATCAACGCCGCTTCAAATCTCTCGTCGCCAAACAACAGTTTCACTATTTATGGTAACAATGCATCGGTTCGCACCACGGTGACAGTTGGCTCAGGGGGGCTGTATCTTGAGAACAGCGCGATCAATCTCAAACGCGGCAGTGGAGCCACGATGCTTGGCAGCCGTCTTGTACTAAATGGTGATGTTTCCACCGGTGGTTCAGCCGCATCGTCGATTCGACGTGATGGCACCGAGTCGGACGGTGTGACCCTGGTGGAGCTCAGTGGGGTGGCGGGGGCGGTGAGCCGGACTTTCAATATAGCAGGGGGTGGTGCGGACTTAACAATCAGCGTAAGCGTTGCCAATGGCGCAGCGACAACGGCGTCCCTGATCAAAAACGGCCTCGGCACGCTGATATTCACCGGAGCGGAGGCAAATACCTACACCGGAGACACCACCATCAACGCGGGCACCCTGCGCCTCAACAAAACGGCGAGCATCACCGCCGTGGCGGGCAACATCATTGTCAATGCAGGCGGCACGCTTCAGTTGAGCACCAGCCACCAGATCGCGGATACGGCCGGTATCACACTGAACGGCGGGTTGATCACGGGCCTGACCACGGATGAAACGATCGCATTCTTCACTCAGAATTCCGGCGGCATGTCCGGCAGCAACATCGGGCATTACACCGTCACCGGCGCTTTGACGTTAGCGGGTGGCAGCCTGTTCACCATTAACAGCAACGCCGGCAGCGCCACTCCGGCAAGCTGGAGCGTCGGCAGCGCCATTCTCACCGGCGCGGACATCTTGATGGGTGGCTCGAACGGTGCGGCCAATCCACGTACCTCGCTGACCATCGGCGCTGGTGGATTGTACATGGCCGGGCGGACGATCACCATGAATGTGGGGGATGCGGGCACGATCCTGTATTTGAACGGTGATTTCACCGGCATAGGAACGAACAACTTCGGCACCAATGCGACCTCGAGCGTGCAGCCGCTCCTCGAAATCGGCTCGGCCTCCCGCACTTTCAACGTGCTTAATGGCACGACCACTGTGGGCGTGATCATCAGTGGTGCAGGCGGCAGCCTCGTAAAGACCGGCGGCGGCCTCATGCAGGTGACCTTGGCAAACAGCTATTCCGGCACCACCACGACAAACGGTGGCACATTTAGCGTGGCGGGTGCAACAGGTGCGCTGACGAACACGACAGCCCTCATCGTCAATCGCGGCGGCATTTTGCAGGACGGCAGCTCCACCACCACAAACAACAACGGCGTGGCCAACCGCATCAACACGGCGGCGACGCTAACGCTGGGCGATGCCACGGGCGGCGGCACGTTCACTCTCATGTCTGCCGCTGCGGGTGCTCACACCCAGAGCCTGGCCGGCCTCACCATATCCGGCGGCGCAAACACCGTGAATGTCACCGCTGCCGCCACTACCACTGCCACGCTGACCTTCACCGCCGCCAGCCCTTATGTGCGAACATCTGGGACGGTGAACTTTGTGCAAAACCCTGCCGTGGGCGGCAGCATTGTCTTCTCCAATGCGCCAACCGGGACAGGAAATGTGACGGGTGGCCTGCTTGTGGGTGCCACTCTCAATGGCACCGATTTGGTCGCGGCGCAGTCGGGTGTGCTGACGGCGTTCAGCGGCTGGATTTCCACCGGCACCAATACCTGGACGACGGGCGGCGCAATGGATGTCACCGGCAGCAATCCGGTGGCCTACAGCGCCACCAACATTGCGGCATTACGATTCAACACTGCCGGGCCTTTCACCGTGACCCTGGCTGGCACGCACACCATTGATTCGGACGTTATTTTGATGACCGCCAATGCAGGCAGCGGCGCTTCGCTCATCACAGGCGGCACCGTTCGAGGCACTGCGGGCGGAGAGCTCGCCGTGAGCCAGTACAACACCGCAGGCACACTGGAGATCGCCTCCGTCATTGCCGATAACACCAGCGCCACCGGATTTGGCAAAAGCGGCACTGGCCTGCTGATCCTCAGCGGTGCCAATACCTACACCGGCATCACCCGCGTGAGTGAAGGCGTCCTGCGTGCGGCGGATGGCACGGGCCTGCCCACCGGATCTGCCCTGCTGCTGAATGGCGGCGTGTTTGAATCCACCGCCGCCACATTCAGCCGCGCTCTCGGCACTGCGGTGGGCACCGTGCGTCTGACCGGCAGCGCGGCAGGCTTCAGCGCGGCGGGAACGGCAGTGACGGTAAATTTGGGCGGCAGTGGTGCAACTGTGCAGTGGGGCGGAGCCAGCTTTGATCCCACCACGCTGGTCCTCAACGCCTCCACCGCCACTGCGGCGCTGAATTTTGTGAACGGCATTGACCTCAACGGCACCAACCGCAGCATCCGGGTGGACGCCAATACCGCGACTCTTTCCGGCGTGATCAGCAACAGCGTGACCGGCTCGGCTGCCGGCTTCAGCAAATCCGGCGGTGGCACCCTGACTCTGACGCAGGCCAACACCTTTGACGGAGGCGTGACAATAACCAGTGGTACGCTTGGCATCGGCAACAATCAGGCCCTGGGCTCGGGTGCGCTCACCGTGAGCGGCGGGACGCTGCTGGCAGATGGCGCGGCACGCGCTATCAGCAACAATGTCGTGCTCTCTGGCACCACAACGATCAGCGGGGTAAATACGCTCACCCTCAGCGGCGTGGTCAGCTCCACCGGCACCCTGAACAAGACCAGCACCAGCGTTTTACAGCTCAGCGGTGACAACACCTACACGGGCACCACCAGCGTCAGCGGTGGCATCCTGCGCGTGCTGAGCAACACAGCGCTGGGGACGACTGCTGGCACCACCGTGGTCAGCGGCAACTCTCAGGTGGAACTCGGGAATGGTGTCGTGGTTAGCGGCGAGACGATTACTCTGTCCAGCACCACAGGCACCACCGGGGATGGAAGTATCCAGACGAATCGTGGTGGTCTGCAGGCTGCCGCAAACGCCACCGCCGAATGGGCGGGCAATGTCATCCTTGGCGTGGATCTGGCCCGCATCGGGGTGCAGGAAGGCGGCACACTGACCATCAGTGGCAACATTACCGACGGTGCCAGCACGTTCAATCTTCGCCTCACGGGTGAGTACACCGGCAGCGGCGGCGTGATCCTCTCCGGCACCGGCAATGACTGGGGCGGCCAGACCGAGATCGTGCGTGGCAAGGTTTACCTCGGCGCGGACAACACCCTGCCCACGACCACCGTGCTCGACATTCATTTCACCAACACCAATAATAACGAATACGCCGGTCTGAACATGAACGGCTTCAACCAGACCATCGGCAGCCTGCGCAACGAGGGCGTCACCGGTGCCAATGCGGAGCTGACCAACAGCAGCCGCAAGCTCTCCACCCTCACCATCAATGAGACCGGCTCCGTCAATTACACCGGCATCATCACGGGCAATCTCGCCATCGTGAAAAACGGGTCCGGCACCACCACACTCTCGCAGACCAACAGCTTCACTGGCGGCATCACCGTGGACGAAGGCGTGCTTCAGGTGGCCAACTCAAATGCGCTCGCCAGCGGTGATCTCACGGTCAATGGCGGCGCGCTGTCCGGTGGCAAGCTCGATCTGAACAACACCAGCACCACCGTCAACGCGCTCAATGGCGCGGCGGGCGTGGTCGCAGGCATCATCGCCAACGAAAGCACCACCAGCGCCGTTCGCACGCTGACGGTCGGTGTGAACCATGCCTCCAGCACCTACGCAGGCCAGATCTTGGACAACACCGGCGGCACGGCGCTTGGCACCGTGTCCATCGCCAAGATCGGCACCGGCACACTCACCCTCTCAGGAAGCAATACCTTCACTGGCGACACCGTGATCAGCAACGGCACCCTGGTGGCGGACTACAGCACAGGGACACCTCTGAGCGCCTCCTCCGCCATCAAGATGAACGGCGGCACGCTGGTGATTGCCAACGCAACCACGGCCACCATCGGCGCCATCACCCAGGTGCAGAATGCGGGCTTTACCACGGGGGTGCTGCGCATCGAAAACGGTGCCACCATCACCACCAGCGCTTTTGCTGCGGAGGGCTACTCTCCCTTCCTTCTGGACGTCACTGGTGGGGGCACCCTGGTGGCTGATGCTCTCACAAATGCGGCCGTGACCAGTGGCATCCTGATGGGAACAAACAACAACCGAGCCACCCTTTATGTGCAGGATGACGGCGGTCTCGGCTTTGCCACTTACAATGGCAGCAATCAAATCGTGCGCTACACCGCCGCCACGGCGCTCACCACCAGCAATACCTCCGGTACCACGAATTTCATTCTCTCCGGCGATGTGACCCGCAACGCCAGCCTCTCCTTCAACACCCTCCAGCTCGACACCAGCGGTGGCAATGTGACCTTGAACATGGGTGCCAGCAATCTCGCCGTCGGCACCAATGGCCGCACCATTCTGGTCACCGGCAGCCACGATGCCACCCTCACCGCCAGCACGGGCGCTGTCACCGGTGGTTCCATTTACTTTACCAACTACAGCACTGGCACCCTCGCGCTGGACATCAGTCTGGCCACTCAGACCGTGATCATCGAAGGCACAGGCCTCACCACGTACAGTCAGACCGGCAATCCAGCCGATCTCTATGTCACCGGAGGTGTCTTCCGCATGCAGGGAGCCGATCGCGATTACAACACCAATATCCTGCGCATTTACGGCGGCGGTGTGTTCGAAATCGGCGCAGATCTGAATGCTTCTGCCGATGGCGATTTCACCCGCTCAGTCGGCACGGCGGCGGGGCAGGTGGCCCTTGTGGGCAATGGCGGCTTCAGCGCATATGGCGCGGATCGCATCGTGGCGCTCGGCGGCACGGCGGCCCCGACGGCGCTGACATGGGGGGCCTCAAATTTCCTCAGCGGCCCCGGCGGGGACAACAACTACAGCCTCATGTTTGGCTCCGCCTATTCGACCAACACCGTCGAATTCCAAAACGCCATCAATCTCGGCTCGCGTGAACGCATCATCGACGTGGCAGATGGCGCCAGCAGCACCAATGTCGATGCGCGTCTCACAGGCCAGCTCAGCGGCACAGGCGGTGTTGTCAAGGAAGGCACTGGCACCCTCGAATTCACCGCCGCCAATACCTACAGCGGAGACACTCAGGTGAATGAAGGCGCTCTGCTCATCAGTGCCACAGGCACGACCGGCACCGGAGCTGTCACAGTCGCAGCCAGTGCCACGCTCATGGGCACCGGCGTGGTGCAGGGGAGCAGCTTCACTTTGGAGAGCAATGCCACGCTGCAGGCCGGCAATGGCACCGCGACAGGAGATCTCGGCACGCTTTCCTTCCAGTCTTCCAGCAAGGCGGTCTATGATGTGCAGAGTGGTTCCCAAGTGATCCTCGACATCACCACTGCCAACAATCAAGGATCCATCGATCCCTACTTCGGCGGCAACGCTATCGGCAGCGCCGGATACAACGCGTATGTGGATGCCTTCGGTGGCGTCGGCACAGGCCAGCACGATCTTCTCACCTTTGACGGTGCCGCCGGGACCACCCTCACCTTCAGCGGCCATGTGGTGGTGCTGCCGGATCATTTCACCGCCCAAGTCGGGGAGGTTTACAATCTGCTCGACTGGACCGCGCTGGTGACCGCCGATTTCACCGGATTCGATGCCGGCGCCAACTTCCGCACAGGCGCGGATGATGACCTCTCGCAGCTCGACCTGCCGACGCTCACCGGAGGGCTCGTCTGGGACATCAGCCGCTTCACCACCAGCGGCGTCATTGTCGTCGTTCCTGAGCCTGGGCGCGCCTTGCTCCTGCTGCTCGGAGCCATGTTGGTTTGCTTCCGTCGCCGTCGATGATTTCCAGGTGCGGCATTGCGCGTCGGTTTGTTTCCGCCACACTCGTACATGCTTCGCATCCTCCCCGTCCTTGCCTTTTTCATCGCCTTCTCCCGCGCTGCTGAACTCAAAACGACCAACGAAGGCGTCGAGATTTCAGCCGGGAGTCTAGGCAGCTTCATGCTGGGCTATCCTGAGTTTGAGCCGGTTCATAAAGCCATCGAAGTGAAAGCATCAGGGGCGTCTGCGACCGTGCGCTATGAGGGCGGAGCGGAGTGTGCCATTTCCATCAGCAAGGACGAGATCGGCCTCGCGTTCAAAAGCGTGCCCGCAGACGTGAAATCCTGGAAGATGTCCGTGCTCATCGACATCGGCTTCGCCAAAGGCGGCGAGTGGAAGATAGCCGACAAGGAGGGAAAGTTCCCCGCAGAAAAGTCCGCACCGCCGCAGTTTGCCAGCCTCAGTGGCAGCAGCTTCCAGCTCAAAAACGCCCAGGGACAGAGCCTGAGCTTCACCACGCCAGACTTCGCCTTCCAGCATCTCACCGACAACCGCGAGTGGAACTGGGCCATCTACAACTGGTTCTTCATGGTGCCTTTCAATGCGGACAATCCGACCGCAAAAATCCGCGTCACCTCGGATCTCGCTTCAGTCACGAAACTGATCGACTCCTTTGGCCAGAGCATCAAAGACACCTTCCCCAACAAGCTCAAAAGCCTGGAAGACCTCATGGCTGACGTGGCTTCGGACACGGCTTACTACGCCGCCATCGAAACACCGAAGCTCGACCGTTTCGGCGGCCTGCCTGCCAGTGGTGAAGCGCTTGGATTGAAGAAGACCGGCTTCTTTCATGTGGAGCAGAAGCAGGACAAATCATGGCTCGTCGATCCCGATGGAAACGCCTTCTTCCACCTCGGCATCTGTGGCTTCGCCCCAAGCGACGACTACACTTATGTCACCGGCCGTGAAGGCATCTACGAATGGCTGCCAAAGACAGACGGTGAGTTCGCCACTGCCTTCCGCCCCGGCGATGGAGATGCAAACTTCTCCTTCTACATTGCCAACATCATCCGCAAATTCGGTGAGCCCTACGATTATGAAACGCACGCCGCGCGCATGATCGAGCGCACCCGCAAATGGGGCTTCAACTCCATCGGTGCCTTCAGCCCCATTCCCGAAAAAGCGCATGTGCAGGCCGCTTTCCCCTACGTCACCAGCCTGCCCATCAACGCCTGGGAAGGCGTGCCACCCATCCCCGGCGCGCATGAGGTTTGGGATCCCTATGACGCCGCCACCGCCGCCAAAATCGCCGAAAACCTCGCCCGCGAACTGCCGCCGCGCGCAGACGACCCGTTGCTCATCGGCTACTTCATCGTGAATGAGCCGCGCTACGACGAACTGCCGCGCGTCATCCCCTCGCTGACCGGCGGACAGGCCTGCAAACTGCGCTTGGTGGAAGCCCTGAAGAGCAAATATCACAGCATTGAAGCCTTTAACACCGCGTGGCAGTCCAAGGCGGCCACCTTTGATGAACTGGCTGGCACTGGCCTCGCCGTGACCACCGACGCAGCCAAGGCGGATGTAAAAGCCTTCGTCGGCGAGTTCATGGAGACGTACTTCGCACAGATCGAAAAACTCTTCCGTCAGCACGATGCAAACCACCTGCTGATCGGCAGCCGCCTCCAGCCCGTGACGATCAATGACGAGCAGCTCTGCCGCATCATGGGCCGGCATCTCGATGTCGTCTCTTACAACTACTACACCTTCGGCGTCGATACCGCGGCGCTGCAGCGTTTCCACGAATGGACCGGCAACAAGCCAATGATGCTCAGCGAATTCTTCTGGTCCTCCCCCAAAGACAGCGGCCTCATCGGCGGCCGTGAAGTCAGCACCCAGCAGGAGCGCGGCCTCGCCTATCGCAACTACGTCGAGCAAAGCGCCGCTCTCGGCTTCGTCATCGGCATTGAGTGGTTCACCCTCATTGATCAGGCCACCACCGGCCGCTGGTTCAGCAAATACAACGGCGAAAGCTACAACACCGGCCTCGTCAGCGTAGCCGACCGCCCGTGGAAGGACATGCTGGCGGAGATGATGAAGACCAATCACACCATCTACGACCTCCTGCTGGGCAAACGCCCGCCGTTCGCCTGGGATGATCCTCGTTTCCGCGCGGAGACCAAATAGGGGCCTAGATCAAGGATGGTCATCCCCCTGCCAAGGATGCTCATCTGACTCCGTTTGTCAGTTATGCTGGTGATCTGCAAGTCTCCTTGCTAAGATGTGGTTTATGCCATCCAAATCCAAAATCGTTCAGCTCGTGGCCAGCGGTGACCTGCGCCTTTCTGCCAATCAAACCTGCTGGGCGGCCCAGGCGGCCATGGAAGAGGCACTGGGCGCAGCATTGAAAGCGGAGGGTTGGGAGGTCAAACGTGCGCATGCGCTGGACACGTCAAAGAAGCACGGTTTCATCGATTCGCAGCGGATGGGCATCGAGGTGTTTCGCGGCATCGACCCCGAGGCGCCGCTGATCGTGGCGGAGGCGGTGTGGCAATATTCCCACCACGTGCTCGCAGGTCTGACCACACATCGCGGCCCGATTTTGACCGTGGCAAACTGGAGCGGCCAGTGGCCCGGGCTGGTCGGCATGCTCAATCTCAACGGCTCCCTCACCAAGGCGGGCGTCAAATACTCCACCCTCTGGAGCGAGGACTTCACTGACACGTTTTTCAAAACGAAGCTGAAGCAGTGGCTCAAGTCTGGCAGCATCACCCACGATCTCAGCCATGTGCAGAAGCTGGAAAAAGCAAAAGTTCCCGCCAAATCAACCGCCCTCGGCAAGGAGCTCGCGGCCACCCTGCGCGCAGACAAGGCGATCATGGGCATCTTTGATGAAGGCTGCATGGGCATGTTCAATGCCATCATTCCCGACCATGCGCTGCACGCCTGCGGCGTGTTCAAGGAGCGCCTCAGCCAGTCTGCGCTGTACCATGAGGCCATGCAGGTCAGCGATTCGGATGCCCTGGCCATCCACACCTGGGTGGTGAAACACGGCATGACCTTCCAGCTCGGCGACGACCACGCCACGCAGCTCACGCGCGATCAGGTGCGGCTCCAGTGCAAGATGTATGCTGCCGCGGTGCGCATCGCGGATGACTTCGGCTGCGACGCCATCGGCATCCAGTATCAGCAGGGCTTGAAGGACCTGCTCCCCGCCAGCGACCTCGTCGAAGGCATGCTCAACAACTCCGACCGCCCGCCGGTAAAATCGCGCGACCGCAAACGCACCCTGCTGGAAGGCCAGCCGCTGCTGCATTTCAATGAAGTGGACGAATGCGCCGGTCTCGACGGCATGCTGACGCAGAGGGTGCACCGCGCTCTTCAGCAGCCCATTGAAACCACCCTGCACGACATCCGCTGGGGCGAAAAATTCGGCAAGGACTACGTCTGGGTCTTCCTCATCAGCGGCGCCGCTCCTCCAGCCCATTTCGCCGAAGGCTGGAAAAGTGCCGAAGGCTTCCGCCAGCCAGCGATGTACTTTCCAAACGGTGGCTCCACCCTCCGCGGCATCTCAAAGCCCGGCGAGATCGTCTGGTCACGCATCTATGTGCAGGATGAAGCCCTGCACATGGACATCGGCCGCGGCTGCGTGGTCGATCTCCCGCGCGAGGAAACTGAGCGCCGCTGGCAGCTCACCACCCCGCAGTGGCCGATCATGAGCGCCGTCACCTATGGCGTCAGCCGCGACCAGCTCATGGCCAAGCATCAGGCCAATCACGTCCAGGTCGCCTATGCCAATGACGCCAAGGCGGCGGATGACTGCATGTTCGCCAAGGCCGCCATGGCCCGCGCCCTCGGCATGCAGGTGAATGTCTGCGGCACCCTGTCGCGTTGATTGTTTTTTCCAACCATGAAGTTCCTCCAACCCCTCCTGCTCGCCTGTCTCTGCGGTCAAGCCTTCGCCGCCGATGGCCTCACGCCGCTCAAGTACAACAACCCCGGACTCGTGGTCGATCTGGGTGTGGGATTGTGGGCCTGGCCGCTCCCGATGGACTTCGATGGCGATGGCGACCTCGACCTCGTCGTCAACTGCCCCGACAAGCCCTACAACGGTGTCTATTTCTTCGAGAACGCCACCGGCGACACGTCGAAAAACAAGATGCCCGTGTTCAAGCCCGCCAAACGCATCAGCGCAGGAAAATCAAACGTGCAGGTCAGCTACGTGGACGGCCAGCCCCAGGTCCTCTCGCCCGGCCGCGCATACCCCGACTTCCTCAAAACCGGCCTGGAGCATGAGCAAAAGCTGCCCGTAAACGCCAAGGTCCATCCCAACAAAATCCGCGCCGACATGTGGCGCATGGTGGATTTCGATGGCGACGGCAACAACGACCTCATCGTCGGCGTCGGCGACTGGACCGAGTACGGCTGGGACAATGCCTACACCGAAAACGGCCGTTGGATGAACGGCCCCCTGCGCGGCTACGTCTATCTGCTCCGCAACACCGGCACGAACGACAAGCCGGCCTACGACAAGCCGAAGAAAGTCATGGCCACCGACCGCCCCGTCGAAACCTTCGGCTGGCCCTCGCCAAACTTCGCGGATTTTGATGGCGACGGCGACCTCGACCTGCTCTGCGGCGAGTTCCTCGACGGCTTCACCTATTTCCAAAACACCGGCACACGCAACAAGCCCAGCTATGCTCTCGGCGTGCGCCTGAAGGCCGACGCCGGCCGCTACCTCACCATGGATCTGGAGATGATCACGCCCACCGCCATCGACTGGGATAAGGACGGCGATCTCGATCTCATCTGTGGCGACGAAGACGGCCGTGTGGCCTTCATCGAAAACACCGGCAAGTTCGACAACAAGGCCCCCGTCTATGCCGAGCCGCGCTACTTCCAGCAGGAGGCCGATCAGGTGAAATTCGGCGCGCTCGCCACGCCTGTCGGCTTCGACTGGGACGGCGATGGCGACACGGATATCATCTGCGGCAACACCGCAGGCTACGTCGCTTTTATCGAAAACCTCAGCGGCAAAGGCGTCGAGCAGCCAAAATGGGCCGCCCCCGTGCGCCTCGAAGCCGCAGGCAAAGTCATCCGCCCCATGGCCGGTCCCAACGGCTCCATTCAAGGTCCCTGCGAAGCCAAATGGGGCTACACCACCCAGACCGTGGCCGACTGGGACGGAGACGGCCTTCCCGACCTCCTGCTGAATTCCATCCTCGGCAAAGTCGTGTGGTACAAAAACTTCGGCACACGTCAAAAGCCGAAGCTCGCCGCCGCACAGCCCATCGAGGTCGAGTGGAACGGCCCGCAGCCGCCCCTTGCTTACGGCTGGCTTCGCCCGGAAGGAAAAGCTCTCCTCACCCAGTGGCGCACCACCCCCGTCGCTGTCGATTGGAACAAGGACGGCCTCACCGATCTCGTCATGCTCGATCAGGAAGGCTACCTCGCCTTCTTTGAGCGCGCCAAACAGAACGGCAAACTCATCCTCAAACATCCCCACCGCGTACTCTGCGCCGCACCGGAAACCCAGGCTCCCGCCACAGCCACCTCGGCTCTCAAAGTCAAAACGCCCGTCGCCATGAAACCCGGCGAACCTCTGCGCCTCAATTCCGGCATCGCAGGCAAAAGCGGCCGCCGCAAGATCTGCATCATGGACTGGGACCAGGACGGCAAGCTCGACATCCTGCTCAACTCCGCCAACGCCAACTTCATCCGCCAGACCTCCAGCGCCGATGGCAAATGGTTCTTCGCTGACATGGGTCTCCTCATCGATGCCAACATCGAAGGTCACGACGTGAGCCCCACCACGGTGGATTTCAACGCCGACGGCCTGCCGGATTTCGTCGGAGGTGCCGAAGACGGCCATCTGTATTACCTCAAGAATCCAAAAACAAAATAGTCCCGGGATGACTTTCCTCATGCGCTGGGCGGAGCGCTGAGTAGTGACGAGGCATGACCCTCCTCGAACTCCTCACCCTCAGCGTTGCAGGCTGCACCGCCGGTGCGATCAATGCGATTGCGGGTGGCGGCACCTTGCTGACGTTTCCGGTGCTGCTCATGTTCGGCACGCCGCCGGTGCTTGCAAATGCCACCAGCACCGTCGGGCTGGTGATCGGCACGGCAGGCAGCATCGTGGGGTTCCGCGGGCGTTTGAAGGCGATCCGCTCGCGACTGCTGCAGTTCATCCCCATCTGTCTCATCGGCGCGGCCATCGGGAGCTGGTTGCTCACTCAAACCAGCGACGATCAGTTTTCGAAGCTCATTCCTTTCCTCGTGCTCTTCGCCACGGTGCTGTTTTTTCTTCAGGGCTTCCTGCGCAAATCAGCCTCGGAGGCGAAATCCAAGGCCCTCTGGTTTTCTCTCGCGTTGCAGTTGCCGGTCGCGATCTACGGCGCGTTTTTCGGCGCAGGCATTGGCATCCTGATGCTCGCCTCCTTCGGCTTCATGGGCATGACCGACATCCACGAGATGAACGCCCTCAAGAACGTTCTGGGCTCCCTCATCAACGTCATTGCCGCCGTTTGGTTCATCGCCGTAGGCATGGTCAACTGGCCGCAGGCATTGGCGCTCACGGCGGGCGCGCTGATCGGCTACTACCTCGGCGCGCATTTCTCCCAGCGCATCTCCCCCCAGAGGGTGAGGCATCTGATCACCGCCATCGGGCTGGTCATTTCCGCCCTCATGTTCTGGAAGCAGTTTGGATGACAAGCGCGAGCCGGGGGAGGGATGCGTTTCATAGCATATATGAAAACCAGCGCCATGCTCACTTCTGTTCTGTGCTTCATGACATCCGGATGTTCCTTGGTGACCGTGCCCGTTAAAACGGCGGGCAGCATCGTGACAACTTCGGTGAAAACGACCGGCAAGGTGGTCGCAGCTCCCTTCGAAGCTGTTGGCGGCCATGGCAAAGAGAACAAAGAAGCAAAAAAGAAGGAGTGAGCGGAACGAAACCAAAGAGCAGGGAACATTGAAACAGTTTCTGTAAAAATGTCCGGGGACTCTTCACTCCTGATCTTTGGCGTTGTTTGCTGACGAACCAGTTTACACCATCTGCCACGGTCCGCGCATGGGCCGCGTCAGCATCGCGGAGGCCTCCGCATCGTCGAGAATCTGCTCCTTCTTGGGATCCCAGCGCAGCTTGAAACGCTTCAGCCGCAACGCGATATTGGCCAGATGTGCGATGGTGATGCTGCGGTGTGCGTACTCGATCGGCGCGGCGGGCTTCACCCCATCCTGAATGGCGTCGATGAAATTGCGGAAGTGGTCCTTGCTCTCGTAGAGGCGAACATCGCTTTCCGCCAGCGGCTTGCGCAAGGCATCGGGCTTGATCTCCAGCTTTCCCCGCGTGCAGAGCACGCTGCCGCTTTCTCCTTCAAAGGAAATGCCAGAGCCAAAGTCCTGCTTGTCCGCCACCCTGACCGTGGTGCCGTCTTCGTAGCAATAGGCAAAAGAAAACGTCGGCGGCGTGGTATACAGTCCTCCCTGTGTGGGCCACGTCGCCTTGAGATCAAAGAACTCGTTCGGCCCGCTCTCATCCTGTCCCAGCGCCCATTGCACGATGTCGAGATGGTGTGCTCCGAAGTCCGTGATGTTGCCGCCGGAATAGTCGTACATCCAGCGCCAGTTCGAGTGCAGTCGTGCCGGACAAAAGGGGGCGTCAGGCGCAGGGCCCAGCCAGAAATCGTAATTCAAGCCCTCCGGCACGGGCGCAGGCGCCGTTTGCGCCGCACAGCCGTTGTTGTCCCGGTTGTCGCTTGCCAGGCCGACGCGGATCTGTTTCAGCTTTCCGATCCTGCCATTGCGCACATACTCGCAGGCCATGCGAAAGTGAATGTCGCTGCGCTGCTGGCTTCCTGTCTGCCACACGACCTTGCTGTCACGCACCACATCGCTCATGAAGCGGCCTTGGGTCACCGTAAGGCTCAACGGTTTTTCGCAGTAGATGTTTTTTCCGGCCCGTGCCGCCGCCACGGCCATCAGCGCGTGCCAGTGATCCGGCGTGGCGATCTGCACCGCATCCACATCACCACGTGCGAGTACCTCGCGGAAATCCTCATGCGTGGCGCAGCCCTGCGTGCCGTAGGTGTTGTCCACCAGCCGCCGCGCAGGCTCCCGCCCGAATGTTCCCGCCTTTTTAATGAGGCCCTTGTTGTAGCGGTCGGATTCGCGCTCCACATCACACACCGCGATGACCTGCACACGTTCGTCCTGCAGGAAATTCTTCACCACATCCGTCCCTCTTCCCCCGCAGCCGATCAGCGCCAGCGTGGTGCGATTTGAAGGTGCGACCATGCCATTTTTTCCCAAGGCGGAAGCAGGAATGAAGGTGGGAAAGCCCAGAACAGTGCCGAGGGCGGAGCAATGTCTCAGGAACTGTCGGCGGGTGGGAACGTCTGGGGTTGGCATGACGTTATTTCAAACGCGGATTCAAAGGCGGTCCTTCAGGGCAAGTGTGAACTGGTAACGTGTTCAGACTTAAATGGTAGATGGTGGCAACGGCAAAGGTTCGGCACGCATTGAAACTTCCGGCAGCACCAAAATCGCAAGCGTGGCCGGGTCTGCGACGGCAACAGTGGACACCTCGGAAATCGTGCTGCACAAGCAGGAGCTGGCGGGAGGATTCTATTTCACCAATGGGAAGACGCGATCCAGTCTGACGGCATGGGCGGCTTTGCCCTGCGCATCTTTGACCGCAAGGGCCGGGAGGTGTACAAGTGGGCGACCAAGGAGGATCTTCTGGTGGCAGCCGTGGGCAAGAGGTTCCAACTCCGAATCCAGCCCGGGTTCGAAATAGTTTGCTGGCGTCCACGATTTGGAGCGCTACGTAATTCCTTGGCCGCGCCGGCACCAAACCGGCGCGCTTTGCTTTGGACTCTGATAGACGCGTTACCAAACCTCGCGGCGTGAAAAAGGCTGCGAACCGCCAACCTCCACCCCCGTCCGGGCGTGCGCGGGGGGATGCGCTCGGTCTGGTGGATTTGACGCTGAAGTCAGCGGCGTTTCAGCAGAAGCTGAAGAAGGCTCCGTTGTTGCTCGATCACGTCACCCCGCAGGCCTTTGGCTTTGCGGCGGCGCTCATGGTCCGGCATGCGGAGAAGGTCCTGCCTGGACGTCGCGTTTGGATTTTGTGCGCGGACGTGAAGACGCAGGATCACGTGCATGCGGAACTCGGCGTGTGGCAGTGTCCTGCACTCTATTTCCCGCGTCTCGGGCAGCTGGTGAACGATGCCCTGATCGACCCTGAACTGCTGGCGGAGCGCGCTGGCGTGCTTGGCCGCATGATGGAAGGAGACGCGCCGGTCATGGTGCTGTGCGCGGAAAGTTTGGACGAGCCCGCTCCTGCCCTGGCTGAAATCTCCAGCCAGCGCCGCATGCTCAGCATCGGCGCGAAGCTGGATGTGGAAGCCCTGCTGCGTGATCTGACCGAGGCAGGCTATGAACGTGTCCCCGTCGTCACCGAGCGTGGTCAGTTCGCCCGTCGAGGTGGCATCGTGGACTTTTTCTCCTGGCAGGCGGAGGAACCGCTGCGGCTGGAGTTTTTCGATGACGAAATCGAATCGATCCGCGCCTTTGATCTGCACAATCAGTCTTCCATCAAGCGGCTGGAGAGCGTGGGCGTCATTCTGCAGATGAATGACAACGCCGAAGAAGCCTCGCGGGTGCGGGAGCATCTGCACAAGGACGACTTCATTGTCTCCATCGACTGCGAAGCGGAGGCGCATGCACGCATCCTCAGCGGTGCCGCGCCCGTCGAGGGCATGGAGGACTATTCAGCGGCCATCCACGAAAACCCGCTCGGCGTCTTTGATGCATCCGACTTCGTGCTGCATGAAGCACGGCGTGAGCACTTCGCCCGTCAAATCCGCGAATGGCATGGTGACGGCTGGCGCACCGTCATTTTCTTCCATAACGAGGCCGAACGTGAACGCTTCGCGGAGCTTCAGAGCGGCCTGCCCGCCTCGCTCGAAACAAAGCTGGGCCTGCTCTATCGCGGCTTCACCGTGCCCGCCGCCAAACTGGCGGTGCTGACCGGAGCGGAAATTTTCGGCCGTCATCAAAACATCCGCCGCGTGCGCGGATCGAAACTCGATGAAGCCGAAGTGCTGCGCAAAGCGCGCGATGTCATGCGCGACCTGCGTGAAGGCGACATCGTCGTGCATGCCGAGCACGGCGTGGCCCGCTTCGGCGGTGTCGAGGTGCGCGATTCAGGCAAGCGCGAAGAGGTGCTCGTGCTCCATTACGCCGAGGGTGCCAAGCTCTTTGTGCCGGTGGCCCACACGCATCTGGTCACGCGCTACGTCGGTGTCGGCGGCAAAGCCCCCGCCCTCAGCAAACTCAGCGAAGCGCGCTGGCAGAAGACGCGCAAGAGCGCGGAGAAAAGCGTCGAGGACTTCGCCGTGCGCATGCTCAGCGTGGCGGCGGAACGGCAGACGCTGAAGGCGTACTCCCACCAGCCAGACACGAAGTGGCAGGTCGAGTTCGAGGAATCATTTTTGTACCGCGAAACTCCAGACCAGCTCCGCAGTGTGGAGGAAATCAAGCGCGACATGGAGGCTGAAAAACCCATGGACCGTCTGCTCTGCGCAGACGTCGGCTTCGGCAAAACGGAGGTCGCCATTCGTGCCGCTTTCAAAGCCGTCATGGGCGGCCGTCAGGTGGCGATCCTCGTCCCCACCACCGTGCTCGCACGCCAGCACTGGGAAAACATCCGCCAGCGCATGAGCGAGTTCCCTGTGTCCGTGGAAATGCTCTGCCGCCTCACACCGCCCAATCGTGAACGAGAGATCCTGCGGGGCATCACCGAGGGGACGGTGGACATCGTTGTCGGTACGCACCGCGTCATTTCCAAAGATGTGCGCTTCAAAAACCTCGGCCTTGCGGTGATCGATGAGGAGCAGCGCTTCGGAGTGAAGCACAAGGAGAAATTCAAGGATCTCTTTCGGCTCGTCGATGTGCTCACACTCAGCGCCACGCCGATTCCTCGCACCCTCTACCTCGCGTTGATGGGCATGCGTGACATGAGCACCATCGAGACACCGCCGCCGAACAAGCAGGCCGTGCAGACCATGATCTGCCCCTACGACGAGCGCACGATCAAGCAGGCTGTCGAAGCGGAGATCGAGCGCGGCGGGCAGGTCTTCTTCCTGCACAATCGCGTGATGACCATCGAAAAAGTCGCGCAGCGCATCCGCGATCTCTGCCCGAAGGCCCGTGTCATCATCGGCCATGGCCAGATGGACAGCGAGCTGCTGGAGGACGTGATGCACACTTTTGTCGATGGTGGAGCGGATGTGCTCGTCTGCACCACCATCATTGAAAGCGGGGTCGATATTCCCAATGCCAACACCATCATCATTGATCGCGCAGACCGCTTCGGCCTCGCTGATTTGTATCAGCTCCGCGGGCGTGTCGGCCGCGGCGGCGTGCAGGCCTATGCCTACCTCCTCCTCCCGCAGGATGCGGTGACCGCAGGCGATGCACGCAAGCGCGTGAACGCCATCAAGCAGTACGCCGGCCTCGGCAGCGGCTTCAAAATCGCGCTGCGGGATCTGGAGATTCGCGGCGCGGGCAATCTCCTCGGCACCGAGCAGAGCGGCCACATCGCCGCCGTCGGGTTTGATCTCTACTGCCAGATGCTCAAGCAAAGCGTCGCCCGCATGCAGGGCCGCCGCGTGGCGCGCCCGGTCGAAGTCGGCCTGCGCACCGACTTCCTTGTCATGAACGAGGCCATGATGGTCCAGGCCGCCAAAACCGCCACACCAGCCTTTCTGCCTTCCACCTTCATCGAAGACCTCAAGCTCCGCATCACCGCCTACCGCCAGGTGGGCGAAATCATGACGCGCAAAGAGCTCGAAGAGCTGGAATCGCAGTGGCGCGACCAGTTCGGCGAAAAACTTCCCCACGCCGTGCAGAACCTGCTCACCTGCGCCGCCATCCGCCTCGCCGCAGCACACGCTGGCATCAGCGATGTCGAAATCAAAGAGCGCAAGCTCATGCTCACACGCAATGGCAAGTTCGTCATGATCCAGGGGAAATTCCCGCGCCTCAGCTCGCGCGAAGGTCATAAGCAGCTCACCGAGACGCTGGAGATGCTGCGGACGCTGTGATCAGGCCTGGCTTGTGAGCACCGTGTCGAAAAGCTTCTGCCCAGTGGCATCCCCAAGCTCGTAACACTGCTTGAGCCTTCCTGGAAAAAACGGCGAAGGGCGTGAATGGTCCGTGGTGATGATGGTGAGCTTTTTGCCGTGCAGGCGTGCCAGCTCAATGCGGTCGTTCAGAATCTGGCGGTTCATCGATGCATGCGTCGCGGCGACGGTCGCCATCAGACGCCCCAGAGGCATGATCGGCGGCTTTCCCGGTGGCTGGTCGATGCGGTGAATGATGATGTGATCAATGCCGTCATCCTTGAACCAGGGATCAATCGGCGACTCATGCGCGACACCGCCGTCGGTGCACAAGCGGTTCTCAAACTCAAGCGGCGTGAAGAGCATCGGCACACAGGAGCTGGCGGCCATCGCCGTGGCCAGTGGCCCGCTGCGAACGAAGAGGGTCTCCTGTTTTGACAGATCGCTTAAAGCGATCAGCAATCGGGGGTTCGACAAAGATTCGATGTTCCGCTTGCCGACGACCGATTCAAAATGGGCGATGGCTCCCCGCGGGTCGAACAAACCGGGATGGCGGCAAAAGAAGCTGCCAATGAGCTGGTGCCAGAGCCACTTGGTGCGTCTGGCAAAGGACAGATGCAGGTAGGGGCTCAGCACCGCTTTGCGGATGACTTCCTGCTCCAGGCCTGCGGCGTAAAGGCCAGCCGTGATAGCGCCTGCTGAAGAGCCGGAGACCGCAGCCGGACGCACCCCCAGCGCATGCAGCCGCGCCAGAAATCCCGCGTGCGTGGCATAGCCCATGAAAGAGGCGCCGAGTGCGATGGCGATGCGCGGGGGTGAGCTCATGCACACTGCGCCTCCGGCGTGATGATGGCTGAATGCCTGGCGCGCAGGAACAGAACGCCTCCGACGATTCCCCAGAACACATTGAAAATCCAGCCCGCCAGAGAGGCGGACACGCCCACCGCCACCGGCACATGGGCCAGGCCTGCCAGCAGTGCCTCAAAGGTCCGCTCGCGCACGCCGAGTCCAGAAATGGAGACCGGCAGTGAGGCTGCGGCATCCACGATCGGCATGGCCGTGAGCACATCCAGCACAGGCGCCGCGCCGCCCACCGCGCGCAGGCCGCAGTAAAAGCTCATGAAAAAAGCCGCATGCATGCCGGTGGAAACGACCGCAGCCGAAAGCGTGCGCTGCCAGAGCCGGGCGGCGACTTCATGAATCCGCGAAAGGCGTGCGATGAGTCCGGCCAGCCTGGGATTGCCCATGGTGCGCGGAAACGCCCGCCGTCCCCAGGCCAGCAGGCTGGGTTTGAAGGAAAACCAGCTGATCACCAGACATACCAGCGCCCCGCCCACATACATCGCATAACCCGTGATCAGCATGCGCAGATCATAGCCGATTTCATTCCAGTGAGAGGCCCGGATGAGCATGCAGACCATGAACAAAGCCGCCACGGAGATGAGGCCCGTGAGATGATCCAGCACCAGCGACACACTCACCGGCATCGTCTGTCCGGGCAGCCGCCGGGACAGCGACATGATTTTGTAGGTGTCGCCGCCCACCACGCCCACGGAACTGATGTTGAAAAAAGCGCTGATGATTTCCGTGCGCAGCACGATGCTGAACGGCAGCTCAGGCACCTGGCCGCGCAGAATGATGTGCCAGCGCAGGGCGGCCAGAAACAGCGAGAGAAACGCAAAGGAGATCCCTGCAACGGTCCACGGCCAGTTCGTCAGCAGGGCGCGCAGGCGCGGCACGATGTCAGAGATGAGATCATGCTCCCGAAACAGCAGCGTGAGCAGCACTCCGCTGATGAGCAGACGCAGGGAGATGGAAACAAGGCGTTTCAAAACGCTGGGCTAGGGCAGGGAGGTCACGCCGCCGCCTTCTGGTCCACGGCCTCGGCGATCGTGTTCACATTTTGCAGGATGCGCTTGGCCTGGTCCTGATCGGCCATTTTGAATCCAAAGTGTTTTTCGATCATCACCACGAGCTGAAGGGCGTCCACGGAATCGAGGCCGATGCCTGCGGGTCCAAAGAGAGGGGTGTCATCGCCGATTTCATCTGCGGCCATGTCGAGCATGAGTTCGCTGATCATTAGTTCCTTGAGGCGCTGGCGGGTCGGCATGCAGGGGATACGTTTCGTAGGGTCCAGAGGGTAGGCTAAAGGAGGCCTCCGTCAATTTTTAGGGTCGATCCAGTGATATAGCTCGCATCCCGGCTCGCAAGGAAGAAAACGGCTGCCGCAATCTCCGCCGGTTTGGCAAAACGCCGCATTGGGAGCTGCATTTTGAGGGCTTTCAGGTGTTCAGGGGTCCAGTCGGCCGGCAGCCCCCCCTCAATGTAACCGGGGCAGATCACATTCACGGTGATGCCCATGCGAGCCGATTCCTTGGCCAGACTCTGTGTCAGCCCTACCACCCCGGCCTTGGCGGCGGCGTAATTGGTTTGTCCTGCCGGCGAAGAAATGGCGCTCAGCGAGGCGATATTCACGATCCGCCCCTGCCGCTCCCTCATCATTCCTGGCAAAACCGCCTGGCAGCCATGGAAGACGGCGTTCAGATTGGCATCCAAAACACGCGACCACTGGTCCTGCGCCATATTGGCCAGCAGCGCGTCTTCATGAAAGCCCGCGTTGTTGACGAGGACGCCTAGAGGTGGTGCTTTGTTTTCGATTTCGATCAAGGCTGCCTTCCATTCGTCTGGCGAGGTGATTTCGAGTGTCACTAAATCCGCCCGGCCCGAAAATCGCGCCGCAAGTTCCTGCGCCCGTTCCCGCCGCTCCCGCACCCCGAAAAACACACGGCAGTCCTCCTCCCGTGTCAGGAAAAATTCGGCGATGGCAAGGCCCAGCGCCCCATTCGCTCCGGTGATCAAAATACTGCGACTCATCGTGAAGCATTGGAGTTCGCCGGGAGCAGTTGCAAGTCACTTCCTCGCCCCGCTCCAGACCTGCGGGGATCTCACTCCCGGCCGCGCCTCACCGCCGGGGATCACGATTTGCCCCTGCCAGCGCACGGCGTTGGTCGTGACGAGCGAAAAAGGCACCTCGCCCGCCTGGCTCCACGTCTGCGTTTTCACGTCAAAGACCAGGATCGACCGTGGGAAGCCCGGATGCTTTTCCTTGGGCTCAAAGTTCACGTTGGCCCCGTCATCACCGCCCAGAATGTAAATCTTGCCATCAATCACGGGTGCAGGATTCGGGGCCGCCACGGCCACACGGGGCAGGTCAGGCAGTTTTTTCCAGCCCGTGGCCGGTTCGTAGGCCCAGGCATCCTTCAGCCATTCGCGCTCAGGTTTTCCATCCTTGCCTGAATGCAATGCCGCACCACTGAAAAGATGCACCACCCCGTCCACCGCAGCCATGCAGGCGAGGATGCGCGGCTTTCCAGGGCAGGGGGGCAGTTCCTGCCACGCTGCGCCGGGTTGCTTGAGATCGAGCGACCAAAACGTGCTCAGCGCAGTGGTGGCAACCGGGGTTTCGATCCCCCCGGAGATATAAATGACCCCATCGGATTCGCACCCGCACATGAAGGCGCAGGGCTTGGGCAGCGGCGGCAGGTGGACGTTTTTTTGCACCCAGAACACCTCCCGGAAGTGCTCCGTGGCATTGCCTCCACCTAGGATGATCCAGCCGCCGGGAGTCGTGATGCTCACCCCGTAGCCGTTGGCCTTGGGCAGTTTTCCTGCCACCCGCCAGGCTCCCCCCGGCTTCTCCAGCGCAAAAAGGGTGTCATACCAGACCTTCGTCCCACCCTCCCACGGCAATTTGTCGATGAAATGCGTGCCCCCGGCGACCATGAGCGTGCCATCCACCACGCCGGCAAACGAACCGGCGAAACCCCGCTCATCGGGCAGAGCAGGCAGTGGCGACCATTGGAAATCGGCGGCGGAGACGGTCACTACAAGGGACATGAGACAGAGCAGTGGGCGAAGCATGACCGGCACATAACGTCGTTTTGATGATAGTTCCGGCACATTGGGTGCTTATTTTGGCTTACTCTCATGCTTACTATTTCTGGCAAATCCCACGGCAAGTTCTGCGACGGCGTCTCGCGTCGCGACTTCCTGCGCATCGGCGGACTCGCCATGGGCGGGCTGTCGTTGCCAGAACTGCTGAAGGCCGAGGCGGAGGCTCGCACGGGCCGCAGCTTCAAATCCGTCATCATGATCTACATGTGCGGCGCGCCGCCACATCAGGACATGTACGATTTGAAGATGGACGCGCCCCTGGAGATTCGCGGCCCCTACAAGCCCATCAAAACCGCCGTCCCCGGCATCCACATCTCCGAGCACGCACCGCGTCTCGCCAAGATCATGGACAAGCTGGTGCCCATTCGCAGCATGTACGGCTCCCCGAACGGTGCGCACGACAGCTTCATCTGCTACACCGGCAAGCCACCCCCGCCGAACGGTGGCGGTGCCCCTGTCGGACGTCTCTCAGATCCCCCCTCCTTGGGCGCGGTCGTTTCCCGGCTCAAAGGCCAGGCGGACCCCGCCATGCCCGCTTTCATCGGTCTCGCTCCGAAGGCCGGACACCCGCCCTACGGTTCGCCCGGGCATCCAGGCTTCTGTGGCAACACGCATGCCGCCTTCCGTCCCAACGGCGCTGGCATGGAAGATCTCCAGCTCAATGGCATCACACTTGATCGCCTCGAAGACCGCCGCTCCCTGCTCACAGGCTTTGATTCCTTCCGCCGCGAGATTGATGCCAGCGGCCTCGTCGGCAGCATGGACGCCTTCAATCAGCAGGCCCTGAACGTGCTGACCTCCAGCAAGCTGCTCGCCGCGCTCGATTTGAATCAGGAGAGCGTCAAAACCCGTGAACGCTACGGCAAAGGTGATCCGAAAAATTACGGCGACGGCGCTCCCCTCAATCTTGAGCACTTCCTCCTCGCCCGCCGTCTCGTCGAAGCCGGTGCGCGTGTGGTCACGCTGAATTTCGGCCGCTGGGACTTCCACGACAACAACTACCCGCAGCTTCTGCGCCATCTGCCGCTCTTTGATCAAGGCATGAGCGCTCTCGTTGAAGATCTCCATCAGCGCGGCCTCGACAAAGACGTCGCCGTCGTCGCCTGGGGCGAGTTTGGCCGCACGCCGATGGTGAACAAGGATGGGGGCCGTGACCACTGGCCTCGTGTCGGCGGTGCCTTGCTCGCCGGTGGCGGTTTCCGCACCGGGCAGGTCATCGGTGCCACGGACCGTCTCGGCGGCGAACCCACCGAACGTCCTGTCCATTTCGGCGAAGTCTTTGCCTCGCTCTACCAGCACATGGGCATCGATACCGTGAAGACCACGCTCAACGATTTGACCGGCCGCCCGCAGTATCTTGTCGATGGCTGGCAGCCCATGCCCGAGCTGATTTGAGGCGTAAGCCACCTTGCCGATGCCCCCTTCAGGCATTACGGGTGGCCATGTATCCAATCAAAACCACGATCCCGGAAGGGCTCGTCCTCAAAGAGGGCGATGAAGCCGATCTGCGCGTGGTGATTCAGGATGGGGCGATTGTGGTGACCAAAATATTACGCCAGAAGTCTGCTGCGGATGCCTCCCATCCGCCGCATGCGATCAAGCTGGGTGCCTGGAATCGGAAGTAGCCCGTTTGGAAAGTCTTGGCCTCGGCCGGCGTATTTCCATGCGCATGTCCTTGCCGCATCCAGCACATCCCGTTTCCCGCCGTGAAGTGATTCAGGCCGGGGCGGTGAGTCTTCTGGGCCTCGGCATGAATCATCTCAGCGCTCTTCAGGCGATGACGGCGGCCACGCAACCCCCACGGGCAAAGTCCGTCATCTACATCTTTCTCTCCGGCGGACTCGCCCAGCATGAGAGCTTCGACATGAAGCCGGACGCACCCATGGAAATCCGTGGTGAGTTCAAGCCCATCCGCACCCGCACACCCGGCCTGCACATCTGCGAGCACCTGCCCAATCTCGCGCGCATTTCGGAAAAATGGTCGCTGGTACGTTCGCTCACCCATGGCAGCAGTGATCACTCGCTGGGCCATCACATCATGCTCACCGGTCGCAGCGATGCGCCGCTCGGGTTCGATCCATCCAAGCCGAAGAAGTCCGATCATCCCAGCATGGCCGCGCTGGCCACCGCGCTGCTGCCCAAGCGCAAAGACAATCTGCCCCCCGCCATCGTGCTGCCAGACAAGCTCGTGCACCGTGAAGGCCGCACGCTTGCCGGACAGTTCGCAGGCACGCTTGGCGCTCAGCATGACCCATGGTTTTTGGAGATGTCGCCCTACCACCCCAAGCACTACGGCGCCTATCCCAAATACCTCTTCCATCACGAGCGTGGTTTGGAAACGGACACCACCCTGCGCTTTCAGGCCCCGCATCTCTCGCTGCCGCAGGGGCTCACGCTGGATCGCGTGATGGACCGCGTCTCACTCCGCAATGCCTTGGAGCAGCAGACCAATGATCTCACCGCGCTGGCGGGTGATGAAGCCTTTGATTCCACCCGGCAGGCGGCCATCGGCCTGCTGAGCAACCGCAAGGTGCATGACGCCTTCAGTCTGGAAAAAGTCGACCCCAAGATGCTCGACCGCTATGGCCGTCACAGCTTTGGCTGGTCCCTGCTCATGGCCCGCAGGCTCGTCCAGAGCGGCGTTCGCATGGTGCAGGTGAATCTCGGCAACAACGAGACCTGGGACACGCATCAGGCCGCGTGGGGAAATCTCAAAAACTACCTGCTCCCGCCGATGGACCAAGCCCTGAGTGCTCTGCTCGAAGACCTCGACGCCAGCGGTCAGCTGGATGAGACCCTCATCGTCATGGGCGGCGAGTTTGGCCGCACCCCTAAAATCAAGAGCATCTCCGCCACCGCTCTCCCGGGCCGTGATCATTGGGGCCACGCCCAAAGCATTCTTCTCGCTGGCGGTGGTATCCAAGGCGGTCGTGTCATTGGCTCCACCGACAAAATCGGCGGCTATCCCGTCAGCGATGCACAGACACCTGAAAATCTCGCTGCCACGATCTACGAAGCTCTCGGCCTGTCACGCGAAACGATCTGGAAGGACTTCACCGGCCGCCCCCACACGCTGTACATGGGCTCGCCAATTTCAGGGCTGACGTAACGCATCAAGAGCGTTTGAGCTTGTTCCAGCCTTCGGCGCTCTGCTTGGGCAAAGCCCGCCACTCCGGCACCTGTGAGATGGTCTGCTCCATCAAGTCGGCGCATTGCTCCGCGATCGTCACCAAAGTGTCCCGCATGCCCGCGCTCTCGGCCATTTCGATCATCGCGGCAAACTCCAGCCCGCCGCTGACGCGCTTCGCCTCCTCGCTGTCACGTTGCACCACCCGCAGCACGTCTTCCGTGTGGTGCGGCAGCCAGCGGCGGTTTTCCGTCAGCACAGCGGCCAGCAGCGACTGCAGCTCGGGCTTCCAGCCATCATCAAACAGTTGAGCCAGCTCGCCGCGTTTCTCCCCAACACGCATGTAGTGCGGCTGAATCGCCTCCACAGGCGTGGCCGCCATGTCACGGAACGTCCCCGCCCAGTCGATGTCCAGTTCGCCGCCAATCGTGTGAAACGTAAACTGATCCTGCACGATGCGGTTTCTCGGCGTGTAAACGCCATCCAGCAAATGCATGCGAATGCCCGGCTGGACCGACTTGATCAACGAATCACCAACGATGTGTACCATCCAGCCCAGCGCATAGGCCAGGCCGCGCTCAGAGTTCGTGTCATCGCAAATCGCCCGCGCGCAGTAGTCCGCCAGATGATCCCAGGGCACGCGCAAATTCACCTCCGGTTTCGCCCAGCCGAACACGAGATGCGCACGGCCATAAAACAGCTCATGAATTTCTTTGGGCCGGTATTTGCGCCCCTCATGCTCCAGCGACCAAGGCTTCACCGCGCCGCCAGTGATCGGGCTTTTTTCCAGCGGCACCGTGCCAAAGCCCACCTCGCGTCCGGTATCGACGCAGACCGCTTCCGGCATCACCTGAATGTCGCAGCCGAGATACGCGCCGCAGAGGAAGCTCGACAAATTTCGCTCAATAAGAGGAGTGATGGGAAGTCCTCGACCTTTCGCGGCTTTCAGCGCGAGGATGCCATACATCGTGTGTCCGATCAGTCCGCTCATGTTGGAACCAAACGCACTCTGTATCACCGGTCTGGCAAGAGTCCCATCCCTGGCCCCGTAGGTTTGGGGTCCTCCACCCAGCCATGCTCAATCTCTACTCACATCCCAGCGGCGGTTATTGCGATGGCGTGTCGCGTCGAAACTTCCTCAAAATCGGCGGTCTCGCCATGGGTGGGCTGTCGTTGAATGACGTGCTGCGTGCCGAGTCCGTGCAGAAGACCGGTAAGTCGCACAAGGCGGTGATCATGATCTTCCTCCCCGGCGGACCGTCGCATCAGGACATGTTCGACATGAAGCCGGACGCGCCGAGTGAGATTCGCGGCGAGTTCAAACCCATCTCCACCAACGTCCCCGGCATCCAGATCTGCGAGCATCTGCCGCGTCTCGCGAAGATGATGGACAAGTGTACCCTCATCCGCTCGCTCGCCGACTGCGACTCGCGCCACGACGCCTTTCAGTGCCTCACCGGCCGCAACTCCAAGCAGCAGCCTCCCGGTGGCTGGCCCTCGCTCGGCTCCATCGTCTCGCGCCTGCAAGGCAGCACCAATCCCGCCATGCCGCCCTTCGTCGGCCTCGCCCCAAAAATGGGCCACATGGAATGGGCCCGCACGGGTGAGCCGGGTTTCCTTGGCGTCGCGCATGCTCCTTTCCAGCCAAATCGCGGCGGCGGTACGGAAGACATGTCCCTCCGTGGCATCACCCTCGATCGCCTGCGTGATCGGAAGTCCCTGCTCTCCAGTTTTGACAATCTTCGTCGTGATCTCGATGCCACCGGCCTCATGGGCGGCGTGGATGTCTTCAACGAGCAGGCGCTCAATGTGCTCACCAGCCCGAAGCTGCTCCACGCCCTCGACTTGAGCCGTGAAGATCCGCGTGTCGTCGAGCGCTATGGCAAAGGAGAAAACCGCAATCGCGACGACGGCGGTCCCCGTTTGCCCGAGCACTTTCTCGCCGCGCGTCGTCTCGTTGAAGCCGGAGCGCGCGTCGTCACGCTCGCCTTCAGCCGCTGGGACTACCACTCCAACAACTTCGGCCAGTTGCGCGAAGACCTGCCACTGCTCGACAGCGGACTCACCGCCCTCATCACCGATCTGCACGAGCGCGGCCTGGACAAGGATGTCTCCGTCGTCGTCTGGGGTGAATTTGGCCGCACGCCGCTGATCAACGCCAAAGGCGGCCGCGACCACTGGCCGCGCGTCGCCTCCGCACTTCTCGCCTGCGGCGGCATGCGCCACGGTCAGGTTATCGGCGCCACCGACAAACAAGCCGGCGAACCCACCGAACGCCCCGTCGCTTTTGGCGAGGTCTTCGCCACGCTCTACAAGCAGATGGGCATTGATGTCACCAAGGCCACTCTCACGGATCTCACCGGCAGACCGCAGTATCTGGTCGATAGCCATCTGCCGATGGCGGAACTGGTGTGATCGAAAACAAGGGTGTGAACCTTGGATCAACACCCTCTGGGTTTTCCCATCACCATCACTTCATGCGTAATTATTGCCACCATACTTTGTTTGTTACGACAAAATGTGTCTTTCCACCCCGTAGGTTCTCGCTGTCATGACCCTCTCACGCCTCACCCTCATCGCCGCACTCTCTGCTTCCGCACCATGTTTTGCGGCCGAAGCTCTGCGCCCGCTGAATTTTGCGAACGACATCGTTCCCATCCTCACCAAGGGCAGTTGCAACTCCGGTGGTTGTCATGGCAAATCGGGCGGACAGAACGGCTTCAAACTCTCTCTCCTCGGTTTCGAGCCGCAGGAAGACTATGAGCACATCGTCAAAGAGGCGCGTGGACGCCGCGTGTTTCCTGCGTCGGCTGAGCAGAGTCTGCTGCTGACCAAAGGCACCGCCCAGCTCCCGCATGGCGGCGGCAAGAAGCTCGATCCAAAATCTGAGGACTACGCCGATCTGGCACGCTGGATTCGCGAAGGCATGCCCTATGGCAAGGACAGCGACCCCAAAATGGCGAGCATCAGCGTCGAGCCCGCCAAGCTCACCATGCCTCTCAAAGGAGCGCAGCAGCTCAAGGTCACCGCGCACTACACCGACGGCAGCACTCGTGATGTCACCAAGCGCGCGCTGTATGAAGCCAACGAAAAAGCGATGGCCGAGACCAGCGAAACCGGCCGCGTGCAGCTCTTTGATCTCCCCGGAGATGTTGCCGTGATGGTTCGCTATCAGGGCAAGGTATCCACCTTCCGCGCCACCGTGCCGCTCGGCGCTCCAGTGGAAAAGTTGCCGGCCTCTCGCGGCTTCGTAGATGATCTCGTCTTTGCCAAATTGAAGACCATCGGCATGCCGCCTTCTGAAATCGCTGACGACGGCACCTTCATCCGCCGTGTCACGCTCGACATCACCGGCCGCCTGCCCACCGCCGCAGAAATGAAGGACTTCATGGCCTCCAAAGATGCGGCAAAACGCAGCGTCCTCATCGACCGCCTGCTTGACAGCCCTGAATACGCCGAGTACTTCGCCAACAAGTGGAGCGCTCTCCTGCGCAATCAGCGCACCCAGCCCAATTTTGCACGCGGCAGTTATCTCTTCTACTCGTGGATTCGCGACAGCATCGCCGACAACAAACCTTACGATCAATTCGTGCGCGAAGTCGTCTCCGCCTCCGGTGATCTCGATCAAAGTCCCCCTGTTGCCTGGTATCGTCAGGTCAAGGAGATGAAGCAGCAGATGGAGGACGTGGCGCAGCTCTTCCTCGGCACGCGCATGCAGTGCGCGCAGTGCCACCATCATCCTTTCGAGAAGTGGAGCCAGCAGGACTACTATGGCTTCGCCGCCTTCTTCAGCAACGTCAGCCGCAAGCCCTCCACTTTTGCCGGTGAAGAAATGATCTTCAACAAGCGCGGTGTGGCCCAGACCACCAACATTCGCACCAAGGAGGCCGTCACCCCCACCAGCCTCGGCGGCCCTACCTTGAAGCTGAAGCCTGAACAAGATCCACGCCGTGCGCTCGCCGAATGGATGAGCCAGAAGGACAACGCGTTCTTTGCCCACACGCTGGTGAACCGTTACTGGAAACATTTTTTCAATCGCGGCCTCGTCGAGCCCGAGGACGACATGCGCGAAACCAATCCACCGGTGAATCCCGAGCTTCTGAGCGCCCTCGCAGTGGACTTCGTGAAGAGCGGCTACAATTTGAAGCAGCTCATCCGCACCATCACGAATTCCACCACCTACCAGCTCAGCGCTGTTCCAAACACCTACAACGCGAAGGACCGCCAGAACTTCAGCCGCTACTATCCAAAGCGTCTCAATGCCGAAGTCCTCTACGATTCCGTCAACACGTTGCTCGATGTGCAGACGAATTTCGCCGGTCAGGCCCCCGGCACGCGCGCCGTCTCTCTGCCTGACAACAGCTACAACCAGAGCACCTACTTCCTCAGCGTCTTCGGCCGTCCTGACTCCTCCAGCGCCTGTGAGTGCGAGCGCACTCAGGAGGCCAGCCTCGCGCAGAGCCTTCACTTGCTGAACGCCGCCGAAATCCAGACCCAGCTTTCCCGTGGCAATGGTCGCGCAGACACCCTCACCAAGGACACGCGTCCAGACGACGACAAGATCACCGATCTCTACCACATCGCCCTCAGCCGCGATCCCAACGCCGCCGAAGTCAAATTCGCCCACAATCATCTCGACAAGAAGACCGCGGGCAAGACGGGCGATGAAGCCTTTAAAGGCAAAAAAGAAGCCTATGAGGACATCCTCTGGGCGCTGCTGAACACGAAAGAGTTCCTCTTCAATCACTAAGCGTTCATGCCATGCCCCGCTCCAATTTTCAGTTCTCAGTTCTCAGTTTACAATTTTCAGTCCTGCTGGCTTTCGCTGCTCCAGCGTTCTCCCAGGCCACCTTCCCGTCTCCAACCCTCACGTCGATTTCCCCCCTCGGCGCGAAGGCCGGCGCTAACTTGGAACTCACCCTGCGCGGTACGGATCTCGAAGGGCCGCAGTCAGTCCTGCTCAATGAGCGCACCATCCCGCTCAAAAGCGTCAAGCCAAACGTCTTCAGCATCACGCTGCCCGCAGACCTGAAGCCAGCCCTCTACGATTGCCGCTTCGTCGGTCGCTACGGTGTCTCCAATCCGCGTGTCTTTGAGGTCACCACCTTTGATTCCATCGACTCCACCGGGGCAAACGCCAAGCCTGACAAAGCGCTCAAAGTCAGTCTCAATTCGGTTGTCGAAGGCTGCTTCAAATCCAATTCGCCCCAGTGGTTCAGCGTGGATTTGAAAAAGGGGCAGCACCTCACCGCCACCTTTGACGGACGACGTTTTGACACACGCACCGAGTTGCTTGGCGCGCTGCTTGCACCCACCGGGCGCGAACTGGCCCACATGCGTGCCGGAGTCCTCGCCTTCACCGCCACGGCCGATGCCACCTATCTCCTCCGTTTCAACGAGCTCATGTATCGCACGGGGGATGATTACGGTTACCGCATCACTCTGTCATCCGCGGCCCCTCCGGCTCCAAAGACCGTCAAGCTTGAGGACGTTCGCCCAATCCAGATCGGCCAGACGGTCCGGGACTCCTTCCTGCCCCAAGGTCTGCCACAGGTCTTCGATCTGCCCTTCAAGGCGGGCGAAAAATTCATCATTGCGGTGCACTCCCATCAGCTCGGCCATGCCACCGATCCGCATCTGGTCATTGAAAATCTTGCTAAAGATCCGGCAGGCAAAGAAACGCTCAAACCGCAGGCCGAAGTCGCTGATGCACCGGCCATCGTGCCTGCCCCCAGCATCAATCTTCCCAGCCGCGATCCCTCGTATGCCTATGAAGCCAAGGCAGACGGCACTTTCCGCATCACCCTCAGCGACAACTTCGCCACCACTCAGCTCTACGAGCTGCGCATTCTCAAGGAAGCGCCCAAGTTCGAAGATCTCATCGCCCTCAATCCCATCCTCCCCGGAGCCAAGACCAAAGGGGGGGAGATCGGCAGCGCCAATGTCCCGCGTGGTGGCATCGCCGCTCTCGAAATCATCGCTCCCAATCGCAATGCCCTGAGCGAGCCTCTTGAGCTCAAGGCCGACAAGCTCCCTGCAGGCGTCACATGCCTCGGCGGATTCATCGGCAAAGGCCAGTCGCTGGGCTACATCGCGTTTCAAGCAAGCGCCGATGCCCCGGCTGGAGCCAGCCTTCTCAGCGGAATTCCACAGAGTCGCTTCGTGTGCTATGCGGTGGCTGACGCCACCCGGGACAACGTCCTCTATCGCACCGCAGGCGCACCTGCGCTCGGTGTCAGCGCACAAGCCGCTCCTGCGTTCGTGCAGACGGAGAAGACGGACATCCTCGAAGTCGCTGCCGACGCCAAACTCGAAATCGCCCTCAAAGTCACCCGCCACGCCGACTTCACTGACGCTCTCAAGCTCAAAGCCCTTGGCCTCATCGACGTTGCCAAAGCTCCCGAAGCCGACATCCCAGCCAAAGCCGCCGCAGGCAAATTCACGCTCGATGTGAAAGCTCTCAAACTCGCACCCGGAGATTACGGCTTCGTCCTCCAAGGCCCGGCAAAAATGAAATTCCGTCGTGGCGTCGAAGAACTCAGCGCTGCCGAAGCCGACGCCAAAAAAGCCACCGAAGCGCAGGCTGCAGCCAAAAAGCAGCTCGATGCCGCGAATGCCGACGCAACGCCGAAAAAGGCGGAACTCGTCAAAGCCGCCACAGCGGCACTCAAGACAGCGGACGCCTCCAAGGCCACCGCTGACAAGCTCGTCAAAGACCTCACCGCGAAGTCCGCCGCCAAAGACGGCACCTTCATCGTCTGTTCCAATCCCATCCGCATCCGCGTGAAAGAGCCCGTCAAAAAATGAGATTCATCATCCCATTCGTCATTTTGCCTTCGTCATTCGTCATTGCGGCGGCGCCGGCTCCCATCGACTACGACCAGCAGATCCGTCCGTTCTTGAAGGACAACTGCATCGCCTGCCATAACAAGACCACCACCAAGGGCGGCCTCAACATGGAGACGCCCGAACTCATGGCCAAGGGTGGCGAGAGCGACAAAGGCATCATCCCCGGCAAAGGCTCGGACAGCGTCATGTATCAGGCCGCAGCGCATACCTGGGATTCCGAGATGCCGCCAAAGGGCAACAAAGTCGGTGCCGTGAATCTGACTCCGGAGCAGCTCGCACTCTTCAAAGCGTGGATCGATCAAGGCGCGAAAGCCTCGCCCAAAAAAGTGCAGGTCATCGCCTGGGAGCCGCTGCCAGCCGGCTTGCAGCCCATCTATGCCATCGCCGTCACCCCTCAGGGAGACTTCGCTGCGGCTGCCCGCGCCAATCAAATCAGCATCTACCATCTCCCCACCCAGAGTCTTGTCACCAAGCTCACGGATGAAACCCTCCTCAAGACCGGTCTCTACAAACAGCCCGGTGTCGCCCATCGCGATCTCGTTCAATCGGTCGCATTCAGCCCCGATGGCACACGCCTTGCTACCGGCAGTTTTCGCGAGGTGAAACTGTGGAAGCGCAGCGCCCCCGCAGCTCCCGCCTTCGCCCCCTCCGCCAAATTCACCGCAACGCAGGAGGCGGACAACTCCATCAAGCTGACCGAAACCGCCGGCGGCAAGCTCATCGCCCACATCAAATCCGATCTCGCCACCGAGCAGGCCTTGGCTCAGCGCACGCTTGCCGCCGTGCGTGCGGCGCTGGAAGAGACTTATCAAGGGACAGCCATCCGCACGGCGGAGAAAGCTGTTACCGAACAGACGGATCGCCTGAAGAAAGCGAACGAACTCGCCGAGCTCGCCAAAAAGGCGCTCGAAGACAAGAAGAAGGACATCAAGCCCAAGGAGGATGCAAAAATCGCCGCCGACAAAGCCGCCAAAGAAATCGCGGACGAAGTCGCCAAAGCCAGTGCTGGCAAACCAGACGAAGCCTTGGCCCAAAAGCAGGCGGCCGCAAAAGCCACTCTCGCCAAAGCCGCAACCGACCTCTCTCAGGCTCAGGCCGCTCTCCAACGCGCTGAAGCGGCCATGACAACCGCCGCCGCCGAAATCAAACTTGCTGCCGCCAGCGATGCCAAAAAGGCCGCTGCTTTGACCGAGCTCGTGGAACTCGCGAAGCCAGGCCTCGAAGCAAAGCGGAAGACGCTCAAGCCTCTGGAAGATGCCAGGGCCTCTGCCGAGAAATCAGCGAAGGAAATCGCGGATCAAATCGCCAAGGCTCCCAAAGGCAAACCCGACGAAGCACTGGCCAAAAAGAACACCGATGCCCAGGAAAAGGCCACGAAGGCCGCTGCGGATCTAAAACTCGCACAGGAAGCCTTCACTCGTGCTGAAGCCGCGATCACCGACACCGCGAACGAAATCAAACTCGTCACCGAAAATGAAAAGAAGGCCAAACAGGCCGTCATTGACGAAAAGGCTCGCCTGGAAGTCGTGAAAAAAGAGGCGGTGAAAGCGAACGCTGACCGCGACCTCATTGCCAAAACGCTCACCACCAGCCTCAAGAAAGCCAAGGCGCTGCACTTCTCCGCGAATGGTCTCGAACTCATCGCCGAACAGGACAGCGGCCCGCCGCTCGCTTGGAGCACCGTGAATGGCAAACCCATCGCGCCCAGCAGCACGAGTGCGACATGGACCCTCGAACGCACCTTTGGCACCGGCGACGGCAATTCCCAAATCACCGACCGCGCCAACAGCCTCGCCTTCAGCCCCGACGGCAAAACGCTCGCCATCGGCAGCGGCGAGCCTTCCCGCAGCGGTGACATCACACTCTGGGACGTGGCGACTGGGAAGCTCACCACGAACTACGCCGAACGCCATCTCGACAGCATCTTCGCGCTCGACTTCTCGCCGGATGGCAAGCTTCTCGCCTCTGGCGGCGCAGACAAAGCCGTGCGCATCACCGATCTGAGCACCGGCAAAGTCGTGAAAGTGTTTGAAGGCCACACGCACCACGTGCTCGGCCTGTCATGGCGTGCCGATGGCCGCGTGCTCGCCAGCAGCGGTGCCGACAATGTCGTCAAAGTCTGGGACTGGACCACTGGAGATCGTCGCAAGAGCGTCGATGGCTGGGACAAGGAAGTCACCGGCATCCACTACCTCGGTGCCGCAGATCAGATCGCCACCAGTGCTGGCGATACCAAGCTCCGCCTCATCACCAGTGACGGAGGCGAGGTGAAAAAGCTCACCGGCAGCACAGGCTTCCTTCAATCACTCGCCACCACCAAGTCCGGAGATGTGGTGCTGGGCGGTGATCAAGACGGCTTTGTCCGCGCTTGGGATGTCGCTACAGCGAAGGAGATCGCTGTCTTCAAGCCCTGAACGAAAATCAAGCACCCTTGGAGCGCGGACTTCAGTCCGCAGCGCTCCGCCCGCAGCAAGGGCTCCGCCTCGCCAGGCCACCTTGTCCCAGCCGCATTCGCCCCTGCCATCCTCTCTCTAACCCCCGAATGGGTAACGATTGAGAAAGGATAGCGCAGGCACGTCGTTTGCCTGCTGTATCATTCCCACACTCTCAACCACCATGCACCGTTTCTATCTCCACCTCCTTCCTGTGCTCGCCTTCATCGCGGTGCCCCACTTTGCCCACGCCGAAATCGCCGTGAAAAACGGTGAGAAAATCGCCTTCCTCGGTGACTCCATCACCGCAGGCGGCTGGAGCAATCCCGCCGGTTATGTGCGGCTGGTCATCGCCGGCCTGGAAGCCAATGGAGTCAAGGCCGAGGCCGTTCCAGCGGGCATCAGCGGCCACAAGTCCGATCAAATGCTCGCACGTCTCGACAAGGACGTGCTCAGCAAAAAGCCCCAGTGGATGACACTGAGCTGCGGCGTGAACGATGTATGGCACGGCCCACGTGGCGTGCCCCTCGACGATGCGATGGCAAAGACCGGCACATACGATGACAAGGTCGCTGCCCGTGGCACCTACAAGAAAAACATCACCGCCATCATCGATCAGGCACAGGCCGCAGGCGTGAAGCCCGTCATGCTCACAGCGACTGTGATTCAGGAAAATCTCGACAGCAAGGAGAACGGCCTCCTCGCCCCCTACAACGCCTTCCTCCGTGAACTCGCGAAGGAAAAGAAAATCCCCCTGGCAGACCTGAACGCCATGTTTCAGGAGCGCATCAAGACCGAGAACAAGCCCAACGTGAAAGTGCTCACCAGCGATGGCGTCCACATGAATGTCGAAGGCAACAAGCTCATGGCCATCGGCGTGCTGCAGGCGCTGGGCCTCAATGCCGCCGAGCTCGACAAAGCCAAAGCCGCCTGGCAGCCACTCGAAGCCGCCGGTATCATGGCCGCACAAAAGGCCGCAGAAGCGAAAGCCAAAGCAGCCGCTGAAGCGAGAGCCAAAGCAGCGGCGGAAAAGCCAGCAGCCAAAAAAGCACCCGGACTCAAATGATCGGACCTTTTTTCCGCTCATGAAAATCACGCTTTTTCTCCTCGTCGCTGCGATGTTCGGCGGCCGTCTTCGTGCTGCGGATGACATCACCTGGCTCGTCCAGTATGACGGCAAATCCTTGCCGGGTCCCCCATGGGTCACCGTCGGCAAGGCAAGCGCAAAAGTGGAGCCCGAAGGCCTGCGCCTCACCGATGACGGCCGGGACTTCGGTCACTTCCGCGCTTCCTGGAAAGCCAGCCCCGGCGATGAAATCATCGTCGAGGCCACCTTGAAAACCGGTGCGATCACCGGCTCGCAATCAAAGAAATCCGCCACTTCTCTATGGCCCTGGCGCGATGGCGCACCTGTAATGGTTCAGGTCAGCGATGGCCGCCATCAGGAAGGCCTCGTCTTGTTTCCCGCACAGGCAGCCAGCTTCACGGACCGCTTCATCCCCATGGATACGGCAAACCGTTTTCACACCTACCGCCTCGTCATCCATGGCACAGACATGAGCATGTGGGTGGATGGCGTGCAGAAAGTCACAGGCCAAAACGCCTTCTGGAAACCGGCCGATTCACCCGAGCCGTTCATCCAGTTCGGATCCAGCGCCAAAGCAGCCACCGGCGAAGCCGTCTGGTCATCCGTAAAACTCGGCCTCCGCAAAGCCGCCGCGCCTTTGTCACCCGATCCGGTCACTCTCACCATCAGCGAGCCATGGCAGATCCCTCGGGAAGATGTGAGGCAGACCCGCCCTTATCTCTATGACATGGGCAAAGGCCTCCTCCTCACCAGTGTCGCTCAGGGGCCGGATGCCTTCTATGAGCCCTACGGACTGCTCAAATCCACCGACGCAGGCAAAACTTGGGCTCCGATCCCCGGCCTCGACAAAATCGACACCACACCGCTGCCCTGCCTGCGCCGCCCGGATGGCAGCATCCTCGGCATCTCACGTTGGACGCGCACGCAGCCGGACGGCCGCGTCACCGGCAAGACCGTAAAACTCAATGAAGACGCCACCAGCTTCACGATGACCGACAACGAAATCATCCTGCCAAAACAATATGCCAACGAATCCAAAAACGACCAGACCATCTGCGAGCGCCACATTTGGAACGACGACGACGGCGGCATCACCATGGTGGTGTGGACGCGCAAGGGCGTGAAGCTCGCCGATGGCCGCAGCAACACCGAGCGCTCGAGCCACCTGATGCGCAGCACCGACGAAGGCAAAACCTGGAATTATTTCGCCACCGTGGGTGCCGGCGGCGAGCCCGCCGTCGTGCGTCTCAGCGCCAGCGAACAAACCGCCGTCATTCGTGGCGGCCGCAATTCGCTCATGACCCAGACCTTCTCCCACGACGCCGGGAAAACCTGGACGAAGCCCGTCGCTCTCGAAGTTGGCAAGGTTCTCCCCGATCTCGTCCTCATGAGCAACGGCGTCCTCGCCTGCAGTTACGGCCGTCCCGCGAGCTGCCTCATGTTCAGCCTCGATGGCGGCAAAACCTGGCCTTCGCATCACGTCATCTCGGACAAGGTGGGCTTCAATTACACCAGCATCCGCGAGATCAGCCCCGGCCGCCTGCTGTACATGCACGACGCCCCCAAGATGAGCGCCTTTTACATCGATGTGAAACTCTCTCGCTAAATCCATGAAACGCCTGCTTCCTCTTCTCTTCGCCTCAGCACTCCTCCCCGTCGCAGCCACGGCAGCGCCTCAAGATGATGCCGCATGGCTGCGCGAAAAAGGCCAGATGATCTTCCATGATGCCTTCGAGCGCGAGGAAGACGGCAATCTCGCCAAAGCCATCGGCAATGGCTGGAACAGCGCCACGGCGGACCGTGTGCCGCAGATCAAGATGGCAGATCTCGACGACGGCATCTTGAAAATAGCCAGCGCCTCCAAAGAGGCGGGGCACGCCGCGCACATCCATCACGAGGCCGGATTCACCGACGGCGGAGCGGTGGTCCGCTTCCGCTTCCCCGGCCTCTCGAAAGGCGAATCGCTCCAGCTCGGCTATGTGGATCGCGAATTGAAAGGCGTACACGCCGGGCATCTCTGCTACGGCATTCTCAGCCAGAGCAGCATCACCCTGATCGATCACAAAACCGGCGTCATGAATCTGGAAAACCGCAAGCGCCGCGATGACTATTTGGCCCGCAAAGAAAAGGCCCCGGCTGACTTCGAAGCCCTGCTCAATTCCAAGAAGGTGGTCGTCCCATGGAAAGCCGACACTGAATGGCATGAACTCGTCCTCGTCACCGAAGGCAACGAAATGCGCCTCAGCCTCGATGGCAAAGTCATCGTCACTCATCATTCGGAAGGCTACGCCCATCCCATGAAACGCTGGTTCAGCTTCCTGGTGCCAAACACCGTGTGGATTGACGACGTGAAGATTTGGAAAGTGAAGTGATTCCCATGAAGCCCGCCCACATCGCCATCGCCGCCCTCTTGCTCACCGTCACGTTTGCCTGGCGCTCCATCGCCGTCGAACCCGCCGCAGAGCGTCTTGTCGTCCTCAGCTTTGACGACTCCGTGGCCAGTCACGCAACCTTCGTGGCGCCGCTGCTGAAAAAGCACGGCTTCGGCGCGACCTTCTTCATCACCGAAGGCTTCGAATTCCTCGTGGACAAAGAGCACTACATGACCTGGGAGCAGATCAAAGCCCTCGACACTGACGGTTTCGAAATCGGCAATCACACCCGCAAACACGCTGGCGTCGCCAAACAAAAGCCCGAGCAGCTCGCGGCAGACGTGGAGTTCATCGAGCAGCAGTGCATGAAATACGGCATCCCCAAGCCGGTCAGCTTCTGCTACCCTGGCTACCAGACCAGCGAGCCTGCGGTGAAGCTCCTGCGCGAGCGCGGCTACCAGTTTGCACGTGCCGGCGGTGCGCAGGCCTTTGATCCCGCCAAGGATGATCCTCTCACCATGCCCCAGGCCTTCGATGGCAAGCCCGACAGCACACTGGAACAATTCAAAGCCGCAGTCGCACAGGCCAAAGACGGCAAGATCGCAGTGATGACCTTCCACGGTGTCCCCGACATCAAACACCCCTGGGTGAACACCGATCCCGCCAAGTTCGAAGCCTACATGCAGCACCTCAAGGAGTCCGGCTGCAAGGTCATCGCCATGCGCGATCTGGCAAAGTATCTCACGGCTCGGAAATAAAACGGAGCAGTGGCGTATTGGTCTCCATCATGAAACTCGCTCTTCTCGCCACTCTCGCCTTTGCCGCCACGGCCTTCTCTCAAAATGTGAAGTCCAACATTCCCTACGTCGAAAACGGTCACGCGCGCCATGTCCTCGACATCTATGCCCCCGCAAACGCTAAAAACCTGCCCGTCGTATTCTGGATCCACGGCGGCGGCTGGGAGCAGGGAGACAAATCGCACGTGGCTCTCAAGCCTCAGTGGTTCATGGACAAAGGCTTCGTCTTTGTCTCCACCAACTATCGCCTCCTCCCCGAGGTGGACATGGGCACTCTCACCCGTGACGTCGCCAAAGCCTTTGGCTGGATGGAAAAACACATCGCCGAATACGGCGGCGACCCCAAACGCGTCCTCGTCGGCGGCCACTCCGCCGGTGCCGAACTCGCAGCGTTGATCTGCACCGATGACCGCTACCTCAAGGCTGAAGGTGCCACCTTCGACTGCCTCATCGGCTGCGTCCCCGTGGACGGAGACACCTACGACGTCCCCGCCATCATCGAAACCGCAGAGACCCGCCTCCGCGTCCATCACCTCCCACCCCGCGTGAACGGCCATCGCGAAAAATTCGGGGGCACTCCGGAGAAGCACATCGACTTCTCGGCCGTCACCCACATCGCCAAAGGCAAGAGCATCCCGCCCTTCCTCATCCTGCACGTCTCCGCCCATCCAGACACCAGCGCCCAGGCCGCACGTCTGGGCAATAGCCTCAAGGAAGCCGGCATCCCCACCACCGTTTTCGGAGCCAAGGACACCAGCCACGTCAAGCTCAACAACGACCTCGGCCTCCCCGACGACCCCGCCACAAAAGCCTTGGACACCTTTGTGACCAGCGTGCTGAAAAAGTGACCCTCACGTCCGATTCGGCCAAAATCATGTCTGCATCATGCTGAGGCCCGTGGTTGTATAAACAGGGTTGCCAACCCTGCTCCAGCCGCCATGAAACTCCTCTGCGCTCTCCTGCTTGCCACTCAGCCGCTTTGCGCGGAGTCGATTTTCGACGGCAAGACGCTCTCTCACTGGTCCGGCAAAGCAGAGCACTGGCGCGTGGAGGACGGAGCCATCACCGGTGAAATCCCCGCCAGCCAGCAGCTCAAAGGCAACGAATGGATCTTCTGGGACGGCGAGGTGCATGACTTTGATCTCACCGTCGAGTTCCGCATCACCGGTGGTCCCAGTGCCAATTCGGGCATCCAGTACCGCTGCCAGCAAAGCCCGGAGGGTCACGCCAGTGGTTATCAGGCCGATCTCGATCAAGGCGCCGTCTGGCTCGGCCGCATCTACGATGAGCACGGCCGCGCACTCCTGGTCGAGCGCGGCTCACGCGTCAGCATCGCACCCGATGGCCGCCGCTGGGCCGATGTCTTCGCAGAGCCCAAGAGCCTCGCCAGCGTCATCAAATCCGGCGACTGGAACAAATACCAGATCACCGCCACCGCCTCCCACGTCGAGGTCCGCGTGAATGACGTCCTCATGAGCGTGCTCGACGACCACGAGGCCAAAGCCGCCGAATGGAGCGGCAAAATCGCCTTCCAACTCCACAGCGGCCCCGGCCCGGCCAAAGTGCAGGTCCGCAACGTCCAACTCACCCACCTCGGCAAAACCGCCATGCCGCTCCGAAGTGATGCGGGCACTCCTGCCCGCAATCCCATCACTGCCGACCTCCCCTCCATCTCACCTCCTTCCGAACTCAATCTCGGCTTCGAAACCGGTACCCTCTCCGGCTGGAAAGCCGAGGGCGATGCTTGGGAGAAACAACCCATCGAAGGAGACACCGTCGCCATCCGCAAACGCGGCAACTCCCAGCACGCAGGCAAGTTCTGGCTCGGCAGCTACGAGCGCACTGGCGACAAAGGTTCAGGCACTCTCACTTCCACCAGCTTCGTTGCATCCCACCCCTGGGCCAGTTTCCTCATCGGCGCGGCGCCAGACGCAAATACCGAGCGCGTCGAGATCGTCGAAGAGGCCACCGGCAAAATCATTCACAGCAGCAGCTCCGCCCAGCAGGAAAACATGAAGCGCGTCGCCGTGAATCTGGAAGCCGTTGCCGGAAAGCGGATCTTCATCCGCATCATCGATCAGTCCAAATCCGGCTGGGGCCACGTGAACTTCGACGACTTCGTCTTCCACGCTCAAAAACCCACTTTCGCCACCGCAGTACTGAGCATCAGCGCAGACCGCACCAAACGTGGCGATGAAAGCCCCGTTCTCTGGCACCTCCTGCCCAATCCCGCCAAACCCACCAGCGTCAAAAACGACGCCGCACAAAAACTCGTCGCTGGTATGAAATTGCAGGACGGTTTCCAGGTCGAGCTCATCGCCGCCGAGCCGGACGTTCGCCAGCCCATCGCCTTCTGCTTCGATGAACGCGGCCGCATGTGGGTGGCCGAGGCCTTCAGCTACCCCAATCGCCAGCCGGAGGGGCAGGGGAAAGACCGCGTCAGCATCTTCGAAGACACCGATGGCGACGGCTCCTTCGAAACAAAGAAAGTTTTCTGCGAAGGCCTCAACCTCGTCAGCGGCATCGAAGTCGGCTTTGGCGGCGTCTGGATCGGCGCGGCTCCTTATCTGCTCTTCATTCCAAAAGATGAGAACGACGCAGCCGGCAAACCACAAATTCTCCTCGACGGCTGGGGCTATCAGGACACCCACGAAACCCTCAACAGCTTCACCTGGGGCCCGGACGGCTGGCTCTACGGCAATCAAGGCGTCTTCACCCAGTCCCACATCGGCAAGCCCGGCACCCCCGATGACCAGCGCATTACCCTCAACGCAGGCGTCTGGCGCTACCACCCCGTCCGCCACACCTTCGAAATCTTCTGCCACGGCGGCAGCAACCAGTGGGGCCTCGACTACAACAGCAACGGCCACTTCTTCATGACGCACTGCCGCAGCTTCTGGGGCAAAGGCGGCACCACGAATGCCATCCGCAACGGCCACTTCTGGAACCAGGCGAATAGCAAATACGCACCCTTCATCTCCGCCACGGCACCCGATTTCGCCCCCGATCTGCAAAACTACCTCCCTGCCTCCGCCCGTTACGACAGCGGCGAAGGCGGTGCTGGCAAGCCCGGCACCACCGCCGTCTATGGAGGTCACTCCCACGTCGGCACCATGATCTACAACGGCGACAACTGGCCTGCCATCTACCGCGATCACCTCTTCACGCACAATCTCCACGGTCATCAGATCAATCAGCAGCACATGGTCCGCACCGGCAGTGCCTACGAAACCTTCCACGCCGGCTACGACCTCCTCTACAGCCCCTCTCCTGACTACATCCCCGTCGATCTCCAGACCGGCCCCGACGGTGCCGTCTATGTCATCGACTGGGCCGACACCCAGCACTGCCACAACCCCGAAGACGAAAAATGGGACCGCACCAACGGCCGCATCTACCGCATCTCATGGAAGGAGACCTACAAGCCCGTGAAAGTGGATCTGGGCAGGATGAGTGATGATCAGCTTCTCAAATTGCAAATGAGCACCAGCGACTGGCATGCAAGAACAGCTCGAAAGCTCATTCAGGAACGTCCCGCACCGTTTGATGCGGTTGCCAATGGAGTGACAATGATATCACAGCCTGATAACAAGTCTGAGCTGACATTGAGACTCATGTGGCTCTTCCATGCGGCGAAAGCCCTCGGTCCGCTGTTGTTGGCTTCCACGGCCAGCCACGAAAACGACATCGTCCGTTCCTGGGCCATCCAACTCGCCACCGAAGAACCCGGCAAACGCAAGCTCAGCGCCGTCACACTCCTCGAGCTCGCCCAAAACGACCCCTCACCCACTGTCCGTCTCGCTCTAGCTTCAGCACTGCCAAACCTCGACGCCAAAACCGTCTGGGAAGTCGCCTCCGCCCTCGCCATGCACGGCGAAGACAAAGACGACCGCTTCCTCCCCAAGATGATCTGGTTCGGCCTCGAGCGCGTCATTGCCCAGGACTGGCCCCGCGGACTCGCGCTCGCCGCCAAAACACCTCTCCCATCTCTCGCCGATTCCATCCGCTGGTTCGCCGCCACCAGCTCCGCAGGCCGCGAGGCCCTCATCCCCACCATCCAAACCGAGCGCGATCTCAAAATCCTCGCCTTCGGCATGAAGGACGAAGCCACTGCCCCCTTGCCCAAAGCCTGGCCGCAGCTTCAAGCCAAATTCCCCGGAGCCACCGCCGATCAGCTCTCTGCCCTCTTCGGCGACAAAACCGTGCTCGCCAAAATGCGCGGCATCCTCGCCGATGCATCCCAGCCGCTCCCCCAGCGACGCACCGCCTTCGATCTCCTCAAGCGTGTCAGCGACACCGAATCCACCCCCATCTTCGCCAAGCTCCTCGACCAGCCCGACTTCACAAGCGCCGTCATCCCGCTGCTCTCACTCTCCACCGATCCCGCCACGGCCATCGCCCTCATAAACCGTTTCACGAAACTCAACGACACCGACCGCAGCGCCGCCCTCGGCACCCTCACCAGCCGCGCCGAGCTCGCCCTGCCTCTGCTCACCGCCGTCAAAGTGGGAACCTTCGAAAAGAAGCACCTCAGCTCCCTGCAAATCCGTCAGATGCGCAATCTCAACAACGCCGAGATCAACACCCTCCTCGATGCCACCTGGGGAAAAGTGAACGACTCCAGCGAAGCCGCCAAAGCCAGCATCGCCAAATTCAGAAAAGCCTATCAATCCGCACCCCTCTGGGCCTTCAATGCCAAATCCGGCGAGGAAACCTTCAAGCAAGTCTGCGCCGTCTGCCACGCCATGGGTGGCGTTGGCGGCAAGCTCGGCCCCGACCTCGCCGGTTCCTGGCGCAACGGCCTCGACTACTTCCTCGAAAACATTATCGATCCCAATGCCGTCGTTGGCGACAACTTCCAGCTCCATATCCTCACCAAAAAAGACGGCAGCGTCATCTCCGGCGTCATCGAGCAGGAAACCGGCACCGCCATCACCGCCCGCACCGTCACCGACTCCGTCATCATCTCCAAAGGCGATCTCAAAGACCGCCAGAAAATGCCCGTCTCCCTCATGCCCCCCGGCCTCCTCGAATCCCTCCCCGAGCGCAAGGCCCTGGAGCTGCTCAAGTACCTGCTGAGCAAGCGCGAGTAATCGTGCCGCCAAGGCTCCCCGGCTTCATCAAAAGCGAATCCCCGTCCGTCCAAACATCGGCTTGGCATATCCGCATGGCTTGATGCGTATGATTCCCATCATGAAGCCTGTTTTCCCGATCCTTGCCCTCGTTTTCGCATCCATTCTCCAGACCTCGGCGCAGACGCCGGAATGGAAAGCAGCGGCCGCCAGCACGGTGATCACACCCACAGAGCCAATGTACCTCGCCGGCTTCGCAAACCGCGAGGTTCCGGCAGAAGGCACGGCGATGGAGCTGCACGCAAAGGCGCTGGCGCTTCAGGACGCGCAGGGGCAGCGCTTCGTCATGGTTACGCTTGATCTCGTGGAGGTGACCGCTCAGCTCCGGGAGGCCGTGGCTGAGGCCGTAAAGACCAAGTTCAATCTGCCGGAGAAGGCGCTGCTGTTGAACTGCTCACATACGCATTGCGGCCCGGAACTGCGCTACACGGAGCTGGAATTCCTGGGCTTTACCGATCCTCTCCGCAAAGAGCGCTGCCTGCGCTACAACGCATGGCTGAAGGACAAGATCCTCGGCATCATCGGCGAGTCATTGCAGCAGCTGGAGCCGGCCACCATCAGCTATGGTCACTCACGCTGCGGCTTTGCCATGAACCGCAGGCTGAAAAACGAGAAGCCGACAGGCGATCCCTACTTAAACAGCCCGAATCCCGAGGGCGTGGTGGATCATGATGTGCCCGTGCTGACGGTTCAAACGGCCGCTGGCAGGCTGAGCGCCATCGTGTTTGGCTACGCCTGCCACAATACCTCCATGAGCATCAAACAATGGCACGGTGACTATGCAGGTCATGCGCAGCAGTTGATCGAGGAGGCGCACCCGGGCACCATCGCATTGTTCATGATGGGCTGCGGTGGTGATCAAAACGCTTATCCCCGTTTCAGTCCCATCTTCAGCCTGCGTCACGGCCAAAGCCTCGCCACAGCGGTGGAGGCGGCGCTGGATGCAAAGCCCAAACCGCTCCATGGCCCGCTGCGCATTGACTGGCAGACCACACGGCTCGACTACCAGTCCATTCCTGCGGCAGACCAGATCGAAAAACGGCTGAGCACGGGTGAAGGCTATGAAAAAAGCTATGAGGTCTATCAACGCAAGTGGGATGAAAAACGATTGTATGCGATCAAGCACGGCGGATTACGCGACCACTACGACTACCCACTTCAGGTGGTGCATTTCGGTCATGACTTGACCTTCGCGGCGCTCAGCGGTGAGACTTGTGTGGATTATTCATTGCGCTTGAAGCACGAGTTCAAAGGGCCCGGGGCATTGTGGGTCGCAGGCTACAGCAACGACATCCTCGCCTACATCCCGAGCAGACGCGTGCTGCTGGAAGGCGGCTATGAAGCCTTTCGTTCCCTCATGTACTGGTCCAACCCGCTGCATCCGGACAAATTTGCGGACACACTCGAGGAACGCATCATCTCCACGGCTCAGAAAATGATGCAATAAAGGTTTGCCTCGATGGTGATGATCCGGTGACTGATGCAAATCCGTTCTTGCGTTAGTGGGGCATTCTTAGTCATGCTGTACGCATGATCCGTCTTCTCCTGCTCCTCAGCCTCGCCTTCACCGTCTCTCTCCACGCCGAGGAAAAGCGCCCCAATATCCTTTGGCTCATTGCCGAGGATTTTGGCCCCGATCTGGGCTGTTATGGCGCCAAGGAGGTGTCCTCCCCGGTGCTCGATGCACTGGCCGCCAAAGGCATGCGCTTCACCCGCTTTTACACCACAGCCCCGGTATGCTCCGCCAGCCGTTCTGCCTTCAATACCGGCATGTATCAGACCACCATCGGCGCTCACAATCACCGCTCGCATCGCGATGATGGCTACACCCTTCCTGAAGGCGTGAAGGTGATCAGCGAGCGCATGCGCGACGCTGGTTACTTCACCGCCAATGTCAAAGACCTCCCGCCCGAGGCCGGCTTCAAAGGCTCCGGCAAGACCGACTGGAATTTCCAGGGCCCCGCCAAGCCCTTCGATTCCTCCAATTGGGATGATTTAAAGCAGCACCAGCCCTTTTACGCCCAGCTCAATTTCCAGGAAACTCATCGCACCTTCCACGCACCCCCTCATGCAGATCCTGCCAAGGTGAGCATCCCGCCCTATTACCCCGACCATGAAGTCACACGCAAAGACATGGCTCAGTATCTGGACGCTGCCACCGAGCTGGACCGCAAAATCGGAAAGGTGATGGAACTCCTCCAGCGCGACGGCCTCATGGAAAACACCGTCATCTGCTTCCTCGGCGATCACGGCGCCGCGCACGTGCGTGCCAAGCAGTTCTGCTATGAGGAGGGCTTGATCACTCCGTTCATCCTGAGCTGGCCCTCCGGCATTCCCGCCCCCGCAGGCTATGTCCCAGGCAAAGTCAGCGACCAGTTGCTGATGTCCATTGATCTGACTGCCACCTCGCTCGCATGGGCCGGCATTCCAAAACCGAAGGGCATGCAGGGCCGCTTGTTCATGGGACCCAATGCCGAACCACCCCGCGAATACGTCTTCGGCGCGCGGGACCGCTGCGACATGACGGTCTTTCGCCTCCGCACCGTGGCAGATGCACGCTATCGCTACATTCGGAACTTCACGCCAGACCGGCCCTTCCTCCAGCACAACGCCTACAAGGAAAAGCAATACCCCGTGTGGAACCTCATCAAGGAACTCGCCGCGCAGGACAAGCTGACGCCCGCCCAGGCCGTGCTGGCCGCCCCGACGATGCCAGAGGTGGAGTTGTATGATCTGCAGGAGGACCCCTATGAGATCAATAATCTCGCCAAATCAAACCTGCCCGAGCATCGCGCCGCCCGCGAGCGCTTGAGCACGGTGCTGAACTCATGGATCGAGCGGACCAACGATCAGGGGCGGATTCCTGAGCCTGAGGAAGTGGCAAGGAATGAAGGCCGCACCAAAGAGGCGCCACCGGTCAAGGAAGGGAAGGGGAAGAAGAAAAAGGGGTGAATCAAGAATTCCGTACGACGGATGACCCGCCCCCGCCATTCTCACAAGGTGAAGCTGCTTCCCATTCATCGTGCGCATGACGCACGGCATCTCATCCAGCGCTGGCGTGCGCTCGCACGGGCGGCCGGCTGCCGTGTGAAGACCTTGTGCAAGGTGGGTGATATGCCTGTGATCGTGCTCGAATCCGCGTCTGCGCAGGCAGGAGAGCCGGCAGTATATCTTTCCACCGGAGTCCATGGCGATGAGGCCGGTTCAGCCTGGGGCCTGCTCGTCTGGGCTGAGAAGCATGTGCAGCAGATCAAACGCGGATCTTTTTTGATCGCCCCCTGCCTTAATCCCGTGGGCCTCACCCTCAATACCCGGGCGGATCACCGTGGGATCGACATCAATCGTCGCTTTCACGATTCGGCTGATGAAATTTGCGGCCCATGGCAGCGGTGGATCACCGGTCGGGCGATGCGCTTTGGCCTCTGCCTGCACGAGGATTATGATGCGCAAGGCACCTACCTCTATGAACTCAATCATGCGCCCCAAACGGTCGGCCATGAAATCATTCAGCGTTGCGCTCGGGTGATCGCACCTGATCCGCGAAAAAACATCGAAGGTCAGCGGGCAAACCGTGGCGTGATTCGCCGCCGCACCCTCCCCACGAATCTGCCCGGCATGCCGGAGGCCATTGAATTGCACCTGCGCGGCTGCCCGGTCACCCTCACGTTTGAATCACCCTCTGAGTTTGATCTCGACACACGCGTGCGCGTGCAGGTGAAGTTCGTGGAGTCCGCACTGGCCGTTCTTGATTAAATGATGCACCCCTCGCTCACCCAGTGTTTGCTCCTGCTGGCGGTTTTAACCGTCCTCTCCGGATGTGCCTCGGTGAAAAAAATGACCGGTGGCCGTGGCGTGCTGTGTGCCGAGGACTGGGTGAGCTACGATGGCAAAACCATGCCATGGAAATCGTGGCCGGTGCCTGCCGGTGTCACACCGCGCGGAGTGGTGATCACCATTCACGGCTTGAGCGGCGCAAAGTCAGATTTCTGGTATCTGGGCGAACAGTTGCCACTGCATGGATATGCCGTCTATGCGTACGATCTGCGTGGGCAGGGGAATGATCCTGTGATGGCTGAGCGTGGCGACATTTCAAAAGCGAGTGCCTGGCAGCGTGATCTGGCGACGTTTCACGCGCTGGTAAAGCGCCGCCATCCGAAGACACCAGTGTTTTGGTATGGCGAGAGCCTGGGCAGCCTCATCGCCCTGCACACAGCGGCAGATTTGCTCGGCAATCGCTCGGATCCTCAGGGCATCATACTGGCATCACCCGTGGCAGGTCTGCGGGTCGCCTTGAGCGGTTTCAAGCGCTTCCTGCTCGACACCGCAGCCAGGCTCACCCCGCGCTCGCGTTACACCCTCGGCGAACTTGCGGGTGTGGATGAATCGAAGATCAAAGTCACCTCCCATTCCACGCATGGCGGTCAGATGGCGGTCACGCCCCATCATGTCAGTTCCTTCTCCCTGCGCCTGCTTTCAACGATCGGCGGCATGCTCGATGCAAACACCGAATCAGCGCATCGTTTGAAAATGCCAGTCCTGTTCGTCGCATCGCCGAATGACGTGCTCTCTTCGGCGGATCAGATCCAGGCCCTCTTTGCCCAGATCCGCAGCCGGGACAAAAAGCTGCTCTGGTACACCCGTTCCTACCATCTGCTGCTGCATGATGTGCAGCGTGAAGAAGTCGTGCATGATGTGACGCACTGGCTCGACCGCCAGGTGGAATCCCTCCGTCGCTGAACTCTCATGACACTCGAAGAAGCCATCCATGAGGCATTGAGCCGCAGCGCACTCCCGCTAAAGGCCGCGGAGATCACGAAACTCGTAAAACCAACGATAGGGCGGGCGGCCACGCCCAAGGCGGTGGCCACAGCCCTGGAAGCCTTGTCCTCAGCAGGGACCCTCAACCGCATAATCGCAGGCACCCGCAGCAAACCCCTGCCTCTCTTCACGCCGCACAGCCTGGAGGCAGCCACCGCCGCGCTCTTGCAGCACAGTGTGCATGCATCCCGCAAAGAGCAGGAAGCCGTGAAGCTGAAAGCGAAGCTGCCAGCGGGACTCCAGCCATTCTTTGAGGCCGCGCTGGGCCGGCTCGTCGCCACAGGCGCTGCATTTGTTCTCACGGGGGCCAAGCCTCTGGTCTATTCACGCAGGCCGCTGCCCTCCGAGCTGCTGAATGCGGCAATGAGGAGCTCATTGAAGAAAATGCTCCAGGCAGTGAACAGCGTTCGCACGCCGCCTGCATCCTGGGAGGACCTCGTCGCATGGCTGGACGCCGCCCCTCCAATGCCGCCAGCCCCCTCGGCTCCTCTCTTTGAAACCGCCCCCGTTCCCGGGGAGGCCGAACTGCGCGCATGGTATGACCTCGACCGCATCCGCTCATCATCGGTCATGATCCCCATTCCTCAGACCTTTGCCCGCTATCAAGCATGGTCGGCAGAACGTGGAGCAGTGGCTGATAGTCAGGTTTTACGAAATTTGATTGAGACGCTTTACATCAATGGTCAGCTCCTGTTAGAACCTTGCGAAAGGCCGCAAGACCTCCCGGATCATGAGCGCGCGCTGCTTGTTCCAATGTCTCTCGGCCCGCCCGGTTACTCCTGGTGCTGGCTCTCCTGATCCCGCCCCGCTCTCTCCCGAATACTGAACTGATTCCTAAGCCCATGTCCTCTTACGCTGACCTGAATCCATTCATATCTACCAGTGTGGGCGAGCAGGACCTCTGGAATGCCGCCTCCTTTCTCGACGTGCCTTACATTCACTCGGTGCCCTTTGGCGCCTTGCGCATCGCCGTGGATCAGGTTCGGGCCCAGCACCGCAGCCAGGTTCGCTTCGTGCGGGGCGCCGGTGGCTCGGGCAAATCGCATCTCTTTTCACGGCTGCGCCGGGAGTGTGCAGACAGTATTTTTTATGCCTACGCGCCCAACCCCCCGCTGCAGCCGGAGGCATTGGAAAATTTCATTCTCACGCGGTTCGTCGGCAGCCTGCGTCATCCAGCGCGGAGCAAGGAGGGCAAAGAAGCGCCCTACAGCCAGTTGCGCCTGCTCGCCTACGCGCTGCTCAAGCCCGTGGTGGAGCAGGATTTCACCTTTCCGGAATTGCACGAGGCCTGGGCCACGATCAGCCTCGAAACCCGCAAGGAAATGATCCATCAGGCCGTGCAGCTTCTGGAGGCCGATCATCCCATGGTCCCCCGCAGCGTGCTTCGCTGCCTGCTCAGCGTGCTGCGCGATGACAAGGAGCATCTCGCCGCCCAGTGGCTTTCAGGTGCTGCCTACCTCACTGAAAATGAGCTCAAATACCTCGGTGTTCCAGAGCCTTTGGGACGCTCGGAGATGGCTGTCGTCATCCAGCTTTTCGGCAAGCTGGCCTCTCAGGCAGGCGCACCCGTGGTCCTGGTTCTCGACCAGCTCGACCTCGTCACCACCCAGCCGCAGTTTGACGAGATGCAGCGCCTCCTCTTCGCCCTGATCGATCAAAGCGAAAACTGGCTCGTGCTCATCGGCCTCGTGGCTGAACGCTTCGCTGCATGGGATGCTTCGCTCACACAGGCCCTGCGCGGTCGCGTGGGAGTGCCGGATTCGAATGCTCCGCTGGGCTTCCGCCTCCCGGTTATCGACATGCTGCCCATCGCCAATGAGCAGAAGCGCCTCTTGCTCAATTGCCGGCTGGAAAACCCGGCTCTCACGGCACAGCGGCAGAAAGACGGCATCACCTCAGACATCCACCCGCTTCTCGAAGAAGACGTGGCCCGCCTCACCGCCGGTGGCGCCATTTTCCCACGCCATCTGCTGGCCGCCGCTGCCGAGGCCTATGCCATGCGCACCCTGTCATCGGCACTCCCACCCGAAGTCGTCGGCGCGGTCGCTGCTCAGCCAGTGCCTCCTCCGGCTCCCCCTTTGCCAGCCTCTGCCCCGGCTGCACCAGTTGCCCCCGCTGCTCCGGTGATGCCTGTGGCCGTTGCGGTCTTGGACGATGCCAAAGAGACTTCTGCTGTCGCGGCCATTCCTGTGGCACCAGCCGCACCGCCAGCGAACCTGCCTCCCCCTGCCGCCGTGCAGTCAGTCGCCAAGACAAGCCTCGCTGCCAAGGTGGACGCTCTGCTCCAGCAGGCCGTCGCTGCCGCCAAGGCTGAAACAACTTCCCCCGGCCCCATCGACCTTGGCGAACGGGCACGCGATCTCATCCAGCTCATGGTCGCCCCTCCGGTCACCATCAGCGAAGGCGACATCCGTAAAACCTACGACAACTTCGACGGCTCAGACCGCTGGTTCGAATGGGGCGGCGGCCGGGTGCGCATCGTCACCAGCGATGCCATGCGCGGCAGCTTCATCGCCGTTCTCGAGCGTCTCAAGGAGGCCGCCGGCGACACGCTGCTCTTGAGGAATTATTTCGCTCCTGTCTCCGGCCAGCTCACGATGGAGCTCCTCAACACCTTCAAGGCCAAAAACACCTTCCATCACATCCCGGCTTCTGAGGCCGCCATCCTGGTGGCCTTGGGCAGCATGCTCGCCGCCCAGCGCGAAGGCTCTTACGACCAGCTCGCCACCGAGCCTCCTTCCACAAAAGACAACGTCCTCGCCGCCTTGCGCGAGCACTCACTGCTCCGTGGGCTGAGGTTCTGGGAGATGATTCAAAAAGTGCACGCGCCCAAGCATGTGCCCGGCCCCCCTCAGTCTTCCGTACTCTCTTCGATCATCCGGCCATCAGCACCGCCCATGGCCAAGCCGCCCATCGTCCCTGCGGCCACACCACCGGTCATGCCCGCCGCAATGCCGCCGCCTGCTGCCACCAGTGTGAAACCACAGGTTGTGCCCGGCGCCATGCCACCACCTGCCGCCAGTGTGAAACCACCGGTTGTGCCCGCCGCCATGCCGCCGCCAGCCACCGGTGTGAAACCTCCGCTCATGCCCGGTGCCAAGCCTCCACCTCCTCCATCCTATTCTGGCGCGACGAAGCCCATCGCCAAGCCGCCCTCGGCACCGATTTCGAAACCCATCGCCAAGCCGCCGGCACCACCCACGGCCAAGCCGCCCGCAGCGGTGGCCCGCCCGCCCATGTCCAAGCTGCCGCCTCCTTCACAGGGCACCGCCGCCTGATTCTGTTCCAGTGCTTTTGCGGCTACAATGCCCTGCTGCCCGACGTTAATCGGCGCACCATGAAAGCACTTGTCGCCCTCCTGCTCTGCACCTTCGCCTTTCACATTGTCGCGGCGGAGGCAAAGCGCCCCAACATCCTCTTCATTTTCGCCGACGATCAATCGACGAAAACCGTCGGCTGCTATCCCGGCTCATGGCCCTGGGTGAAGACACCCAACATTGATGCGCTGGCAAAGAACGGCGTGCGTTTTCACGCCTCCTATCTCGGCTCCTGGTGCATGCCCTCACGTGCCACCATGCTCACCGGCCGCTACCCACACGGTATCGAGTCCATGTCCATGGCCGGCAAATATCCCGGCAGCACCTACGATCCCGCTCAGTGCCCCTTCATTCCCGCAGAGATGCGCAAACAAGGCTACCACACCGCGCAGATCGGCAAGTGGCACACCGGCACCGATACCGGCTGGGGCCGTGATTGGGATCATCAGATCGTCTGGAACCGCCCCCTCCATCCTGAAAACGCCGGTGCTTACTACGAAACGCAGATCATGAGCGTCGATGGCAAGGAGCAGACCATCGAAGGTTACCCCGCCGACAACTACACGCAGTGGTCCCTCGATTACATCCGCGGCAAAAATCGCGATGCCGCAAAGCCCTGGTATCTCTGGGTATGTTACGGCAGCATCCACGGCCCCTCCACTCCCGCCAAACGCCACAAAGGAAGCTACAAAGACGCCGAGGTGCCGCTCCCCGCAGACATCTTCCCACCTCGCGCCGACAAGCCCGACTACCTCAATAAAATGCAGGCATGGGTAAAAGGCCCCGACGGCCACCCCATGGCCAAAAAAGGCGGCGAAGCCTTCGGCGAAAGCAAAAAAGGCAAACGCTTCGATGACTGGGTGCGCCAGGTCAATGAATGCGTCCCCGCCATCGATGAAGGCGTCGGCCAGCTCATCGCCGCGCTCAAAGAGTCCGGCCAGTATGAAAACACCCTCATCATCTACACCGCTGATCAGGGCTTCTCCATGGGCGAGCACGGCTTCCGCACCAAGCTCGCCCCGTATGACGCAAACTACCGCTCGCCCCTCATCGTCAGCATGCCGTCTCGCTTCCCCACCGGCAAAGTCTGCGATGCCTCCGTCACCGCCCCCGATCTCGCCACCACCTTCCTCTCCATCACCGGCGTAAAAGTCCCCTGGCAGACCCACGGCCACGATCTCACTCCCCTGCTCGAAAAACCCGAAACCGCATGGCCGCACGCCTGCTACTACGAGCACATGGGCAACGAATACGGCTCCAAAGTCAGCCAGACCATCCTCACCGGAGCCAAGCAGGACAATCACCAGGGCGTGCCCCTCTACAGCGCCGTCGTGCAGGACCAGTTCAAGCTCATCCATTACCTCGACGGCATCTCCGGCGAAGAACTCTACGACCTCAAAAACGACCCCGAAGAACTGAAAAACCTCATCACCGACGCCACCCAAACCGAGCGCATCATCAAACTTCGCACCGCCATGAAAGCCGAGCTCAAACGCACCGAAGCCGGCTTCACCGACTTCGTCAAATAACCCTCTGGAAAGTAGATACCATGTGGGCGGAGTCACCGAAGCGGATCGGTGATAAGAAGGAAGTGTTGAGCAACCTGAACACACCACCCACATGGCCAAGCAAACTACCCAAAGCCCCAAAACAAACAAGAGCAGCAA
>JAFLEI010000051.1 GCA_017301975.1 Verrucomicrobiota bacterium
CTGCTCTTGTTTGTTTTGGGGCTTTGGGTAGTTTGCTTGGCCATGTGGGTGGTGTGTTCAGGTTGCTCAACACTTCCTTCTTATCACCGATCCGCTTCGGTGACTCCGCCCACATGGTATCTACGGCAAAATAATCACCCTCCGTTTCCTACAGCATCCCCGGCGTGTAGCGCGGGCGATCATCCATGCCAACACCGATCTGCTGACGCATGCGGGTGTCATCCAGGGCGCGATCCACGGCATCCTGCAGCGCGCGGGAGGTCAGCTCACGCAGGACAGGCACGGGCGAGCCGCTGCCGGGACGGAAGGCCGTGCTTTGGCGCTCGCCTTCATAAACGCGGGTGTGCATGACCCGCCCGGAGGTGGCTTCCACCACATTCACGCGGATGCGTGCATACCCATAAGGATGCACGAGCAACTGCGAGCGCAGATCCTGGATTTCTCCAGTGAGGATAAAGCGGCCCTTCACGTCCGTGGCCAGCATGCCGCGTGACTCCAGCGCGTAGCCAAAGGCGTTGCGCACCACATCGCTGACCGGAAGGCGGGTCTGGATGGTATCCACCGAAGGGCCGATGGGCAGGCGCACATGGCCGAGCGTCTGGGCCTGCTCACCACGCTTGTCCTTGAACTCACCCACGGCAAAATCCGGCGAGCCCCGCAGCATCCGGCCAGACTGCGGCACATAGTCGAGGCTGATGATGGAAGAATTTCCACAGGAAGAGAGGCTGAAGCAGGCTGCCGCTCCGAGAAGAATGACTGAAAAGCACCGAAGGTTCATGAAGGGGATCATTAGAACGCCCTTGGACGCGAATCAATGCATTCGATTCATCCAATCCCTCCTCGCAGGGAAAAAAACAACCCTGCCGGAACTCGGAGCTCAGGAAAAAAACCCCCAAAACCTGAATCCAATTAACCCGGCAGGGTTGATTTAATGAATATATTCGGAAACAGCTTCCCCATGCAATACCAAAAAGTTTTCCATCGAAAAAAGGCAGGCCTTCTCACTCTGCTGGCCATCGGCATTTTTGCCCTGAGCCCCTCAGAGTCTCACGCCCAGCTGGGTCGAGCCGTACGCCAGGTGATCGTCTCCCAGGCGGCCACGTGGAATTCCAACACGGCAACCATGCAGTGCTACCAGCGCGCCTCCGCCGAGGCTCCGTGGCAGGCCGTCTTTGAAAAGCCCGTGCCGGTTTTGCTGGGCAGAAAAGGTCTGGCCTGGGGGCGTGGCGTTTTCAATCCGCCTCAAAATGGCATCCCTGCCAAGGTGGAAAAGGACTGGCGTGCCCCTGCAGGCGTCTTCCAGCTAGGCTCCCTTTTTGGCTATGCCGCCACGCCGCCCGGTGGTGCGCGCTGGCCCTACATCCAGGTCGGCCCCTGGGACGCCTATGTGGACGACTCCACCCTGCCCCAGTATTACAACCGTCACATCCGCATCGATCCCCGCCAGGGCATCCCGCCGTGGTTTGAGAAACAAAAAATGCGCCTGGGCGATGCCGCCTACAAGTGGATGCTCGAAATCCGCCACAATCAAAACCCCGCCGCCCCCGGCTACGGCAGCGCCATCTTTTTCCACGTCCGCCGCGGCCCGGACAAGCCCAGCGCCGGCTGCACCACCATGGCCGAAGGAGACCTCACCCGCCTCCTCCGCTGGCTCGATCCCGCCGCCTCGCCGCATTACGTCCTGCTGCCCAAGGCGGATTATGCAGCGCTGCGTGGGGCGTGGGGGCTGCCGTGAGTGAGTCAGATTTCCGCCGTGTCCACCCACCAGTCATGGCCGGGCTCAAGGCCGTGGCCGTAGATCGTCGCAGGGGCCAGCAGCACCTGCATGCCATGCATTTCCGCAAGCAGGCTGGCGGCCACGGACTGCGGTACGGCTGCAAACAGGGCGGGCAGACCGCTGCCCTGAGCAGCGTGCAGAGCCTGACGGATGATGTCTGCCCCCTGAACGGGATCATTGAAATGAAAGCCTGAGAGATGCGCGGAAAGCATCTCGGTGCCGGCATCGGTCCACAAGCGTTTCCCACGCCGGGTATCCTCCAGCCAGGCCGCATCAGCAATTCGCAGGGGTGCCATCAACGAACGCAGTTCATGCCGCCCGCCTGTGAGGACGCAGGCCGGTCGCTGCGAGGAATGCGCCATCGTGGCCGCCGGTCCCGCAGTTGCTTCACCCGCGCTGATCCTGAGCACCGCGATCTGCGCCACCTCCTGAAATGCCGGGATCTCCCGCCTTCCCGTGTAGTCCGTAGGCCGCCGTCCGGTTCCATTCATCACGATGCCATAGCATCCATGGACACCGCTTTGCTCGATCTGCCGCCGGGCTTCCAGCATCAGATGCGCCAGCAGCCCGCTGCAGCGCGCCACCGGGCTCACCTTGAGATCGCACAAATAGTGCACGCGCCGCTGTTGAGACGCCGCATGGGTGCAGTGCATCCAGCGTTCCACCCGCGCCAGAGTTCCCAGCACCTCGCCTCCAGCCTCCGCCACCAGGACGCTGGCCTCCCCCATGGCGGAAAAAAAGGGCAGGTAATCCCGCCCATGCGAAATGCTGAAGCGCCCGCCATTTCCCAGAGGGTAGTCAAACTGGCGCTCGAACCGCTCCAGCGCCTCACCCAGCCACGCAGGCGGCGGCTCATGAAGGGTGTGGAGTTTCATGCGCGGCTGCCGACGAGGATTTGCGGGTAGAAGAAGGAGCGGTCCCGCTGCTCCATCGCTCCGCCCAGTTCATGATTCCAGGCGATGTCTCCCGCCAGCGCCTCCATGTCGAGGGAGGAATTCAACTGCCGCAGGATGACTCTCCCGCCGGGCTTCAGAGCCCTGGCTGCGGCGGCCAGCGTTTGCTGCGCCTGCGCCGGTGCGAGCCAGTCGAGGATGTTTGAAAGGTGCACCAGATCCGCGCTGGCAGCAGGCAGACTGTCGAGCACCTCCCTCATGCGCCCCTGATGCCAGACCACCTCTGCGCGCGCTGCGCCCGCCGTTTGCAGCCAGTCGTAGCGGTGCCCTGGCGCAAAGCGGCCCTGATACATCTGCCGCAGGAAAGGATTCGTATCTGCATCGGTGCGCGCCAAGGCCACGCGGGTGCGCCAGGCGAAATGCTCGTGAAAAGGGCGTCGCGGATTTTGCGCCGCCTCATGTCCAAACAGCGCCACCAGATTTGGCAGCGCCATCACCTCCGCCAGGGCATCCTCCAAAGCCACGCCACCTGCCTGCACGCGACGCAGCTCGGCAAAGCAGCGTTCATACCGCCCCGCATGGTCCGGCCCGTGCGCCGCCACGAAATCCAGGGGCCCAAACACATCCTCCGGGAGTGCGAGCGCCCCCAGCAGGGCTTTCAGAGACCCGCGCCGCTGCTCCAGTGGCATGTCTTCATGACCTAGCAGGCGGGTTGCCTGATCCGCACTGGCATGGGCCGCCAGATGCAGCTTGCACCTGGAAAGCGCGAGCTGCGCCGGATTCATGTCCACCGCATGGATGTGTTTCACCGGCAGCCGCCCGAGCTGCACCAGCGTCTCGCCGCCTGAGGCGATCATCACCACCACGGCGTCTGCGGGCAGCGTCTCCGCCAGCTCCACATCCAGGCGCGGATCTTCACGCACCTGCGCGAAGGCCAGCGGCAGTTTGGCGGCCTCAAGGGCCCAGGCATCAGGAGCGGCGGAGTGGTTTTCTTCCATAGGCGAATTGAAGCATGAAAAACAGCAGGGCCGCGACCAGCAGGTCCACGGCATAGTGCAGCCGCAGCGTCAGCGTGGCCACCAGCATCAGCAGCGAAGGCACCAGCATGATCCAGAACCGCAGGCGAAAGCAGTCCCAGTCCCACGCCAGCAGTGTCAGTGTGATCAGCACATGAAGGCTGGGGAAGGCATCGTATCGCGAAGCCATGGAGGCATTGATGCTTTCATTCCAATGCGTCAGCAAGCCACCCGCCACGGGTGCGGGAAACAGCTCTGGAAAAGCCGTCAAAGGCGGTGCCGCCGGATAAAGCAGATAGCCAAGGAACCCCACGGCGAAGGCCGTGAACAGACGAGCGCCAAACAGCGCGCCATTCTTGTTTGAGATCACCACCAGCAGCAACGCCCAGTGCAGATACACGTGATAGCTCATGTAGCCCAGACTCAGCAGATCGTTCATCCAAGGGCTTGCCTTGCCGCTCAACGCCAGCACCGGCGACACACCGAACAGCGCCGCGTCCGCCGCCATCAGCTCATGATGCCGCAGAGGCACCCCCAGCGCCTCCACCAGCGCGGACGAGCCCGCATACAAAGCCCACGTCAACACGTAAGCGCCGATCAAACGCACACGCCCGCCGGGTTCCCCCATGCGCTGCACTGCGGCATAGGCGCAGGTCAGCGCCGTAGTTGCCAGCAGCAGATGCCCGGCATCTCCGACGAAGATCAGTGCCAGGACGATGGCGCAGCCGAGCCTTAGATAAAGCCACTCATGAATCTGCACCCGCCTCATTGTCACGAATGCTTGGAGGCCTTCCACCCCAGCGGACTGCGTCGCAGACTGTGAATGAAAAACTCCCGCACAAAAGCGGAGTAGGACCGGATGTACGGCGCGCCCTGCTTGCGCAGAGAGGGGGCCAGGGCCGCATGCACCTGCGGCAGGTGGTGCCAGGGCACTCCGGGGAACAGATGATGCTCGAGGTGGAAGTTCTCGTTGCACATGAAAAAGCGCACCAGCGGACTGGTGAGGATGGTGCGCGTGCCCCGCACCTCGTCATTGGCGTGCTCCAGCAGCGTGTGCTGGCTCATGCCGCGAATGTTCACCATGGTGTTGATGAAGAGCATGGGCACCAGCCAGCCATGCCACAGCCAGACAAGAGGCACGAATTTCCACGCCAGCCCCGCCAGAAGCACCGTCGCGCAGACTTCAGCCACGATGCCAAGGCGGTCTTTCGTCGTGCCCTGCTTGAATCCCAGGAGGGGAATCGCCGTGATGTAAACCGGGTAGCCCACCAGCAGCCGCAGCCAGTTCATGATGAAAACCATCCACGTCCAGCGCGTGTAGTTGGCGTAATGATCCGGGTCTCCCGTCTCCCCGAGATGCTGGTGGTGGTTCAAATGCAGCACGCGGTAGGCGGAGTAGTTCTGCAGCACCGGCATGGCGCACAACGCGCCGAGCACGCCATTCCAGACGCGGTTCCTGGCCAGCGTGCCATGCACCGCCTCATGGGTGAAAAGGCTGATGCCGTGCAGAGAACCTGCCGCGAGTAGATACAACGGCACCGCCAAAACCCACCGCCATCCCGATGCTCCCGAAGCGGTCACCAACACCGCGCCGGCCGCCCCGAGGGCATAAAGCACCAAAAACAGACCCACACGCCAGACACTCTGCGCGGCCGAGCGAGTATGGCAGAGCCGCAGCAGATCAGGTGGAAGTGTGTTCATGATGGCGTGAAGTTGCATCCCAAAGACCCACGTAGAGGCGGTCAAAAATGTGCAGCCCCAGCCGCACGCCGTCCTCCACCGCAGCGCGGTCCTCACCTCCAGCCTGCCAGGCCTGGGCCACGCACTCAAAAAACTCCGCAGCATGCCGGCCGTCGATCTCTTCGTGCAGATTGTAGTGAACCAGCTTTTCCGCCGGCACCCACCGCCGCTCCACCACCGTCCGGCCAAGACGCGCCGAGATGCCGGCAAATTCGTGCTCAATGATCCCTAAACAAGCAAAGGCCGCCTCCGTGCGCTCCATCAGGCACACACCCATGAGGCAGGTGTTGAAGGCTCTCACCGCCTCCGCCTCACGCACCCGGCTCATCGCCTCGCGGGTGACACCCAGCGTTTCCAAAAACCGCAAAAAGGTCATGTCATGCGCCAGAGCCGGATCAAACACCGCCGTCCCTTCATCCACATAGCCATGCTCCTCCGCCAAATTATGGATCAAACTCCGCCGCAGGATGGAGCCCGGCATTCGTGCCATCAGCGCGGCCATGGGCCTGGAAAAGTACCGCACTGCAAAGAAGAACTGCTGCTGCGTCTCCTGAAACGCCTCCCGGCTCATGCGGCCTCCGGCCAGCGCGGAGAAATAAGAGTTCCGCAAAATCCCCCTCGTCTCCACCTCAGCGGTCACCCAGCTTATAATTTCCTCCATGACGGCAGTCTAGGAAATGCCCCCGCCGTTCTCCAGCAATTTTTTAACATCTACCCGGTCTGCCCTACCGCCCCGTGCTCTTGATCGCTTTCTTGAGCCACTCGCCCTCTTCCTTCCAAGGCGTGCCATTGCGTAGTTCGGCCACGGTCATGGGCAGACGGGCGCTCCAGTTGCTGTCGGCGGCGATGCCGGGGACGTTGAAGCGATCCTCCAGACCATAGAGGTCCGTGAGCATGAAGGCGGCGAAGCGGGCGTTGCTGGTCAGCAGGGCCTCCAGCAGGGCATGGCGGATGTGGGCATCGTATTCAGGCCAGCCTTCGGAGGAGAAGCGCAGGCCGGCGAATTCGGCGAGGTCTCCCAGCTCCTTGTTGCCCAGGGCGCGTTCGGATTCAAATTCGCTGCTGGCATCGCGGCGGCGGTGCTCCCAGTGCGTTCGCATGGGCTCATGATCATGCGTGGCGTAGGTGGTGAAGGCGCAGTTGTCATAGGTGCTGCCCATCACCACACGGCCTTCCTCGCTGTGCTCCCACTGGCAGACTTTGAAGCCGGGAATATCAAGGCTGAGCAGATGCGGGCGCACGTAATCAGGCACCGTGCCCAGGTCTTCGGCCACCACCTCGGCTTTGCCGGCAGCGGCATCGAGAATCATGCGCAGGTACTTGTGCCCGTTGGCGAGATTCGCGGCCTTGTGCTCCGGCGTGTCGTCGTCATTTTCGATGAAGTGCGGCAGGCGTCCGTTGGTGAGGACTTTGGCCTCTTCGTCACTGAGGTAGCAAAACTCCGCATTGCGAGTGGGGCGCCACGGGAAGCTATAAATGCGGTAGAAGCCCAGCACGTGATCAATGCGGAAGATGTCAAAGACCTCCGTCAGCTTCCGCGTGCGCTGCCGCCACCACTGGTAGCCGCCCTGCTCCATGACATCCCAACGGTAATGCGGGATGCCCCAGTTCTGGCCCCAGTGCTGCACGAAGTAGTCGTCTTTGAAGTAGGTCTCCGGCGGGGCGCCGCCGCACCAGCTCAGGTCAAACTGCTCGGGCTTGAAAAACACATCCGCGCTGCACCAGGAGATGCCAAAAGGGATGTCGCCCATGAGCTTGACGCCCTTCCCATTCGCATAGGCGCGCAGTTCGCCCCACTGGCTGAAGCAGAGCCACTGCACGTAGGCATGGAAGAGGATGCGGTCGTCGATCGCATCTCCCTGCGCATCGCGCCAGGCATGGGCCTTGGCGGCGGTGTTCAGCTCCTCGCGCCAGTTCGTCCAGTCTTCATGGCCGTGCTCCTCCATGAGGACTTTGAAAAGGCAGAAGTCATCCAGCCACCCCGCCTCCTTCACACAGAAGGCCTCAAACTCAGCCATGCGCCCGGGCTGGCTTTCGATCTGGCTGAAGGCGCGGCGCAGCAGGGTGTTTTTCAGCCGTCGCACCTTGGGGTAGTTCACCGAGCCATGCCGCAGCAGATCCACGCGCAGGATGCCGGTGATGGTGCTGTAAAATTTCTCGTCCAGCTCAGGAACCGCCGCCGGGGAGAGATCCAGCGTGAGATAGTCCAGCGCCACGGAGCTGATGGCATTGTAGGGGCTGCTGTCGCTGCCGGTGGCATTGATGGGCAGAAACTGCACAAAGCCGATCCCCGTTTCTGCGGACCAGTCGATCAGCTCACGCACCCCGCCGATGTCGCCAATCCCAAGATCGTCGGCGGTGCGCAGGGCGAAAACAGGGATCAAAATGCCGGCGCGGCGGGGCTGGGTGGTGGGCATGAGGGAAAGGAGGGTTACCAGAATACGGATTGGCAATTGTTTGTGGTTGTCTTCTGCGATTTGGGTAACTTCGCAAGCGTATAGAGCACAATGCGTTCCCAACTCCTGATGATGCTGTTGTTTTTGTCGATCTCCGCCGCCATGTCTGCGGAGACCAAGGATCTGCGCGTCATTGATTTCAGAGGACCGCCGCATTCCTATCTGGACTGGAAGCCGAAGGACCGCTTTGCCGAGCTGCAGGAAAAGGCCCAAAAGGGCGAGGTGAAGCTGGACACCACGAACGACAAGACCTTCCTCACCAGCCTGCTGGCGGCGCTGAACATCCCCGTCAGCTCGCAGATCATGGTGTTTTCCGCGAGTTCGCTGCAAAGCGAGATCATCAATCCGCGCAACCCGCGTGCGCTTTACTTCAATGAAGACACCTACCTCGGCTGGGTGCCCGGCGGGCTGGTGGAAATCATCGCCGCAGACCCGGAGATGGGCCCCATGTTCTACGTCTTCGACCGCCTGCGCCCCGGAGGCCCCGTGCCAAACGTCACGCGCTCCACCAAATGCATGAACTGCCACGCCGGCAACGCCACACGGCGGCTGCCCGGCCTCATCGCCGAATCCCTGCTGGTCTCGCGCGCCGGATCCAGCCTGGAAACCTATCGCAGGGATGTGCAGGGGCACCAGATCCCGCTGGAGGACCGCTTCGGCGGCTGGCACCTCACCGGCCAGCACAACATCGCCAACAACAAGGCCAACGTGATGGGCATCCCCAACGGCGGAAAAAACCAGATCACTTCCGTGAATCCCGGGCAGTTCTCCGATCTCAGCCTGCACCTGCTGCCCACCAGCGACATCCTGCCGAATCTGACCAACGAGCACCAGATGGGCTTCGAAAACCGGCTGGTCTATGCCATTTACACCGTGCGCCAGCTCAAGAGCGAGGGCAAAGGCATGCTCGGCGCGGCGGCCAAGGCGGAGATCGAGGAACGCGCCCAGGAGCTCGCCCGCTACATCACCTTTGCTGATGAGGCCAAGTTCCCCGCCAAAGGCATCGTCGGAGACCCCGCCTACGTGCAGGATTTCCTGCGCGACCGCAAGGTGTCCAAAGGCGGACTCTCACTCAAGGATCTCGATTTGAAGACCCGCATGTTCAAGCACCGCTGCAGCTACATGCTCTACACCGACACCTGGAAGCACGCGCCCAAGGAACTCAAGGAGCGTGTGTACTACCACATGGCCCTCTACCTGCGCGAGCAGCCCGATGCGCAGCATGCACACCTCCCGCCCGCCGAGCGCGTGGCGATCCGCAGCATCCTCAAGGACACGATGACGGATCTGCCGAGCTGGTGGCGGTAACCGCTTTTTGGAGCAATTATCGGGAAAGGGGCTTCCATGCCATTCCAACATCGTCCGAAACTCTCCACACCCTGCAAGATTCAGGATGCTCAGTCTGCAGACGGTTTAGGCTTTGTATCCTGCTTCATTTGCCCAAAGGCGTCGAGAATGATTTCCATTCCACGCTTTTGTTGACGTTCGATCTCCAACTGTAATGCTGGATTTATCTTTTGTAATACGGGGGCCGGTTTACGCGCAGAGGTGTCTTGGGTGGCCAGATGCGCGCCAGTGATCAAAAAAATGCCTCCAATGACGGCGAACAAAAACGTCTGAAAATTGAATCGACCACACAGTTTTTTCAGTCGAAACAAGGCCACCTGAAGCCACTGGTATTTCCAGGCATTTGAAAGCACCACGGCAGGAACGACACTCTTGACCAGCGGATACCCCGCCCACCTGGACCCCAGCAGCATCACATTGTTCAAGGCTTTCACTGACGGCTCAGCCTCCCAATCACACGGCGCTTCGGGATGATCCAGACGCCGCGACCAGAACACACGACAGTCTTCTGTCAGCTCACGCAACGCCAGCCCCCGGGTGATGCGGATTTCGAGTCTGTCGAACATGGCCCCATACGACCGGGCATCAAGGAAGCCGCGCAATTTGCGCATCATCGACTGGGCAAGGAAAGGCTGATGCATCGCCACCAGACACGCCGCACGAAAGAACAGATCGGTGGTGCGTTCGGACCAGTCCTCAACCTCACACTCAACGATCTTTTGCATCAGGTTTGTGAGGTGGGCAGGGCTGCCCGCCAGCTCCAGCGCTTGGATAGCTTTGTCCAGAAAGGCGGTGCGTCCGCCCTGCAGCAACTGGGTTAAAATCGTGACCGGAGCAGTCATGCCAAAAAGCCCCGCATCCGCTTCAAAGGCATCGCTGAGGATGCACTCCAGAGCATCCGGTGGGATGCCGCACTCAATCACATCCACCGCCAGCGCCCGGAGCGCCATGGTGATCACATCCAGATAGCGCCTCGGCTGCTGCAGGGCGCGGTCCAAAGCTTCAAGCGCAAAGGACCATTCTCTCGGCCAGTGACGCTCCGGCCGCTGCGGCTTCTTGCGCTGACTCTGCTCCTGGGGTGGGTTTTCGCCAAGCTTGTGCGGGAGAAACGGGACCTCCCCATCAGCCCAGGAAGAGGGCAGCGGGAGATCTGGAGGTGGTGTCGCAGGGGCCGGATTTAAAACTGCGGACACATCCTCCTGCTCTAATTCCTCCCAATCATCCGCCGGCTCATCCTCTTCGCTGAAGGCTCGATACTTCAGCCAGTTGAGGGCTTCCTCATAAGCCGTGCGCAGCCGCTGAAATCCCTCCGGGTCCTGGTCGGGACGATGCACCTTGAGCAGCTTGGCATAGGCGCTGCGCACCTGCTTTTCATCCGCAGTGTCAGAGCTCAGGCCAAGGATGCTCCAGGGATCAGCCCTCATTGTCGCGGAAGAAAGGGGCCATGAAAGTGTCCAGATCCTCGGCGGCAGCGGTTATGCGCTCGCGCTCCTGGCTGATGAGCGCCGCCTCGAAGGCTTCAAGAAACATTTCCAGCGAACGCCGCATCTCTCCGGAGAGGTCGGCATAGAGACGGTTCGCACGTTCGATGCGCGCACGATTTTCCGGGCGGTCCGCAGGGTTGGTCTTCAGCGGCTGCAGCTTGCGCAGGGCTGCGGCGATCTGCTCGGCACTGAGGGTGCCCGGGCGCTGCTCGAAGACTTTGCTCACCTTTTTCCCGGTCTCCTTGATGGTGACTTCCACTTCGAGAAGGCCGTTCATGTCATAGCTGAAACGCACCTCCACCTGGCCGGGATACTTCTGGCCGGCACGCGCGCGCAGCCCTTTGATGAGCAGCTTGCCGATGTTGCGGTTGTCCTTCACCAGACGGCTCTCTCCTTGGTACACCTGCACGGCCAGTTCATCCTGCTCGGGAGAGAGCGTGCTGAAGCCCTCGCTACGGCTGCACGGCACCATGGTGTTGCGCTCAATGATCGGGGCGAAGAAGCCGTGCTCGCGATGGCCGCGCACCAGCTCCTTGGTGGTTTCAATGCCCAGGGTATGAGGGCACACATCCGTGAGCACCAGATCTTTGACGGCGGCATCCCCGGCCACCAGCGCCTGCTGCACGGCGGCCCCCAGCGCCACGACGCGGTCAGGGTCCAGCGTCCGCGAGGGCTCCATGCCCAGCAGGTCTTTGAGATCATCATAAACCACCGGCATGCGGCTGGCCCCGCCGACGAGCAACACGGCATCGATCTGCTTCGGAGTCAGCCCGGCATCACGCATCGTCCGGCGCACCACGGGGCGCAAACGAGCGGTAATATCCGCTGTGGCGGAAATGAAATCATCGCGCGTGATCGGCGCCTCCTTGCCATGCAGGGCGATCGTGGTGCTGGTCTGTTTGGACAGGTCACGCTTGAGCATCTCCACCCGCTCCCGCCAGCGCTGCGAATCGGCCGCGGGCGGGTTCCAGTTGAACTCACGCTCGATCCACTGCGCCAGGGCATCCGTGTAGTCCTCGCCTCCAAGACGGCTCTCCCCGGAGGAGGCCTTGACCTCCACCACGCCTTCAAACGATTCGAGCAGCGTGACATCAAACGTGCCGCCGCCCAGGTCATAAACCAGCAGAGTATTGAGATCATCCGTCGCACGATAGCCGTAGGCCAGCGCTGCGGAGGTCGGCTCATTGAGCAGACGCAGCACCTTGAGCCCGGCGATCGCCGCCGCATCCACCGTGGCCTGCCGCTGCAGATCATGGAAATACGCAGGCACAGTGATCACCGCCGAATCCACCGTTGTCTGAAGCTGCTCCTCGGCGATGCGTTTCAGCTCGCGCAACACCAGTGCGGAGCATTCCACCGGAGACCACTTCCGCCCGCCAAACTCATACATCGTGTCCGTGCCCATGTCCCGCTTGAAGCAGGCCTGCCCCGCCTTCGGAGCAGTCACCAGCCGGTCCTTCGCGGCACGCCCCACCAGCAGCGTGCCATCTTCTGCCACGGCTACGACAGAGGGAATCAAATCCTCTCCCAGCTCATTCTTCAATGTCACCGGCTGCCCATCACGAAGAACGGCCACCAAGCTGTTGGTGGTGCCAAGGTCGATCCCGATCATCGCAGTGGAGAAGGTTTGGTTTTCCTACCGGCTCAGCTCCAGCATGCGCAGGATCGGCTTCTCTGCACGCTTGCGCAGGTCTTCGTCCATCTGCACCTGCGGCGTCAGATCGCGCAGACAGTCATGCAGCTTTTGCAGCGTGTTCATCTTCATGTAGCGGCAGTCCGCGCATGCGCAGTGACCGGTGGGACCGGGAATGAAGTTCTTGCCTGGCACTTCGCGCTCCAGGCGGTGCAGCATGCCGCTTTCCGTGACGATAATAAATGTACTCGCGGGGCTGTTGCGGCAATAACCGACCATCTTTTCCGTGCTGCACACTTCATCCGCCAGAATGCGGACGGCGTAGGTGCACTCGGGGTGCGCCACCACTTTGGCGTCCGGGTATTCGTCTTTGATCTGCTGGATGCTGTCGCGCGTGAACTCCACATGCACGTAGCACGCGCCCTTCCACAGGTCCATCTTGCGGCCGGTGCGCTCCATCACCCACGAGCCGAGGTTCTGGTCCGGCACAAAGAGGATCGGGCGATCCTTCGGCGCAGCCTCCACGATCTTGTCTGCGTTGCCGCTGGTGCAGATGCAGTCGCTCAGCGCCTTCACATGGCCGCTGCAGTTGATGTAGGCGATCACATAGTAATTCTTGGCGGCGTTGGCTTTTAAGAAGGCCTCAAGCTGCGGTCCGGGGCAGCTCTGCTCCAGCGAGCAGCCGGCATTCGCATCCGGCAGCACCACGATCTTGCCGGGATTCACGATCTTGGCCGTCTCCGCCATGAAATGCACGCCGCAGAAGACGATGACATCCGCCTCCGTCTCCTTCGCCTTGTATGCCAGCCCGAGGGAGTCCCCCACAAAGTCAGCGATCTCCTGGATGGCCTTGTCCTGGTAATTGTGCGCCAGGATCACGGCATTGCGTTCTTTTTTGAGGCGGAGAATTTCTTCGGTAAGGCTGGGGGCGGTGGTGGCGACCATGGAAATGAAAGCGCTGAGCGTAAAACGGAGCGGCGCGGAAGCAAGAGAGGAGTCGAGGGTGCTCAATCGTCCTCGTCCTCGATCATTGTACGCCCGCAGGCCGAGGGCGGGATGGAAAACCGAAATGGCACATTCCGCGTGCTCGTTTGGCATTCGCCATTCGACATTCCACCTTCATCATTCCACAGTTCCCCCCGTGACCCAAAAACAGCCCCACCCGCTCCTCGACCTCGGCCTCACCTTCCTTCTTCCCTCCTTTGCCTTGGAGAAACTCAGCACACCGGAGCGGCTCGGCCCTCTGTGGGCGCTGATCGTGGCGCTGCTGCTGCCGCTGGGGTTTGGCATCTGGTGCGTCATGCGGAAGCACAAGATGAACTTTGTTTCCATGCTCGGTCTTGTCGCGGTGATCATCACAGGCGTGCTGGGGCTGTGGAATCTGAATGCCACGTGGTTTGCCGCCAAGGAGGCCATGTTCCCCATCTTCCTCGGCATCGCCTTTCCGCTGAGCCACCGCTGGGGCAAGCCGCTGATCAACGAGATGCTGCTCAATCCCACGGTCATCAACCAGCCCGCCCTGCATCAGGCCTTGGACACCCCGGAGAAGCACCACAGCTTTGCCCTGCTGCTCAAAAAAGCCTCCTGGATCATGGCCGGCACGATGCTGTTTTCCTCCGCCGCCAATTTCTGTCTCGCCCTCTACCTGCTGGGAGACAAAGTCCCCGGCAGCGAGGAATACACCAAAGCCATCGGCCGCCTGAACTGGGGCGGCAGCCTCGTCATCGGCATTCCCCTCATGGCGGTGATTCTGGCGCTGCTTCTCTGGCTGCTGCGTTCCATCACCCGCCTCACCGGTTTGGAGCGGGACGATTTGATGAATCAGGGCACGACGGTGCGCAAGCAGGTGAACAACAACTGATTCCTTGTCCATGTCAAAAACCGTTTGCCCAAACCGCAGGAGCCGTTTATAGACTCCGCCCCCGGACTCGCGCGATTAGCTCAGTGGTAGAGCATTACCTTGACATGGTAGGGGTCACAGGTTCGAACCCTGTATCGCGCACCATCTCTTTATAACGACAAGAGATGACAATCCGGGACATTCGGCAAAAGCCGACAGTGCAGTTCACCATGACTCATGGATTAGTCGATTCGGTCGGATTAGCCATACTCGTCTCCCTCTTGAAGCGGTGAATACTGCCAATCGAAGTGAGAAAGAAGATCCTTTTCGTCAGCAACGTGGCTCGCCGGGTAGCTGTGGCAGTGGGATGTGGGAAACCAAAACTCCTGCTGCTGAAATCCACGGTCACTGAGAACAGCCTCGTACGAGGATAAGTCGCCGTATGCAAAGATGACATCGTGCTGGTCGTAAACGAGGGTGCCTTCTTTGGCTGGAGAACTGATCCAAATATGGTGCCTTCCGTCAGACTCCAGAAATTTCTCGAAGGTGTAAAAGAACACCTGCAAATCCTCGAACGACTCGATGAGTGGCGACTGATACCGACCAGGCAGAGCTCCTGAGTGGGAAATAAGCAGCACATAGAGAATGTAATATTGCTGTGTAGCCCAAGCACCCGCCAACGCTAGTGCAAGATCGACATGGCTAGCTGATGGCCCGATAGTGAGGCGCTCGCCATGCGATAGAGGCTGGCGGAAATAGATATCGCCATAGGAAAAAGCGACTGGCTCGCCCGCCTTATTTAGAGTCGCGAACTTCATGGAGCGCGAAACATAACACGGAGATCAACAACGAACCATTTGGGATTGGTCCAATCCAATATCGCCGATGGACTGGTTGTCATACTCCACAAGGTTAACAAGAACATCGATTCGCACTCAAGAACATTGTGGTTTTACACAGTTACGTGGGACGAACGGCACGACAGATTGATACGCTAGGGCGTTGTTCCCCTCACCCCAGCGGGATCTGCGGCACCGTAATGACAAACTCTGTCCCCTTCCCCGCCTCACTCGTCACAGCCACGGTGCCGTGGTGCGCCTCCACGATGGCTTTCACCAAACTCAGCCCGAGGCCGAGACCGCGCTGGGCACGGCTTTTGTCGCCGCGGTAAAGGCGGTTCCAGATGTGCGGCTGGTCGGTGGCGGGGATGCCGATTCCGGTGTCATGAATGCTGACGCTGACGGTGTTGGCGGCCGCCCGGCAGGCCAGGTGCACCTTGCCACCTTCCGGCGTGTATTTCAGGGCGTTGTCGAGCAGGTTTGCCAGGGCCTGGCTCATGCGCGTGGGGTCCACGGAGGCCTTGCAGTCGGACGCGAAATCCGTGGTGATGGTGATGTGCTTTTCTTCGCTGATGAGTTCGTAGAGCGCGATCACCTGTTCCAGCAGAGAGGGGATGGACGTCAGCTCGCGGTGCAGCCTCATCATGCCGGCCTCGGCTTCGCTGATGTCCATCAGCGCCTTGAGCATGGTGAGCACGCGGTCAGATTCCTCCACGCAATCCGCCAGCGCCTCGCGTGCCACCGGATCTGGGGTGGTCTGCACCGCCGCTTCCGCAGTGCCACGCAAGCGTGTCAGCGGCGTACGCAGGTCATGCGCCACATTGTCCAGCGCGTGGCGCATGCCCTGGATCAGCGCGTCGTTTTTGTCGAGCAGCCGGTTGAACTCCGTGGCCAGCTCCTCCAGTTCCGCCTGGCTGGCCTGCGCGGTGACGCGGGCGGAAAAGTCGCCGGTGTCTGAAATCGTGCGCGCCGTGGCCACGACATCGCGCACGGGCTTGGTGGCACGATGCGCAAAGAAGGCGCCGCCCAGCACCGCGAGCACGAGCGTCGGCGTCATTACCAGCAGGAAATTGAGCCGGAAGGGCTGCAGCACGGTCTCGCGGCTGTTCGTGCTGCGGCCCACCTGGAGGAGGGAGCCGTCATACAAACGAGCGGAGGCGACCGTGAGATCCTTCTCGTCATCCTTCGGAATGCGCAGCCACTCAGCGCGGGTGGTGTCGCCCTGAGATTGCAATGAAGCCTCATCCGCCTGCAGCCAGTCGTTGGGCACATTCACAAACAGCACGCTGCCCAGATTGCCGGTGACGCGGACAAAGAAGGACTTCGATTTGCCCTCATCCGTGCTGTTGAGCTTCACCAGATTGCGCAGCGCCGGCAGACCACCGCTGGAATACACCGCAGCGCATTCCTTGAGGCGCGCCTCGATCACCTCGCGGTCCTTGCGCTCCAGCGCGGAGGCGAGCAGCACATACAGCAGGCTGAAGAGCACCACCGCGCTGAGCGTGAAAATGAGCGCGTAGCCGAGCGTTAACCGCACGGCAAAGCTGCGGCTCCAGTGCTTAAGCAGGTTTGAGGACATAGCCGACTCCGCGAATGGTTTGAATGAGTTTCACCTCGAAGTCTTTGTCCAGCTTGGTGCGCAGCCGATGCACCAGCACGTCCACCACATTGGTCTGGGGGTCAAAGCTGTAGTCCCAGACGTGCTCGAGAATCATCGTCTTGGTAACGACCCGCCCCGGCGTGCGCATCAGCAGCTCCAGCAGCGCAAACTCCCGGCTTTGCAGCTCGATGCTGCGGCCTTCACGCCTCACCTCACGCGAAAGCAGATCCAGCGTGACGCCTGCGGCGGTGAGTGTCGTCGGTTCCACCACGTGCGTGGCGCGGCGGATCAGGGCCTGCACTCGCGCCAGCAGTTCCGAAAAGGCAAAGGGCTTCGTCAGGTAGTCATCACCGCCGGCCTGCAGGCCTTTCACGCGATCATCCACACTGGCCTTCGCACTGAGGATAAGAACCGGCGTGTTGACCTTCTCCTTGCGGAGCTGACGCAGCAGCGAAAGGCCGTCCAGCTTCGGCAGCATCAGATCCAGCACGATGCAGTCGTACGTCACCGTGCAGGCCAGATCCAGCCCCTGTTCGCCATCGGCGGCGGCATCCACTCCGAAGCTGTTCTGCTTCAACCCGTTCACGATGAACGAGGCGATCTTGCTGTCATCTTCGATCACTAAAATGCGCATGGTCGGCGGTGTTTGTCTATGGTTAGCTGAACTGGGAAGCGTTGTCTACTGGTCGGACAGGAACAGAGCGTCTGACGAGGGGCAGCGCAGACGAAACAGCAAAGAAGCAAGGAGCGGCGTGTCAGCGCGTGACGGAGATCGTGAACGAAGCGTTTGGGACCAGGATGGTCCCACTCCTTGCAAGCAGCCATCGCTCTCTCCGGAGGACAGTCGTCCCCGCCTGTCTGCGGATCGAGGCGTCCCGCCTCTGACTTCCAGCGCCTCCGGCAGGAGAGGGATCATCCTGATCCCTCAACGCTCCGCCACGTCCACTGCGAAAAATCGTCCGCAAAGGATGCAGAGAAAAAACCCGCCCCGGCACTTTCGTACTCAGGGCGGGCCTCATACACACACGTATCACTTACTCAAACATCAGCCGGCCTTGCTTTCATCCACCACGATGAAGCGCGTGCCTCCACGGCTCCAGACTTTCACCAGCGAGACCTTGGACTCCGGCTTCGCGCACAGAGCGGTGGCCTGGTCGGCGTTCTTGACGGGCTGGCGGTTGATTTCGAGAATCACATCTCCCTGACGGAGTCCGGCGTCATAGGCCACAGAGTCTTCATCCAAGGAGACGATCACAGCACCTTTGATCTGCGAAGGGACCTTGAGCTGGTCACGCGTGGCCTGGTCGAGATCCGCCACACCGACACCGTGCAGGGCGTCCTCTGCCTTGTCTGCGGCTGGCGTGGCGTCTGCCAGCTTGTCGCCGGGCAGTTCCTTGACGGTCACAGTCAGGTTCACGGTCTTGCCATCGCGCAGCACATTCATGGGCACAGCGGCACCGGGTGCGGTGGAGCCGACCTGCAGTTTCAGGTGGCGGCTGTCGTTGACGGGCTTGCCATTGAAATCGGTGATCACGTCACCACTCTTCACCCCTGCTTTGTCCGCAGGGCTGTCAGGCGATACACCCGAAACGAGGGCTCCTTTGGCACGGTCCATCTTGAACTGCTCAGCCAGCTGCGGCGTCATGTCCTGGATGTTCACACCGAGGAATCCACGCTCCACGCGGCCTGTGTTGACGAGGCTTTCCATCACCCAGCGGGCGAGGTTGGTGGGCACTGCAAAGCCGATGCCTTGATTGCCACCATTCCGGCTGAGGATGGCCGTGTTCATGCCGATGAGGCGGCCTTCCACGTCCACCAGCGCACCGCCGGAGTTGCCGGGATTGATCGCTGCATCGGTCTGGATGAAGTCTTCATAATCGAGGCCCATGGTGGCGCGTCCTTTCGCGCTGATGATCCCGGTCGTCACCGTCTGGCCGATACCAAACGGATGGCCTACGGCGAGCACCATGTCGCCGACTTCGATCTTGTCGCTGTCAGCAAAGGCCATGGCAGGCAGGTCCTTGGCATCGACTTTGACCACAGCCACGTCGGTCTTGGGGTCACGACCGATCACCTTGCCATTGAACTCACGTCCATCGGTCAGGCTGACTTTGATCGTGCTGGCATGGTCCACCACGTGGTTGTTGGTCAGGATGTAGCCATCCGGGGTCACGATGATGCCGGAGCCCACCCCCTGCTCTTTCGGCATGTGGCGCTGGCGTCCCTGCTGCTGTTGCATATCATCGGGCATCTGGAAGCCGGGGCCAAAGAAGCGGCGGAGGTCCATGCCACCGGGCATGTCCATTTGACTGACCTGGGCTTCGCTGGAGACCGCGATTTTCACCACGCTGGGTGCCACGGCTTTGACGACGGGTGCAAAGCTCGGGAAGCCCCGGGCTGCGGTGGACAGCGGTGCATCGCTGACCTGAATGTGAAGCGGCTCCGCCTTGGTGCCCGCCGCGTCTTTTGCAGACGTGAAGGCCACCAGCGAAGCACTCAGGACGCACACGGAGCCGAGCACGGCCGCGCGCTTCCGGAGAGATGGATGGGATGAGGTTTTCATAAAGGTATCAGTTGGATTCATGGATTGTTGGGGTGTGGATTGCTTGCGATGGCAATAAAAGCACCCCAGCCATGCGCTTTGTGTTACTGGAGCATTACATGCGTGTAAGGTTTGCTCAGTGGTACGATGGACACTCCTGTCCGTCGGTCAGCGCCTTCGCTGGCCGTGGTATTACCGCGGTTACAGGCGTGAGGCGTGCTTTCCACTAATCCGCGACATGCGGATATGCCCATTGGCATGGTATGGTATGACGCTACGAACGGGAGTTGGCCTGTTCGTGAAGTGTAATTGCCTGCGTGAGTGCTGGTCGACGGACAAGAGTGTCCATCGCACTCCACTCCTCACGCCAGAATCTCACTCACCACCCGCGCCTGCGGATTTTCCACCAGCACCTGTTCGGTGCCATTGCGGCGATAGCTGAGGTGCTTGGCATCAAGACCGAAGAGGTGCAGCAGGGTGGCGTGGTAGTCGTAGTGATTGACCACGTCCTTCACGGCGTGGTGGCCGAAGTCATCGGTCGCGCCATGGATGTGGCCGGCCTTGAAGCCGCCGCCGGCCACCCACATGCTGAAGCCGTAGGTGTTGTGGTCGCGGCCCACGGTGCTGCGATCTTTGGAGCCGGAGCGGTTTTGAATCACGGGCAAACGTCCCATCTCGCCGCCCCAGTGCACGATGGTGGTGTCAAGCAGCCCGCGTTGTTTCAAGTCAATGACGAGGGCCGCAGCCCCTTGATCCACATAGGTGCACGCCGCAGGCAGCGCGGTGCGGATGTTCTGATGATTGTCCCAAGTCTGATTCCCCGTGAAGAGAGAGACGCAGCGCACACCGCGCTCCACCAGACGGCGCGCAATGAGACAGCGTGTGCCGAACTCGGCGGCGGCGGGATTGTCGATGCCGTAGAGCTTCTTGGTGGCCGCACTTTCCTGATCGATGTCCAGCGCCTCCTTGGCCGCCGTTTGCATGCGTGCCGCCAGCTCAAAGCTCTGGATGCGCGCCTCCAGATCGGCCTCGCCGGGGCGGGCTTCCAGATGCTCCTGGTTCAGCCGCTGCACAAAGTTGAGGTAACGGGCCTGCGCATCGCCTTTGAGGCTGAGCGGGGCGTCGAGATTGGGAATGCGCGGCTCCTTGGGCCGGATGACGGTGCCTTGATACAGCGAAGGCAACCAACCGTTGCTCCAGTTGTCCACGCCCAGCACGGGCAGGCCGCGTGGATCGGTCAGCGCCACGTAGGCAGGCAGATCCTGATTTTCAGAGCCAAGGCCATACGTGAGCCAGCTCCCCAGCGTGGGCCGGCCACCGGTGGCCTGACCATTAAGCAGTGCATAGATCGACTGGCCGTGATTGTTCACGCCCGTGTGCATGGAGCGGATGAGCGTCACGTCATCGACGATGTTCGAGAAATGTGGCAGCAGTTCGCTCACATCCATGCCGCTCTGGCCGTACTGCTTGAACTTCCACGGACTGCCCAGGCATTCGCGGCTCGCGCCGGCGGCGTCGTCGTATTTCACTTCGCCAGGGAAATCCTTGCCGTCGTACTTGGTGAGTTCGGGCTTGGGATCAAACAGATCCATGTGGCTCGGCCCGCCCTGCATGAACATGGAAATCATCGCCTTCGCCTGCCCAAAGCCGTGCGGCATCTTGGGCTTCAGATCGAAATGGCGCGGCCCGATCTGCTCCGGACTGGCCAGCAGATTCTGGTCCTTGAGCAAGGACGCCAAGGCAATGCCGCCGATGCCGTAGGCGGAGCGGTGAAGGATGGAGCGGCGAGAGAGCATGCCGTACCTACGCAGCCAGCAGGCCAAATCTTCCCCCTGCGCCCGCCAATCCACCTCTTCCTTCTACTTTTACTCCTCCTCCCGAAAATCCGGAAAACCCCGGAGATTGAAGCAGCGCTGAGTTATTCGGCACTCTTCACCACACTTCTCACCGCCCCATGCGCCAGCCGTGTCACGATCTCATCCCCCGCCTTCACCTCCGCGGCGTCCTTGAGCACCTTCCCCTCCGCATTCGTGGCGAAGGAAAAGCCTCGGGACAGGACGGCCTGCGGGCCAATGTGTTTGAGCAATTCCGCACGTGATTGCAGCCGGTCCGCCAGCCGGTCCAGCCGATGCTGGAGGCCCTGCTGCAATCTGCGCCCGCTCGTCTCCGCACGGTGTACGGCCTCAGTGAGTTGCACGCGAGGATGATGCGCGGCCAGCACATGCTGCTTCTGCGTGAGGTCATCCGCCCAGGACTGAAGGCGCTCGCGCAGGGTGTCGCGCAGCCGCTGCTCATGCTCATCCACATTCTGCTCTGCCTGCTGCAGCAGCCGGTCCGGTGCATGCAGCAGCGGGCCTTTGGCCGTCAGCTCGATCACGTGCTGATGATGCTCCAGCAGCGTGCCCACCCGCGCCTTCAGCGTGCGGGCGACGCTGTCAAAGTGCCGCTGCAGTTCCGTGCTGTCCGGTGCTAGCAGCTCCGCCGCCGCGCTGGGTGTCGGCGCACGCAGATCCGCCACAAAGTCCGCGATGGTAAAATCAATCTCATGCCCCACGGCGGAAATCACGGGAATGGGGCAATCGGCGATGGCACGGGCGAGCACTTCTTCATTGAAGCACCACAGGTCCTCCAGACTGCCGCCACCACGGCCCACCACGATGGTGTCCGGCACCGGCAGGCCGAAGCTCTCTGCATCGCCCAGCACCCGCAGCGCACGCACGATCTCCATCTCGGCCCCCTGCCCTTGCACACGCACGGGAAAGACGAGCACCCGCACCCAAGGGGCACGCCGGGTGAGGATGTTCAGCATGTCCTGGATCGCCGCGCCGGTGGGCGAAGTCACCAGCGCCACCACCCGTGGGAAGCGCGGGATGGCGCGCTTGTTTTCACCATCAAAAAGCCCCTCCGCATGCAGCCTGCGCTTCAGCGCCTCAAACCTTTCCTGCAGCGAGCCCTTGCCCTTCGCCTGCACTTGTTTGACGACCATCTGGTACTGCCCGCGCGGCTCATACACGCTGATCTCTCCATACACCTGCATCAGCGCCCCGTCCTGAATGCGTGCCGTGCTGCGTGCGGCGGCACCCCGAAACATCACGCAGCTCAACTGCGCACCCGCATCCTTCAGCGTGAAGTACTGATGCCCGGAGGATTGCAGGCGATGGTTGCTGATCTCCCCCTCCACCCACACGCTGCCGATGCGGCTCTGCAGCACGTCGCGGATTTCGCGCGTGAGCTGGGTCACAGAGAGCACATCAGGGTCTTCAGGCATGGGCAGCGTTCATTGACCGAAAAAAGGCCAAAGTCCAGCCGCAGCTCAGAACACCAGATGCCAAAGCCAGCTCACCATGCCGGAGGCCACCGACCACCAGCAGCGCGCCACTTCCATGAAACCCAGCCCCGGGGCAGGAGACGAGGCCAGGAAAAGCGCGATCAGCAGGAAGGCATTGAAGAGAAAGATCAGCATCATCGAGAAGAACTCCCCGTTGCGCTTGAGGTCTCCCTGCTCGGCGATCACCGTTTTGACCGTGTAAGTGGCGTGAAAGCACCACGTCAGCCCGACCATCGCGTAGAGCAGCCGTGCGGGCTTCAGATGCACCGTCCATTTCAAGAGGTGAACGTCATGCGCCTGCTGCATGTCCAGCGCCAGGCCCAAAATGCCGAAGACCAGCATGATCACCAGCGTGTAGAAAGGAATCAGGTACGGCGCCAGCGTGATCCAGGTGTTGGATTTGTCCGTCTCCACGTAGCCGCCCTCCGCGCTGACTTTCCAGTCGAAGATGCGCCCGCCGAACAAGCGCGCGGTGACAAGGTGGCTGAGTTCATGACCGAAGACATAGGCCGTGACCGGACGCACCCCGGCCAGATAAACCACGGCCCAGACAAAGCCGCCAAACGAGAAAAAGATGAACTCCTCCGACTTTAGGAAAGCCATGCGGGCCACCGCACGCCAGAGCATCATGATCAGCGTGATGGCCGTCACCAGACAGGCCGGAGCCAGTACGGCACCTCCAATCCACCGCTTCAAAAGCAGGAGGTAGTGATCCCGCTGCACGTCACGCCGGTTGTTGATCCCGGCGGGGCGGTTGCGGGTCTCATGGAGATGTCTGCGCTGGTTCGCGGTGGACATAGGAATGATGAGTTATTTAATGTTTGTTAAACATCTTCACAATTTAAATGTGAATATGTGAATAATAATGTGCCGTTCTTTTCACAAATTCCAGCAAACGACCGCAGTTACCAGCACCACAAAACCGATCCCAATGGCCACCCACGACTCTGGATCAGGCTTGTAAAAGCCCAAACTGAGCAGTCGAACCGTCCACGCCCCGAGATCACCCAGCCGAGCACCCAGAAAGCTGTCGGAAATCCCGTTCACTTGCGGAAAATAAAATACACCGCCCCGCACATGCAGAGGGCGGCCCAGAGGTAGTCCCATTTGAGAGACTCCTTCATGTAGAAAACCACAAAAGGCACAAAAATCGTCAGGGTAACGACCTCCTGAATGATCTTGAGCTGCGGCAGTGTCAGCGCCGTGCTGCCAATGCGATTGGCCGGCACCTGCAGCATGTATTCAAAAAAAGCGATGCCCCAACTGATGAAGGCAGCGATGAACCACGGCTTGGCCTTCAGATCCTTCAGATGCGCATACCACGCGAAAGTCATGAAAATATTCGACCCCATCAGGAGGACAACAGCTTTGATCACAGGCCAGTTCATCACTTCATAGAAGCATAAGAACGACCGATGCCAAGCATCGCCCGGAGGATAGGCCTCCGGCCTGTCAGCGGATTGAGGCGTCCCGCCTTCGTTCTGATCTGACTCAGAGGCTGAAAGCTTCAGCCCTGTTCCCCCACAAAAATCACGCCCCGCCCGCCAGCGCGGACCCCCGCACCAGCAGGTCCAGGAAGCGTTCCTCAAAGGCCTCCTCACTCGTCACCTGCATGAAATCCACGCTGTGGCTGGCGCATTCACTGGCCAGATTGCCCACGAAGGCGTCAAACGTTTCCACGTAGCGCTGCACATCCCGCTTGGTCAGCCAGAAGCGGCGGCGCTCGCCGGTTTCCACCTCGGTCAGCTCCAGCTCACCTTCGATCTCCGGCAGGCGTTCCTCGGGATGCACGATCTGGAGAAAGTGGTTCTCCCCCGGCCACGCCGCCACACGGGCCACCGCCTCCGTGGCGCTGCCTATTTCCCGCCCGAAGAAGTCGCTGATGATGAAGATGATGCCGTAGCGCTGCTTGCTGGGGCGGAACTCCTCAAAGCAGCGCTTCATGTCGGTAAGTCCTTCAAATTTCAGCTTCAGCACCGCCTGGATCACCTTCTCGATATTCCCCTGCCCGCGCAGAGGCGGCAGTTCCTGATGCACGCCGCTGCTCATGGAGTATAGGCTCACCCGCTGCTGCGCACTCAGCGCCAGATAGGCCAGCGCCACGGCGAAGCGCAACGCCTGCCGCCGCTTCTCCGGAAACGGCTCCGCCATGGAGGTGCTGGTATCCAGCATGATGTGCAGATTCAGCTCCTGCGTCTCTTCGTAGAGCCGCACAAAAAGTTTGTCCAGCCGCGCATACAAACGCCAGTCGATGGCACGATAGTCCTCCCGGGGCGTGTAGTGGCGGTAGTCCTTGAACTCCCGCGTGAAGCCCGTGGCCGAAGTCGATTGCGCCCCCCGCCGCATCAACTGCCGCCGTTTGCGCAGGCGCAGCGCCAGCACCCTCAGCCGGTCCAGAAAGGAGGCATCAAAAAGGTCTTCGCGTTCGAGGGTGTCGGGCATGGGTGAAGCTTCAAAAGCAAACCATCTTTTCCAAGATAATGATGACGTCGCCTGCCAGCAAACGTTCGGCCGACGTCAGCGTTCGAATCGAAGGCTCGACAGAGCGTCTCGTCCCAAAGCGAACACCATACAATGCCGCAGTCTTGGGTCTCCAAACGGCAACATTGTAGAAGGGCGCCTGGAAAGGGGTGGAGTGTATACTTTTGACCACTTCGTCAACTGTGACTCCAGCCTTAAAGGTTCGATTGCCCATACTGCCACAAACAATCACCCCTTGGTCTTTGGATCTCTGCCATACCTCAGATGCAGACATGACTCGCAAGTAGGCGCGACTGTAGCTCTCTGCAGAAATAGGATCAAAATCACTGTAAGGTGCCGCAGTACTGACACCACCGGCCCCCGAATCACAACAAGCCGACAGGCAGCATGCGGTGAAAAAAAGACTGATGAAGAATTTCATGACGTGAGGCTCTCTTCAAGCCGCCTGCTGCGCCGGTGTCTTCACCTGATCCAGCAGCTTGGTGATGATGTCGTCCACCTTCACCTGCCCGGCTTCACCTTCAAAGTTCAGGATGATGCGATGGCGGAGCGAGACGTGGGCGATGGCACGAATGTCGTCCGTGGAAACGGCGGTGGCTCCTTGAATGGCGGCCCAGACACGGGCTCCGCGAATGAGGGCCTGCAGGCCGCGCGGGCTGGCTCCGTAGGATACATAGCGTTTCACTTCGGGAAGCGCATCCGGCTGCTCGGGATGGCTGCTCAAAATCAAACGAGAGGCGTAGTGCGCCACCGGATCGGCCACGGGAATCTTCGAAAGCTGCTGTTGCAGTGAAATGAGCTTGGGCCCGTCGGTCATCGTGGCGAGTTTCGGCTCGGTGAACCCAGTGGTGCGGCGTGAGATTTCGACGAGCGAATCGAGATCCGGGAACGGCACCTTGATCTTGAACATAAAGCGATCCAGCTGCGCTTCCGGCAGCGGGTAAGTGCCCTCCATTTCCATGGGGTTCTGCGTGGCCAGCACGAGAAAGGGCTCCGGCACCAGATGGCGCTCGCCACCCGTCGTCACGCAGCGCTCCTGCATCACTTCCAGCAGCGCGGCCTGGGTCTTGGGCGTGGCACGATTGATCTCATCCACCAGCAGCAGGTTCTTGAACACCGGGCCTTTTTCATAGCGCAGTGTGCGGCGGCCTTTTTCGTCCTCACCCACAATGTGCGTTCCCAAGATGTCCGCCGGCATCAAATCAGGCGTACACTGCACACGCCCCGGCTCCAAACCCACCACCTGCGAAAGCGTGCGAACGAGGTAGGTTTTGCCGAGACCAGGAACACCTTCCAGCAGGACGTGCCCGCCGGAGAAAATCGCCACCAGTACATCACTGAGCAACTCGTCATAGCCGACGATGGCTTTTTGCATCTCGGCCTTGAGGTTGGTGAACAGGGTGCGGAAGTCTGCGTGGTCGGACATGGGGCGATTCTCGCCAGCGGCCCGGATTGCGCAAGGGTGGTTGTCGCCGCGAAGCTGATTTCACTTCTCGGAGCCGGAAAGCCTGGGAAACTTGGGGGCTGGTGGCTCCTGCAAAGGCCCCGGGGTGCGCACTGGCGTTGCCGCCACCGGCTTTTGATAAATGCCGCTTGGCTGTTCTGGCACAGGAACCAGCCCCAGTGCCTCCCGTAGAAACTTAAGCGAACGAGGCGGCGATTTTTCATTACCGGATAGCACCGATCTGACTTCGTCCGCGATGGCCTCCACTTCGGCGGGTGGTGATTTGCGTAGAAGGCCCAGCAATACGAGCCCCAGCAATGCATTGTCCCGCTCCAACTTCAGGATCTTTTCGCTCGCATCTTTCAAGACCTGCGCATGACGCACCGAGGTCGATCTGGCGCTCAGCCGCGCGCTTTCCGCCTCATACATGGCCTTTTCGATCCGCTCATCTTGAAACAGATCGGCAACGTCACCAAAAAACAAACTGCTGAGTTTCATACCCCGCGAGCATCCAAGGCAGCCTTCCTCTTGTCGATTACAAAGTGACCATCGGGATTCTCTTCAACCGCTGCTCGCTGAGCAAGTCACGTGATCCACGTCAGCCGGGATGATGCAATTTGCTCAATCCATCTGCACCAAAATCTCGCGCGGCTTCGCACCTTCCCCTGGGCCGATGATGCCGCGATCTTCGAGAATGTCGATCATGCGGGCAGCTTTGCCATACCCCAGGCGCAGGCGGCGCTGCAGCAGGCTGGTGCTGGCTTTCTTTTCCTGACGGATGACTTCCAGGCACTTCTCCAGGCACTCCTGCTCATCGGAGCTGACGCCATCTTCGCCCATGTCATCTTCGTCGCCAAACTCGCCGCTTTCGTCATCGACTTTGACATCAAAGACCGGCTTGCCCTGCGCGACGCAATGCTGCACCAGCGCATGAATTTCGTCATCGGTCACCAGCGCGCCCTGGCTGCGGATCGGCTGCGCACCACCGGGCGGCACGTAAAGCATGTCCCCTTTGCCCACCAGATTCTCTGCACCTTTGCGGTCAAGAATGACGCGGCTGTCCAGCGCGGAGGAAACCTGGAAGGCGATGCGCGTCGGGATGTTCGCCTTGATGACGCCGGTGATGACGTCCGCACGTGGTGTCTGCGTGGCGACGATGAGGTGAATGCCGGCTGCACGCGCCATCTGCGTGATGCGGGCGATGGCCACTTCGATGTCCGCAGGTGCAGTCTGCATCAAATCCGCGAGCTCATCCACGATGACGACGATGTAAGGCATCGTGTCTGGAATGACGACCTCCTGCTTGCGCGGCGGTGGTGCCTGGGAATCACCCAGCCAGGTGCCGCTGGCATCGCGCAATTCGTTGTTCTCGTTATCTCCATCCACGGTACCCACTTCAGCGGTCTTCGGCGCCTCATTTTCCTGTGCAGCCTCCTGGGCGAAAGCAGCAGAGACTCGGGCGTCATCCACTCCGGCCTTGGTCTTGGGCTTGGCAGGAACGGGGGCCGCAGGCGCTGGCGCAGCCGCAGCGGCTGCATTGCGCGCGGCACGGGCGGCTTCCGCCTCGGCCTTGCGTTTGATGTTGCGGTTGTTGAAGGCTTCGAAATTACGGCAGCCCTCCTGCGCAAAGATCTGGTAGCGGTTTTCCATCTCCTTGACCACCCAGCGCAGGGCCAGCAGCGCCTTCTTCGGATCCGTCACCACCGGCAGCGCCAGATGCGGCAGCTCCTCGTAGTTCTGCATTTCCACGACCTTGGGGTCGATCATGATGAAGCGCAGCTCATCCGGCGCAAAACGGCAGATCAAACTCGTGATGATGCTGTTGATGCACACGCTCTTGCCACTGCCCGTGGCACCCGCGACGAGCAGATGCGGCATCGCCGCGAGATCGCCGATGATCGTCTTGCCATACACGTCCTTGCCCAGCGCGACAGGGAGCTTGGACTTGCCGTTGACGAACACATCGTCCTCCAGCAGCTCGCGCAGCGGCACGATGGTCTTCTCCGAGTTGGCCAGTTCGATGCCCACGGTGTCCTTCCCTGGAATCGGCGCGAGGATGTTGATGCGCTCGGCGCGTGTGGCACGGGCGATGTCCGCATCCAGATTGGCGATGCGGCTCACGCGCAGACCATCGACGGGACGAACCTCATAGCGGGTGATCGCCGGGCCGCGGGTGATGTCCCCCGGCTCCACGCTGATGCCGAAACTCGCCAGCGCCCTGACAATGGTGGCCTGGATGCCAAGCAGTTCGCTCTTGTCCGTGGGGGCGCGATGCGTCTCCTCCGGCCATTTCAGCAGCTCCATGGAGGGCAGCTTGTAGTCTTTGAAAAGTTTGGTCAGATTTCCCAGCGAGCCATGCGGTGCCTGCTCCATCTTCTGCGCGCGTTTCTGCTCCCAGACCTCGGCCAGCTTCGGTTTGTCCGCGCGGTCCTCATGCGCGCGGGAGATGGATGAGTCGATGATCTTCGGCGGTGGCGGATCAAACTTGAGCGGCAGCTCCATGTTGGTGGCCGCAGCAGCAGGGGTGTCCCCGCGCAGCTCCGTGCCCTTGTCCTTCTTCTTCCGCCGCAGCCCTTCCGGCACGGGCGTCAAGGTGCCAGGAATGGTGTTCGCAGCCTCCTCGGCCAGTTTTTCTTCGATCAGGCGCTGCGCCTCGCGCTCCGCTTTCCAGCGCGTCAGTTCCAGACGAATGTTGTGCATCACCGTCAGCGGGTGCTGGCCCGTCACCAAGAAAAGTCCACCCATGTAGATCGTGCCGAGAACCAATGTGGCCCCCACCTTGCCGAGCAGGTTTTTCAGAAGGCCGCCGCCGATCACGTATCCCAAGCCACCTGCACCGCCCAGAGGGGTGAAATGGTCCCTCTCGCTCAGCAGGCTCTGCACCTCCAGCAAGGCAGCACCGCTGATGATCATGATAGCCACCCCCAGCCAGGCTGCGCGAGTGACCTTGATCTTCGAGTGCAGCTTGCACACGCCGAACCACATCATGCTGCTAGGCAGCAGGTAGGCCGCGTAGCCCATGAGCCACAGCATGTGGCCCGCCACCAGCGCACCGATACGCCCTACAAAATTATGCGTCACCTCCCCGGATGACTCGGAGAGCGCCAAAAAAGACCACGATGGCATGTCCTGAGGGTCATAAGACACCAGCGCCAGCAGCAGCAGCACCGCCATCATCAGAAAGCCGATACCAAAAGCGTCATTCCATGGGCTTTCCTTCTCGTCCGTAGATCGGGCGCGAGGGGGGCGGGGGGCAGCAGCGGCACGACTCATGACAACAATCTGGTAATTGTGGCAGACGAAATTATTTAAGGCCACCAAAATATTTACCTTGCCTCACTTTTGTGAATCGGCTTCGATCCCCTCCGGGTTGCTGCTTGACCGCAAAAAATCCCGCGAACATCTTTGTCCGTAGTTACGTCACACCACACTCATGAAAACCACCCTCGCCCTCACCCTCGGTGCCGCGCTTGCGCTCGGCCTCTCCGCCACCTCCACCACCAGCGCCCAGGACGCGGGCAAGGTGGACTTTGAAAAGCAGATCCTCCCCATCCTGAAGGAGAGCTGCTTCAAGTGCCACGAAAAGGAGCATGAAGACAATGGCAAGATCAAGAAGCCCAAAGGCGGCCTTCGCCTCGACAGCGCTGCAGCCATCATCAAAGGCGGCAAAGAATACCCGGATGAAAACGTGGTGGCCGGCAAGCCTGACGCCAGCTGGCTGGTGAAGACCATGACCCTCCCCGACACCGACGACATGGCCATGCCACCTGAAGGCAAAGGCGATCGCGTCTCCGCCGCCAACATCGACCTCATCAAGAAGTGGATCACCGAAGGTGCTAGCTTCGGAGCCTGGAAAGGCGTTGAATAAGTTTTAGTCACCACATCTCACCACGAAGGGCGGAGCCTTGGCTCCGCCTTTCTTTTTCCACTTCATGAACACCCCCTTTCGCTTCACCACCTGCCGCGCCGGATCCGAAGCCACGCTCAAGCGTGACATCGCCAGCCACTTCGCAGGCGAACTCACACCGGCGTTCATGAAGCCGCAGTTCATTACCTGGAAGGTGAAGCATCCAGGTTTCAGTCCACCTAAGAACCTGAGCCACTTTGCCCGTGTCAGCGGCATCTCCCTCGGCCTGTGCAAAACACTGGCCGAACTGGTCGAGCACGCCCGCAGCCTCGGCAGCAAGCCCCTGCGCCTGCACGTCTTCCCGCGCATCACTGCCGAAGACGGCGTGGAAGCCGCCACATGGCAGCGCATCGACTCGCTCACCGCTGAAATCACCGCCGCACTCGGACAGGCGGGCGTCGCCCTTGAAACGGCCCCTGCCATCGCTCAAGGCGATCTGATTCTCGATGTCATCGTCGGCGAGACTTCAGAAGAACCTCTTTTCCTCGGCTACCACGAGCACCAGCCCGGCATGCACCCGCATCCCGGTGGCCTGCCCCGCATCGCCCTGCCAGAAGACGTGCCCTCACGCGCCTGGCTCAAGCTCGAACAAGCCCTCGCCTGGCGTGGCTGGGATCAGCTTGATCTGAGCGGGCAGAACGCCCTCGATCTCGGCTGCGCCCCCGGCGGCGCCACCTATGCCCTAATCCAGCGCGGCATGAATGTGCTTGGCATTGATACGGGTGAAATGGACCCGCGCGTGCTTGATCTGGCCAAGACCCAAGGCGTCCGGTTTGAGCACTGGCGCACCGCCGCAGGCCGCCTAAATCTCACCGCCCTGCCCCGCGAACCCGCCCTGCTGCTGTGCGACATCAATCTCGCCCCGCCCGAGATCATCCCCACTCTCCAGCACATTCAGGATGCCGTGCAGGCACGCCGCCTCGTCCTCACGATCAAGCTCAACACCCCTGCCCTCGAAGACCGCGCCCACGAGTTCATCGACACCATCCGCGACTTCGCCCCCGCCCCCGTGTTTGCCACGCAGCTTGCAGGCAATCGCCGGGAGATCTGCATTTGCGCCGGTTAAGCCCGTAGAGGCACGACCTTGCGGTCAAGATCATGGGTGGCATGAATGCGGCGCACTGTGCCGCTGCGTGAGCGCATCAAAATGGAGTGCGTTTCCACGCGATGGCCCACGAGGCGACAGCCGGGCAGCAAGGGGCTGTCACTGATGCCCGTGGCGCAGAACAGGGCGCTCTCTCCTACGATGAGTTCATGCACGCGGAAGACCTGCTCCATCTCAGCGGCAGGCGTGTACGCCGCGACCTCGGCGCGATGGGCTTCATCGTGAAACCACATGCGCAGCTGCATGTCGCCACCGAGGCATTTCAGCGCGGCAGCGGCCAGAATACCTTCGGGAGAGCCGCCCATGCCGACGTAGAGATCACAATTGGATTCCGGCATCGAAGGTGCCACCGCCGCGGCGATGTCACCATCCGTCACCATTCGAAGAGCAGCCCCAGAACGGCGGATCTGCTCGACGATGTCGTGATGGCGGGGGCGATCCATGGTGGAAACGACAAGGTCGCGTTCACGCTTGCCCAAGGCCTGGGCCACGAAGGTGATGACCTCCTTCAGCGGCATGTCGAGGAAGCAGCGGTCTCCGCTGCCCTCCAGCGCTTTCTTCACCGCCGGGCCGTAGGCGATCTTGTGGCTGTAGAAGCTCGGAATGCTTTTCATGGCACACGGCGCGCCATCTGGAATCTGGGCCGCTGCGATGACGGAGATGCTGTTGGGCAGGCCTTTGGCAATGTTGCTGGTGCCGTCGATGGGATCGAGCGCAATGTTGAAGCGTGGTGAACCCTCGCGCCAGGTGCCCAGGTGCTCGCCGACGAAAATGCCGGGCGCATTGTCCTTGATCCCCTCTCCGATCACGACCTCGCCACGAATATCGAGGATGTCGAAGACGCCATAGATCGCGCTGCAAGCGGCACCATCTGCGAGCTCTTTTTCACCTCGACCGAGCCAGTGAATGGCCTGCAGGGCCGCGTTTTCCGTGGCACGCACGAATTCAAATTCGAGGACACGTTCTAAATCGTGAGCACTGCGCAGCGGTGGCAAGGACATGGACATGATCTGCCAAGGTTGAATGACGAATCCCGGAATGACTAATGAAAGAAATGCCTCATTCGCATTACCCCTGCTTCTGGCACCTCGGACAAAAGAATGTCGAACGCTGTCCCAGCACGATGCGCTTGATCGCCGTTTTGCAGACGCGGCAGGGTTCGCCCTCGCGGTCATAGACTCGCAGCGTCAGCTTGAAGTAACCCGGCTCGCCGCTCTCGTTCAAAAAGTCCCGCAGCGTGGTACCGCCCATTTCGATGGATGCCACCAGCACCTCGCGGATGGCCTTCACGAGTTTCCCAAGCTTCGGCTTCGTCACCTTCCCCGCAGCCTGACGAGGGTTGATTCCCGCCATGAACAAGGCCTCGCTGGCGTAGATGTTGCCAACGCCAACCACGACATGCGCGTCCATGATCACCTGCTTGATCGCCGCCGTCTTGCCCTTGCAGGCCGCCTGCAGATGATCAGCCGTGAAGTCATCCCCCAGCGGCTCCGGGCCAAGCTCTTTGAGCAGCGGATGCAGCATGGGATCTCCCTCAATCCACAGCGCCGCGCCAAAACGACGCGGATCATGCAGGCGCAGCTGCTTGCCGCCCTCCAGCGTGATGGCGAGATGATCATGCTTCTTGAAAGGCGTGTCCGCCGGGAGCACCCGCAGATTTCCTGACATGCCGAGGTGCAGCAGCAGCGTACCTTTGGCGGTGCCAAAGAGCAGGTACTTCGCCCGGCGCGTGCCCGTCTCAATCCGGCAGCCCTCGAGTTCATGAATCGTGTCTGGCACCGGCCAGCGCAGCCGCTTGTCCCGCACGATCACCTCCCGCACCCGCTTGCCGACCACATGCGGCGAGACACCACGCAGGGCGGTTTCGACTTCCGGGAGTTCAGGCATGCCTACTTCCCCTCCAAAGCCTGCTCCAGCGCTCTCCACGCCAGCATCGCGCACTTCACACGCTGCGGGAATTTCTGCACGCCTTCCAGCAGGATGAGTTCTCCCAGCGCATCCTCATTCGCGGGTACCCCGTCTCCCATGACCACACGGCGGAAGTCTTCACGCACGGCGGCGGCTTCGTCCTTGGACTTGCCCTTGATCTTCTGCGTCATCATCGAGGCGCTGGCCTGGCTGATGGCGCAGCCCTGGCCGGTGAACTTGAGGTCTTCGATGTCTCCCTTGTCGGACACACGCACCCAGACGTCGATCTCATCGCCGCAGGAGGGATTGTCTCCGTGGGCATGGAGGCAGGGCGGCGGGAGTTCGCCGTTGTTGCGAGGGTTCCGGGAGTGATCCAGGATCACCTGCTGATAAAGGTCGCGGAGGTCGTCAGAGAGCATGGTCAAAAAGACTTAACAGGCTGGCGGCCTGTGTCACGTAAAGAACTTACGCGCGAGGAGCAGTACTTCGACGAGGCGATTGATCTCTTCGAGCGTGTTGTAGAAATAAAAGCTGGCGCGGGTGGTGCCGGGCACCTTGAAGCGCTTCATCAGCGGCTGCGTGCAGTGGTGCCCGCCGCGCATGGCCACGCCATGGCTGTTGGCGAACTCGACGAGATCATGCGGATGCGCAAAATCGAGATGGAAGGCGGCGAGCGCGCCCCGGTGGCCGTTCTGCGGCCCGAGGATGCGGATGCCGGGCACCTCGCTCATGCGCTGCACGGCGTAGTTGGCCAGATTATGATCGTGGCGCTGGATGTGTTCGAGGCCGATGGCCTGCAGATAGTCAATGGCAGCACCGAGGCCAATGACTCCAGCGATGTTGGGCGTACCGGCCTCAAAGCGATGCGGTGGCGCCTTGTAGGTGCTGCCTTCCATGGTCACGCTCAGGATCATTTCCCCACCACCATGCCAGGGCGGCATGGTTTCCAGCAGGGCCATGCGGCCATACAGCACGCCGATGCCGGTGGGCCCGCACATCTTGTGCCCGGAGAAAACGAAGAAATCACACCCAAGGTCCTGCACCTGGATGGGCATGTGGCCCGCGCTTTGCGCGCCATCCAGCAGCGTCACCGCACCCACAGCCTTCGCTTTGGCGATGAGTTCCTTGGCGGGATTGATGGTGCCCAGAGAATTGGAAATATGGACGAAGGCGAAGAGCTTCACCTGCTCATTCAGCAAAGCTTCGATGGCCTCGTCATCGAGGGTGCCGTCATCCAGCACGGGAATGTACTTGAGCGTCGCGCCAGTGCGCTGGGCAAGCATCTGCCACGGGATAAGGTTGCTGTGATGCTCCATGCCGGTGACGAGAATCACATCCCCGGGACGAAGATTCGCCGTGCCCCAGGTGTTCGCGACGAGGTTGATGCCCTCGGTGGTGCCACGGGTGAAAATGATCTCGTCCTCCGAGGCCGCGCCGATGAAGCGGGCCGCCTTGCCACGCACGGCCTCAAAGGCCTCCGTGGCGCGATTGCTTAGCTCGTGCAGGGCACGGTGGACGTTGGCGTTGTCGCGCTCGTAGTAGTGAGCGAGCGTCTGGATGACCGGCCGCGGCTTCTGGCTGCTCGCGGCGCTGTCCAGATACACCAGCGGGTGACCATTCACCTGCTGATCGAGGATGGGAAAATCAGAACGTATGCGATGCCAGTCCATGTGTGCTTGCAGCACACTTAGCGAGCCGCAACGCCCTGTCCAGCAGCACGCACGGCCGCAGGCGCACGGCCTGCATAGTGGCCGCGGCTTTCGATCTGCCGGGCGCGCTCCTGCATGCTGGCAGGCTTGCCGTCCGTGGGCAGTTCATTTTCACCCAGCCAGTCAAGCATGGCAGAACCAGTCTGATCCAAAAACCTCACCGGATAAAGCAGGGAGGAATTCTTGAATGAATTCCATGTCCGGCTGTTGCTGCAATTGGTGAAGCAAATAGAGATCAAGGCGAGAAAGCTAGCGCGGGCGAATTTCATGAAAGTCGTGTTTTTATCATGCCGGGTTGTTTCTGTAAACAACAAGATAGGTCAGCGATGGAAAGCGAGCCGGGACTCTGCGTTGTCGGCAGTGGCGGGGAGGATTTTGCGTCCCCCTTTCTGCTGAACTTCCTGCCCGCGCCTTTCCACGGTCTTTCCCCTGCTATCCCCTTCAGCCAGAAGAAGCGCATAGGGGGCCAGTCTGAGCGCCGTCCCGATGAGCCCGCAATTGCTGAGCAAGAGGCAGGCGGCGAGAGCGAAGATCAGACGGGATTTAACGGGCATTTGGAGATTTTTACCACAGCCGCCCCCATCAGTAAACATTTTTGATACCCGCGTGATAAGGCCGAACTTGCGCATTCCACGGCAAACTTTGATCCTCCACCCCCGTATTGCACTGCCCACCTGACCAGCCCCATGAAGAAACTGCTTTCCCTGCTCCTCGTCTTTTCCACTTCACTTCATGCGGAGATCGACCTCAAAAAAGGCGATCACATCGCCATCGTCGGCAGCGGGCTCGCAGACCGCCAGCAGCATCATGGCTGGCTGGAGTCGCTCATCAACAAGGCCTACCCAGACCTCGAACTCACCGTGCGCAATCTCGGCTTCGCCGCCGATGAAGTGAACGTGCATCCCCGCAGCGATGAAGTGCCCACGACGGAGTATTTCCTCAACATGAAACCCGGCCTGCTGACCACCAAAGTGGGCGAGACCGAGGTGACCTACACCGCCGGCGCAGACTTCCACGCCAGCGTCATCCTGGCGTATTGGGGCTTCAATGAATCGTTCAAAGGCGAGGCCGGGCTGCCGGACTTCAAAAAGGCGCTGAATGAATACCTCAAAAAGCAGCTCAGCGCAGACTACGGCAAGGGCCAGCCCCGCGTGGTCCTGCTCTCGCCCATCGCTCAAGAAAACCTCCAGAGCACGGATTTCCCGGACGGCTCCGCCAACAACAAAAACCTCGCCGCCTACACCGCCGCCATGGCCGAAGTGGCGAAGGCCAACAACGTGCCCTTTGTCGATCTCTTCGCCGCCTCCCAAGCCCTCTACACCAGCGCCGCCAAGCCACTGACCATCGACGGCGTCCACCTCTCCGATGCAGGCGACAAGGCGCTCGCCCCCGTGCAGTTCAAGGCGCTCTTCGGCAAGGACGCCCCCAGCATGGATGATCCCTACATCGCCAAAATTCGCGAGGCCGTCTTGGAGAAAAACATCCAGTGGCACCACCGCTACCGGACCGTCGATCAATACAACATCTTCGGCCAGCGCTCCCGCATCAAATACGCCGACGCCATCACCAAGACCAACGGCATCGACAACGCGACCATCCTCGGCGCCGAGCTCGCTCAGCGCGATGTGAAAACCGCGAACCGCGACAAGGCCGTGTGGGCCGCCGCGCAGGGCAAAACCTACAAAGTGAAGGACGACAACCTCCCGCCCGTGCCCGCCGTGGCGCCCAACCGCCCCGAGCCCGTGCCCTACCTCAATGGCAGCGAAGAGCTCAAATACCTCACCACCCCCGATGGCGTGAAGGTGGACTACATCGCCTCCGAAGTGGAGTTCGCCGACCTCATCAACCCCGTGCAGATGAACTTCGACACCCGTGGCCGCCTCTGGGTCGCCGTCTGGCCGAACTATCCTGAAACCACACCTACGACCAAGGTCTTCGACAAGCTACTCGTCTTCGACATCGACCCCGCGACCGGCAAATTCTCCAAGTGCACCACCTTCCTCGACGGCCTGAACTGCCCCACCGGCTTTCAGCTTTATAAAGACGGCGTGCTCGTCATGCAGTCACCGGACATGTGGTTCGTGCGCGACACGGACGGCGATGGCAAAGGCGACTGGAAAGAGCGCATCGTCAACGGCCTCGACGCCGCAGACTCGCACCACGAAACCAACTCCATCTGCTATGAGCCCGGCGGCGCGCTCTATTTCAGCGACGGCGTCTTCCACCGCACGAATGTCGAGACCCTGCACGGCCCCGTGCGCAATGTGAACGGCGCGATCTACCGCTTCGAGCCGCGCAGCTACCGCTTTGACCGCTACGTGCCCTACGGCTTCGCCAATCCGCATGGCCGCGTGTTTGACTACTGGGGCAACGACATCATCACCGACGCCACCGGCAATGCGAACTACTTTGCCCCCGCCTTCAGCGGCCATCTGGACAGCGGCGCACATCCGAAAATGAAGGAGTTCTGGAACCGCCCTTCACGCCCGACTCCCGGCACAGCAATCCTCAGCAGCCGCCACTTCCCCGAAGACTGGCAGGGCACTTTCCTGAACACCAACGTCATTGGGTTTCAGGGCATCTTCCGCGCCAAAGTCACCGAGGAAGGCTCCGGCCTCAAAGGCGAAACCATAGAGCCCGCCATGCTGCAGACCGACGTGAAAGCCAATCCCAACTTCCGTCCCAGCGGTGTCGCCGTCGCTCCCGATGGCTCCCTCTACGTCATGGACTGGTCGCAGATGCTCATCGGCCACCTTCAGCATCATCTGCGCGATCCGAACCGCGACCACCAGCATGGCCGCATCTACCGCCTCACCTATCCGGGCCGCCCGCTGCTCACGCCGAAAAAGATCCACGGTGAATCCATCGCCAGCCTCCTCGAACTCCTCAAGGAGCACGAAGACAACGTGCGCCAGCGCGCCAAGATCGAACTCGACACCCACGACTCCAAAGAAGTCATCGCCGCCGTGCAGAAGTGGGAGGCCGCGCTCGACAAGGCGGACAAAAACTACGAGCACCACCGCCTGGAGGCCCTCTGGGTCCATCAGTGGCACAACGTCGTCAATCTCCCCCTGCTCAACGCCGTCCTCAAATCCCCCGAGCCACGCGCCCGTGCCCAGGCAATCCGTGTTACCAACTACTGGAGCGACCGCGTGCCAGACACGCTCGCCATCCTCGAAGCCGGCATCAAGGACAGCGCCCCGCGCGTCCGCCTCGAAGCTGTCCGAGCGCTCAGCTTCGTCAAAGGCCCCGACGTGATGAAAGCCATCGAGCTCGCCAAGCTGGTGATGCTCGAAAAGGACTACTACATCGACTACTGCTTCCGCGAGACCATGAAGCAGCTCACCTCGCTGCCTGAGGGCAAGGATGTTCTCGGCAAGGAGCCGCTGCTCGCCGCCCGCCTGCGCGCCACACCGGACGCCAGCTTTGGCCCCTCCGATAAAAAACTCTCCGGCGCTGACAAGAAGCTCTACGACCTCGGCAAAGAAGTCTTCAACCGCGAAGCCCACTGCGTCACCTGCCATCAGGCCGACGGCAAGGGCGTGGAAAACATCTATCCCGGCCTCGCCGGGAGCAACTGGCTGGAAGGCAACGGCGACCGCGTCATCAAGATCGTGCTCAAAGGCCTCTTCGGCCCGCTCGACTTCCAGGGCAAAAAATACGGCCCCGAAAAAGGCACCCCGCCCATGATGGGCTTTGGCCCGCTGCTCAAGGACGAAGAAATCGCCGCCGTCATTTCCTACGTGCATCAGTCCTTCGGCAACAACCTCCCCATGGTCAAAGTCGAGGACGTCAAACGTGTGCGTGAAGAGACCAAAGACCGCGCGATTTTCTACATGGTCGATGAGATTCTCAAAGAGCACCCGCTGGAGAAGAAGTAGGGAGCCCAAGCCCGCCTGCGTCAGCAGCATTGATGCAAACTGAGCACCGGCCAAAGACTACTGCTCATGACATTACAGCCAACCACCTCCGGGCCAAAGAGCTGGCGTCGCATCTTGGTGCGAACGCTCGGCATCCTTTTGCTGCTCGTGCTCGGAATTTATTTGTCACGCAATTTCTGGATCAAGACTGTGCGAGCTTATTATCTGGGTCGTGTCACACTGGCCAGCGAGGAACTCGGACGGAACCTCCCGGCGGTTGATGAAGTGGAGATACTGGCGCTCGGTGGCGAGGTGGCAGAATGCACGCCTGACTCTTTTTCACCCGATCTCGGACCACCCGTCGGCACCATCAGCCGCCGTTCCGTTCGAGGTGCGGAAGCAGCACAACTCGCATCGGTCTGGCGAGGCATCGATTTCGACCGGCATTACGCCGCGCTGTGCTTCAGCCCCTATTATGCCCTGCGTTTCCGACATCAAGGCAGGCTCGTTTTAGAAACTGCCGTATGCTGGCACTGCTCCACATATACACTGCCCGCCGGCGTATTTGGCCACGTTGAATACGGCTTCGATTCCAAAGGGACAGAGGCGCAAACATTGCTTGCTGCACTTACCCAGCTGTGTCCGCATCCGCCAACTTCAAAGTGAGTAAAACACCGACAATTCGCATCCCTCAAAACTCGGACCATAACCGTCGCGCAGTGCTAGGCGGTGTTTGAAAACCCTCATCGGCCGTATTGAAGCCAGTCGATGACGGCAGCAAACTCGATGAGGGAGAGGAAATGTGCGGCGAGTTTGTCTCGCCGGGTGCTGGCGCAAGCCCAACGCTT
>JAFLEI010000052.1 GCA_017301975.1 Verrucomicrobiota bacterium
GAAGAAAAACAACAACTCACCTTTGACAATGCCCTCATAGCAGGTCGGCCGTGTTTGGCGTCCAGCGTATGTTCATCGCCCACCCCTCCTCCGCCAAACCGCCCGACTGCGAGGACGTTCGTACGCCTTGGTGTCTTGCCGTGCGCTGACACGCCCCGAGGCCGCTGGCACGCTCCACCCGCAAGGTGTTTGCCGTGCGCTGACAGACGGGCGGGCTTCGCCACGACCGTCCTACGAACTTCGCGCGGCACTCCGGGCCGTAGGTCGGCCGTGTTTGGCGTCCAGCATGTTTTCATCGCCCACCGCCTCCTCCGCCAAACCGCCCGACTGCGAGGACCTTCGTACGCCTTGGTGTCTTGCCGTGCGCTGACACGCCCCGAGGCCGCTGGCACGCTCCACCCGCAAGGTGTTTGCCGTGCGCTGACAGACGGGCGGGCTTCGCCACGACCGTCCTACGATGTCATGCACTCATCTTCGCGAAGGGTGGTTTGACCTCCGACCTCTTTTTTCAACTGCGCGTGGTCGTCCACCCTCAGACCAGCTCGATGCCAAAGAAGTCCAGCATCACCTGGCGGTAAACACGGCGCTTGAATTTGGGCACCCAGTCCATCTGAAACTCAGACGGCTTGATCCACTTGAAGCCCGCAAACTCGCGATGCGTGGCATCCAGGTTGAAATCGGTATCCGCGCCATTGAAACGGCACAGGAAATAGGCCTGCTCCTGACCGCCGTAGATGCCATATTTGAGCCGCCCCTTTGAAAACGAGTAACGGTAGCCGTCCCGCCGTTGAATGATCTGCAGCAGTTCACGCTTCACGCCGATCTCCTCCTCCAGCTCGCGAAACAGCGCCGTTTCCGCATCCTCGCCTTCATCAATGCCCCCTTGGGGAAACTGCCACGCACCTTGGATGTTGATGCGCTCCGCGACAAAGATGTCGCCGTTCTCCCGCTGCAGGATTGCAGCGACATTTGGCCGGTAAACGATGGCTTCGATGGGAATCATAGGCCAGAGGGGTGGCGCATGGTGTAGCCTTTCGTGGGCCGTGAGCGGCTGCTCCAGCGCGGGCCGCTGCTGTCCGCATCACTGTAGCCGGTGTCCAGCCGCAGACCGGCCACCTCCAGAAACACGTGCCCCTTCCGCGCATAAACGGTGATCCACTTGCCACGGCCGCTGCTCCCGTAGCTGCGGAAGGCCCCGGACACGGTCGGCTTGCTGAGCTCCCCTGCGGCATGCAGCACGTAGGACGTGGTGCCGGAGCAATCATAGCCGCTGTCGTCAAAGCGTGCGTGCCCGCCGCCACGACGGTAGGGCATGGTGCAGATGCGATTGCCTGCGGAGATCGCCCGCAGCACCGCCGCAGGGGCGTTGGCCGGCGGCACCGCCCTGCCGCCGATGATGACCGCCGTCTTGCCCGGGGCAAATTTGTACTCCCAGCGCGATCCCGCGCTGGAGCCGCACTGGCAGAGCAGTACGCAGAGGGGCAGAGACATCCAAAGTAAGAGAAAGCGCATCATTCGCGCCATCGTAATCAGCCCGGTCGAAATGACAAGGCATGCAACACTGCCTTGCCTTGTTTTCAAAAACCCGCCAGAATCCGCCCCTCATGATCAAAAAACTCGCCGCTCCCTTGATGCTGGCCGCCGCTGCCTGCGTCGTGGCCTTTTCTGCGCCCGCCCCCAAGCACAAGATCCTCTTCTTCTCCAAGTCCAGCGGCTTTGAGCACAGCGTCATCTCCTGGAAAAACGGCCAGCCCAGCTATGCCGAAAAAGTGCTGCTGGAACTCGGCGAAAAGAACGGCTGGGACTTCACCTTCTCCAAGGACGGCTCCAAATTCAGCAAGGACTACCTCGCCCAGTTTGACGCGGTCTTCTTCTACACCACCGGCGATCTCTGCAGCGAAGGCACCGACAAAAATCCGCCCATGTCGATGGAGGGCAAGCAGGCCCTCTTTGACTACGTGAAGAGCGGCAAAGGCTTCATCGGCACGCATTCCGCCAGCGACACCTTCCACACCGACAACGAATCGCAGAAAGGTCCTGAGCGTTACCTGAACCACGGCGACAAAGCAGACGCCTACGTCCACTTCCTCGGCGCCGAGTTCATCAAGCACGGCAAGCAGCAGGACGCCAAAAACACCGTCACCGACGCCAAGTTCCCCGGCTTCGAAAAAGTCGGCGCAACCTATGGCTTCATGGAGGAGTGGTACTCCCTCAAAGACTTCAATTCCGACATCCACGTCCTCAGCGTGATCGACGCCCCCGCCATGGAGGGCAAAGAATACGAGCGCCCCCCCTACCCCAGCACCTGGGCACGCAAGGAAGGTGCAGGCCGCGTGTGGTACACCGCCATGGGCCACCGCGAGGACGTCTGGACCAATCCCACCTTCCAGGAAATCCTCATCGGCGGCGTGAAGTGGGCCCTCGGTGATGTCCAAGCCGACGTCCCGCCAAACCTCAAAGAAACCGCCCCCGGCGCCATGACCAATCCTCCTTACGTCGCCCCGCCGCCACCGAAGCCGGCGAAGACCAACGCGCCAGCAAAGTAGTCCAGTTGCGCTGCAACTGGAGCCTCTCTGAAGCCGTTTAGTCCGTCTCTCTTTTCCTTCAAATTCCCTGTCCAAATCCAGCCGCGCCGCGACTGGAGTACTCTCCCCACCATGCCCAAGCCCCTTCAAGTCCTCATCTGGATCGCCATCTCCCTGCTCGGAGCCGGTGCCGTCGCCTTCTCAGCCCTGCACAAAGGAGAGACCATCAATGCCCTGTGGCTCGTCGTGGCCGGTCTGTGTTCGTTCGCCGTCGCCTATCGCTTTTACAGCAAGTGGCTCATCACCAAGGTGCTCGTCCTCGACAAGCACCGCGCCCCGCCCTCCATCACCCACAAGGACGGCAAGGACTTCGTTCCCACCAACAAATGGGTCGTCTTCGGCCACCACTTCGCCGCCATCGCCGGCCCCGGTCCCCTCGTCGGCCCCGTCCTCGCCGCGCAGTTCGGCTACCTCCCCGGCATGCTCTGGATCTTGATCGGTGCCACCCTCGGCGGCGGTGTGCATGATGCGATTGTCATGTTTGCCTCCATCCGCCGCGGCGGCAAATCCGTCGGCCAGATGCTCAAGGAAGAGGTCAATCCCGTCGTCGGCCTCGTCGCCATGGTGTCCGTGCTCGCCATCATGACCATCCTCCTCGCCGTGCTCGGCCTCGTCGTCGTCAAAGCACTCGCCGAAAGCCCCTGGGGCCTCTTCACCATCGTCATGACCATCCCGCTGGCCTTCATCATGGGCTTTGGTCACACCATCTTCGGCGTCAGCGTCCGCAACATCACGATCTTTGGCATCATCGGTTTGCTCGTCAGCGTCTGGGCCGGCAGCCACCTCAAGGACTGGGGCGTCGAGCACTTCTTCGACTACAAAGGCGAGACCATCGCCTGGTCCATCATGATCTACGGCTTCGCCGCCTCCGTTCTCCCCGTCTGGATGCTCCTCGCGCCCCGCGACTACCTGAGCACCTTCATGAAGATCGGCACCGTGGCCGTGCTCGCCATCGTCGTCATCTGGGTCGCTCCCGAGCTGCACATGCCCAAGCTCACCAAGTTCGTGGACGGCACCGGCCTCGTCTTCCTCGGCAGCGTCTTCCCCTTCGTCTTCATCACCATCGCCTGCGGGGCCATCTCCGGCTTCCACGCCCTCATCTCCTCCGGCACCACGCCCAAGCTCCTCGACAACGAGGCCGATATCCGCAGCGTCGCCTACGGTGCCATGATCACCGAGATGCTCGTCGCCCTCATGGCCCTCGTCGCCGCCTGCGCGCTGCAGCCCGGCGAATACTTCGCCATCAATGCCGCCGCCGCCAAGGTGGCGCAGACTGATCCCTCCCAGGCCACTGCCGTGGCGCAGATGATCACCACCACCGGATTCCCCGTCACCGTCACCGGCATGGAAAAGCTGGCCGCCGACATCGGCGAAAAAACCATGTTTGGCCGCGTTGGCGGAGCCCCCACCTTCGCCGTAGGCATGGCGCAGATGTTTGCCCGCGCCTTTGGCCCCGCCTGGATGGCCTTCTGGTATCACTTCGCCATCATGTTTGAGGCCCTCTTCATCCTCACCACCATTGATGCCGGCACCCGCGTCGGCCGCTTCATCCTTCAGGACTTCCTCGGCGGCATCTGGAAACCTCTGGGCAACACCCGCAGCCTCCCCGCCAACGTTTTCGCCAGCGCCCTCCTCGTCGCCGCCTGGGGTTACTTCCTCTATCAGGGCGTCGTCGATCCCCTCGGCGGCATCAACACCCTCTGGCCGCTCTTCGGCATCGCCAACCAGCTCCTCGCCGTCATCGCCTTCTGCCTCGGCACCACCATCCTCATCAAGATGGGCAAGGCCCGCTACCTCCTCGTCACCGTCATCCCCTTGGTCTTCCTCATGAGCGCCACCTTCGCTGCCGGCTACATCAAGCTCTTCGACAAAGACCCTCGCATGGGCTTCATCGCCGGTGCGGAGATGTATGGTAAAAAGCTCGCCGCGGGTGGCACCCCTGCGGAAATGAAAACCTGGGCCGCCCAGCAGTTCAACTTCAACGTGGACACCGCCGTCACCGCCTTCTTCCTCCTCGCCGTCGCCATCATCTTCCTCGGCTGCCTCCTCGAATGGATCAAGCTCCTCAGCGGCTCCAAGAAAGTGGTGCTCAACGAAGAGCCCTACGTCGCCCTGCCGGAAGGCGCATAAGCAAACGCGCCAGCGCAGCACCGCCGCAAACACACGGCCTCTTCAAACAGCGCACCAGCGTCCTGGAGTGCGGTCGCGATGATGCATGGCGCAAGCCTGCATCGGAGCTACCGCTTTCGCGAGGTGTTGAATGCTCTTCGTCCTCAGCCCTCTGTCCAGCCAGACTCTGCAAGCGGCGCTGATCCCGTTCATCGGCGCTACGACGCAGACGCATCGTGCACGGCTTTATCTGGGTTGAACTGTCAGCTTCATCCCAATTTCATCCGGTGCAGAGCCGTAATAAGCCTCGGTCTTGCTGACAAAACGAAGATACCAGGTGTCAATGCGGCTCCCTTCGTTCCTTTCACCTGTCACCTGGACCACCCCATCAGGCATTTGCCGCCAGATAAATGCCGTCTTGTCATTGCCAAAAGATCGCGAGCCGGTTCCTTTTTCATCGAAAGCAAACAGGGTCCCCGTGGGTGTTTTCCAGGTCTTTTTCACGAAGAACCGCTGGTTGGCCGCATGATCCGTGCTTTCAGAGGCCTGACCTCCTTGTTTTGAGTTGGTTGAGGCAGCGGCACTGCTAGAAGCCGTCTGAGCGCTGGTAGAATTGATCAGCTTGATTTCCGCGATCACCTCTGCCGCCGCATCAAGTTTTCCCTCCTTGGTGTACTGCTCGAGGAGTTTTTGCAGTTCCTTCTCATAGGTGGCATTGACCGGAGAGACCGCTTTCAGAATGGCAGCCTGATAAGCCGTCTTCAACTTGGCCAGTTCATCAGCCGCCATGGCTGTCGAAAGCCCGATGCAGAATGCCAATGTCGTAATGAAGCTTTTCATTCAAAAAATCGCGTATGAATTTAAGAGATGCAGCACGCTCCTGCAACCGGCCCCATGCTACAGGATTTCCCCTCTCTGCCAAGGGAAACTGTCCCCCGTCACGCTTCAAGACATCAATGGGTAGCCATGCTTACCTAGGGACGCTGGCATCCTTTATGGGGCGCTCAAGATAAAATCGCGCCCTCCCCCTTTGCAATCAACCTGTCTTCTCTTGGCACTCTGAAAACGTCGGCCCATTCGTTGCGTTCTTTCCACCTCATGCGCCTTCCTCTCGCTCTCCTGCTCTCGTCCACAACGTTCCTCGCGGCTGCCCCCACCGCACCGACCGCCCAAAACTGGCCCGAGTTCCGCGGCCCCGCCGCCCAGGGCCACTCCTCCGCCACCAACCTCCCCCTCACCTGGAGCCCCACCTCGCACATCGCATGGAAAGCTCCTATCGCAGGCGTCGGCTGGTCCTCACCCGTGGTCATCGGTGATCGCATCTTCCTCACCTCCGCCCTGCCAATCAGCGGCGTGGAAGACCCGAAGGCCGACCGCTCCCTGCACGCCCTCGCTTTGGACGCCGCCACCGGCAAGCCCGTCTGGGACGTGGAGCTCTTCACCGCCACCGCCCCACGTGCGCATCGCAAAAACAGTCACGCCAGCCCCACACCCGTGTTTGAGGACGGCAAGCTCTACATCCACTTCGGCCACCTCGGCACCGCCTGCCTTGATGCGGCCACTGGCAAGACGATTTGGTCCACCCAGGAGTTCGCCTACTCCCCCGTGCATGGCAATGGCAGCAGCCCCGTCCTCTTCGAAGACCTCCTCATCTTCAATGCCGACGCCGAAACCGAGCCCAAGGTCATCGCGCTGGACAAGACCACCGGCAAGGCCCGCTGGACCTTTGCCCGCCAGTCCGATGCCAAAAAGAAGTTCTCCTTCTGCACCCCGCTCCTCATCGACGTCGCCGGCCAGAAGCAGCTCATCACCCCCGGCAGCGGCGTGGTGAATGCCCTCGATCCCAAGACCGGCACCGAAATCTGGCACTTCAACTACGATCAGGGCTACTCCGTCGTCCCCCGCCCAATCTACGCCCACGGCATGATCTACCTCTCCAGCGGTTACGACAAGCCCGTCCTCTACGCCATCAAAGTGGACGCCTCCTCCAAAGGCGATGTCACCGCCACCCACCTCGGCTGGACCATCGACAAAGCCGCCCCGCACAATCCCAGCATGGCCGTCATTGGCGATGAACTCTACTTCGTCGCCGACAACGGCATCCTCACCTGCGCCGATGCCAAGACCGGCGCCATCCACTACTCCGAACGCTGCACCGGCCCCATCTCCGCGTCCCTCCTCGCCGCCGACGGCAAACTCTACCTCCAGGATGAAAAAGGCCTCGGCGTCGTCGTGAAGCCCGGCAAGAAGTTTGAAATCCTCGCCCAGAACGACCTCGGCGAACGCAGCCTCGCCTCCTACGCCGTGATCGGCTCGGATCTCCTGATTCGCACCGAGGGGAATTTGTACCGGATCAAGAAGTAGCCGCTCATGTTCAGCTTCTTGACGGCCATCGCAGAGTTCTTCAGGGCCTTGTGGTCTGCCGACAAGTTTTTGTTCAAAGACGCCCCTCCCGGCGAGTCCCGTACAGAACGCGAATCTCGGGGGGCATCGGTCACCTGCGGCCTCATCTGCCTCATTCTGCTGCTGATCGCAGCAGCCGTTGGGTTGGCTTGGCATTGGTGGAGCTGAGAGTTAGAAGCTGCAATTGTAATGGCAGGCAGAGCCGAAGCATGGCTCTTTCGCTGCGGAGAGCTGGCCTAGAAGAACCTTTTCTCTCACCGGAACAAGGCCTCTAACTCCAATTCACCTCCCGCCCAATGCTCGAAGAACTCATCGGCCACGTCATCGTCTTTGCGGTCCGTGTGGTGGACAGTCTTTTGGGACTGTTCGGGGTGCTGCGTTTGGGTTCTGAGAGAATGGCGGAAAACTCACGCGTCGGTGAGTCGCCCATGGAGGCCGAGTCACGGCGCTGGTGGGACCGGCTCTTCAATCGCTGGTTCTGGCTCAGCCTGCTCCTCCTCGGGCTAGCGGCATGGCTCGGGGCAAGTGTGGATTGGTAGGGGTGAACTCTGCGGAATCCTCCCCGCCACCTTCGGTTTCGAGGCTGGTGGTGTTTTTGAACGTCGGCAAAGACCATCGAGGCCCGACTCGTCCTCAAATTACAAACTTTGAACACACCCATCAAGCCAAATTCAAATTATCACCTCAAAATCGAGCATTTTTAACCCTCCACACCTCAAAACATAGCGAACTCACCCCCAAAAACCCCATTTTTCAATTGCGATTTCCCAATTTAACCCCATTTTACCGCTCTAAATCGCAATTTTCACCCCAACCATCATGAGTCAGCAAAAAATGGACGGCGCACAAGCCCTCATCAAAACCCTCGCCGATCTCGGCATTGAGTACGTCTTCGGGTATTCCGGCGGTGCCGCCATCCCGATCTTCGACGCGCTGCAGACCGTGAAGACGAACATGAAGTTCGTTCTCGTCCGCCATGAGCAGGGAGCCGTCCACATGGCTGACGGCTACGCCCGCGCCACCGGCAAGCCCGCCGTCGTTCTCGTCACCTCCGGCCCCGGCGCCGGCAACACCATCACCGGCCTCATGACCGCCCAGATGGACAGCGTCCCGATGATCGTCCTTTGCGGTCAGACGGTCAGCTGGATGCTGGGCAAGGACGCCTTCCAGGAAGCCGACATCTTCAACATCACGTGCCCGGTCGTTAAGCACAACTACCTGATCAAGAGCTCCAATTCCCTGCCCCGCATCGCCAAGGAGGCCTACCACATCGCCACCACCGGTCGCCCGGGTCCGGTTCTGATCGATATTCCGAAGGACTTCAGCCAGGGCCCCTTCACCGGCTCCTTCGACGAGCCGATGGACCTGCCCGGCTACCATCCCGAAGAAAACTTCAAGATTGATCAGGCTAAAATTCAAGAAGCCGCCCGCCTGCTCGCAGGTGCCAAGCGCCCCGTGATCCTCGCCGGTCAGGGGGCCATGATCGCCCGTGCCGACAAGGAACTGCTCATGCTGGCAGAGACCCTCGGCTGCCCGGTCACCACCACCCTGCTTGGCAAAGGCGTCTTCCCTGAGACCCACCCCCTCTCCCTCGGCATGCTGGGCATGCACGGCACCGCCTATGCGAACAAGGCCATCGTCGAAGCCGACCTCATCTTCAATGTCGGCTCCCGCTTTGATGACCGCATCATTGGCAAGCCTCACATGTTTGGCCGCAATGCCAAGCTCATCCACATCGACATCGATGCCGCTGAGTTCCACAAGATGATCAAGGTGGACGTCACCATCAAGGGCGATGCCAAGGCCGCTCTCAGCGATCTCCTTCCCCTCGTCGAAAAACTCCCCACCGAAGACTGGCTCGCCACACTCGACGGCTACAAGAAGAAATTCCCCCTCACCTACAAGAAGCAGGGCGGCCTCCGCATGCAGCAGGTCATTGATGAGCTCTACACCCTCACCAAGGGCAAGGCCATCATCTCCACGGACGTCGGTCAGCACCAGATGTGGGCCGCGCAGTTCTACAAGAACGACGAAAGCTACCACTGGCTCAGCTCCGGCGGCGCCGGCACCATGGGCTTCGGCTTCCCTGCGGCCATCGGTGCCCAGCTCGCCTGCCCGGACAAGCTCGTCGTCTCCATCTCCGGCGACGGCGGCTTCCAGATGACCCTGTTTGAGCTGGCCACCGCCGCCATCCACAAGCTCCCCATCAAGATCCTCATCCTGAACAACAGCTACCTCGGCATGGTCCGCCAGTGGCAGGAGCTCTTCTTTGAGAACCGCGAGAGCGGCGTCGATCTCATCGGCAACCCCGACTTCGTGAAGCTTGGCGAAGCTTACGGCATCAAAGGCTGGCACATCCGCCGTCCCGCTGATGTCGAGCGCGTCCTCCAGCAGGCCCTCGACTACAATGACGGCCCCTGCATCATCGAAGCCGAGTGCATCAAAACGGAAAACGTCTTCCCGATGATCCCCGCCGGTGCCGCGCTCGAGGACATGATCACCGAAGCTCCAAAACAGAAAATGGAGAAGCCCACCGGTTCCACGTAATCAAGGGAGCGCGGGCATCCCTGTCCGCATCCCTCTTGGTCGATGAAAGCCAACCGCATCATTCAGGGAGACGCCCTCACGGAACTCAAAAAGCTCCCTGCTGGCGTCGCTCAGGCCATCATCGCCGATCCTCCTTATTTTAACGTTCTCGAAGATGAAGCCTGGGACACCCAGTGGAAAACAGCCGCCGACTACCTCGCCTGGTGCGATGCGTGGGTGGCGGAATCCATGCGCGTCCTGCGCGATGACGGCCTCGCCTTCATCTTCGGCCAGCTAGGCAAGCGCGAGCACACCTTCCTCCACCTCATGTCACGTCTCAGTCAGCAGCACCAGTTTCACGATCTCATCATCTGGGATCGCGCGGTGGGCTATGACGAACGCCGCGACAGCTTCACCCCGCAGTACGAAATGATCCTCGTCCTGCGCAAAGGTGATCAAGTGAAGTTCAACAAGGACGCCGTGCGCATTCCGTATGATGCCGCCACCATCGAGCTCTACCTCCGCGACAAGCGCTACAAGGACAAAGCTGCGCGCCGCGCGCACCTCGAAAGCGGCAAATACGCCACCAACATCCTCCGCGTGCCCAGCCTGAAAGGCATCTCCAAAGAAAAGTGCGGCCACCCATCGCAGAAGCCGCTCAACCTCATCGACAAACTCATCGCCTGCTCCACGGACGCCGGAGACCTCGTCATCGATCCCTTCCTCGGTTCCGGCACCACCGCAGCAGCGGCCAAAAAGCTCAAACGCAAATGGCTCGGCATTGAGAAAGACTCCAACTACTTCAAAATCGCCAAGCGCCGCCTTTCCGCCAAAGCATCAATCACCAAACGTAAATCAAAAATCCCATGAGCGAACGCATCCCCGCCACCACCGACAAAAAGCCAGGCCCGCAGGCTGACATCATCAACATCCACACGCTCAGCGTCATGGTGAACAACCAGCCCGGCGTCCTCGGCCGCATCTGCGCCGTGTTCAGCCGCCGTGGCTTCAACATCGAGTCCCTCGTCGTCTCCCAGACGCGCGATCCGCGCTTCAGCCGCATGACCATCGGCATCAGCGGTCATCCCGAAGGCCTGCACCAGATCATCATGCAGGTGAACAAGCTCATCGACGTCATTCATTGCGTCGAACACACCGACCGCGACGCCGTCTCCAAGGAAATGGTGCTCATCAAGGTCGCCGCCAGCGCCGCTGAACGCACCGAGATCCTCCAGATCATTGAGCACTACAACGGCAAGACCGTCGATCTCCAGGAAGACAGCCTCATCGCCCTCATCAGCGGCAACTCCGAGAAGCTCGACGCCGCCGTCCGCCTCCTCACCAAGTTCGAAATCGTCGAAACCGTCCGCACCGGCAAGGTCGTCATGGCCCGCGGCCTGAGTGAAACGTAAGACGAATCACGCATGCAGAATGTCCACTGAATGACTGAAACCCGAATGCCGCCATGGTGTTCGGGTTTTCGCGTTTTTCCCTTCGCCCGCCCTTATTCTCCCAGTCTGCCGAAATCCAAATAACGAATCAGGCCACTCCCACGTATCCCTTCTCGCCCTTTCGCCATTTCCCCCCTCCCAAGCATCCTCCATGCGCATCCTGCACCTCACCCCCGGCACCGGCAATTTCCATTGCGGAAGCTGCCTGCGCGACCACGCGCTGATCAAGGCCCTGCGCGTTCGCGGCCACGATGCCCTCATGGCGCCGCTCTACCTCCCGCTGGTCACGGACCGCGAATTCGGCTCGCAGGAGCTGCCGGTGCAGATCGGCGGCATCTCGCTCTTTTTGCAGCAGAAGTTCACCTGGTTTCACAAGCTGCCAAGATTCGTCCACACCTGGATCAACAAGCCGGACCGCCTGCGCCTGGCCTCCAAACGCATGGGCATGACCAGCCCCAAGGTGCTGGGTGAAATGACCCTCGGCGCGCTGCTCGGCTCCGAAGGCCGCCAGTGGGGGGAGTGGCACAAGCTCCTCGAATGGATCCGCGGCCACGGCAAATTTGACGTCATCTCCCTCTCCAACAGCCTGCTCACCGGCCTCGCCCCGGCGATTGAAAAAGAGCTGGGCATTCCCGTCGTCTGCTCCCTGCAGGGGGAGGACAGCTTTCTCGACACCCTGCCTGAGCCCTACCGCGCCCAATGCTGGGAGGCCATGCAGCGCAATGCGCGCAGCATTCGCCGCTTCATCTCCCCCAGCCAGTTCTACGCCAGCCTGATGCGTGAGCGCCTGGATGCCGCTGAAGGGCAGATCAAAGTCATGCCCAATGGCATCGACACCACCGCCTTCACCACCTCCTCCCCGGACCCCAACTGGCCCACCATCGGCTACTTTGCCCGCATGATCCACGGCAAGGGCCTCACCACGCTGGTGGATGCCTTCATCGACCTGGCCAAACGCGGCTCCGTGCCTCGCGTGAAGCTGCGCATCGGCGGCGCAAAGACGCCCATCGATGAAAAATATGTGGCCGAACTCCAGCGCAAGCTCAAGGCCGCCGGACTGGAAAAGCGCGTGGAGTGGCTGCCCAATGTCAGCTTCAAAGACAAGGTGCATTTCTTCCACGACCTCACCGTCTTCAGCGTGCCCGCCACCTACGGCGAAGCCTTCGGGCTCTATGTGATCGAGGCCGTCTCCAGCGGAGTCCCCGTGGTGCAGCCGGACCATGGTGCCTTCCCGGAACTCATCGCCGCCACTGAGGGCGGTGTGCTCTGCAAGCCCGACGACGCCAAGGCGCTGGCAGACACCCTCGAAGCCCTGCTCAACGACGACGAGCACCGCGAGCGGCTCTCCAAAAACGGAATCAACAAAGTCCGCCAGGAATTCAGCGCCACTCGCATGGCCGAACGCTTCGAGGCCATCCTCCAGGAAGCCATCACCGCCCATTAGCTCCTCCACGAAGGATCGCCCCCATTCGTCATTCGTCATTCGTCACCCTCCATTGACCCTGCCCTTCTCCGCTCCATTGTTTGACCGTCCATGACTTCCATCAGCTTTGTCGAGGCCGTCCGCCGCTCGATCCATAAAGACAAACGCTATCAGCCAGCCGCCTACGAGCTGGTGCGTGACGCCCTGCACATCGCCGCCAAAAAATTCCGCGAGGAGCACGCCGAGGATCAGCACGTCAGCGGCCAGGAGCTGCTCGCAGGCTTCCGGGACCACGTGCTTTCCGAGTACGGCCCCATGTCCTTCATCATCCTTGACCAATGGGGCCTCCGTCGCGGCGAGGATGTGGGCAACATCGTTTATAACCTGATCGACTGCGGCTACTTCGGCAAAAACGACGGAGACAGCATCGAAGACTTCGCCGGCGGCTACGACTTCGAGATCGCCTTCACCACCCCTTTCCTCCCAGCCTCTCTGCGTGAAGAGCGCGAGAAAAAATCCTCATGAAAAAAGTTCTGTCCCGTGCTGTGCCTGCCAAAGCAGGCGCGCTTTCCGTCCCCTCCTTGGATGCCACCGTCACCACCCTGCCCAACGGCCTCGAAGTCATCGTGCGTGAAGACCACGCCCACCCTCTCGTCAGCGTGCAGGTGTGGATCAAGGCCGGCAGCATGCACGAGGAGCAGCACACGGGCGCGGGCATCGCGCACTGCGTGGAGCACATGCTTTTCAAAGGCACTGACAAGCGCGACCCAGCGCAGATCTCCCAGGGCATCCAGGCGCTGGGCGGCTACGTGAACGCCTACACCTCCTTCAATCGCACCGTGTATTGGATCGACGGCCTGGCCGAGCATGCCGAAGGTTATCTCGACATCCTCGCGGACATGATCCGCCATTCAAAATTCGACGCCGATGAACTCACGCGTGAGAAGGACGTCATCCGCCGCGAGATGGCCATGGACAACGATGATCCCGGCAGCACGATCCAGCATCTGATGCAGGCCACCGCCTTCCGTCAGCACCCGCTGCGCCATCCCATCATCGGTCATCGCGAAGTCTTCGACCAGATCTCCCGTGCGGACGTGTACGGCTTTGTGCAGCGCCACTACGTGCCGAACAACACCTTCATCGTCATCTCCGGAGATGTCGAAACCTCCGCCATCCTGGAAACCGTTCGCGCTCACTTCGGCGACTGGCAGCGCCGTGCTTTTGACCCCGTGCTCCTCCCTGCGGAACCGCCCCAGCACGGCAGCCGCGCCGCCACCAAAAACTTCACCACCGAGCTCACACGCATCGCCCTCGGCTGGCAGATTCCGGGTGAAAACCATGCGGATAAGCCCGCGCTGGACGTGCTGGCATTCCTGCTGGGCTCCGGCCGCAGCTCACGCCTGTACCAGGAGCTGCGTGAGAAGCGCAGCCTCGCGCACTACATCTGGGCCGGCGCCTGGTGCGCACCAGAGGTGGGCCTCTTCAATGTCGAGGCCGAGTGCAATCCTGAAGACGCCGAAAAGCTGAAGAAGGGCATGCTGGATGTCATTGCCACCCTGCAGAAAACCGGCCCGGGCCGCGCCGAGCTTCAGAAGGCCGTGCGCGCCACCCTCAGCAGCCAGCTTCGCACGCTCAGCACCGTCAAAGGCCAGGCCAGCAGCCTCGGCAACGGCTGGCTGCTCTCCGGCTCGCTCGACTACCAGCGCCAGTTCCTCAATGCCATCTCCGCCCTCACGCCAGAGGTCATTCGCGATGCCGCACGCCGCTACCTCAGCCCGGAAGCGATGAGCACCGTGGTGGTGGGCAGCGATGTCGAATCCGATACCAAGGCCAAAGCCTCCGCCGACTCCGCACGGCCGGACATTCAGCGCTTCAAGCTGAAGAACGGCCTCATCCTCTTGGTGGGGGAAAATCCGCGCCTGCCGCTGGTCAGCGTCCGCACCAACTTCCTCGCCGGCGTTCTCGCAGAGACAGATCTCTCCGCCGGCGTCACGCAGATCTCCGCGCAGATGCTGCTCAAAGGCACCAAGAAGCGCGCCGCGGCGGAGATCGCCTCCGAACTGGAAAATCGCGGCGGCAGCCTCATCTGCTCCGCAGACGCGCACCGCTACATGATCGGTGCGGATGTCATGCGTGGCGATGAATCCGATGCGCTCGATCTCGTGGCCGATCTCATTCTCAATCCCACCCTGCCGCAGGCCCAGCTTGCCGAGGTGAAGAAGCGCCAGATCGCCCACATCCTCGAAGAGAAGGAAGACCCGCTCACCGTCGCCATGCGCAAGGCCCGGCGCGAGATCTTTGCCGGCCAGCCCTTCCACCGCACCGCGCTCGGCACGGAGCAGTCCGTGGCCGCCTTGAAGCTCACCGACTGCCGCGCCATGCTGCATGCCAGCTTTGCCACTGGCAACGGCGTCATCTCCGTCTTTGGCGATGTGAAAGCCTCCGTGGTCAAAGCGCAGGTGGAGAAAGCCTTCGCCAAGCTGCCGCGCGGCAACCGCCAGATCGCCCTGGGCCGTGAATACCACGCCAGCGCCAAGCCCGCCGCCTGGACCGAACACCTCGACAAGGAGCAGGCCGTCATCGTTGTCGGCTTCCGCACCGTCGGCCTCGAAGACCGCGACGTGCACGCACTCAATCTCATCGACGAAGCCTGCAGCGACATGGGCAGCCGCCTCTTCAACCGCATTCGTGAAGAACTCGGCCTCGCCTACTACGTCGGCGCGCAAAACTTCGCTGCGATGGGCGCTGGCGCTTTCTACTTCTACGTCGGCACCGACCCCAAAAAGGTGAAGCTCGCTGAAAAGGAACTCATGGCGCAGATCAATGACCTCGCCTCAAACGGCCTGCACACCGATGAAATCGACCGCGCCCGCGTGACCTGGCGCTCCTCCTGGCTGCGCGCCCAGCAGGGCAACACCGGCATGGCCGACGTCTGCGCCTGGAATGAAATCAACGGCCTCGGCTGGGATCATTTCCAAAAGCTCCCCGGCATCATGGCCGACATCAGCTCCAAAGAAATCCAGCGCGTCGCAGCCAAGTACTTCGGCGAAAAGAAAGCCTTCATCGTCCGCGTGCTGCCGAAGTGAGTCCGCGGCGCTGTTGCCCTCCCTGCGTTGACGATTTTCTCCAGCCGAGAGCCTGGCGCGCCTCGTGTAACGCGGGATTCATCATCTCGACATTTCCCACTGGTTTTCACTGAATTGCGCTTCCGCTTGTTCTACAGGAGACTTTTGACGGATAATGCCAGCGTAAGTCGGTATCAGTAATACTTGGCTTGTTCGAGCCTGCGTAAACCCCGAACGATAAAACCCAAGCCATGCACTCGATATTTCGATTGATACCATATCCGCTGCGTATCTCGCTTTTTTATCGGCTGCATGCCAGACATGCGGCGACGCGGCCTCAGCTCTTCAGTGCGGCGCCGCTAGCTCTGGTCCCGGGCGTGAAAATGAATCTCATGCCATCCGACTGCGGTCATCAAGTCATTGCTTACACGGGAATATATGAGTGGCCGGTGGGGCGCAAAATAGCGGAGCTGGCGCGCAGTGGTGGTCTCCTGCTGGATGTAGGCGCAAATGCAGGATATTTTCCCTGCTCTGGTGCGGCCTGAACAAATCTAATACCGTCGAAGCTTTCGAAGCTCTTCCCACCAATGTCGAACGCCTGAGGCGGAATATTGAAATGAACGGTATGCAGCATCATATCCACATCAACGAATTCGCCCTTGGCAGGACAGATGGTGTGGTGGCGTTTGAAACATGGCCTCCGGAACAGTCTGGCTGGGGCGGCATAGCCGCCGGCTTTGGACAGACCACCATTGAAGTGGCGGTGCGTCGGCTGGACTCAGTGTTCAAGCAAACCATCGGACCGGTGACTTTGAAAACGGACTGCGAGGGTGCGGATGCATGGGTGATAGAGGGCGCACAGGAGCTGCTCTCAGGAGACCTGGTGAAAAATGTCTTTTTCGAATTGAACGAAGACCGCCAGATCAATATGGGGATTCCGCTCGACGCCTCTCAGGCCATCTTGAGAAAATGCGGCTTCCACTGCTCACAGATCGGCGTGAGCGACTGGCATGCCTTCAAAGCATAGGAGCCGTTTCACAAAAACAGGAGCTGCATGCTGAAAAAGCCGCCTCTAGGCGACTGGGCCTTCAGGGAAATGATTTTTTCATTTTCCAAATTTCCCCGCCAAACTTGGCCCACCGGCTGCTCTATCAACAATTCAGTTGGGGCGCGAGCTTCACAAACATTTCTCGGGTTCGCCTGAGGAAACACACAACGAGCTGAGGAGTCGCTTCATGGTTAGGACTCCTTGGTCACCTAAAGGCCCGGAAGGATTTTGGTTGGGTCCTTCCGGGCCGAGTTGTTTTCAGACTCCGGCACCGCTTTACCAAGCGCCATGGATCAACCTTCCTGCGCGAGCACACCCAGGCTTTCCACGATTCGCAAACTTCCCCGCCAAACTTGGCCCGCCGCCTGCTCTATCATTCCTCAGTGAGGCGCGAGTCTCATCAAACTTTCTCGGGTTCGCCTGAGGAACCATACAACGAGCTGGGGAGTCGCTTCATGGTTGGGGACTCCTCGGTCACCTAAAGGCCCGGAAGGATTTTGGTTGGGTCCTTCCGGGCCGAGTTGTCTCCAGACCTCGCTGCCAAAATTCATCGCAGTGGCATAATCACCGCGTCCCCCACGATTCATGCTTCCCTCTCATCTTCCCCGCAAAACTTGGCCCGGTGCCTGCTATATCAATGACGCAGATGGGGCGAGAGCTTCACAAAAATTTCTCAGGTCCGCCTGAGGAAACACACAACGAGCTGGGGAGTCGCTTCATGGTTGGGACTCCTTGGTCACTTAAAGGCCCGGAAGGATTTTGGTTGGGTCCTTCCGGGCCGAGTTGTTTTCAGCCCTCGGCTCATCAGGAAACAAGACCCCGGCTACCTGACAAGCATCCAGATCGACATCACCATCATCATCACGTTTTCGGTCAATGAGATGAATCCCAAGGGCACCTTGCTGCCACCGCCCACGCACGCGCAGCTCAGATCACGCTTCTCAATGTAGACAGCCTTGAACACCGAAACCGCCCCGATCGTGCTGACCACCAGCACCGCCGGCGCTACGAGCGACGTGAGCACCCCTCCGATCATCAGCGCTCCGGCAATCGTTTCAATGAAGGCATAAACATACGCGTAAGGCACATAGCGCTGCGCCACGAGGTCATACTGGACAAATCCCGTCGCGTAGCTCTGAAGATCCCGCAGCTTCAAAATCCCCAGTACGCACATGCTGAAGGCGATGAACACTTCGGCAACACGCAGCGGAACAATCGCGTTCCGCTCAGACCAGCATTCCACCACAGCCATCAGCAAGGTGATGGAAAACACCGCGATCACAGGCTGATAGGTTTTCCCCTCCTTCGGATCCGGGCCCAGTCCCAGATGACTGCGCAGCGCATCGTATCCGCCGACATGTTTTCCAGCGATGAAAATCTGCGGCGTCTCATCGACACCGTGGTCCTTCTTGTAGCGTTCATTTTCCTCTTCGCTTTTGAGATGGTGGTCCTCCACCTGAAAACCATGCCGTTTCAACAGGTCCAGCCCCTTCAATCCCCACGGGCACAAATGCTTGGGAGTCACCATCCGGTAGATGCTTGCCTGCGTGCTCATGGTTAGAAAGGATCGCCCAAGACCGCGCCTCCGGTTGTTTCACCATCGCATTTTGTTTGCTCCTCCCTGCAAAAACAAAAGCGGTTTGGAGGCTCAGCCACGATTCTATTGCCGGGACCGCTGAATTTCCCCGCCCCCTCAGCCGTCAAGACCTGCGCCCCCTGATTTTGATCATTGCAAATCAAGCCCTTCGTGGCTCATTAGCCATCCCCAATCAACCCACCTATGAAATCAATCGCACCGACTCTTGCCGCTCTCGTGTTCACGTTTGCCGGTCTGACCGGAACAACCCAAGCCCAAACCGTGAGTGACGCCAAACCCGTAAAAGTCGTGATGGAAACCTCCAAAGGAACCATCGAAATCGAACTCGACGCCGCCAAGGCCCCCATTTCTGTCGCCAATTTTGTGAAGTATGTGAAGAAAGGCTTTTACGACGGCCTCATCTTCCACCGTGTCATCCCTGACTTCATGGTGCAGGGCGGTGGCTTCACCCCGGACATGCAGCAGAAGGAGCCGGACGCCCAGATCGAAAACGAAGCCAAGAACGGCCTCAAGAACGTCAAAGGCACCCTCGCCATGGCCCGCACGCCCAACCCGCACAGCGCCAGCTCCCAGTTCTTCATCAATCTCAAGGACAACAGCTTCCTCGACTACCCAGGCCAGGACGGCTGGGGCTACTGCGTCTTCGGCAAGGTGACCAAGGGCATGGACGTCGTCGACGCCATGGCCGCCGTCCCCACCGGTCGCAAAGGCCCCCACGGCGACGTGCCAGTGGAGCCGATCATCATCAAGAGCGCCAAGCTCGCGGAATAACTTCCCGCCCCATCGCTTTTAAAATCCAAATGCCAGCCGGGAAACCGGCTGGCATTTTTTATTTGAGTACGACAGGCATTGCCTCACTTCGTTCGCCCTTCGGGCAGCCTATGGCTGGCTATCTCCGCTACGCTCCGGTTCCTGCCTGTCGATCAGCGGCACCGCAGCCCCATCGTCTCACGCTCCACCGGCTGCGTCCACGCAGCACCAAATTACGCATCCGCGGCTCATCAGCGCAACCTGCCCCTGCCAGCCCCGGTGGCTCACATGAACTTCTTCACACGGTCATGCACATCGGTCTCAAGCCGCTTCACATAGTTCGTGGCGTACTCCACAGGGCACATGCTGTCATCCTTCGTCAGCGGCGTCAGATCCATCGCGAAAGTGAGGAGGCTCGTCTTGTCCGTCGTGTGGGAGTCAAAATACGTCGCATTTGCGTGCCTCAGCCCTTCCTCGGCCAGGTCATAGCGCTTGCCCCCGCTGATCTGCGAGTCAAACACGCCCAGCAGCGGCCGCAGCATGTGCGGATGTTTGTCCACCCACAGCATCACCTTGTCGTCTGAGAGCAGCCAGTCCAGCTTGCGCCAGACCTCGCAGCCATAGACTTTCTCCGGCCGCATCTCCGGCGGCAGTTCACGAATCGCCTCCAGGCAGCGCAGAAAGGTCGCCACATGCGTGTCATGCCGGTCACAGGGATTGTGAAGATACAAAATCTTCGGCTGCGCGTGCTCCAGCACAAACTTCAGATCCGCCACCGCCGGCTCATGCTTCGGCTTCTTGATGTCATCGCTCGGGTAGCCCAGTTGCACCATGAAGCTGTACTCGCCCACGTACGCCGCCTTGCGCTGTTCAATGAGGCGCACCTTCTGCATCTCCTCGTCCGTATAGCTCTCATACGGGCCTTTGCGCGGACTGCCGGCGCCATCAGTCACCACCACGCCGCCAAACCACTGATCCTTGTCATGAAAACATTCGGTGATGCCATGATACGCGGCGATTTCGAGGTCGTCCTGATGCGAAACAATCCCCAGATGCGTCACTCGCCGCAGCGCGGTCCATGGTTCAGTTTCGTCAGGAATGTAAAGGTCGTGTTTAGGATGTCGAAATTGCACAGGACCCGAATCATGCACGGCAACTCCTGGAGTGCAAAGTGCATTCCACCCCTTCAGCCCCCCGCATTAGGACACGCACAATGCCCCACTGAAATCCCCCTCTCAAAAAACACCCCGCTTCAGTGCGCCGCTCATGCCCGTCCGCTAAAACATCCGCAGCTCAGGAATCCATCCTCATCTCTCCCATTCGTCATTTTCGCCCCCGCCTATCATCTGGACAAATCCCCCCGCCACGCCATGATCCGCCGCCCAGCACTACCAACCCCGCAGCCCCTTTCTTATGAGCTTCATCTCGCAAATTTCCGAAGATCTTAAAAACGCCATGCGTGCCAAGGACACCGTGGCCCTCAACGTCATCCGTAACCTGAAGTCCGCCCTCAAATACGCCGCCATCGAGAAACTCGGCGCTGACGGTGAACTCGGCGACACCGATGCTCTGGCCGTCGTGCGCAAGGAGATCAAAAAACTCCAGGACTCCGTCGAAGGCGCCGAAAAAGCCGGCCGCCCCGAAGCCGTCGAAGCCGCCCGCGCCGAGATCGCCGTGCTGGAAAAATACCTCCCCGCCGCCATGAGCGAAGCCGAGCTCAGCGGCCTCGTCGAAACCGTCATCGCCGAACTCGGTGCCACTTCCAAAAAGGACATGGGCGCCGTGATGAAGGCCCTCCAGGAGCGCGTCGCCGGTCGTGCCGACAGCAAGTCCATTTCCACCGAAGTCGCCAAACGCCTCGCCTAAAAAGCCGGGCTCGCAGTCTTGCCTCCTCCAAAGGCAGCGCTCAATCAATCAACACCGCGAAAAATGAAAAACCGCAGAGCTTGATTCAAAAGTTTTCTCTGCGGTCTTCCAATCTCTTGCGTTGTTAAATCCGACTCTTCCTCACACCGGCTCCCGCTCACGCGCATCTTCATGACCTCCGCCATCATCGTTGCCGCAGGCAGCAGCCGGCGCATGGGCTTCAACAAGCTCCTCGCTCCGCTCGCTGGCCAGCCCGTGCTCAGGCGCACCCTCGCAGCCTTCCAGGCCTGCGACGCCGTCGATGAGATCCTCGTCGTCACCAATGACGCCCTGCGCCCCGAGCTCGAAGCCTGGCGCTCCAGCGGCCTCGCCAAAATCACCCGGATCATCAGCGGCGGTGCAGAGCGCCACCTCTCCGTCCACGCCGGCCTGCAGGCCCTGAACCCCGCCTGCGAAATCGTCGCCGTGCACGATGGCGCGCGCCCCCTCATCTCCGTGGCGCAAATCACCCGCTGCATCGATGCCGCACGCACTCAGGCCGCCGTTGCCTGTGCCCGGCCCATGACCGAAACCCTCAAACGCTGCGACACCACCGGCCTCATCATCGGCTCCATAGATCGTGCCAATGCATGGATCATGGAGACCCCCCAGGTCTTCCAGCGCGCGCTCCTCGTGCGGGCCTATGACGCCGTGATCCGCGACGGCATCCTCGTCACCGATGAAGTTTCCGCCGTCCAGCACCTCGGCGAACCCGTCCACGTCGTCGAAAACTTTGACCTGAACCCCAAGATCACGTTCCCGGCAGACATCCTGCTGGCCCAGCGTTTTGTCGATTGAACGACACCCATGCTCGACTCCGCCGCTCTCGACAACGCACCGCATCTGCCACGCCGCAATTGGGCGTCCATCGTCCTCGTACTCTTCGTGCAGGGGATGAATTCGTTCAGCGACAACTTTGTCAAAATGCTGCTGATCGCGCTGTCGATCATCATCGCCAAAGACTCCTGGGTCGGCCGCCACATGGAGCTCTGGCTCGGGGCCATCTTCTCCCTGCCTTACATGATCTTTGCCCCGCTCGCCGGCTACTGGTCAGATCGTTTCTCCAAGAGAAAAGTCATCGTCTGGATGCAGGTCATGCAGATCATCTGCTTCGTCTGGCTCGCGCTGGCCCTCTGGATGAAGCGAGTGCCCGGCTCCTTGGAAATCTGCCTCGTCGGCTTCTTCGTCCTCGCCGTGCAGGCCGCCGTCCTCAGCCCCGCCAAGATGGGCATCATGAAAGAGCTCGCCGGTTCCCGCCGCCTCGGCCGCGTCTCCGGCTGGCTCCAGGTCACCATGCTCGCCGGAATCCTCGGCGGCATGTGGGCCGGTGGCGTCTGGTACGGCACCGAGTATGAAAAGACCCACGATGCCTGGATGTCCGCCCTCTGGCCGCTCATCATCATCAGCATCATGGGCATCTTCGAGCTCATCGCCGCCATCTGCATTCAGAACACCCCTTCGCACACCGAGGTCCATTGGCGCAAAGGCATGGCGCTGGAGCATTTCGAAAGCCTCAAAATCGTCTTCCGCCGCCGCTCCATCCGCCTCGCCGCCCTCGGCGTCACCTACTTCTGGTTCATCTCCAATGCCCTCAGCTTCATCCTCGTCACGTTAACCAAAGAGCTCCACCCCGACACCGGCCATGGCGATGGCCCCATGGAGCTCGCCAAAGTCGCCGGCATCCTCGGCATCGGCGTCATCTCCGGCAGCTTCTTTGCCTCCCACGTCAGCCGCAATCGCATCGAACTCGGCCTCATCCCCCTCGGCGGCTTCGGCCTCGTCGCCGGCCTCCTCTGGTCCGGCCTCGCCCCCCTCGGCAGCAGTTGGATGTACGCCGGCATCATCTTCACCGGCGCCGCCGGCGGCTGCTTCATGGTCCCCCTCTACGCCTTCGCGCAGGACAAGGCCGAAAAGCACGAGAAAGCCCGCATCCACGCCGGCATGAATTTGATGGACTGCCTCGGCACCCTCGTCGCCGTCGCCATCGTCGCCCTCATGAAGGTGGCAAACCTGACCGCCTCCACCCAGTTCCTTCTCCTCGCCATCCCCACCTTCGCCGCCGCCGTTTACATCATGCGGCTCCTCCCGCAGGATCTCGTGCGCTTCCTCATGCTCGCCGCCGTGCGCTTCACCTACAAGGTGAAGCCCGTGCATATGGAGCGCATACCCGCCACCGGCGGCGTCCTCCTCCTGCCAAACCACGTCAGCTATGTCGATGCCCTCATCGTCGGCTCCGCCAGCCGCCGCCCCGTCCGCTTCGTCATGTGGGACGCCCTCTACAATCTCTGGTGGCTCAAATGGCTCATGCGCCTCATCGGCACCGTCCCCATCTCCGCCACCCGCGCCAAGGACGCCATCCGCGCCGTCGCCGCCGCGCTCAAAGAAGGCGAAGTCGTCTGCCTCTTCCCCGAAGGCCAGATTACCCGCCACGGCATGATCAACGAACTCCTCAAAGGCTTCGAACTCATGGCCCGCCAGGGCGATGCCCAGGTCGTCCCCGTTTACCTCGACGGCCTCTACGGCAGCATCTTCTCCTTCCAGGGCGGCAAGTTCTTCACCAAACGCCCCAAGCACCTCCGCTACCCCGTCGAAGTCCATTTTGGCGAACCCCTCGCCCCACGCGCCGCAACTGCGGAGGTCGTCCGCCACGCCATGCTCGCCCTCAGCGCCGAAGCCTTCCTCAAGCGCAAAAGCTGGCACCACGCCGACCCCGCCGACCTCGTCGCCTTCGCCAACGCCCTCCGCCTCGCCGAAATCGAATGGCATCACCCCGGCGATGTCTTCCTCTCCCTCGAGCCAGCGGGCAGCATCATCCACCGCACCGTCAAAGCCCTCACCCAGGTCCTCCCCGGCACCAAGTTCATCGACCACCCCACCGAAGCCCACGCCACCCACATCGTCGCCTTCACCACCCGCAACACCTTAGACAAGCTCACCGGCCACGAACGCCTCGCCTTCTGCCTCGACACCTCTCCGGCCAATTTTCCTCTTCCTCTCTTGGGCTCCGTAGCTTTAGCGAAGGAGGCTCCTCCTCCTCCCTTTTCCGAGTCCCCCTCTCAGCCCGATCCGAAGGGAGCGCGGGCACTCCTGCCCGCTGATCCTTCTCCGCCATCCACCGCCAACAGCCCACGGCCCACCATCCTCCGCGGCTACATCGACGCCCCCACCGGCATCCTCCTCACCACCGAAGTCCCCAATCCCCCCATGCCTTCCGGGGACAAAGACCAGCAACTCGGCCAAAAAGCAGGATCCCTCGGCCGCCTCCTCCCCGGCCTCATCATCGAGTCCACCGCCGAGGGCGCGCTCATCACCGCCCTTCTTCCGGACGACGGCCGCAGCATCAGCCTCCCCGGCGCCAAAATGGACGAGCAGGGCTTCCTTACTCTGCCATGAACAGGGCCTGAATGTCGGCTTCTGGCAGCAGACCTGAACGACTTTGCCAAAGGGTGCCGATCAGGCGCTAGGAGTGCGATGCGGTGATGGACAGCTCAGGGATCAAGAACCCGACATCAACATGCGTTGCCACCAGTCCACCATCCAGCGTGGCAAGCCTGGCCCCATGACGACGGGCGAGCTGGGCCAGCCAGGCATCAGTGACCTGTTTGTGCCCCTGAAGCCCTCGCGTGGCGACTTGAGAGTAACTGTAGCCGTCGTCGATGAAGCGGTGCATTGGATCCGCCTGAATAAGCGCTAAATTTTTCCAGGCCGCCGCAGATGTTGTGTCCGTGGCGAGCATCATGTGCAGACGGAGAAAGGTGCCCTCGGTCACCGAGCAGGTGTGGAAGGTGTCCGTCAGGGTCTCAAACCAAGCCTTGGCCCGCGCATGTTGCGGATGGCTCTTGATGGCCAGCGCAATGATGCCATTGCCATCCACCAGCCAGCTCATGGCAGGCCATCCGCCTCCAGCATGCTGTCGATTTCCGCCTGAGTCACCGGCCTGCCCTCGACGACAGGAAACCGGCAGCCTGGTACGGGAGGTGGTGTGAAGGCGGGTTGTGGCGCGGGCTTCATGCTGCGGATGAGGTCCGCAAGCACACTGCCGAGGCTGCGAGATTCCTGCCGGGCCACAGCATTCGCCTTGGCAAAGGCATCATCCGGTAGATCAAGGGTGATTTGCATGGGCGAAGATGCTGCCACGCTCCCCCGCTGTCAAACAAGGCATGCCGCAGCTCTATCTCCGCGAAACTCACTCGGCCCCGAACGCCTCGCCTTCTGTCTCGACAGCGACCTCTCGCCCCTTCCTCCAACAGTACTGCGGGCACTCCTGCCCGCCGGTTCCCAGCAAGCACCGTCACCCCTGCCTGCCGATCCGACGGGAGCGCGGGCACTCCTGCCCGCTTCCGCCCATTCCCATTCCGAGTCCCCGATCCTCCGCGGCTACATCGACGCCGCCACCGGCATCCTCCTCACCACCGAAGTCCCCAATCCTCCCCTGCCCGCCGCCGACAAAGACCAGCAACTCGGCCAAAAAGCAGGATCCCTCGGCCGCCTCCTCCCCGGCCTCACCATCGAGTCCACCCCCGAAGGCCTCCTCATCATCGCCCTCCTCCCCGATGATCCGCGCACCGCGAGCATCCCTGGAGCAAAAATGGACGAACAAGGCTTCCTGGTGATCTAGAGAATACCAAATGCGGACATATCTGAGAAGGTAGCCGGATCGAGAAGATAGAGGTTGTGATTCTCTCACAAAAGCCCGTCAAGAATGGTGCTCAGTTAAGGCAATGTTCCGCGTTTTGAACATCTCTACGCACGTCGTTCACTGCGTTTTTTTGACTGACGCCCTTTTCTATTATGCGCTCCGCGATACACCAGCTCCAACGGAGCTGCGTAATAAAGCCCAGGGTCAGCCGAGCCTAAGCGAGGCGACCCTGGGTATAGTAATACACGACCGGGAAGGAAACCCAGCACCTTCGCCACACACCACGCCCACCAGCAGCGCCTGCAAAAAAGCTCCGTCGCGCTCAGAGTGTGCCCGCCAGCTCCACACTATCGACAAACGACCTTATCCGAGTCATCCCATGCGAAAAACGGCTCACGTTTGAAACGAGGGAACGTCGCCTGGCGGATCATATCTTCCGTATTCAGATGTTTCAGCAGTTCGAGGGGGAAACTAATCCAGGGATGCGGTCAGTTGAGAAAGGCAATGCCAAGTTGTGCAACGACAAATTCACGCAAGCAAAAAGAGAACTCCCTATCTTGATCGATTTCCTCTAGAATGCGACGTTTCCATATTGCCTTCATTGCAGGGTTTGCTTCTGCTATGTACGTCCGCATCAGCAACTGTATTCCCTTCAAACGCTCCGCTCTCTGTTCCATCAGTCCGGGGCGATTCAGTTTGACACTTTCTGCTGTAAGCTCCGCACGTGCGTTTCCAAGCCTTGGAAATACCATCGGACCGAAGCCTTGGAAGAAATCCGCCGGATCTTCATTATAAGGGTCGATGTGTGCACAATTGTCGTCAAAATCATCTCCTTTGCTCACGTTGCAAGCAGGACAAGCCAGTCCCAGATTTCCCCATTCATACGTTAACTCCGGAAACTTTGTGGGCGCTTTTGGTCGCAGGTGCTCGATGTGCTCATAAGCCACATCTTCAACAACCCCTTCGCAATACATGCATTTTCGACGCGCTTCATTTCGTAGCGCGTTTTTAATTTCGAGGTGATTGTACGCTGTTGCCAAAGTAGTGGGCACTGATTGTCTGGCAGCAAGGTAGCCCAGCAACTGGTCACGCCAGGCCACCGCATTCGCAGCGAGAATGGGCGGGATGTCACCTTTATTAATCCTAATCATGGCGCATCGTCGCTGCTTGAACCAACATCTCTGGAACAAACTGCTCCAGACCTGCGGAAACCAATTCTCTTTTCAGCTTCTGTGAATTCTCTTCACTCATCGGCAACTTCTGATACCTCTGCACCATTTCGGTCAGTGTCGTTTCCACCCAGATGGGCATGGTAAAAGGCACCCCAAGCACTTCGCGGAGAATGTCGTTGGCAGCCTTCGCCTTAGTTGCCAAATCAAGCTTGGTACTAAAAACCCTGTTTTCAGGGTTATATCGTAACGCATAAACAGCCGAATCCTTGACCGATCCAATAATCAGCGGGCTATGCGTCGAAACGATAAATTGCACCGTTGGAAAAGCCTCAATAAAGCTAGGCAACAAACTCCGCTGCATGCTTGCGTGCAGGTGATTTTCCACCTCGTCAATAACAACGGTCATCGGGCTTTTTGCCTCGGACATTTTCAAAAAAACCTGCCACGCAAGGTCGATAATCGCGCTCAGCCCCCCTGAACAAGCATCGATTACGAAATCGCCACTCTTGCTTTGCAAAACAATATCCGTCTGACCTCGAATCACAATAGCCTCAAATCCAATGGTCGGAGGGAGTACTTTTCTCAGCACTTCTTCAAACCCAGTAAAATTCGCAGCCATCTCAAGGTCAGGGGTGATAAATTTATTGCCCTCGCCAAACACTGCCCACATGAGGAGTGTTTCTTTGAGATGATAATTTACTGGGGTTCCATGGCCTTCTCCAAAGTAATTTCTCCGGTGATTTACAGAGAATAAGTCGAACGCTTCAACTCGCGTCCGCCTTGTCGTGCTTATGTGTTGGACATTTGCATACCTATATACAGAGCGATGCGATGGAATTGAAAGACCAGACACCGGCTGCCGCTTTTGAATCTGTGGCTGATAGATTGCCGATCCTCCTTTTTGAATGGTAATTTTCGACGCCGCGCCTTGCGAATATTTTAATTCTCCTATCTGAATCTGGCTGGAGTTGTCTGATTCTTGGTTGAAGCCCCAATTGAGAAAATAAGAAAATTTACCCGACTCCGGTTCTTTATTCAGCGTGGCCACCTCTTGCATTTCCCATCCGAAATGGCGTGCTAGTATATTGATAATAGTTGTTTTCCCCGATCCATTGGCTCCAGTAAGCACGGTTAACCGCGGATGAAATTCGAGCGTTACAATTTCGAATTGCTTCCATTTTTCCAGCCGCAACGAATGAAATCCTTCTTGCATAGCTGGGATGCTACCCGCTCATCTAATTTGATGCCACTCAAAAACTTCGGCCTGTGGAATGTGGTCAGGTTGCAAATTCTTGAAAATTCCCCTCTATCCCATTCTCCATCAGCATCCGCTGAACAAATCAAACCCATCAGACTCCTTTCAGAATCAATCTCTGCGGCGTTCCAGCCTCTGCGGTGTTGGATCAGTATTCCTTTCAACGCTTGCCCTCCCGCCCCCCCCTCCGCCCCTCTCGGTTCGGTTCCGTGTATTCAGTGCATTGATTCGCTTCGCTCCCCTGCGGGCTCACTGCGTTCGTCTGTCTCGCTGCGCTCGGCTCCGTGGTCAATTTTCAAACTGGGAAGATCGATCTCCACTCAAGATCCAATTCAAAAACTCTGTGTCCATCGTGTCTCTGTGGTGAAGTTCCGGATTCTCCGACTGCCTTTATCAGCGTCTCTTGAGCGTCTAGTCAGCGGTTAAAAACTCTCCTCCACCCTTCCTCCAATCTCAATCTCTGCCCCCTCCGCACCTCTGCCCCTCTGCGGCAAAATCGCTCGTCCCTTCGCCTCCGCACCGCCCCATCGCCCCCGTCTTTTCAGCGCCACATCCGTGTTCCGGCATCCGTGTATTCCGTGTAATCCGTGGTTAAAATCCGGTCCCCTCCGTCTTCCCCAATTCATCCCCGGGAAAATCCCGCCGCCGCCAGGGCCGTGCGCAGTTTGGCCTTTCCGTCGAACTCAATGACATCGCCATGCCCGACGATCACCCGGTCAAAATCCCATCCGAGGATCGTCGCCAGCGAACTCTCGAACGCTGCCTTGTCCTTCACCCCGGCCTTCACGGGCCGCGGCATTCCCGGATGATGCTCGCCGCCCACGGCGACGCGCAGGAGCAGCTCCGTCCAGAGCGGCTCATCGCCGCCAAAGTTGAAGACCAGCTCCGTGAGGATCAGCGTCCGTGACGGAACGTGCAGCAGTGCGGTATCGCGGGCTTCCGGCGCGCCTTGGATTTCCAGCGCCAGCAGTTCGCCCTCCCACTCGACTGGCGCAGGCACGATCGGCTCCGTCGGAAATCCGACCACCTCGGAAAAACCATCGGGTGCCAGATAAGGGATGCCCGGAAACGCCGCGCGTCCTTCCTGGGCAAAAGTGTCATGCCGCAAAATGCCGTCCAGCAGCCAGCCGGGTTCCCCGAGCGCACGGATCGCAGCGACGTCCTCCGCAGAAAAGGGAGCCGAGGAGTGAATGACCACTTTCCCCGAGCGAAGTCGGATCAGCGTCACGTTGCGCCGCAAATCCGCCCCCAGCATTTTCAGCGGATAGGCGAGCAGCCAGAGATTCTCGGCGAGCGGCAGCGGTGTCAGGTGTGTGTCCATATCCTTCCCTCTCAATCGCCCCGCCGCCCGACTCTGCGCGTAACAAAAGGCCGACCATCCTCCCGGTCAGGCAGCCGGCTGAATCATGCCCGCTCAGTGTCAGATGAGCGGTTTAAAACTCCGGAAGCCCATAACCACGGATCACACGACCAGCACGGATCCAAGCCAAAGCCTCGCCCGTCTCAATCCGTGCCATCCGTGGTCAAAACCTCCGCCCCCTCTCACCTTCCGTGTATTCAGCGTATTCCGTGGTTGAAAAAAACTCCGGACTCAGTGCCTCAATCGTACTTCCCCGCAAAGATCTCCTTCCAGCCCGGACTCAGCAGCTCCCACGGAAAATCGCCAGGAAACGACTTCTTTAGCTGCGCCCTCTCCTTGGGATCAGGAACATCGGTGCGGCTCAGGTCGATGATCACATGCCAGCCCACGTGGATTTTTTTCAGGCAGTGGGTGTATCCGATGTCCGGAAGAAATTCGGGAATCGCATCGGTCCCATCTTCGAACTGGGGCGAGCATTCGACAAAGCAGTAGTCGCCGAGCACCTTCAGGTGCTCGATCTTCAGCACAATCGCTTTGGGCAGCTTCTTCTCAGCATATTCCTGGACAAGGAAGGCACGCAGGCCGTCACAGATCTCCTTCCGTTCATTCGAGCCAGCCTTCGGCGTGTACGGCTCTTCCGCATGGGCGCCCAGACTGAAACACGCGAGAACAAGGCAGATAAGCAGACGGGTGAGGTTCATGGATAACAAGGAGTGATGGCAGTGAGGGGAAAACAAGGCCCAGAATCCGTCCTTACTCCACCATAAACAGCGCCTGAATGTCAGACTGCGTCAGTTGCAGCTTGTCAGCACGCCCCGCCAGCAGCCCCTCCACCAGCGCCGCCTTCTTCTGCTGCATCTTGACGATGCGCTCCTCAATCGTGTTCTCGCAAATGAGCTTGTGAACAAACACAGGGTTCTTCTGCCCGATGCGATGCGCCCGGTCACTCGCCTGCGCCTCCGCCGCCGGATTCCACCACGGGTCATAATGAATCACCGTGTCCGCCGTCGTCAGATTGATCCCCGCGCCACCCGCCTTCAGGCTGATGAGGAACACCGGCACCTTGCCCGCCTGAAACTCCTGGATCGGTGTTTCGCGGTCCTTCGTGCTTCCCGTGAGCTTCACATACCGCGTCCCGTCTTTCTTCAAGCGGGCCTCGATGATGGCGAGCATTTCCGTGAATTGCGAAAAGATGAGAATGCGGCGGCCTTCTTCGATGAGTTCGGGCAGCAGCTCATCCATGAGGAAGGCGGTCTTCGCCGAGTCGGTGACGTCGCGCGCCGTCTCCTGTTTTAAGAGCTGCGGATGGCAGCAGACCTGACGCAGCTTGAGCAGCGCATCGAGCACGACGATTTGCGAGCGGTCCAGCCCGTTCACCTCGATGGCTTCGCGCACACGCTTGTCCATCGCCGCACGGATCGTTTCATACAAATCCGTCTGTGCCTGGCCGAGTTCGATGCTGTGCAAAATTTCCGTCTTCGGCGGCAGCTCCTTCGCCACCGCATCCTTCGTTCTCCTCAGCAGCAGCGGCTGGATGCGTGTGCTGAGCTGCTTCTGGCGCTCTGCATCGGCTTCACGCTCGATGGGATTGCGGTAATGCTGACGAAACGTGTCGGCATCACTCAGCAAGCCGGGCATGAGGAAATTGAAGAGGCTCCACAGCTCGCCGAGGTGGTTTTCCATCGGCGTCCCTGTGAGGCAGAGGCGGTGTTTCGCTTTCAATCCACTGCAGGTCTGTGCGGCCAAGCTCTTGGGATTCTTGATGTTCTGCGCCTCATCCAGCGCGACAACGTGCCACTCCTGCGCCTGCATGACATCGGCATCACGCACGAGAAGCGGGAAGCTGGTGACGACGAGGTCGTACTGCTTGAGGTGCTTGAAGTCGCTCTTGCGCGACTGCCCGTGCATGAGCAGAAGGCTGAGCGAGGGCGTGAACTTGATGGCTTCGTTGATCCAGTTTCGCAGCACGCTCGTCGGTGCCACGATGAGGCAGGGAAGCTTCATGCGCCCGCTCTCCTTCTCGATCAAAATATGCGTGAGTGTCTGCAGCGTTTTGCCCAGCCCCATGTCATCGGCCAAGATGCCATGCAGGCCAAACTCGCGCAGAAACTGCATCCACGAAGCCCCCTCGCGCTGGTAATCACGCAGACTCGCCTTCAATCCCGCCGGTGGATCAATGAGCCCGATCTCACGGAAGCTGCCGAGCTGCTGACTGAGCGCGGTCAGTTCTACGGGCGCACGAATCGGCAGACCATCCAGCGTCGCAAGCTGTGCGGCGCGCAGTTTGTCGAGCTGGAGCTTGCCATCCTTGCGCACGGGCCGCGTGGCGAGCAGTTCATCAAAGAAACGCAGCAGCACCACCAGCCGATGCGCAGGCACAGAAAGCACATCGCCCTGATCACCACCTAGCGAGAGCAGAAAACGTTGATCCAGATTTTTCTCAAGCACGGCAGCGCTGAGTCCCTGATCGATGCAATCCACGAGCAGCGGCACCATCGAGATGCGCCGCCCTTCGATCTCCACTCCGAGGTCGAGCGAGAACCACTCGCGCCCATCTTGATCACCCGCAAGATCCGTGAACCACGCATCCTCAGCCGCCTCATGAATTTGGAAACCGATGTCTTCCGGCACTTCCACGCGCCAGCCGGACTCACGCAGCTTCGGCACCTGGTCTTTGAGAAACTGGGACCAGAGCAGCGCCTGATTACCCGCCATGGCCATGAAGCCCAGGGTGGATTCGGGAGCCTTGGCACCGGGCAGCGCTTCTGAGAAAGATTTAAAACCGACCGCAGACAAATCCGTCAGAAGCAAACGTTCGGAACGCAGATTGCGCACCAATGTGCATCTCTCTCCGTTTTCATCCTGCCATTGATGCGCCGGGCTGCGCACCAGCATTTCAAAGCGCAGCGGGCAGTCGTCGTATTCCGCACATGGCTGGATGAAAGCGACGCTGCGCGGCTCCCAGCCACCGATGTTCCGCTTCGCCGTGATCAGCGGCATCTCCACCATCATGCGCCGCACCAGCAGGATTGGTTTCGGCTCTGAAGGTGGGAGCTCGACCTCTTTCGGCTCCACCTGGGTGTCAGCTCCATCATCAGTGGCAACAGACGTTTTCTCCCGCACCCGCGCCATGGCTTCGATGCGTGTGCGTCCGTCCTCCAGATCCAACATCAGCATCAGCGCCGCCGCATGCTGGCAGAGCGTGCCCACCGCACAGGTACAGTGCGAGGTCATCGCCATGCTGCCGTCTTCTCGCAGGCGCAGATGCACCGTGACGGAGGCGGAGTTGAACAAAGCCGTGCCAATGCCCGCGATCAGCTCCACCTCGTTCTCCGAGCACACATGCACGCCCGCGAGGCCAATGTCCCCGTGCTTGAGCAGCCGCCCGCCCTCCTCGATCTGCTGCCGCCGAAACAGCCACAGCCACGATTTCGTGCGCACCTGCGCCCAGAGTTTGGGGAATGAGAAATCTTCGATGACCATTTAGATCAGCACAGCGTCGTTTGGATAGGTCGCCGCCATTCCTCGGTCGAGCGTCGCCACCTTGCCGCCGTTGCGACGCGCCAGTTCTACAAGCCAGGCATCTGTCACTTGTCGGTGACCTTGGATCTGACGATGTGGCACGTTGCGATATGGAAGGTCACCATCCCAATAAACATGCTGTGGATGACCTTCGATTTCTGCCAAGGCTCTCCACGCGGCATCTGAACTTTGATCTTGAGCCAGGTGCATATGCAGACGCACCAAGGTACCTTGAGACACAGAGCAGGTGGCAAAGGGCCCGCTTAATGCGTCCAACCATTGCGTTGCCCGCCCATATGCTGCGTGGCTCTTGATCATCAAGGCAATAAGAACGTTTCCGTCAGGAAGCCAGATCATGCTTTGCCGTTCAGATAGAGTTCTTCCTCAATCCGAAGAACATCTTCGGTTGTGAAGGGATGCCTTCCCTCCGATGCGGCAAGCTTGTATCCATGCGGTGCCTTCACTGGTGGCTCTACAGGTTTTCGCAAAGTGGGCAGCCGGCTCAGCGCATGTTTCACCACGCTGTTGACGCTGGAATGCTCCTGCTTCGCCACAGCTTCGATGCCGGCGTAGAGTTCGTCGTCGATGTCGATGGTGAGTTGCATGGATGAATTTGCCTTTTCAGCAGTTGCATGTCAACCACGCTTCACCTCATCCCACGCCGCATCCATCTGCTCCAGCGAGAGCTTGCCGAGTTCATGGCCCTGCCCGCGCAGATGCGCTTCCATGGCGTGAAAACGGCGGGTGAACTTTTCATTCGCAGCGGCGAGCGCGGGCTCGGATTCGATGCCGAGTTTGCGGGCGAGATTGACCACGCTGAAGAGCAGATCACCCAGTTCTTCTTCCATGTGCGCTTTGTCGCCTGAAGCGATGGCCTCTTCCAACTCGGCAGCTTCTTCGCGGATTTTGGCAAAGACGGGGGCGGCATCCGGCCAGTCAAAGCCGACACGCGCGGCTTTCTTTTGCAGCTTCTGCGCACGCATGAGAGCGGGCAGTCCATTGCCGGTGCCATGCAGCAGGCCTTCGTGCTCGGTGCCTTTTTCGGTGCGCTTGATGGCATCCCATTGTTTCAGCACCGCATCGGAGGTGGCGGCGCTGGTGTCGCCAAACACATGCGGATGGCGGCGGATGAGCTTTTCAGTCAGGCCGTGCGCCATCGTATCGAGATCGAAGGCGCCGGTCTCGCTGGCGATCTCCGCATGCAGCACGGGCTGGAGCAGGATGTCACCGAGTTCATCGCAAATCTGGGCCGGATCGCCGCTGCGGATGGCATCTGCCACCTCGTAGGCTTCTTCGATGACATGGGGGATGAGGGAGGTGTGGGTCTGCTCCATGTCCCAGGGGCAGCCGCCGGGTGCGCGCAGGCGGTGCACGACGTAACGCAGGCGGGTGAGGGCATCGGGGTGGTTGAGCATTTCGTCCATGCAGGCAGGTAGTGCGGTGCGTCGTAGTGGTCAAGGCTGCGCCGACCTGGATGTGCACAACCCCGGCTGTGTGCCCTGCTGCCGCGAGATTTTTTCAGCCTCCCATGATGAGAGCTTGGCAAAACGGGCGTTCTCCCTGAATATCCCGGAACAACCAAACCGAACCATGCCGCGTAAAATCAGCCATATCGCACCGGAGTGGTGGGACTACACCACGTTGGAAGATGACCTCATCAATGATGCCGCCCGGCTCACCGAACGAGATCTGCGCCAGCTTTCACGTCCCGGATTCAAAGTGGTGATGTTTGATACGCTGGAGGATTTTTACCTGGCCGAGGCACTGGAGTACATCCACGCCTGGAAGCAGGCCACGCCGGACAATCCGGCTGGCATCTGCGGCCCGGTGGGCCCCACGGAGCAGCTCCCGCTCGTGGCACGTCTGATCAATGATCTCGGCATCTCGATCAAAGACGGCCACTTCTGGGGCATGGACGAGTGGTATGACGAGCACACGAAGAAGGAAGTGACTCTGGAGCATCCGCTGTCGTTTGAAAAAGCGAACCGCGACCTCTGCTTTGACCGCATGCAGAAGAAGCTCTGCATGCCGGACACACAGCTGCATTTCCCAAAGGCGGACACGGCGGCCTACATCAAGAGCTGGCAGAGCGGTGTGCGCTGCGCGGTGATGCAGTGCGGCCAGGGCGACATCAAAAACTGGGCCTTCAACGATCCGCCGAAACGCACCGGCAAATTCAAAAACGATCCGCCTCCGCCTGCGGAGTTTCGCAAGCTGACCACCCGCCTTGTGGATCTGCATCCGGTGACTCTCATGCAGAATGCCCGCACCTCTGGTGGTGGCAATCTCACCCTGGTGCCGCAGAAGGCCATCACGGTGGGGCCGAAGGAAACCTGGATGGCAGAAAAAGTCAGCGTCTGGCATGCCGGCCAGCACGACAATCCTCTGGGCCAGCGGCTCTCCGCACTCATGATCTCAAAGCGCCTTGCAGATGCCTCGGTGCCGATGTCTCTCCTGGCTGAACATCCGAATGTGCAGTTCAACTATTACCGCGGCGGCTTGGGCCAATGCGACGTGGAAATGCATTGATCACCTGCGGCGGGATGATGAATGGAAGCCCATTCGTCATCCCGAACAGGCCCTGTTGAATCCGGGCTGCCGGGCCGCTTCCGGCGAAATCCAAACTAACGTTTGCTATTCCCGCGATGAGGACGAGGGTCTAAGTGCAAGTTAACCTGATAAAGGCTAAGCTAAGTCGTTCATCAGGTCGTTTCCTTTGATGTTCTTAAATCCGATTCCGGAGCTTACTCGGCCTTCACTCAGGCTGACTGAACTCAAGAAATCGATATGAATACAAAAATGTACGTGGGCAACCTGCCCTTCACCGCCACCGAAGACGACGTCCGCGCTCTCTTCACCGACTACGGCACCGTTACCGACATCCACCTTCCGATGGACCGCGACTCCGGTCGTCCTCGTGGCTTTGCTTTCGTGACCATGGACTCCCAAACCGCCATGAATGAAGCCATCCGTGGCCTCAATGAAAAAGACTACGGCGGTCGTAACCTGACCATCAATGAAGCCCGTCCGAAGGAAGATCGTCCAGCAGGCGGCGGCTACGGTGGTGGCGGCGGCGGCGGCGGTGGTCGCGGCGGCTACGGTGGCAAAGGCGGCGGCG
>JAFLEI010000053.1 GCA_017301975.1 Verrucomicrobiota bacterium
ACCCGCAAGAAACCTCCGCCGAAGCCGCCCATGAGCCTGCCGGGCATGCTCTTTGCCGCAGCCTGAGTGAGGACAAGTCCGAAATATCCCACCTATCCCCCACCTATCTCGGGGCCAAACTCCAGGGTCAGGCTTCCAGCCTGACAGGGGATAGAGGCGTCTCGCCTCTGTCTGATTCCGGACAAAGGCGGGACGCCTCGATCCGCTGACAGGCCGGAGGCCTATCCTCCGTGGACAGCCGGGACGGCTGTCCTACTTCTTCTGCAGTCCCTTATACACGCCAAAATCATTGAAGAAAAACTTCTTCGCGAGCCAGTACATCCAGTGCTTTTCGGGGATCTCTTCGCCTTCGCGCCATTGGCTGGTGCGCGGGGTCATGCTTTCGAGTTCGGCCATGGCGGTCTGGCGGATGGTGGAGTCTTTGGCGGTGTGCTTGGTGACGACGGCTTTCACCAGATCCGGGCGCTCAAGGACGATGCAGCCGCGGGTGTTGGCGGAGGCGATGTTGCGGAAGTCGTGGAGGAATTCGCTCTTGGTGAAGACGTCGAAGAGGTCGTCATTGGTGCGGACGCTTTCCTTGGCGAACTGGATGATGGGGCAGGGCTCGATGGCGCCGGTGGGGCTGATGTGATGGCTGATGCCGTTGGCCATGGGGCAGAGGGCCTGGCCGTTGTGATCGTAGTAGGCGTCCACGATGGCGATGGGCATCTTGGCGCGCATGTTGACGACGAATTTGCGCACCTGGGTGATCTGCTCGGGCGTGAGGGCGAGATCGGCGCTGATCTTGGGGCCCACGGGACGGTAGGTATGGTACCAAGCGTAGTGCACGCCCATGTCGATGAGGCGGCGCAGCCACTTCTCGGTGAGGAGATCGTCGATGTTCGTTTTGCACAGGCTGGTGGCCACGCCGGTGAGGACGCGGGCATCCAGGCAGTTTTGCAGGCCGCGCAGGGTGCGGGTGAGCACGTCCTTGTTGCCACGGCGTTCGTTGCTGACGATCTCGGTGCCTTCAATGCTGACGAGCGGGGTGATGTTGCCGAGCTTGCGCATGGTTTCAGCGGCCTTGGCGGTGATCATCTGGCCGTTGGTGAAGACCTGGAAGAAGGCATCCGGGTGCATCGAGAGGAAGTCGAAGAGCTCGGGATGCATGAAGGGCTCGCCGCCGAGGATGCCGAAGAAGGCATTGCCGCGCCGTTTGGCGTCGTTCACGATCTTGTTGAGCTCGTCGAGATTGAGCGACTCGCGCGGTTTGTCCACGTCCACCCAGCAGCCCTGGCAGCGGAGGTTGCAGGAGTTCAGGATGGAGATGTAGAAGAAGGGCGGGAAGTACTGGCCCTGCTTCATGCGCTGCTTGTGCAGCATGACGGAGCGCGCCCCCTTGTAACCGAAATTCCAGCCGATTTTGGCCAGGCAGAGCGGATCGACGGTTTGAAGGATGCGGGAGGTGAGGGAAAGGAGCATGGGCAGTGAGGTTACGTTCAAGAGGTCATGTTGTGTTCAAAGGTCAAGGTGGGAGGCCACAAAAAGCAGTCGAAGTATCGCAAGGGCTGACCGGCAATGACCGGGAGGCGGGCGTAACCATGTGCAGAGAGGCACGCCATGAACCACCAACCTCCAACGGAAGATCTGGGATCACGCAATCACTGGCGCAGGGTGCTGTGGGTGGTGCTGGTCGTTCTGATCGTCCTGATGGCACGGCGAATGGCCGGAGCTGCGGATGCCTGGCAGACGGCGGACAGCCTGCTCACGAGTGGGAAGCCCAAGGAGGCGGCCGCTGCTTATGAAAAGCTGATGCGGCAGAAACCCAACGATGCGCGGGCCTACATGGGGCGTGGGCGTGCGCGCTGGCGGCTGAATGAACTGGACGGAGCAATTGCGGATTTCACCCAGGTGCTCACATTGACGCCGAAGGATTCATCGGCCTACAACAACCGTGCCCTGGCCTATGACAACAAGGGGCAGCGTGATCTGGCCCTGGCGGATTATTCCAAGGCGATCGAGTTGAACCCGAAGAACGCGCTGTTTTACTTCAACCGGGCGCTCACATGGAGCGCGGTCAAAGAGCCGGACAAGGCGCTGGCGGACTACACGGCGGCCATTGAGCTGGATCCCAAAAAAGAACTTTTCCACACGAACCGCGCCGATGTGCTGCTGCTGCGCGGTGAGTATGAGAAGGCGGTGGAGGATTGTGACAAGGCTCTTTCTCTGAACGACAAGAACGCGGTGGCGTACTTTAACCGAGCCACGGCATACGATCAGATGGGCGAGAAAGAACGTGCGCTGGCAGACTATGGCAAGGCGGTGGAGCTGGATCCGAAGGTGGCGAAGTTTCACAACAACCGCGGCTTCTTTTTGATGAACCGCGGCGACAACGAGCCAGCGATCGAATGCTTCACCAAGGCGCTGGAACTGATCCCGACGGGTTCGATCTATCTGAACAATCGCGGGCAGGCATGGCTGAACCTGGGGCAGCGGGAGAAGGCGATGGCGGACTTTGACAAGGCGCTGCAGATCAATCCGCAGCACGCCAAGGTGTATCGCAATCGCGCGGGTGCATGGCTGGCCGCCGGTGAGTTTCAAAAGGCCGTGGCAGATGCCACGAAGTGCCTTGAGCTGCTGCCCACCGAGTCACGGGCGTTTCAAATACGCGGTGAAGCCCGCGAAGCGCTGGGTGACAGTGCCGGAGCCAAGGAAGATCTGGAGCGTGCGACGATTTTGGGGCCGCAACCGCCGGTGGGTGTCGCGGCCTGGGTGCCGGTGGAGATCAAGAAGCGTGAGGAGCAGGCGATGAAGGCGCTGCTTGCAGATGCCTCGCCTGAAAACCGCCACACGATGGCGGTGGTGCGGCATGACCATGCGTTTGCGATTCTTGATCAACCGCAGCGCGAGCCTGACCAAGCCGCGCTGGAGGAGGCGGTGGGATATGCGCGGTCGGCTTCGGCGCTGGAGCCGGGAAATGCCTCGCACTTGTTTCTGACGGGGCTGCTGTATCAAGAGCTTGCCCCGTTCGATGAGCGCGCGCTGGTGATGGCGGAGAAGATGTTCACGCAGGCTGTGGATGTGGATGCCGAATATGCGGCGGCATGGCTGGAACTGGGACTGCTGATGGCGGCGCAAGATCGCGGCATGGAGGCCATCTCTGCGCTGGAAAATGCACTGGAGAGCGATCCTGCGGCTGCTGCGGCGCATGCCGTGGGACCTCTGTGCGCGGAGTATGCGGCGAATGACGAGGGGTATCGCGGAGTGGATTTTTTTGAGGCGCAGTATGCGGCGAATCCCGAGGTCTCGGCGCTCGGAGTTGGCCGTGCGATCATGCTGAACTACTGCGGTGATCGGAAGGAGGCGCTGTCGCAGGCGCGGGACATCCTGCTGATCGAGGAGGCAGGCACGCCGGAGCATGATTACGCCGCCAAGCTGGTGGCTGAATGGGAAGGAGCGAAGCCATGAAACGAATCATGATATGCTGGGCCTTGCTGAGCCGTGCGGTTTTTGCGCAGACAGGAGAGGTGATGGTGAGCTTTGAATCCATCGAGGCGGCGCAGCAGGCGGAGCGTCAGGCGTTCCAGGAGCGGAAGGCGGCGCTGCAGCAGCAACCGGCCAGCCCGCAGCGGGATGCGCAATTGCGCGAGGAGGTGCTCAAGCATCAGGCGGAAGCCAAGAGGCTTTCGATGCAGCAGCAGGCGGCGCGCAAGGAGGTGATCTCCGACCTGAAACAAAAATGGAGCAAGGTGGAGTCTGACTGGCAAAGCGAATGCGCACGGCATGATGCGGCGCAGAAGCAGATCGAAAAAATGCCTGAGGGTGCGGCGAAAACGGCGCAGATCGAGGCCGAGAACGCGGCGCACCGCAGCACCAGCAAGCAGATCGCCACCCAACGAAACGTGGTGCATGAGGGCGTGATCAATCAGGCGAACCGGGATGTGATGGGCGGGACGAGCAACGCCAGCAACAGTGCGAAGCAGACGGCGGGCACCACGATCACCGATCCGAATCATCGCGGCATGAACGGTGACTTTGACGCGGGCGGCGGCTACCGCACGACGGAGAAGGCGGGGAAGATTCTCAATGAGATCGGCGTGAAGGGCCCCAATGGCGGCCCCGTGAAAGTGACGGGCGGCGTGCTGGAGACTTCGCCTGAGTTTGGCATGACGGTGAATGCCGCGCCGGGCACGGACCGCATCGGCAGCGCGGGGCATCAGGCGCAGGTGAAGATGGGCGCACAGCATGGCGAGACGTATGTTTCAGAGACCGGAGGATCGCTGAAGCCAGGGGCGCTGAAGGACCATGTGGCCACGATGGATCACGCGAAAAAAGCGCTGCACGGCACCAGCGCGCCGCCGGAGACTCTGGTGGGCGGAGCACCGGAAGGCCAGATGATGGCCAAAGGGGCGCTGAAGGCGGCAAATCAGGCGGGACTGGACCCCGAGATGGTCAAAACCATCGCCAAACAAAATGGCGTCAAGAACCCTGAGGACATCCTCGACAAACTGGGGGAGATCAAAACGGGCCGCACGACGATTTCAAACGCTGATGAAGCCGCCAAGCTGCAAAAAACCACGCGGGACATTCTGAATGCCGCCGAGGCCAAGACCAAGACAGCCGCGGCGGCTGAAGTGCAGCAGACACAGACGAAGATCAACGAGTTGGAGGCGAAAGGGCTGAAGGCGGAGGCCCAGCAGGCACGCAATGAACTGGCGGACTACAAAGCCAAGGCCAATGCCACCACCGAGGCCGTGCGCGGGCCGAATGAACCGGTGACCAAAGCTGGCGGCCCGAGCGAACCTGTAACGAAGCCCGGTGGTGCGAAAAGCGTGGCGGTGGAACCGGAGGCGAAAGCAGCCTCCGGAGGCCGGCTGATGAAGGGCGCGGGGCTGGCTCTCGGTGCCTACGGCATCTACGAAGGCTACAAGACGGCCAAGGAGGAGATGGAGGCGAAGAAGCAGGGCGAGCCCTCGGGCGCGCTTGGCTGGACCAAGGACAAGGCTGAGCTGGCCGGGCTCACCCTGTGGCATGGCCTGGGATTTGGATCGATGGCGGACATCGGCGCGAAGGCTGGCAAGGATGCGTTTGATCAATACCAGAAGGACATCGCTGCGGGCAAGATTTCCCCCGATTCGTGGAAGTCCTATCTGGAAATGAAGGGCAAGGCCGTGCTTGGCGGTCTCTATGGCGGTGCGAAAGCCATCACCTATGACGCGGCCAAGCAGAGCGGCACGAATTTGGGCAATGCGATTGGCGAGGGACTCGGGGCCGGGAAGGGTCTTTTCGACCAACTGAAAAGCGCCCGCAATGAGAAGCAGATCAACGAGGAACGGTCGAAGGAGATCTACGACAAGCTCATCAAGAACGGGGCCTCCCCCGTGGGTGCACAGCGTGCGGCAGATGGCGTGAAAAACGGCGATTTCACCGAGGCGAAGCGGCTGAACAAGGTGCTGGAGGGCAAGAAGGCCGCGAAGCTGGCGGCTGCGGAGCCTGAGCCGAAAACGCGGACCTATCGTGAGCGCAAAAAACTCACCGCCAAGAAGGAAGCGGGCAGAGAGGAGGCCAAGGCCCGCGAAAACGCCACCGATGACGCAGTGAAGATGCGCGAAACCGTGATCGCCAAATTGAAGGCCAAAGGCCTGCCTGCGAATTCGAGCATCGTGGATCGTCTCGTGCGTGTGCTGGAGAGCGATGGTGTTCCCGCGCTCGAAGCGGCGATAGGTGAGATGAGCGGCATGCAAGGCACCTTTTCCGGCTCCTTGAGCGGCAAGGGGACCATCCGCATCACCGTGACCGGTTCACGCGTCACGGGGAGCTATGGCCAGACCGTCACCGTCGGCGGCCAGACCGCCAGCGCTCGTGCGAGCATCAGCGGCGATGTCGAACTGAGTTCCGGCACGATTTCGATGAAGATGACCGGATCCGTCGTGGCGAAGGACACCAATGTGCCCATCAACTCCTCGATGAGCGGCAGTTTCACCGGCAAGGGCTACAAAGGCTCCGCCAGCATCCCCGGCGGTCGTGCCTCGTGGAGCGTGAGCAAGTGAATGCTCGACCAAGTTTTGCGCTCTTGTCTCAAACTTCCGTTGGCTTCACTGAGAGCGTTCGTTAGTCTGGCAGGGTGAGTTACCAAGTTTTTGCCCGCAAATACCGCCCCAAGACCTTCGAAGACGTTCTCGGCCAGGATCACGTTGTTCGGACGCTGCGCAATGCCATCGCCCAGCAGCGGCTGGCGCATGCCTACCTGTTTGTGGGACCACGTGGCACGGGGAAGACCTCCACGGCGCGTATTTTTGCCAAGGCGCTGTGCGCCAAGGGCGGGCCGACGATTGATTTCGACCCGGAAGACGAGCTGAGCATCGAGATCGCCGAAGGGCGCTGCATGGACGTGCTGGAGATCGACGGCGCGAGCAACAACGGCGTGGAGCAGGTGCGCGAGCTGCGCGACAACGTGAAGTACGCCCCCACGCGCTGCCGCTACAAGATCTACTACATTGACGAGGTGCACATGCTCACCACGGGGGCCTTCAATGCGCTGCTCAAGACACTGGAAGAGCCGCCGGAGCATGTGAAGTTCATCTTTGCCACCACGGAGGCGAACAAGATACTGCCCACGATCATCAGCCGCTGCCAGCGCTTTGACCTGCGGCGCATCCCGAATGCGGTGATCGCCAAGCACCTGCTGCACATCGCGCAGCTTGAAGGGGTGAATCTGGACGAGAAGGCGGCCTATGCCATCGGCAAGGGCGCGGAAGGCGGGATGCGCGATGCGCAGTCCATGCTGGACCAGCTCGTGGCCTTCTGCGGTGGCAACATCACCGAGCAGGATGTGCTGGATGTCTTTGGATTCACCTCGGGGGAGTCTGTGGCGGCGCTGGCACGGCACATTCTGGAAAGCGACACCGTGGGAGCCCTGCGCGCCGTGTATGAGCAGAACGAAGCCGGCAAGGAGCTGGGCCGATTCCTGGGCGATCTGATCCAGCATTTCCGCACGCTGCTGGTGCAGCAGGCGGACCCGGAAGCTGCGGCGGAAGATTTGAGCCCGGAAGTGGCGGAGGAAGTCGTGGCGCAGGCCCAGATGGCGGACACCGAGCAGCTCCTGCGCGTGGTGGACGGTCTGGCCGAGGTGGACTCTCGCATGCGCTGGGCCAGCAACAAGCGCCTGCACTTTGAGCTGGGCGTCATCGCCGCCGTGCAGAGCCTGAACGAGGTTTCCATCAGTGATGTCATTAACGCGCTGGATTCCGGCAGTGCTGAGGGTTTGACCCGGCCAGCCCCGCGTGTGCAGGCGGCCCCACCGCCGCTGCGCCGTGCGCCAGAGCCGGTGAAGACCGCGCCTGTGGTGCGTGAACCTGCCCCGGCCCCGGCGCCCGTCATGGCCAGGGCCCCTGAGCCCGAGACTGAACGGCAGCCTGTGGCGAAGGCGCCCGCGCCTGTGGAAAAAGCACCCGAGCCGGTCGTGGAGAGAGCGCCCGCGCCCGTGGTGGAAGCGCCCGCTCCAGTCTTGGAGAGAGCTCCCGCACCGCAGCCCGTCGCGGCGGTGAAGGTGAAGGAAGCTTCGCCCGTGGATGAACCGGGAGAGCTGTTTAGCGAAGATGTTTTCTGGTCGAAGTTTGTTGATCAGGTGAAGGCTCGCCGTCTTTTGATCGCACCGTGGGTGCAGTCCGCGACGCTGATGAGCGTCTCGCAGAGTGCAATCAAGCTGGGCTTTCCGCCGAGCGAGAGCTTTAACCGCGACAGCCTGATGCGCCCCGCGCAGGTGAGTTTCCTGGAAGGACTGGCGCAGGAGCTGACAGGGAGGCCGATGAAGTTTGAGTTTGTGCTCGATTCAAGCCTCAAGGCCCAAACCTTTGCCGACATTGATCTGGGCCTCCTGAACGAGCCCTCGCCTGAGCCCAAGCCTGCGGCTGAAGCCAGGCCTGAGCCAAAAGCCGAGGTGAACGCCGCACAGCAGACGGAGCTCATGAAGGCGGACGCGCCTAGCGCCGCCGCCACGGCCCCCACGCCTCCCGATGATTTTTACAACGACCCGCTGATCCAGCAGGCGATGGTGAAGTTCAAGGCGAAGCTGGTGGCGGCGGAGTAGGGGCCTGCAGCCCCGCGTTCGTTCGTAGGTCGGCCGTGTTTGGCGTCGAGCGCGTTTCATGCTCCACCGCCCCCACCGCCAAACCGCCCGACTTCGAGGAGGTCCGCACGCCGTGGGGTTTGCCGTACGCTCGCAGACGGGCGGGCTGTCGCCACGACCGTCCTACGTCCATGCAGCTCTGCGGTCATTCGTAGGTCGGCCGTGTTTGGCGTCGAGCGCGTTTCATGCTCCACCGCCCCCACCGCCAAACCGCCCGACTTCGAGGACGTCCGTACGCCGTGGGGGGTTGCCGTACGCTCGCAGACGGGCGGGCTGTCGCCACGACCGTCCTACGTCCAGGCAGCCCTGCGTTTGCCGTGTTTGGCGTCGAGCGCGTTTCATGCTCCACCGCTCCCTCCGCCAAACCGCCCGACTGCGAAGACGTCCGTACGCCGTGAGGCTTGCCGTACGCTCGCAGACGGGCGGGCTTCGCCACGACCGTCCTACGTCCATGCAGCCCTGGGTTTGCCGTGTTTGGCGTCGAGGGTGCTGGTGGCATCAGGAAAAGCTCGCAAAGGGTCGCTTGCTGTCTTTGGATGGCGGCTTTCCCACGCCCATGACTTCCGCACCCACCGGCCATCCACGAGGCATCTACACGCTGTTCTTCACGGAAATGTGGGAGCGCTTCAGCTACTATGGGATGCGGGCGCTGCTGGTGCTGTACATGGTGGCGGAGGTGAAGCGTGGGGGCATGGGGCTGACGGATGAAATGGCCGCTGCCATTTATGGACTCTATACGGCGCTGGTTTACATGACGGCGCTGCCGGGCGGCTGGGTGGGTGACCGGCTGATTGGGGCGAAGTCGGCGGTGTGGTGGGGCGGCATCATCATTGCCCTGGGGCATGTGGTGCTGGGCATTCACAGCACGCAGGCGTTTTTCATCGGGCTGATCCTCGTGGCCTGTGGCTCCGGGATGCTGAAGTCGAACATGAGCTCGATGGTCGGGCAGCTTTATCCTGAAGGCGGGGCGCGGCGGGATGCGGGGTTCACGCTGTTTTACATGGGCATCAATCTCGGCGCGTTTTTCGGCCAGTTCATGTGCGGCTATCTGGGGGAGGAGGTGGGCTGGCGCTGGGGCTTTTCGGCGGCGGCGGTGGGGATGTTTCTTGGCCTGGTGCAGTTCAAGTTCACGCACCGTCATGTGGCCGGGATCGGCGAACGCGTGGTGCACGAAGGCCAGAATGTACGGCGTGAATGGACGCTGCTGCTCGCCGGTGTGGCCGGGGTGGTGATTCTCGTCGCGCTGGGGGTCGCTGGAATCATCCAGATAGATGCTGTGAGGTTCGCGCATCATACGGCCTGGTTCATCTCTGGGGTGGCGCTGCTGTATTTCCTTTGGGCGTTTTTGCTGGCAAAGCTGAACGTCGTCGAGAAGAAACGGATGGTGGTCATCCTCGTGCTGTTTCTGGCCTCGGCCATGTTCTGGGCCGGCTTTGAGCAGGTGGGCTCGTCCTTCAGCATTTTTGCCGAACGTTTCACCCTGCGGAAATTCGGTGCATGGGAGGTGCCGGCGAGCTGGATTCAGGCGTTGAATCCGCTGTGTGTGATCGCCCTCGCTCCGCTGGTGGCGATGCTGTGGTCACGTCTGGCGCGTGGGACGCGGTCTCCTTCGCTGACGACCAAGATGTCCTGGGCGCTGCTGATGCTGGCGCTGGGTTTTGTGGTTGCGGGTTGGGCGGCACAGCGCGCCTTGAGCACCGGGCCCGTGTGGCCGACGTGGCTGATGTCCGTCGTGCTGCTGCACACACTGGGAGAGCTTTTTCTCAGCCCGGTGGGTTTGAGCGCAGTGACCAAGCTTTCGCCGCCACGCCTCACGGGGCAGATGATGGGCATCTGGTTTCTAGGCAGTTCGCTGGGGGACATTCTCGCGGGGATCCTGGCCGGTGGCGTGACTGGAGATGCGACGGCGCAGATGCCTGAGCGCTTCATGCATGTGGCGCTCATCGCGGGGATTTCCGGGGTGGTGCTGCTGATTCTGGCGCGCTGGATCACGAAGCTGATGCCTGGGATCAAGTGAGGAGGGAGGGAGAGAGCTCCATGCCGCCAAGACGCTGCCGCTCACGGAGGTCAGGCATCTTGCCTAACGGTGGATTGAGGCGTCCCGCCTTGGTTCGGGATCAGACAGAGGCGGGACGCCTCGATCCGTTGACAGGCCGGAGGCCTATCCTCCATGGACAGGCTGGAAGCCTGCCGTCCGGGGACAGCCGGGACGGCTGTCCTCCGAAGGCAACGATCAATGGTTGAAGTAGAACTCCTTGGAGTTCAGCAGGGCCCAGAACAAATCTTCGAGGACGTTCTGGCGGGCGCCGGGGTCTTCGGTGATGGCTTGCTGGACGTTGGCCCATTCCTTGTCGAGGGGCATGCGGCCGAAGACGCGGAGGAAGAGGTCTTCCACGATTTCGCGGTCGTTCTTCTTTTCCTGAATCATCTTGGCGACGACGCGGCCCTGCTTGATGCGGTCGTTCACGGCGTCTCCGTTCATGAGATGCAGCGCCTGGGAGAGGGTGGGTTCCATCTTCACTTCGCAGGAGCAGACGGACTCACGCTTGGCACGGCCAAAGGTGGTGAGGAAGTAGTTGGACACGGCACCATCGGCGATCTGCACGGCACGGGCGCCGAGAGGCAGTCCTTGGAACTTGTTCGGCGTGTCGGTGATCTGGGAGATGGCATCCAGCAGCACTTCGGCGCGCACGCGGCGGACCTGGGCGTGGGAGAAGTTGCGGTGGTCGCCTGCGTTGGTCTCATTGACCTTGGTGCTGCGCTGGTAGGTCTGGGAGGTGCAGATGTCGCGGACGAACTTGCGCATGTCGAACTTGTACTCGGTCAGATGCTCGGCCAGCGCGGAGATGAGGGCCGGGTTGGAGGGAGGATTGGAGACGCGCACGTCATCGACGGGTTCCACCACGCCGACGCCGTTGAAGTGCGACCAGATGATGTTGGCGATATTGCGGGCGAAGAAAGGATTTTCAGGGGAGGCCATCCATTCGGCGAGCACTTTGCGGCGGTCCTGGCCGGGTTTCACTTCCGGGATGTCGCCGCCGAGGAACTTCGGCTTCATGACGGCCTGGGTGAGGAAGTGCCTCGATTCACCGCCCTTGCTGTTGAAGATGATGACTTCAGCCGGGTCATCGGTCGCTTTGCGGCCGATCTGGGAGAAGAAGGCCTTGAAGCCGTAGTAGTCATCCATGGTCCAGCGGTCGAAGGGATGGTTGTGGCACTGGGCGCACTGGATGCGCATGCCCATGAACACCTGCGCGACGTTTTCGGTGAGCTTGAGCTGGTCGAGCTCCGTCTGGTAAAAGTTCACCGCAGGATTGGAAACGGTGCCGCCGGAAGACGAGAGCAGCTCCTTCACGATCTCGTTGATGGGGATGTTCTTGCCGATGCGCTCGGAGAGCCAGTTGTAATAGAGAAGCGCGTTCTTGTAGAAGGGCGGCACGTTGTTGTTGCCGGCGATGCCGGAGCGGATCTGCAGCAGCTCGGCCCACTTCATCACCCACAGTTCGGTGAACTCCTTGCGTTCAAGGAGGCTGTCCACCAAGGCGGCGCGTTTGTCGGGATTTTTGTCGGCCAGGAAGGCGCGCATGTCCTTGGCTTCCGGATAGACACCCGCGATGTCGATGAAGGCGCGGCGCACGAATTCTTCGTCCGTGCAGATGCCGGAGGGCAGGATGCGCAGCTTGTGGAGGTTTTCGTCGACGAGGGTGTCGATGTAGTTCGTCTCGGCGAGCTTGGGCCGCTCATACTTGAGCTGCGCAGGAATCACCAGCACCTGGGCGGTGACGGAGTACACATTGAACCGGGCCAGCATGAACGCAGCACCACGATCTCCGGAGGTCACGAGACCCTGCTTGTCGATGGTGGCGGTCGGGTCGTTGTTGGACATGAAGAGCGCGAGGTTCGTCACATCGCGGTCGGTGCCGTCTGAGTAGGTGGCGCGCACGGTGATCTGCTGCGTGGCGTTTTTGCCTTCCATGACGATCTGGCTGGGGAAGACTTCGATGCCGGTGACCTTGGCCACGTCTGCGGCGTCATCGGGGGCGCCTGCGGAGATCCATTCGAGCAGCGCCTTGTTATAGACGGAATCGGGCTCGAAGCACTGGTTGCCGGAGTGTGGCACGGCGCCCACGGCTTTCTCGATGAGGGAGCTTTCTTCCGGGATGGCCAGATTGATGCGGCGGCCCGGCATCTCGCGGGTGATGCGGATGTAGTCACCGGCGGGGTCCATGCCGAAGAGGGAGGTGCGGAAGCCGTCCTTGCCGCGTGCGGCACCGTGGCAGCCGCCCTGATTGCAACCGCCGCGCATGAACACGGGCATGCAGTCGAGGCGGAAGGAAATGGCGCGATCTTTGGTGCCGTTTTTCACTTCGACGGCGGCTTTGACCGTCTGTCCGCCGAGGGTGGCGATGACTTCGGTGGTGCCTGCGTCAGCGACGGGCTTGAGGGTCAGATTTTCGAGTGCGGCGACCTTGCTGTCGGCGACCCGGAGATCACACACGCTGGTGACGTCCTTGGTGGTGGCATCCTGAAAGGTGGCCAGCACGACGACGCGGTGGAAATCCCGCTTGGTTTCCAGGGAGTACTTGTCCGGCAGGATCTGGATGTTCTTCAGCGTGGGCAGCTTCTTCTGCAGCTCGGCCAGCGCCTGGCGCTGCTCGGGGGTCTTGTACTGAAGCGTGAGGTTCTGCGGCCACTGGGCACCAGCGGCGATCCAGCGCTTGAGCACGTCGATTTCCTTTGCGGCGAGCGGCCCGCCTTTGGGCGGCATGATGTCATCGTGATCTTTGGGGAGGATGACGCGCTTGATCATCTCGCTGTCATCGGGCTTGCCGACGACGAGGGCGGGGCCGTCAGCGCCGCCTTTGAGCAGGGCGGCAGCGGAATCCATGAGGAGCTTGCCTTTGATCTTATTGGGATTGTGGCACTCCAGACACTTGGTTTCCAAGATGGGCTGCACATCGCGCACGAAATCGACTCCGGGAGCTGCGGCTGTAGGGGTTGCTGCTACAGCAGGGGCGGCGGCTGGCGCTGCGGGGACTGTAGGGTCAACAGCTAAGGCGCAGGAAGTGATGGCGAGGATGAAGAGAGAAGCTCGCAGCGGGCTTTTCATAAAGGGTAGGATCGAGGGGTTAATCAAGCTACGGGCCTGAGGGGATGCATTTATCACGGATGCGAAAAAACACTGTGAATAAGCTCTTTAGGCCTCCAGAGCCGCCAGACGCTGCCCGATGGGCGGATGGGAGTAGTGCAGCCAGACCGTCAGCGCATGGGGATTGGGATGCGTGAGGTGGTCGAGCGAAAGCTTTTTGAGGCCGGCCATCAGGGGCGCATTGCCACAGGCCTGACGGGCGAAGGCGTCGGCCTGAAACTCATGCCTGCGGCTCAGGGCGCTGCTCACCATGCCCAGCAGCAGACTGGCAGGCTGGTAGAGGATGCCGAAGAGCACCAGCCCCAGACCCAGCGGCTGGCCGGTGACGCCGAAGGCCTGGAAAAACGCGGGCGACTGCAGGGCGGCATGCAGAAGGTAAAACATCAGCCCGCTTTCCAGCAGGCCGAGCACAAGCTGCTGCGGCACATGGCGGCATTTGTGGTGGCCGATCTCGTGCGCCAAAATCGCCTCCAGCTCCTCCTGCGAGTGTTTTTCGATCAGGGTGTCAAAGAGGGCGATGCGCTTGTTTTTACCAAAGCCGCTGAGGAAGGCATTGGCCTTGCTGGAACGGCGGGAGCCATCCACCACTGAGACATCGACCACGGGGAACTTGAGCCGGGCGGCCAAAGCGAGCAGGGCCTCCCGCAACGGGCCATCGGCCAGAGGCTGAAATTTGAGAAACAGGGGCATCAGCAGCCGGGGCGAGAGCCAGGCCATCACGATGCTGAAGCCGGCGACCGTGAGCCAGGTGTAGAGCACAGCGTGGACCTGGGTCTGGAAGAACCACAGGATCAGCGCCAGCAGCGGCCCGCCGAGCAGGGCGGTGAGCAGGAGGCCCTTGACCCGGTCTCCGATGAAGGTGCCCACGGTGGTGCGGTTGAAGCCGTACTCGGTTTCGATCTTGAAGGTGTCATAGGCATCAAAGGGCAGGGACAGGAGATTTTGCACCAGCATCAGCAGGCCGATGACACCCACGCCGGTCTGTACTGCGCTCAGGCCCCAGCCGGTGCTCCAGCGCTGCAGCCAGTCAAAGCCGCCGCTCCACCAGAACAGGACCAGCGCGCCCACGGAAAAGGTGCTGCGCAGCAGATCGAGCTGGGAGGATCTGCCGGCGTATTCACCGGCCTTTTGCACGGTTTCATCCGGGAAAATGTCCTTCAGGCGCTGCGGCAAGGCATGGCGGAACTGCGCGAGGTTCAGAAACGTGGCGATGATTTCGAGGTGAAACACGCCGAGCACGCCGACGAGGGCGGCGATGAACCAGGGATTGGAAAAAGTCATGCGAGAGGGGGAGTGGCGCGGCCGGGGGAAGGAGGTGAGAATAGATACGCTGAATCAGGGGTGGGCAGCGTCCCAAAAAAAGAATGGAACCACTCGCGCTGTGCGGCATTTCAGTCAATGACCACCTCCATACACGCCATGTTCAAAGCCCTTCTTCTTGTCTTCACCGTTGTTTGTCTCACTCCCGCGTCGGCGCAGATCGGCGGGAGACTGCGCGAACTCATCGCCAACCGCAGGCAGGCGGGCTCAGTCTCCGCTCAGGTGGCCGGGGAGGAGTTCAGCTACGGCAGCGATGCGCTGCAAAAGCTCGACTACTGGAAGCCCACGACGCCCGGCTCGCCGCTTGTCATCTTTGTGCATGGCGGCGGCTGGAAGCGCGGGGACAAGTCCATGTCCGTGGGGGACAAAAGCAGCCACTACCTCCAGCAGGGCTACGCCTTTGCGTCCGTGAATTACCGCCTGGTGCCCGCCTGCACCGTGGAGGAGCAGGCGCAGGATGTGGCGAATGCCGTCGCGTATTTGGTGAGGAATGCTGAGAAGCTGGGCTTTGATGGCAAGTGTGTGGCGCTGATCGGACACAGCGCCGGGGCGCATCTGGTCGCTCTGGTGGGCACGGATCTGAGCTACCTGAAAATCGCGGAGGTGGGAGCGAAGGCCGTGCGCGGGGTGATCCCGCTGGATGGCGCGGCGTATGATGTGCCGCGTCAGATTGCCGAAGGCGGTGATTTCATGCATGACACCTATTTGCAAGCCTTCGGCACCGAACCGGAGCGGCAGAAAAAGCTCTCTCCGACCCTGCAGGCCGCCGCGCCGAATGCCCCGGCTTTCCTCATTCTTCACGTCCAGCGTGTGGATGGCACCGCGCAGTCGATCGCTCTGGGTGAAGCCTTGCGCAAAGCGGGCACGCCTGCGGAGGTGAAGGGATTCGCGGGACAAGGCCTCAAGGGACACATGGAGATCAACCGCGATCTGGGCAAGCCGGATTATCCCGCGACGCCGGTAGTTGATGCGTGGCTGAAGAAGGTGTTTGCGAAGTGAGAGTGAGCACTGGAAACGCCGCACTTTGGAGTGCGTTCGCGGAGCGAAGAATGAGGGCAGCTACCGCTTTCCGAGGGCCGGGCGGTGTATGAGCGACGTGAGGCCTGCGGGATTCATCCGTATTCGCGAGCGTTGAGTCGTGTGTGGGCCCGGCAGTTTGCGAACGCTGTCATACCTCACGCAGTTGAAAACGAGTAGCGAAGCCCAATCGCCCTGAGCGAGAAGATGGGGGCTATGACATCGTAGGACGGTCGTGGCGAAGCCCGCCCGTCTGTGAGCGTACGGCAAGCTCCACGGCGTAGGAACGTCCTCGCAGTCGGGCGGTTTGGCGCTGGAGGCGGCAGGCGATGGACATGCGCTCGACGCCAAACACGGCCGACCTACGTACAGAGCCCGCTGCGCGCAGCACACAGACCTGTGTTTAATGGCTTGTTGTTTCAGACGCGCGAAAGCGGCAGCTTCGCGTGCCGCAGTCCAAATTGGCGCTGGGCTCACTTGCACCTTACTCCGCGTCCGCTTCCACATTCACCACCGCCTCATGCCCGTGCGCGGCCTGATGCACGAGATACGCGGCAAAGATGTCCTCCAGCTCCATCACGCTGCCAATTTGTGAGAAGCGCTGGCGCAGCCATTTGCCGCCGGGGATGGACTTGGTGTAGTTCATGAGGCGGTTGCGCATGGAGCGGATGGTGGGCAGTTCCCCCATGTGGGCATTGCGGGCGATGGCCATCTGGCAGTGGCGGCGCATGAAGTTGAAACGCTCCTCCACCGTCGCATGCGGGGCATGGGTGCCGGTGGCGAGGTAGTGCTTGGCCTCTTTGAACACCCAGGGATTCACCATGGCGGCGCGGCCGATCATGATGCCTTTCACGTTGGTCTGCGCACGGCGGATTTCCACGTCCACTCCGCTGGAGATGTCGCCATTGCCGATGACGGGGATTTTGACCGCATCCGCCACCTGGCCGATGACATCCCAATCCGCGAGACCGGTGTAACCCTGGGCGCGGGTGCGGCCATGCACGGCGATGGCCTGCATGCCGCAGTCTTCCAGAATCCGGGCGACTTCCACGGCATTGACGAGATTCGTGTCCCAGCCGATGCGCATCTTCGCAGTCACGGGAATGGGCACCGCTTTGGCGACTTCACGCGCCACGCTGGCCAGCAGGGGGCAGTCTTTGAGGAGGGAGGAGCCGCCGTTTTTGGAAACGACCTTGTTCACCGGGCAGCCGAAATTGATGTCGATGAAGTCCGGCTGCTTCCAGTCGATGATTTTTCGGGCGGCCTCGCCCATGCGCAAGCCATCGGAGCCAAAGAGCTGCACGCCGAGCGGGCGCTGGGCGTCATCGAAGTCGGTGTAGTGGCGGGTGCGGTCGTCGCGCTGCAGGATGCCCTCGGCGCTGACGAACTCCGTGACCATGACATCCGCGCCCTGTTCCTTGCACAAATGGCGGAAGATCACGTCCGTGACCCCGGCCATGGGGGCCAGATAGAGTGGAAAGCGGTCGTTTTCGAACCAGGGAAGCATCTTCCATGATAGCCGCACTGGCACAGAGCGGCAAGTCGTGTCACATTCCCTGATGGCAAGACGACGCCGCTACCGCAAACCGATCCTCCCGGGCCTTTGGACCGTGCTGGCCGCGTTTGCCCTGATGGGCAGCATCGGCGGCGTGTTCTGGGTGCTGGGGAAGAAGACTCATATTAGCCGCGTGGTGCCGCCAGCGCCTGCGGGCGCTGTGGCGAAGGGGAAGTAGCACAAGCGTCCCGCTTGTTTCGGACAATCGGGACGATTGCTCTACACCGCAGGCCGCACCACGACGATCTCGCCCAGCAACTGCTCCTGCTCCACCTGAAGGTGGTTGAGCTTGATGAGCTCCAGCATGGCCAGGAAGGTCACGATGACCTCGCCACGGCTGGCGGCGCTGGTGAAGAGGTCTTCAAATTTAACTTTGGTGCCCACGGCGACGGTCTGGAGAAGCTCCTCGATCTTGTCCGCCACGGTGTAGCGGTCATTGACGATCTCGCGGAAGTCGCTGGCGTTTTCAAAGCGCTTGAGGATGCGCTGGAAGGCGCGGATGAGGTCGAAGATGCCCACCTGGCCGATGGTCTCCACCGGGGCGTCGAGGTCCGGCAGCTCCGGGGTGGTGACGAAGAGCTCGTCTCCCTTCACCTCCTGCGCGCCGAGGAAGTGCGCGACCTCCTTGAACTTCTTGTACTCCATGAGCTGACGGATCAGCTCCCAGCGCGGGTCATTCTCCTCCGCATCCTCCTCCGGCGGCTGCACGGCCTGCGGCAGGAGTTCGCGGCTCTTGATGTACATCAGATTGGCCGCCATGACGATGAACTCGCTGGCCAGCTCGATGTTGAGCGCCTTGAAGGTGTCGATGTAATCGAGGTACTGCCGCGTGATGCGCTCCAGCGACACGTTGTAAATGTCGATCTCCTCCTTTTTGATGAGGTAAAGCAGCAGGTCCAGCGGGCCTTCAAAAATCTCGAGTCTTACTTTGTAGTCGGTGTCTTCCACGGACCGAGATAGAGCGGGGAACCGGGAATGGCAAGGTGGGAGAGCGGGGATTGTGATCCGGTTCACTTCGCCGGCCGCAGGTGCACAAACGCGATACGTGTGGTGTTCACGCCGCCGCCGGGTGGAGGTGAGAGGCCGAGGCTGTAATACTTGCCAGGGAGCATGGAGACGGTTCCGCTCCATTCATCGAACTCGTGTTTTGCGCCGGGATACCTGGGATTTGCATGCGATGCGATTTGCAGGGTCTCCTCCAGGCCGGGTTCGACGGGTTTGGAAATGGAGTGCCTGAGATGGTAGAAGGTGGCAGTGACGAGGTCTCCAGCTCTGTTTGAGAGGTCGCCTTCCAAATGCAGCCCGGCTGGGAGCCGTTTCAGTGCGGTGGGACGCATGCGGAACGGAGCTTCACGCGATGGCGGATCGAATTCGACGGCTGTCATGTATTCATCCGCGACGGACAGTTCGAATCGAAATGAGGGCTGGGTGCGCAGCAGCGTCTGAGACAGCAGGCTGGCGCGTCCGCTGGTGATCTGTTTCTGCGTGAAGGCTTCGAAGTCAGCGGTCGGCACCTCCATCCAGGTGTCTGCATCATTCATGGGAATCTCAAAGATCAGCGTTTCGAGCTCCACGTCTGGTGGCAGGTTCTCGGAGACATCACCAGCGCGCTCAGAACGGCTGAAAAGAAGCAGGGTCTCGTTTGCTGGCAGGTCAGGCCCGGCCATCACTGCGGCGACATCAAGGGCTGCCATGAGGTGGGTGCCGGATGAACTCGAGGCAGCGGTTTGACTGAAAACCGACATCTTGCGAAAGCGTGGTTGCCACATGATCGCCTCCGGCATGTCGCGTGCGAGTTTCCACTCCGTACGGGCCGGAGGAGCGAGGTCTTGTGTGAGGGCCAGGCAATGATCATCCTGCTCCAACAAGGTGCCGACGAATGCGTTTTCCCAAGCAGACGGAATGCTGGCCATTTCCTGGGGGAAGACATGAATGCGTGCGCTGGTCTGCGTTCGGCGGTTGGTGTTGTGCAGCGCATAGGCGGAGGTGAATACCCGTGCCTCACCGCGTTTCACCCGCGCGAGAAGGTCCCTCAGCAGCGCTTCGTCCTGTCCAGGCTGGCGTGCTTCCAGCAGGGCATGCGCGGCGCTGCTGTCGAGCGCGATGCCGAGGAAGAGCGAGCGCATCGTCGGTGGCTGCGCTGACCAGCCTGTGGTGAAGGGATTCGCAGGGGGCGCGAAGGGATCTGCGGGCTCCCGTGTGGCGGCCTGCACCGAAGGTTTGGGCACGTCGCCAGAGAGTTGCATCAGGGTGACATCCAGCCAGCGTCCTTTGCGGTCGGCACCCCACACCTGATCCGCAGGCGGCATCATCGCCACCAGTTGCGGAGAGGGGTTGTCTGACAAGGAGGCCCCGACGACCTCCTGCTCAAAGCGATCGTACCAGTCCATCCAGCCATGGATGGCTTTGCTGTTACCGCCTTTCGCATCACGCGCCCGCAGCCACGAGGTGGGCCACTGCACCGCCAGCGGGGCGCGGGGCGCATAGAAGCTCTGGAAGCCACCTGTGGCATCCATCTTCAGCCGCGTGCCTTCCAGCGCTTTTTGAAAGGCGACCGGCGGCAAATACAGCCGGTCGAAAATCTGATCCACCTCTGAGGGCAGCGACCATTCGGTGCCAGCCTGCATTTCAGTGCTGGCATGGGGAGCCAGGGCGAGGGTCGCGCTGGAAACGACGCTGGCCGTCCCAGAGGCCACCGCCTTTTGCAGATGATCTTCCAGGGCCGCATCATCAGGCCGGCCTTGGAGCAGGAATTCGATCATTTCGAGTTCTGGCACGCGATAGATGGTCTCCCGGACTTCCATGCTCGGTGCCAGGGTGCTGCCGCCGCTGCCTTTGAAGAAAACAACGATCCGTGTGCCGGCATCGTTCGCGGGGCGGAAACTGGCGATCATGCGTTCTTTGACGCCCACCAGCACCTCGCCCTGCCAGCGGAGTCGCTCGAAACGCGGCGCGGTCACCAGGTGCTTCTCACGCTCGGCTCCGGTCGCTGCATTGGCATAGGGCAGGGATTGCAACTGAAGCGGGCTGAGATCATGTGTCAGCGTGAGGCTGATGCGTGTCGCATTGGTGTGATTCTTCGGCGGTTCCTGCTGAAGCCGAACCTCGGTGCCGATGAACTCTTCAACCGTCGTTTTGGCAACGGCTTGATCTTTGTCGCGATCAAACTTCCATTCGGTGATCACGCCTTTTTTCTCACCGCTGCGCAGGACTGTCGTGCCGTCATTTTTCACGACGCCAGTCAGCTCCGCCAGCGTGCGCGCATTCAGGCGCTCGCGCAATTCATCGGGCGTCCCCTCCTTGGCTGTTTCGCGCTGCCAGTCGCTTTCTTTGACAGCCGTGATCCTGACAGTCACCTGAGTCATCGGCTCCTGCGCGCTGCATTTGAGGTGGCAAACAAATCCTAGGCAAATCGCCAGACCTAGATGCCAATAAGTGCTCATGATGCAGGTGTATGAGATCCGACGATATTGAAGCAATACAAATCGTCGCTGTTCTCGCTTTTTCGTGGGGTTGCGTTTATTGGCAAAGCCAGCCTGCATGCCCGCGAAAAAGAAACCCAATGCCAAGCCCCTCACGGGCGCCGCCCTCATCAAAGAGGTGTGCCGTCGCATTCGCGTGGCTCGGGCGTACTGGGATGCGCACAACAACCGCGCCTGCCGGGGCGAGCGAGAGAAGGCGCTGGCGCTGTATGAAACACTGAGCGAGGCCGAGCGGGACAAGGTGCCGCAGGTGCTGCGCGTGTGGCTGCGCTACCGCAGCGAGAAATACTTCGGCGATAACCGCACGCCGCCGGGAGGTGGACAATGAGGAGGGAATGGCCGCAAAAAGGCGCAAAAAAATCAAAAACAGAATGGGCAGCCTTGGTTTTAATCTCCGACCTTTTTGCGGTTTCTGCGTTTCTTTGTGGCCAACCTCATGACTGCTTCTGATATGGACAAGGTTCGCAAAGCGGGACTGCACCCGCGCAATCGCTTCAACACGCGCTACGACTTTCCGCAACTCATCGCGTGCAGCCCGGCGCTGGGGGCGTTTGTGAAGCCGAATGCGCATGGCGATGACAGCATTGATTATACGGACCCGCTGGCGGTGAAGGCGCTGAATGCAGCGCTGCTGAAGCAGGCGTATGGGGTGGAGCATTGGGACATCCCGCGCGGATATTTGTGCCCGCCGATTCCGGGGCGCAGTGATTACATCCATCATCTGGCTGATTTGATCGGGGAGCGTCGCGGGTCTGCGGTGCGCGTATTGGACATCGGCACGGGGGCGAACTGCATTTATCCGCTGATCGGCGCGAGTGAGTACGGCTGGAGTTTTGTCGGCGCGGAGATTGATCCGGCGGCGTGGCGCTGGGCGAAGAAGATCGTGGCGGCGAATCCGGGTGTGGCGGACTTGATCGAGTGTCGCCTGCAGAAGTCGACGACGCAGTGTTTTCACGGCATCATTCAGCAAGGCGAGCGCTTTGACCTGACGATGTGCAATCCACCGTTTCACGGTTCGGCTGCTGAAGCAGCGGAGGGCACGCAGAGGAAGCTGCGCAACCTGGGCGTGAAGAAGTCAGGACTGAACTTCGGCGGCCAGGCGAACGAGCTCTGGTGCGAGGGCGGCGAACTGGGATTCATCCGACGCATGATCGAAGAGAGTGCGGAATATGCCGCGCAGTGCGGATGGTTCACGACACTGGTTTCCAAAAGCGAGCATGTGGGGCCGCTTGAAAAAACGCTGCGCAAAGTGAAGGCGGCGGAGCTGCGAATCATCGACATGGCGCAGGGGCAGAAAAAGAGCCGCGTGCTGGCATGGCGCTTTGTAAGGCCGGAGGTCAGGCATCCTGCCTGACAATGGATCGAGGCGTCCCGCCTCTGTCTGATCCCAGAGAAAGGCGGGACGCCTCGATCCGCTGACAGCCGGGACGGCTGTCCTCCTTGGGCAAGGCCGGAGGCCTATCCTCCGGAGGGAAGACCGCTGGGCACCTTATCCGGTGCGGACTTGTCGTAGTCGTCGCTGTTGAGGGATTCGAGGAAGGCTTTGATCGGCGCGTGATCTTCGGGGAGCATGTTCATCTGGCGGAGCAGGGGATCAAGCGGGGGCAGGGTGGCGGTGTCGCCGCCTTCCAGGGTTTCGGCAGCTTGGTCCATGAGGCGGTCGTAGAAAAGCAGCACTTCATCGAGCGTGGTGCTGCCGCCATGGTGCATGTAAGGGGCGGTGTGCTTCAGATTGCGCAAGGAAGGCGTGCGGAACTCGGTGCGATGGGTGGCGCTGTCGGTGAGGCCGATGGCGTGGAGCTTGAAGTCGGAGAGCATGGGGCCGTTGTGGCAGAGGGCGCAGCCGGCTTTTTTGAACGCGGCCATGCCCTGCTGCTGCTCGGCGGTCAGGGCGGTTTTGTCGCCACGCATGAAGCGATCAAAGGGAGTGTCAGGCGCGATGAGCGTGCGCTCATACGCGGCGATGGCCTGCGTGACTTTTTCGGCGGTGATTTCGTTTTCGAAAAGCTTCGCGTATGCCGGGATGCTTTTCAGGCGCTCGACCATGGCGGGGACGGCTTCGGCTTCGCCGCATCCATCGCCACGCATTTCCTCGCGTTGACGGATGGGTGCCAGCGCCTGCGCTTCGAGGCTTTGCACGCGATTGTCCCAGAACATGGGCGACTTGGCAGGATCGAAGGGCTTGCCGGATTCGATGCCGTTGAGGGCGGTGTTGAGGATCGTGGGCGTGTTGCGTGTGAGGGGCAGAAACGCCGCGCCTTGCACCAGCCTGCGCGCAGGCCCGACGCCGCTGGCATGCACGCCGAGCGGTGTGGCGCGTGCATCCGCCCAGCCATGCTGCGGGCTGTGGCAGGTGGCGCAGGCGACATCGCGAGTGGCGGAAAGGATGGGGTCAAAGAACAGCAGTCGGCCCAGCGCGATCTTCGCGGGCGTATCTCCAGGCAGCGCGGCCGATTTCGGCAGCGCTTCGATCTGTGTGTTTGGCAGCGGCGCTGCGGGCGCTGTTGCCAGGATCACGACGAGGAGGGCGAGCATGAGAAAGGAACGCACGCGGCAGGTGGAAATTTGCGGGAGCCGAGCGCTGAAAAAGTAGTGCTGAGCTTTAGCTCGTGGTTGGGAAGTGTGCGCGAGATCACAGAATCCAGAGCGAGCTGAAGCTCGGTACTACTTTGCTGGCGCTTCGGTCGCAGGGTCATTCAGCGGCCGGTCCGCATGCCGCAGGAACTCCTGCAAATCCCGCTCGGCCTGAGCGGTGCGCGCATGACCCGCTGCACGATACGCCTTGACTCGAAACTCCAGGAACTGCTGCTGCCAGGGGGGATTGGGTTCAAACTCGGAGAGCACTTCGATCTGCTGCGCCGGGGTGAGGAGGGTGATGATCTGAATCAGCGTGTTCAGGCGGCTGGGCTCGGCCAAGCCGCCGGGGAAGGGCTCATTCAGCACGGCCACGAACTGCGGCACGAGATCGCGGTTGTTGGCTGCCAGCGGCGGCACCAGCGAGAGCGCGGTCTGCACGGAGGAGAGCCGCACCCAGACCTGCGGGCGCAGGGCTTTGAAGCCATCGAGCAGTTGAGATGCGGCATCGTCATAGGATTCATGCCGGAAGGCGGACAACGCGGCGGCAAAGTGGGCGTCGGCGGGCCAGTCCTGGCGCAGGGCTGAAAGGTGGGATTGCAGTTGCTCGGCGGTGCCGGCCTGGGCGGCGGACTCCAGCAGCATGAGCTGCTCAAAGGGACTGGTGGGCGCGCCGGGCCATGCGGCGAGCACGTTGGCGAAGTCGCCTTTGGCAAAGGCGGCGACTGCTTCGGCGCGGCGTTGGTCGTCGCCGCTGAGAAGGTCGAGCATGTCAAAGCTGGCGCCGTCTGCCGCGAGCATGCGCAGGCGCTCGTAAGTGAGGCGGGTGCGGTCGATCTGAGCAGAGAGGTGGGCGGGGACATCAAGGTCCTGCTCAATGGCCATGGCGAGCACCTGGGTGGTTTCAAAAGTGTTCTCCTTGGAGAGGGCGCGGGCAAAGCCGTACTCCAGCAGGTTGCGGTCGTCGGTGTTGATGGCGGTCGGGCTGGCTTTCAGCAGAGTGCGTGCAAACTCCGGCGTGGCGAGGTGATGGGCCAGCACGCCTTCGACGGAATTCGTGAGCCATACACGTTTGAGAGCCTCGGCCATGAGCGGCTGGGTGATGCGCGCACGCAACTGATCCATGGTATAATCGGGTGCCTTCTGGTGCCCGATGAAGAGGAGGTCGTTGGGGCCTGAGATCCAGGTCTCCACATGGGGGAACACGGAGGTGAGCGTGGCATACACCTGCCGGATGGCCTGGGCGTCCACTTCATACCCCTGCACCCACTGGGCGAAGAGACCGTGCTCGTTGAGGCGGTTTTTGGCAGCGGTGTAGAACTCCTGCGTGAACAAGGTTGAGACCCCGGCGCGGTAGGGATTGGACGGCTCGGAAATGACGAGGTCGTAGCGGCTGCCGGCGGCCAGCAGGGCCTCGCGTGCATCGCCAGGAATGAGATGGACGTTGGTCTTGGCGAGCACATCACGGTTCACCGGGGCGAATTGATCGCGTGCGAGTCCGGCCATGGCGGGCTCCAGTTCCACCACATCGACCTGCTTCATCCCGGGCACATCGGCCACCCATCCGGCGGTGGTGCCGGTGCCGAGACCGACGATGAAGGCGGTGTGCGGCGCGGGGTGCAGCAGCGCGGGGACGAGGCCCTGCATCACCTGCGTGTCGGCATCGCCAAACGCGGAGCCGTCGGACTTGCCGTTCACGTAGAGGCAGTAGCCGTCATCGCTGTCCACGGCGGCCACGCTGGCCTCGCGGCCTTCAAATTCATGCGCGATCTTCCAGCGGCTGGCATGCAACCAGCCACGCAGGCCGTTGATGGAATTCGGCAGAGACTCCACGCGACCGTAGCCGATGGGCTTGTGCCGCCATGCCGCCGTGGGGCCGGTGGACATGAACATGAGGCAGCCTGCGCTGAGCCAGAGGGTTGCGAGGACGGGCCATGCCCCCTTTAAGGTAGATCGTGCTCCGAGCACTGCCGCGCCCAGGCTCAGCAGCAAGGTGAGCACAAAGACCCAGCGCCAGGCTCCGAGTGCGGTCAGCCATGGCAGCAGCAGGAAGCCTCCGGCAAGTGATCCGGTGATGGCTCCGAGGGTGTTCGCCGCATAGGCAAAACCCACATGCCGCCCTGCATTGCGACTGCCGCTGCCCAGCAGTCCCACGAGCAGCGGAAACTGCACGCCCGCGAGGATCGAAGGCCCGAGCACGAGCAGGCTGGCGATCAAGGCCCAGCCAGTGATTTGACCGGGCAGGCCGAGGGATCGCAGTTGATTCACATCGATGGCAAAGACTGCAATGCGATCGCCGAGGGCAAAGGGCAGGGCGAGAAACAGCGCCTGCCACGCCGCCACCCGTGCCAGCGCCGCCAATGTGACCGCCCCGGCCCGCGACGCCCACAGCATGCGGTAGAGCAATCCTCCCAGGCCGATACCAGCAAGTGCCAGCGCCAGGATCAGGCCAAAGCCATAGACCGAGCTGCCCAGCAGAGGCGCCAGGATGCGGAACCAGACGAGTTCGCTGAGAAAAAAGGTGAAGCCGGTGATGCCTGCGGCGGCATAGATGAAACGCCGCGTCAGAGCTCCGGCACCCTCTTCCTCCGACTCCTCCTCTTGCTCCTCCTCCCGGTTCCGGATTTCCGACACTCCCCGCGCCGCATACCATGCCATACCACCGATGAGCAGGTTCACCCCTGCCGCCGCCATGACGGTGGCGCGGATGCCCCAGAGCTCCAGCAGCCAGAAGGTGCTGAGCAGCACGCCCGCGAGCGCGCCGAGGGTGTTCACGCCATACAGCACGCCCAGGCTGCCGCGCTGCGCGTCCTGGTCTGTCTCCACCCACTTGAAGGCTGCTGGCAGGCTGCCGCCCATGAGCAGGCAGGGCGGAGCCAATACGACTGTGGCCAGCAGAAGCTGCAGCAGCGTGGCCGGCACCACGCCCAGCGCGGCGATGCCGCCGGTGCTGAGATAAAGCGAACGCACCAGCGAAAGCAGCAGCGGCGTGAGCAAGGCCGCGCCACCCACGCCCAGCTCGATCAGCGCATACAGCCGCAGCGAATTTGCGGAAGCCTCCGCCTTGCGCCCAAACAGCGCGCTGCCCGCGCCCATCGCCCCCATGAAGATCGCCAGCACCGCCGCCGTGGCCGGGGTGGCCCCGCCAAACACCAGCCGAAATTCCCGCAGCCAGGCCATCTGGTAAATGAGCGCGCAGGCCCCCGAGAGCGCCAGCAGCGTGGCGAGAAAGGGAAGGCGGAGGGAAGGGGATAGGTGACCGTTGTTGACGGTTGCTGGCGAGGGTTGACGGTTGATGGCGGTGGAGCGTGAGAGATTCGGGCTGACTGGATAACAACGCGCAACCACCGTCAAGCCTTGGAAACAACACTCCCGGTTTCCTCATGAGCCGCACTGAAGAGGCGATGCCGCCTGCCCCTGAAGGTGTTTTGGCGGTTTCGGCAGTTTTGGCAGTGCATTTAGAAAAGGGGAAGTTTTTTCAATGCAGCAGCTTTTGGCGGTTTCGGCGGTTTTGGCGGTGCATTTAAAAAGAGGGAGCTTTTTCAAAGCGGGGAGGTTTTGATGGTTTCGGAGGTTTTGGAGGTGCATTTAAAAAGAGGGAGCTTTTTCAAAGCGGGCAGGTTTCGGGGGGGGTGAGGGTTTTGAGGGTGACTTTTGAAAGGAGGAGTTTTTTTCAATGCGGGAGGTTCTGGAGGTTTCGGAGGTTTTGGAGGTGCTTTTTAGAAGGGGGAGATATTTCCGCTGCATCGCCTGGGGTGAATCCGAAAGGGGGGAGGAGAGTTTCGTGGCAGGAGGAGGAAACATGGGGTCCAAGAGACAAAAATAGAACATGTAACGATATACAAGTTACTGGTATGAGTATGCCAGGAGTCTTTGAAAGCAGGGCTGCATTCTCTTCGTGGCAGGCAGGTTCTCACGCAGCCCAGCCGCTGGACGTAGGTTGGTCGTGTTTGGCGTCGAAAACACTCCATGCTCCACCCCTCCCTTCGCCAAACCGCCCGACTGCGAGGACGTCCGCAGGCCGGAGTGTTTGCCGTACGCTGATGGACGGGCGGGCTGTCGCCACACCCATCCTGCGACACCTGTGGTCTCATGGCAGGGGAAGGCATCAACAGACGGTTTCACCTGGCCTGCTCATTCCGGGGCGGCATGGGAGGCCAGGGCGGCGGCTGTGCTGGCTTTCAGTAGGGACCACCTCTCCCTGTGTCTCCGGCGTACTACCATCAAATAATACCCTCTCCCACCAGACACGTGGCCCACCTTCCAGCCCGCATTTCCACTCCTCTGAGTTTCGGTGAAAACAAGTCATGCCAAGGGCAGTTGAAAAGAGGTCTGGATGGAACGGCGCTTATTCTTGAACCGCAGAGATTGGACGATCGCAGAGAGAAAAAATTTTGAATTGAAACCGCCGCCCTCTGCGTCCGTCCATCCTCTGAGGTTCATCCGGTTTTGTGCACCGGGACCGAGTCTGAAGAGGCTACGTGAGATGCAGACCCGTTTTTAAGGGTTCATGGCATCACCCCACTGAAAACAAGCTGTCAGAACTGACAGACCTCTTCCGCCCGTTTCATTCCTGGGTTCCTCCCTTCATTTGAAAAAGACTCCCTCTTTTTAAATGAACCGCCAAAACCGCCGAAACTGCCAATACCCTCCCGGAGCAGGTCGTGGAGAAAAATGGGGGCTCCTTTCAAAAGGCACCCTCCAAACCTCCCCGCTCTAGTTTCGACTGGCGTTCCTGAGATAAAATGAGTCCCTCTTTCAAAAAGAGCCTCCAAAACCTCCGAAACCTCCAATACCCAGTCGGTGAGGGGTTGAGAGTACAGGGGCTGGTGTGAGTGTGGGAACAACGCTCCATGCTCTCGGCATGAGGATCGAGCCTGCGTGAGCCATGAGACGTTCGAAAGCGGCAGCTTCGATGCAGGCTTGCGCCGTGCATCTGCGCGGCCGCATTGATTGATTGATTGATTGATTGATTGATTCGCTGCGCTCACCCTGCGGGCTCCTTTCAGTCGTCTGTCTCACTTCGTTCGGCTCGCTGCGCTCACCCTGCGGGCTCCTTTCAGTCGTCTGTCTCACTTCGTTCGGCTCGCTGCGCTCACCCTGCGGGCTCCTTTCAGTCGTCTATTTGCCTTCGGCGGTCTTCGACCCGCTTCGCTTCGGTTCCAAATGACGCTGGGCTTTTTCACCCCGCGCGCCCCTACTTCTGATAAATCGGCAGGAAGTGGTGATGCACACTCAGGCTAAGTAACGCCAATGACGTGGCATACACGGCTCCGGCGCTCTTCTCATTCCCATTGCGCGGGTACCAGCTTCCGTCCTGGCCTTGGGAGGCGATGAGGGTCTGCTCGGTCTTTTGGCGGGCGGTGGCGGCGAAGTCGCCACCGCGCTGGTACATGCCTTGGGCGTAGTAGTAGCAGCCGTAGAAGAACCAGGGCTCGTTGATCTCGGGCGGGGACTTGAGCAGCCAGTTGGCGGAGCCGAGGACTTCGGCGGTTTCATACTGGCCGCAGACTTGCAGCGAGAGCAGTCCCGCAGCGGTGGTGGAGAAGGTCTGGCGGCCGCCGTAGGGCTCGTAGCTGAAGGCGGCGCTGTCGCTCTTGGGATTGCCGTTGGAGTCGCGCTCCACCCGGTAGCTGCGTTTGATGTAGGCCACGGCGTTGTCGATGGCTCCCTTGGGCACCTCAAACCCGGCGTCCTTGGCCGCGCGCAGTGCCATGACCTGCCAGACGCTCACGGAGATGTCGCTGTCGCTGGAGCTTGGCTCATAGCGCCAGCCGCCGCGATTGGCCTCGCTCTTGGGCACCTGCTGGGAGCGGAGGATGAGCTGAATCGCGCCTTCCAGTTGTTTGTGCAGGCGTTTGTCCGTGGCCTCGTCCGGCGCGTGGCCGATCATTTCGGCCATCATGAGGGACATGATGCCGTGGCCGTACATGCGCGAGCGGTCGCTGCGGCCAAGGTAGCCGTTTTCATCCGGCTCCACGCCTTCCACGATGTAACGCAGGGCCTTGCCGCAGGCGATGCCTTCGGGCGTGGGATCGTCCGGCATGTGCCCCACGGAGGCCAGTCCCATGAGGGCGAGCGAAGTCATGGCCGCGCTGTGGGAGGGCAGATCGCCGCGCTTGGGCTTGGCATCCGTTTTTTCATCGACGATGAAGCCGGCCGACTTCTGCTGCCGGATCAGCCAGGCCACGGCTTTGTCCACCGAGGCTTTGACCTGCGGTGAGATCAGCTCCGGTTTGGGAGACTGAGCGATGGCGAGCGTGCTGGCCGCGAAAAGGATGAAAAGTGTTCGGGAGAGGGGCATCAGGGGACAAAAACAGTCCAATGCACTCTCAACGCGCGTTCATCCAAGGAATTTGCGGCTCATTCTGCAACTCCTTCCAATTGTTCCAGGCGAGCATGCCAAAGACCAGCAGGGTGAAGATGCCGCTGCCCACGCGAGTATGAGCGCGAATCTCCAGCAGATTCAGCACGCCATTTTGCAGGCCGAGCCAGAGATCGCTGGTGACTGACAGCAGCGCCAGAGCTACCGCGCAGGCAATGCTGATGATCAGCGCCTGCCGTTTCTTGTAAGGCCCCAGATAGGCCTGGCAGAGGTGGCCGCCATCGAGAGGCAGCACGGGCACCAGATTGAGCAGGGCCCAGAAAATGCTGACCACGGTGAAGGCATCCAGCATCTGGCGCAGCCAGAGCGAGGGCGGCGGCCAGAGGGTGATGGCCCAGCCGACGGCCAGACCGACCAGGATCTGCAGCCCCGGGCCTGCCGCACTGACGAGGAAATCCTCCTGCCGCGTGCGCGGCTTGCTGCCGATGGCCAGCCCGCCGAAGGCATAAAGGACGATGCCCACGCGACGGTCGCCGTAGTTGCGCATGGCCATGGCGTGCCCCAGTTCGTGAATCAGGATGGACAGCAGGACGGCGACCACCCAGGCCAGCACCGAGCGGAAAGCCTCGGGGGAGTTACCCGCGCTGAGGGCGCCGCCCATGAGGGCGTTGTTGATCCAGAACATCCCGTGGATCTGGACGGGAAAGCCGAAGAGGGTGAAGCGGAGCATGAGGGGGGAATGTGGAATGCGGAAGGGGGAATGTCGAATGGGGAGATGGGGAGGGGGAGTCAACGGTATTCCGAAAATGACACCGCCGCATGCGCGTGCCACGCAGCCCCGGAGCGCGGAATTTATTCCGCAGCAGGTCGCAAACATGAGGCTGTTGATGCGTGGTCTGAGAGGCGCAAGCACGGTGGTCCTCGGTGTGGAGAGAGCCGGTGTGGAATAAGAGCTCTGCGGGCAGCGGAGAGCTGCGGAATAAATTCCGCGCTCCTGTCCTGCAAAAACCTCGGAAACATCCCCGCTTCAGCCTTCGTTACGCGCTGTTCCTCAAACTCATGAAGCATCTTCTTACCTGCCTCCTTCTTTCTGCCGCCGTTCTCCGTGCGGACGATGCCGCCGACCTGCTTTCCCAATCCGGGGTCAAAGGGGGAATCGTGGTGCATGTGGGCTGTGGGGATGGCAAAACCACGCAGGGGCTGCGAGCCAGTGATCGCTACCAGGTCCAGGGCCTCACGCAGGATGCGGCGGCGGTGGCAGGTCTCCGGGAGTCGATTCATGCGGCGGGCAAGTACGGCCCCGTGGCGGTGGATTCCTGGGATGGGAAGCACCTCCCATACATCGAAAATTACGTGAACCTGCTGGTGGTCGAAGACGCGGCGGCGGTGGACAAGGCGGAGATCGACCGCGTGCTGACGCCGCTGGGCGTGGCGATGGTGCGCAAGGCGGGCGGCGGCTGGGAGAAGATCGTGAAGCCCTGGCCCAAGGGCATGGATGAGTGGACGCATTATGCGTATGACTCGAAGGGCAATCCGACCTCCAAGGACATGCTCACCGGACCTCCTTCGCGCATGCAGTGGGTGGGAAATCCACGCTGGAGCCGCCACCATGACCGCATGTCGTCCGTGAGCGCGGAGGTGAGCGCGGGCGGGCGTCTCTATTACATCATGGACGAGGGCAGCCGCATCTCCATCCTGATGCCGGCCAAGTTTGCGCTGATCGCGCGGGATGCTTTCAACGGGACCATTCTTTGGAAGAAGTCGATCCCGCAGTGGAGCACGCATCTGTGGCCGCTGAAGTCCGGCCCCACGCAGCTCACACGTCGTCTCGCGGCGATTGGTGACAAGGTCTATGTGACGCTCGGTATCTCCGATCCCATCACCTGCCTCGATGGTGCCACGGGCGAGGTGATTCGCGAGTATCCGCAGACCAAGGGCGCGGAGGAATTGCTGTACCGCAACGGCACGCTGTATGCCTTGGTGAACCCCGAAGCGTGGCGTTTGAATGAAGAGTTTGCCGTGAAGCAGCAGAGCGATCAGAAGCGCGTGGAGACGGAGTTCAACTGGGATGGCAAGACGCGGCACCTCATGGCGCTGGATGCGGAGAGCGGCAAGACTCTCTGGAAAGTGGACGACAAGGTGGGGCCCATCACCCTCGCGCTGGATGACAAGCGCATGGTCTATTACAATGGCGATGGCCTGACCAGCCGCGATGTGAAGACGGGCGCGGTGCTCTTTGCCGATGTGCCGGAGGCCCGCCGCAAGCTCTATGAATTCAACTTCGCGCCGCGCGTGGTGCTCAATAACGATGTGATCCTGTATGCCGGGGGCGATGGATTGATGAAGGGCATCAACGCGGACACGGGCAAGGAACTGTGGAGCTCCTCGCATGAGAAGAGCGGCTACCGCAGCATGGAAGATGTCATTGTAGCCCAGGGTCTGGTATGGAATGCGGGCACCACGCAGGGAAATCAGACCGGCGAGTACACGGGCCGCGATCCGCTGACGGGCGAGGTGAAGAAGAAATTCTATCCCGACGTGCCGCAGGGCACCTACTGGTTCCACCACCGCTGCTACATGGCCAAGGCCACGGAGAAGTTCATCATCCCATCACGCACCGGCATCGAGTATGTCGACATGGAGAAGCAGCACTGGGACCTGAACCACTGGGTGCGCGGCGCCTGCCTCTATGGCGTGATGCCCTGCAACGGGCTGACTTATGCGGGGCCGCACAACTGCGCCTGCTACCCCGAAGCCAAGCTGGACGGCATGGCCGCCATGGCCCCCGCTCCGCGTTACCCCATGCCGCCGCACACGGCGGACAGCGCGCGTTTGACCAAAGGCCCCGCCTACGCCGAGGCCATCGAGGAAAAGCCCGCCGACTCCAAGGACTGGCCGACCTATCGCTCTGACAATGCGCGCAGCGGTTACTCGAATCAGGATTTGAAGAAGGATCTCGGCATGGCCTGGGAAGTGAAGCTGACGCCACCGCTGAGCACCACGACGAGCGCCGCAGGGCTCACGTTTGTGTCGGAGGTGGACAAGCACACGCTGCATGCCTTTGACTCCGCCACGGGCAAGGAGGCCTGGCATTTCATTGCAGGTGGTCGCATGGATTCGCCGCCGACTTACTGGCAGGGCAGGGTGTTTGTGGGCGGCAATGATGGCAACGTGTACTGCCTGCGTGCCAAGGACGGCGCGCTGGTGTGGAAGTTCCAAGGCGCACCGGTCATGATGAGTCACGGCGCGTGGGAGATGATGGAGAGCGTGTGGCCCGTGCACGGCAGCGTGCTGGTGGAAAACGGCCTGGTGAGCTTTATCTCCGGCCATTCCTGCTTCCTCGATGGCGGTCTGTGGTTCTACCGGGTCGATGCGAAGACCGGTGAGATGAAGGTCAAAATCAACTACGACGACCGCGATCCTGAGACCGGTGGCGATTTGAATGACCGCCACAAGACGCTGCAGATGCCCGTGGCTCTGAACGACATCCTGAGCAGCGATGGCAAGTGGACCTTCCTGCGCACGCAGAAGATCGGGGCCGATGGCAAGCGGGTGGAAGTGGGGCCTGTGAGCGGAGATTTCGACAAGCAGGGCGGCGCGCACAAAGGCGAGGGGCAGCATCTCTTTGCGCCGATGGGTTTCCTGGATGACTCCAATTTCCACCGCAGCTACTGGGTCTATGGCAAGAGCTTTGCGGGCGGCCATGGCGGCTACTTCCAGGCGGGCAAGTATGCGCCTGCGGGTCGCATCCTGGTGCATGACGACAAGAACGTGTACTCCTACGGCCGCGAGGCGCAGTACTACAAGTGGACCACCACGATGGAGTACACCCTGTTTGCCACGCCCAAGGCGCCACCGGAGCAAGCCTACGACACCGAGTCCGCCACCACTGAACGCAAGGGCAACAGCGTGGTGCTGGACAAGGATGGCAAACCGCTCGCGGTGCAGCCCAAGGGGGAAACGCAGGTGGGCCACGCCGAAACCCTGAAGGCCCAGGCGGAAGCGAAGAAAAAAGGCAAGGGCAAAGGCAAGGGTGGCGAGGCTGCCAAGAAAGGCGGTGGTGGTGCCAAGACCGCGCCGATCCCCGGCAGCGTGCAGTTTCCCAATGTCCCGGTGCTGGACCCCACGAAGACCCCGATCACGGTCGAAGCCTGGGTGCTGCCGGACAAGCCCAGCGGCACCATCATCAACCACGGCGGGCCGCGTCTGGGCGTGGGTCTCGACTTCCATGACCGCAAGCCGCAGTTCCACATCCGCGACGACAGCAAGGTCAGCTCCATCGTTTCCGCCGAGGCCTTTGGCGACGGCTGGCACCACATCGCAGGCGTGCTGGGCGCGGACAAAAAGATGACCCTTTATATCGACGGCAAGCTGGTGGCGGAAGGCAGCGCAGGAAACCTCATCTCCGCCAAACCCGCCAACCCGCTGATCGTGGGCAATGGCAACGGCGTGGCCGAGGACAGCGCCGGGGCCTACAGCGGACTGCTGGATCAACTGGCCGTCTATCACAAGGCGCTGAGCGCCACCGAGGTGCAGCAGCGGTTCGAGCAGCCGGAGGCAAAGCCGGTGGATGCGGTGCTCTTCTGCAACTTCGACAACGGGGACTCCCGCGACGGCTCCGGCAATGAAGTGCACGGCGTGGGCGCAGGTGTCGAGTCAGGGAAGGGGAAGGTCGGTGGCGCGCTGTGGTTCAAGGGCGGCGCTGACGGCGGCGGCAAGGGCGGCAAAGGCAGCGGCAGCTTTGTGAAGCACACGTGGGACCGCTTTGTCCCCATCGTGGCCCGCAGCATGGCGCTGGCCGGTAAAACGGTGCTCGTCAGCGGCGCACCGGATACCATTGATGAGGAGTATGCCTTTGAACGCCTCGCTGCCAAAGACCCCGCCATCTTGAAAGAACTCAAGGAGCAGGACGAAGCGCTGGAAGGCAAACGCGGCGCCAAGATGTGGGCCGTGAACACCGAAACCGGCGAGCAAAGCGCGGGCATTGAACTGACAAGCCCCGCCGTGTGGGATGGCATCACCGTCGCGCAGGGGCGCGTGTTTGTGAGCACCATGGACGGCCGCTTGCAGTGCTTCGGGAAGTGAGAGAGGAAGGATGACGAATGACGATGCGCGCTCTGGAACGTAGGTTGGTCGTGTTTGGCGCATGCCGATTCCTGCGCCTCATGCAACTCTCTTCGCCAAACCGCCCGACCACCAGGACGTCCGTACGCCATGGTGTCTGCCGTGCGCTCATGGACGGGCGGGCTTGCGCCACACCCGTCCTACGAGCCGTGCAGCGCGCCAGCCGTAGGTTGGTCGTGTTTGGCGCATGCCGATTCCTCAGCCTCATGCAACTCTCTTCGCCAAACCGCCC
>JAFLEI010000054.1 GCA_017301975.1 Verrucomicrobiota bacterium
AGACCACGTGCTGGCGCAGATGCACGTCGATGCCCAGGACCATGAGCTCGGGCAGCACCGCCGGCATAGCTGCTGATGTCTGCGATGCAGGGGCTGCGGCAGGGGCCGCGGCGGGGGCCGCGGCGGGTGCTGCTGATGGAATGGATGCCTCTGCCTGCTCGCTGCTCAAAGTTATCTTCTTTGCCTTGAGGCTCTTGTTTGTCTTGCTGCTCTTGGTAGTTTGCTTGGCCATGTGGGTGGTGGGTTAAGGGTTGCTTTTCAACACTCCTTTCGTTCCACCGATCCGCTTCGGTGGCTCCGCCCACATGGTATCTACGGCCCGGAGTGCCGCGCGAAGTTCGTAGGACGGTCGTGGCGAAGCCCGCCCGTCTGTCAGCGCACGGCAAACACCTTGCGGGTGGAGCGTGCCAGCGGCCTCGGGGCGTGTCAGCGCACGGCAAGACACCAAGGCGTACGAACGTCCTCGCAGTCGGGCGGTTTGGCGGAGGAGGCGGTGGGCGATGAACATACGCTGGACGCCAAACACGGCCGACCTACGGCCAGGAGCGCCTCGCGAAGTTCGTAGGACGGTCGTGGCGAAGCCCGCCCGTCTGTCAGCGTATTGCAAACACAATGGCGTACGAACGTCCTCGCAGTCGGGCGGTTTGGCGGAGGAGGCGGTGGGCGATGGAGCACTCTCGACGCCAAACACGGCCGACCTACGGCCCGGAGTGGCGGCCTTGCATCGGATTGAGAACAAGTCTCCGCCGCGTCCGGCACACAGACGTGTTTTCAACGGATCATGGTATCAGTTCAATCCGAAGCGCCGGAGGCCGCGCAGCCGGGGTGCGAACCAGCGCATCTTGGAACGGATTGCGGGCGGGTGACTGCTGTCATCCGCAGCCTGCAGTACCAGCAGGGAGATTTCGAAGCCGATGGAGCCGTCCGAGCGCCGTTGCGGAGATGCTGCGGCCACGAGACCTTTCAACATGACCCACTTTGAATTCGAAACGGTCATGGCCAGCATCTCAGGCGTCAGTGCGGAACGTTTGATGCGCACGTGCACTTCAGCGCCCAGATCAAAACGCAGGCGTGACCAGAACACGAGGCCGCAGGAGGTGATTTCGCAGAGCTCGACAACAGTCTGCCTGCCACCGCTGTCCGATTGGTTTTCGTTCGCGGAGGTTTCCTGCTGTTGCTGGCCGTGCTTAGCCATACGATTCGCGGAGTGACCGCAAAAGGAGGCGCACGGGGCGGGAAAAGTCAAACGACGAAGGCGGGGAAGGTGGGGCGCTCGTACACGCCCCACGCCCGGCTTGGTTATTCTTCTTCAGGTGCGGAGGCACCTTTCGAGGAGGAGCCTTTTTCAGCCCCTGCGTTCTTCTCGGCCTGCTTGGCCTTCACGGCGGCTTCGATCTCGGCATAGACGGTCGCATCGTTACGGAGAACTTCCTTGGCGGCATCGCGGCCCTGGGCGAGCTGGGTGCCTTTGTAGCTGATCCATGATCCGCGCTTTTGCAGGATTTCGAAGTCCATGGCCAGATCCAGCAGCGAGCCGACATTGGAGATGCCCTCGTTGTACATGATGTCGAACTCGGCCTCGGTGTAGGGAGGGGCGAGCTTGTTCTTCACGACTTTGACCTTGGTGCGGTTGCCGGTGACGGTGCCGTCGGTGGTTTTGATGGCACCGATGCGGCGGATGTCCACGCGCACGCTGGCATAGAACTTGAGGGCCTTGCCGCCGGGGGTGGTTTCGGGGTTGCCGAACATGACGCCGATCTTTTCACGAATCTGGTTGGTGAAGATGCAGCAGGTGCGCGCCTTGGCGATGATGGCGGTGAGCTTGCGCAGGGCGGCGCTCATGAGGCGGGCCTGGGCACCGACGGTGGAGTCGCCGATGTCGCCTTCGAGTTCCTGGCGGGTGACGAGGGCGGCCACGGAGTCGATGACGATGACGTCGAGCGCGTTTGAGCGGACGAGGGTTTCGCAGATGCGCAGGGCTTCTTCACCGGAGCTGGGCTGGGAGACGAGGAGCTCGTCCATCTTGACGCCAAGACGGCGGGCGTAGGCGGGATCGAGCGCATGCTCGACGTCAATGAAGGCGGCCAGACCGCCGGTCTTCTGCGCCTGGGCGATGACGGTGAGGGTGAGGGTGGTTTTACCGGAGGATTCCGGGCCATAGACTTCCACGATACGACCACGGGGGAAACCGCCGGTGCCGAGCGCCTGGTCGATGAGCAGGTTGCCGGTGGGGATGACGGTGATGTCTGATTTGATGCCTTCACCGCCCATGCGGAGGATGGCGCCTTCACCGTAGTCCTTTTGGATCTGCTGGATGGCCAGGTCGAGATTGCGGCCGCGTGCTTCGGCGAGCTTGTCGGGTTTGGCTGCGGAAGTTTCGGCGGTTTCTTTGGGGGCTCGGGCCATAATCGTGGGTGTTCAGTGTTGGATAAAAAGATGTTCGGGCGAACAGAAACCGCATTTTCGACGGGCTGTAAAGCACTTTCCGCCCTTAAGCAGCGAATATTAGCGTCAGACGGAGCCCGCAGCGGAGGTTGGCCCTCACATGTTTTCGAGCTGCTGCTGCATGCCGCCGTAAAAGCCCGACATCATGGTGATGATGCGGTAGGCCACATACATGACGACGATGCCATAGGCGATCTTCGGCAGCCACTGCGCCGCACGCTGCACGGCGTCTCCTGCCTCGATGGTCTCCGCAGCGGCCCAGCGGTTCATTTCGTGGTCGAGAGTGCCCGCCTCTTCCGCCGTGGCGATGCCGTGAACGAAGGACATAGGGAAGCCATGCACGTCCGCCATGGCTCCTGAGATGGTTTCTCCGGCTGCGATGCGCTGGGCGGCATCCTTTGCGGCATCGCGCAGCAGGCCGCTGTGGGAGGCGCTGCCTGCGAGCTGCATGGTTTCCGTCATCCGCATGGAGGCCAGCAGGCAGGCATGAAACACCTGGGAAAAGCGTGCCAGCGCCCAGTGCCGGCGCACGCTGCCGATCAGCGGGAGGTATCCTAGCGCGCGATCCACGGCCGCCGAATGCGCCCCCAGCCGTGACAGCCAGCGCCAGAGGAGGAAGAGAGAGAGCAGCACCAGCCAGAGGATGGCCAGCGGCATGAAGATGCCGCCCATGGAGTAGGGCTTGTCCCCCATGGAGGCGGTGACCATGGTCGGCAGCTCTGGCAGCACGATGCCCAGATGCGCGAGCACCAGCGGGTAAATCATCGCGCCGATGGCCTGCTTGACGGCCATGTGCCAGGCTTCAAAGTAGCGCGAGAGGTGGCTGAAGGCATCGCCGAGGCGTCCGCTGCGCTCCCCGGCATCAATGAGGGCAAACTCCAGCGCGTCAGAAAAGGCCCCGCAATGTTCGGTGATGGAGGCGGCGACACTTCTGCCTTCTTTGAGCCCAAGTTGCAGGCCCTGCAGCCAGGTGCGGCGCGCATGGGACGGCTGCTGCTTGAGCATCAGTTCAATGGAGCGGTCCAGATGAAAATTGGCCCCCACCAGCTTGGCCAGTTCGCGATACAGCAGGGCTTTTTCGGAGAGTTTCATCGGCTGATGAGAAACTAACGCCAGCGGGTCCGTGACAGCGAGCACAAAAAGCTTCAGACGCCGGGGATCGTTGCCATTGTGTGACACTCTTATTGCTTCTCAGGTGCGTTTCATCGCCTATCATGCGCCCCCTTCATGCCGCCGCCCATCGCTCATAAAGAAACGCCCGACCAACATTGGATGCACCTCGCCCTCGACCAGGCCCAGCTTGGCGTAGGTCTTACCAGCCCGAATCCACCTGTGGGGGCCATCATTGTCGCGCAGGAAAAAGTCATCGGGCGGGGCTATCACCACAAGGCGGGAGAACCGCATGCCGAGGTGGAGGCCATCCGTGATGCGCAGAAAAATCACCCCAAGCTGCTGCGCGGCGCGACGATCTACGTCACGCTGGAACCCTGCTGCACGCACGGCCGCACGCCTGCATGCACCGAGGCGATCAAGGCCGCAGGGATCAAGCGGGTGGTCTTCGGCGCGCATGATCCCAATCCCAGCCACCGCGAGCAGGCCCGCAGCATTTTCTTGCTGGCTGGCATCGAGGTCACCGCCGGGGTGCTCGATGAAGAGTGCCGGGCGATCATCCGCCCTTTTGCCAAATGGATCACCACGGGCATTCCCTACGTGATTGCCAAGGCCGGACAGAGCCTGGACGGGCGAATCACGCGCCCGGCGGGGGAGAGCTCGCTGATCACCAACGATGCCGCCCGTGCCCATGGTCGCAGGCTGCGCATGCGGGTGGACGCCATTCTGGTCGGAGCCGAGACGATCCGCAAAGACAACCCCCAGCTAACGCTGCGCGATGGCAGCGCCGGCAGTGGCAAGCTTCAGCCTTGGCGCGTGGTGCTGACCCGCAGCGGGGAGCTCCCGCAGCACTCGCACATTTTCACGGACACATTCAAAGACCGCACCGTCATCATGCATGGCAAGGACCTGCCCGAGGCCCTGGCGATTCTGGGCAAGCACGGCGTGCTTTCCGTTCTCATCGAAGGTGGTGGCATCGTCTTGGGGCATGCGTTTCGTGAGAAACTCGTCGATGAGGTCTATTGGTACATCGCGCCGCGACTCTGCGGCGGCGGGCGGCCCTCCATTGCAGGTCCGGCGCTGCCGGATTCCATCGAACTGAAGGACGTCACCGTCCGCCCGATGGGGGACAACGTCTGCTTCCACGGCTTCCCTGTATGGCCGGAAGGGGGCTGACGTAGAGCGGATGGAGAATGAGCAATGCTGAGTCACTGGGCGTGTCGATTGCCTGGGGCATGCGCGATTGACGATTGATGAACAAGGATTGTTGATTGCTGAAGTTTTCAGATCTTCGCGCTTATGCCGTAAGCGCGAGAAACGCGAAGTGGTGTGCGACGTTCTGATTCATGGCAGAGCTTTGCTCAGCCTTTCTTCTTGGCTCAGGTCAGAGCTTCTCCTGACGGATGGCGGTGACTGTCATCGTTATGGGGCGCGCTTCGGGGGCGGGTTCTTTTCAGGGGCTGGCTTTGCATCTCGACTGTTCTTGGAGGGAAGCAATGCAGCTGGAATCATCGCCTCGTTCTTCTGGCTCAGTGCAGAACGCAAACGCGCAAGATCCTCTTTAACCTCGGCTCCCGTTTCCACCTTGCGTTCCAGGATGCGGATTTCCAAAGGGAGGATGTTCTCAAAATAGCTGGCAGCATCTGCTGCTCCGATGGTCTTCTCCTTTTCAAGCAGCCACTCCAGGCATTTGATCTGCATTTCTGGGTAGGACAGCTGCTGGTTCTGCTTCATCCATTCGGTCAAACCGCCCGCATCGTCGAAAGGTGTTCCAACCCAGCAGGGCTTGGGATGCTGCTTGCCATCTCGTCCTTCACGGCTCCATCCGTAGGAGGAGTAGTTCTGAGGCCGGTCCTGAAGCTGGTAATAGATGTTCCAGAAACAGGCGGCTCCAACGGACTGACTCAAACTATGATTGCGGAAAGCAAGGGATTGCCGCTCGTCGTCGAGATGTTCGAGAAGAAATGGGAACGCGGCTTTTTTATACGTGGAGAGCTTTTTAAACGCAGCATGGCAGCCCTCGTATTTTTTGCGATAGGCGTCGCTCACATTGTCGATCAGCTCAGGCGGGTCAGGCGGCAGCACCATGCCCTCGGGAGCCTTCTTTTCGGACAGCGCCAGATCCTCGATCAACTGAAGTATCTCCTTCTTCTGCGCCTCCGTCGCTGCTTCTTGCTGGGCCGCTCCAGTTGAGCCGAGCATGATGACAGCCAGTCCAATGAAAGCTCGCGCTGACAGGTTCATGGTGTTTGAGAAGGTGAGGTGCGAAATACAGCCGCGCTATGCGCAGAACCTGGTCGGGTGCCGCATCCAGGCAATGCAAATCTGGCGTGCGGCAGTGGAAATGGGATGGAGAAACTCAATGCGCACTGAGGTGACCCGTCGTTACTTCGGGGTATCCGCTCGCGTGTCTGGCCGGGCGCATGGTGTTGGCCGGGCGCTGTGCCCATCTCGGCGGAGCGAGATGGCCACTTTGCTGTTTCCCTGACGTGGTGGTGGGGTTATGCGTGCGGCGCATGCCCGCTGATTCGCCTCCCCGCCCCACCGTTTTTTTTGACCGCGATGGCGTCGTCAATGTCTCACCGGGGGACGGTTACGTCCTGCGCTGGGAGGATTTCCACTTTGCGCCGGGCATCATCGCGGCGCTGGCGTTGTGCCGTGCGCGGGGGTATGCGACGATCCTGGTGACGAGCCAGCAGGGCGTGGGCAAGGGACTGATGACGCAGGAGGCGCTGGATGACCTGCACGCCCGCATGCAGCAAGCACTGACGCCGCATGAGGCCGCATTTGACGGCATCTATGCCTGCACCCACCTCGCGGGAACCTGCACCTGCCGCAAACCGAGTGCGGAGATGATTTTAAAGGCGCAGATGGATCACGGTTTGGATCTGACGCGGAGCTGGCTCGTCGGTGATCATGATCGTGACATCCAGATGGCGATCAATGCAGGGGTGCCGCGAACGGTGCGTATTTTGAGCCATCACGAGCCGAAGGTGACGGCGGAGTTTACGCTGGCGGAGACGTCAGAGCTGATCGAGCTGCTGCGGGAAAAGCTGCCGCAGCAGCCGTAGGTCGGTCGTGTTTGGCGCGTGGTGCTTTCGCAATCGCACGCAGTCAGCTTCGCCAAACCGCCCGACTGCGAGGACGTTCTTACGCCATGGTGTTTGCTGTGCGCTGATGGACGGGCGGGCTGTCGCCACACCCATCCTACAGGCGGAAACGCAGTCTTAGCGCTTGGCCATCGCGGATTCCAGCGCCTTGCGGTAGTTCAGCACGGCATCGCCGATGGCGTTGGAGACCTGCTGGCGGTAGGTTTCGGAGGCGACGAGCTGGCACTCCGCGCCGTTGGTGACGAAGCCGCCTTCAAACAGGATGCCGGGGCGCTTGCAGCCGGTGAGCACGCTCCACTGGGCGCGCTTGATGCCGCGATCGACAAACTTGAAGCGACTGATGACGCTGGCATGCACGGCGGTGGCGAGGGCGATGTTGGCGGAGTCCTGCTTGTTGCCGGTGACGCCGTTGACGTTGTAACCGCCTCCGCGGCTGATCGTGGCGGCGGCGCTCTGGGGAGTGAGAGCCCAGGTTTCGATGCCTGTGGCGGCTGCACCGCCCGAGTTGAAGTGGAAGCTGAGGAAGATGCTTTTCGGGGTCTGATTGGCGATGGCCACGCGACCGCCGAGGGTGATGAAGGTGTCCGTCGCACGAGTCAGGATGACCTTGAAGCCGCGCTGCATCAGGGCGGCGCGGACGGCCATGGCCATCTTGAGGGCGAAATCTTTCTCGTAGCCGTAAATGCCGCGAGCACCGGCGTCATGGCCGCCATGGCCGGCATCGACGACGACGGTGTCGAAGAATTCGGCGTTCTGGATGTGGCTTGGGTAGAGCACGGGGTCGATGAGCTTGCACAGATCGAGGCGTGAGAAGAGCACCTTGCCGTTGTGTTCAGCCACGGGGAAACTGAGGATGAACTTGATGTTGTTGATCAGCATCTCCTGGGAGCCGATCTGGGCCTTGAGGATGAGCTTGGAGGAGCCGAGCCAGAAGTGGGTGCCCTGGGTGCGGAAGGTGGTGAAGCCGTAAACGGGATTGTAGAAATTCCGGATACTTTCCGCCGTCACGTAGTCGCGCCCGCCGATCTTCACGATTTCCCAGCCGCCATTGGCAGGGAGGACTTCGATGGATTTGGACTTCTCGGCGCTGACGGTCTTGTCGTCATCGTCCTCTTTGAATTCGCCCTTCATCGGGGCTTCGTTGTCCTTCGCGGAGGAGGACTTCGTCACATCCTTGACCGGTTCTTCCCTGGGCTTGGGAGTTTCCATTTTGGCGACGGTCTTGGCGGGAGCGGTTTTCTTGCCGATCTCCATCTTTTTGCCGCCGGTGGTGGTGATGATGACGCGGGGCGGTTTGCTGCTCGAAGTTTTCTTGGTGGCGGTCTTTTCCGGCTCAGGCTTGGACTTGGCGACCGGCTTCTTTTCCGGCTCGGGTGCCGGGGGCGGAGCTTCGGCTTTGTCTCCGCCGCCGAAGAGCTTTTTGAAGAAGCCGGGCTTGGCATCGTCTGCATGCGCCACGTCGAACGACGTGGAAGCCAGGGCGAAAGCGAAGGTGGCGATGAGGGCCGTGGGGAGTTTGGAGTGCAGGCCGGGAGTCATGGCAGAAATGACGGCAATATCGGGGATAGGCGAGTCTTTATACCCTGAGACGGCCCGGAGCGCAAACGATCTAAGAAGCCGGGGACGGGGCAGGGGGAGGATTTGCCAAGAAAAGCTTAAGGTGGTCAAAAGAGTGCTTCCAGTCTTTCCTGGCCCCGGCCGCTGTGACGCCGCCCTTGACGGAGCCGCCGCCTTGACCCATTGACCTCTCAGCCATGACCAAAAAACCTGTTGTTCTGATTATCCGTGACGGCTGGGGCATCAACCCCGGCGGCAAAGCTCAAGCTGAAGCCAATGGCGATGCCACCCTGCTGGCCCGCACCCCTTTCCATGATCACCTCTACGCCACCTATCCGCGCGGCACCGTGAGCGCCAGCGGCGAGGACGTGGGCCTGCCGGACGGCCAGATGGGCAACAGCGAAGTGGGCCACCTGAACCTCGGCGCAGGCCGTGTGGTGTATCAGGACCTGACCCGCATCAACAAATGCATCCGCGATGGTGAACTGGCGAAGATGCCTGTGCTGGTGGAAGCCTTTGAAAAAGCCAAGGGCAAGCGCCTGCACTTCCTGGGCCTGATCAGCGACGGCGGGGTGCATTCGCATCAGGACCACCTGGCTGCCCTGTGCAACGCCGCGAAGGCTGCCGGGGTGAGCGATTTGATGGTGCATGCCATCACGGATGGTCGCGACACCTCCCCGACCGGCGGTGCCGCCTACATGGCGAAGCTGGAAAAAGATCTGGCCCCGAGCGGCGCGAAAATCGCCACCGTCATCGGTCGCTACTATGCGATGGATCGCGACAAGCGCTGGGAGCGCAATAAGCTGGCCTGGGATGCCATCGTCCTTGGCCGTGGCGAAGTCCGCACGGATCTGCCGAGCGAGGCCGTGCAGGCTGCGTATCCGAAAGACCCGCGCGGGGATGAATTCATGCAGCCCATGATTTTCTCCAATGCCAACGAGCAGCGCATCCGCGATGGCGACGTGATTCTGTGGTTCAACTTCCGTGCGGACCGCGCCCGCCAGTTGAGCGATGCGTTTTTGAAATCCGGCTTCGATGGCTTTGACCGTGAGGTGACGCCGAAGACGGGCTACTACACGCTCACCGAATACGACGCCACGTACACCGACCTCGGTGCGCGCGTGATCTTCGCCCCTGAGAGCCTGAGCAACAACCTCGGCCAGGTGGTGGCTGCTGCTGGTCTGAAGCAGCTCCGCGCTGCGGAGACGGAGAAGTACCCGCACGTGACCTTCTTCTTCAACAGCGGTGTGGAAGAACCGAATCCGGGTGAAGACCGCTACCTCGCCATCAGTCCGAAGGAAGTGCCGACGTATGACAAGAAGCCGCAGATGAGCGCGCCTGATCTGACCTTTGAGGTGCTGCGCCGCCTGGAGAGCTATGATCTGGTGATCATGAACTACGCGAACCCGGACATGGTCGGGCATACGGGTGTGGTCGAAGCGGGCATCCATGCCTGTGAGACGATCGATCTCGGTGTGCGGATGATCGTGGAGAAGGTGCTGGAACTTGGCGGCAAGCTTTTCATCACCGCCGATCACGGCAACTGCGAGCTCATGCGCAATCCGGATGGATCACCCAACACAGCGCACACGACGAACCTCGTTCACGGCATCTATGTGGGTGCCGATGCAGCCAGCTACACGGTGGCGGATGGCAAGCTGGCGGACATTGCGCCGACGCTGCTGGACATGCTCGGCGTGAAGACGTCTGCAGAGATGACCGGGAAGAGCTTGCTGGTGAGGAAGTGATCCAAGCTCCTTGATGTCTTTTCTGCTCTCAGAAAACCGAGAACATGATTTCCCTGGCTACTGGAAACGGTACGAGGATTATCTGAAAGCAGAGGGGCATCGCATGCCTCCAGGAGCTATGAAGCTGGCTCTTTGGAGTGATTGGTATGATTTCAGTGTTCATCATGGTCCTCATGATGCGCACCTGATGGAGGCGCGTCTTTTCCAAGCAGCGTCAGGCGAGTTTCTCGAAGATGCAGTGCTGAGTCTGAACATCGAACTGCTTGGGGCATACCACGATGGCAAAATCAACCTGAGATATCCGCATGTTTTTCGCTATGAGATCGGTTCACAGGATTGCACGTTGCCAATGAATGACTGGCGCTACGATGAATTCAAACTTTCGGACAATGGTCGCCTGTTGCACGAAATCGAATGGGGAAATGGTGATCGCTGGCTGATTGAAGCCGACGACATCGAGTATAAGTGGCTGCCGTTTGAGAAGGCGAATGGATCAAAATGAAAATCCTCTTCCTCTGCTCGCGCAACCAATGGCGCAGCCCGACGGCGGAGAAGGTGTATCAAAACGATCCGCGTGTGGACGTGCGCAGCGCTGGAACCAGCGCTTCCGCACGCTGCCGTGTTTCGGAGAAGCTGCTGCTATGGGCGGATCTGGTGATCGTGATGGAGCATGCGCACAGGCAGCGGCTGCGGGAGCTGTTTCCTGAGATTGTGCGGGAGCTGCGCATCGAGGTGCTGGACATACCGGATGATTACGAGTTTATGAATCCGGAGCTGGTGGCGCTGATTCAGGAGAGGGTGGAGCCGCTGCTGGAGGAAAGTACTCGTGAGCTTTAGCTCACTCTGGGAAGCGCCGAGCCTTCCAGAGTGAGCTAAAGCTCACGAGTACTTTGGGCTCATCTCGCGGAGCGAAATGGCTACTGTGCCTGACGCCGCTGCGGCACGAGCTGCCACAAACCCACCACGTGCTCCCAGCGGCGGATGGCGGTGTCGAGGATGAAGATCAGCAGCAGGGCGAGCAGGAGCGATGGCCAGAGTTCTTCATACTGCACGGCCTTGGTGGTCTCGAGATTGGGGAGGCGTTTGGAATCGGAGAGGTAGTCACCGCCGGTGATGTGCGCGGCTTCCTTGAGCAGCTCTTCATTCACGGTGCCGAGGCTGGCTTCGGTGGAGGGATTGTGAATGAGGCCGGTGGTGACCATCTCGGCACCGAACTGGGCGCGGATGAGATACACACCGGCCTGGGTGGGCTTGAAGTCGGCGGCATAGGTGCCGGGCGCATCCTGGCGGAGCGTCAGTTTTTGCACGGCCTTCATCGGCGCACCCAGGGCATCTGCGGCGACATGGAAGACTTCGGCGGAGACGGCGGCGTTGTTCGCGCGCGTGCCGGCGTCGGCGAGGAGATCGACGCTGACGCGGGCGTCATCGCCTTCCATCCGTGCGGAGAGATCCATGAGGCGGCCCTGCGGAGCGCGGGCGGTTTCACGCAGCACCTGAGACCAGAAGCGGCCGTAGCCGGGCCAGCGCGCGATCCACAGCGAGGCCCAGCGGCTTTTCGCATCCGAGGTGAAGGCCGTGGCTTTGCCGAGACCGAAACGCCAGTGCGCGAGCAGGGGATCGCCTGTCTCTGTGACCAGCGGCACCTGCGCGGAGGTGCGGCGCGTGGTTTTCACGTAGCCGAGCAGATCGGGTGAGTCCCACTTTTCAAAGCCGGCGAGGATGGGATCCTTTTCTTTCAGCTCCGGCATGAAGGGCTCCTCGCGGATCATGCGGCCGGTGTGCATGAGGGTGTCCTGCGTGAAGATGCGGGTGATGCTGCTGGCATCCATGGTGGAGTAGGACTGACCGCCACCGCTGGAGGCGATGGCCTGCAGCAGCGCCACGTGCGAGCCTTCGCCGATGGCGACGGTGGAAATCGTCAGCCCTTCATTGCGGCACTGTGTGGCGAGCTGCTCGTAGCCGGAGCCTGCGGTCTGGCCATCGGTGAGGATGATCATGTGCTTCACGCGGGCCTTCGTGCGCAGCAGGGCCTCGCGCCCGAGCTGAAAGGCCGGGAGCAGATTGGTGCCGCCACCGGAGGCGATGGCGGAGATCTGACCGGACACCGCATTCGTGGAGGTCAGCCGCGTCATCGGTGCGACGACGTGCGCCTCCGAGTCGAAGGCCCACACGCCGAGGGAGTCGTTGTGGCCGAGGACTTCCGCCGTGGCGATGGCGGCGCTCTTGGCCATCTCGAGTTTTTCTCCGGCCATGGAACCGGAGCGGTCCAGCACGATGGCGACGGCGGCGCTTTGTTTTTCCTCTTCGTCCGGTGCCTTGAGCCGCACGGGCAGCACTTCTTCAATGGGGGTGCGATAGTAACCACCGACACCAAATGAACCCGGACCGCCGAGCATGACAAGGCCGCCGCCGAGTTTATCGACGTAATCGCGCAGCGCATTCATGAGTGGCTCGCCAAGCTGATGCGCGGGAACATCGGAGAGGATCACACCGTCGTAGCCGCCGAGCATTTCAAAGGTGATGGCGAGATTGCCGGGCTGGCGCATGTCCAGCTCGATGCCCTCCTTTTCCATGGCCTGCATCAGGTAGCGGCCTTCGGCGGCGTCGGACTCGATGTAGAGGAGCCGCAGGCGGCCGCGCACATCCACGATGGCCAGCGCGCTGTCATTGCCGGGTAGCGTGTCGCCCTGGATGCCTTCGAGCACCGCGCGGTATTGGAAGGTGTTGCGTGTGGAGGGGGTGCGATTGAAGACGATCTCCTGAGTGCTGCCGGGCTTGAGCGTGACGGGGCGTTTTTCCACCTCGATGCCGTTTTCATAGAGCTTCAGGGTGCCGGTGCCCGCGATGGTGCTCTCAAAGGTGGCTTTCAGGCTCAGGCTGGCACCTTCGAACAAGCGGGTGCGATTGGGCGTGAGCGACAGCATGCGTGCATCCGGTCGATTGGGGCCAGCTACGGGCAGCGCGTGCAGTTTGATGCCGGACACGGCGGCTTCGCGTGCGGCATCGAGAAGGCTGCCGCGTGTTTCGTGGCCGTCGCCGATGAGGAGGATGTTGCGGCTGGCGCCGGGAGGGAACAAAGCCTCCGCGTATTCGACGGCGGCGGCGTAGTGGCTGTCGCCACCGTGGTCCTTTTGCCATGCGGCCTGCATGGTGGGAGTGCTGCCTGCGGGCAGGAGTTCGGGCTGCGAGCCGAGCTGGACGATGAACGAATCAATCCCGCTGCCGAGACCCGAGCGAACACGGGCGGCTTCGGCGAGGGATTTGTTCAAGCCTTCTTCGCCCATGCTCTGGCTGGCATCGACGATGATGCCGAGTGCCTTGCGGCCCGTCTGCGAAACACGCGCTGGTCCGGCGAGCGCGGCGATGGCCAGCATGACGCCGATGGCGCGGGTGACCAGCAGCAGGCGCTTGCGCAGTCCGATCATGGGATGCGATGAGCGCGATTCGATCCACAGCAGCAGAGCGACTGCGGGCAGGATGAGCAGAAGGAGTTTTGGCGATTCCCAGTCCAAGATCGCGGAGGATAGGCTTGCTGACTGTCAGGGCAAGGGGCGTCCCGAAAAAAGGCGGGACGCCTCGATCCGTTGTCAGGCCGGAGGCCTAACCTCCGATGGTGCTGCGCAGCGTGGCTAGGAGCTTCTCGATATCTTCGGCGGTGGTGTAGCCGTGGACGGCGATGCGGATGCGGCCCACCTGATGCATGACGTGGATGTTTCGCGCGAGGAGGGCCTCATTGATGGCGGCGGTGTTTTCGTGCTTGAAGGCGACGATGCCGCTGGAGCAGCCGGGCTGCGCGGCGCTGAGCGCGGTGAGGCCCAGTTCTTTTAAACCGGCATGCACGCGGGCGACGAGCGGATCGGCATGCGCGATGATCTTGTCCATGCCGACGGCTTCGAGATAACGCAGCGAGGCATTCAAGGCATACAGAGCGGCAAAGCTGGGCATGCCGACGGAGAAGCTGAGAGCGCCGGGCTTGATGCGGGCGCTTTCAAAGCGATCGGCATCAAAGGCATTCGCGATGTGGTACCAGCCACCGGCACTGGTGGTGAGGCGTGCGGCGGATTTTTTGGGAATGCCGATGACGCCCCCGCCGTGGATGCCAAGGGTCCATTTGTGCGTGCTGGAAATCATGATATCGGCATCCTGGCAGTCGAGCGCGACGCGGCCCAACGCCTGGGTGACATCAACGGAGATGACCGCCTGTGGCGCGAGCTTGCGGATTATGTCGCGCAGCGGGGCGAAGGGGATGCGGTGGCCGTTGTAGAAACTCACGAGGCTGACCTGCACGAGAGCGGTGCGATCGTTGAGCAGCGCGGCGAGATCGGTGAGGTCCAAGGCTCCGTCACGATTTTTCCACAGGCGTGTGACGGGGCGCGAAGCCTCCGGTGCGGTGAGCCAGGGCGTGGCTCCGGCGGGGAAGTCGAGATCGGTGACGACGACTTCGTCCTTGGGGGTGAGCTTCAGTGCGTTGGCGAGGAGGTTGTAGGCTTCCGAACTGCAGGAGCAGAAGGAGACTTCATCCGTGCTGAGGCCGAGGTGCCGGGCGGTGATCTCGCGGCAGTCTTCCACGCGTGGGAAGTGGAAATCGCGCCCGCGCATGCCGAGCGATTTGTGGTGCATGTACTCTGCCACGGCCTCATTCACGCAGAGCGGGGGGATGCTCTCGGCGGCGGTGTTCAGGTAATGAATGCCTTTGAGGCTGGGGAAATCGGCGGCGCGGGAGGATTCGGTAAGCATGTGTGGGGAAGAAACGCAGATTGGTCGGCATTTCACGCGTGAGGAAAAGCTGAATTTACGGCGGGGACATTCGAAGCCGCAGTGGAAGGCTTTCTGCGCCGGGGCATTGGAAAGGCACAAGAACCTTCTTCGTAGGCCAGGCTTCTTTGAAAACGTGTCTGCACTCTCGCTGCGCCAGACAGGTTCTCACGCAGGCGAGCAACGCGGCGTTCCGATCGTAGGTTGGTCGTGTTTGGCGTCGAAGGCTCCGCGGTGCTCTGTCCCGTCCTCCGCCAAACCGCCCGACTGCGAGGGCATTCGCCCGCCGTGGTGCTTGCTGAGCGCTGATGGACGGGCGGGCTTCGCCACGGCCGTCCTACGACACCTGCGGCAAACCGAACCTCCTGATCATTGGCTTCTCAGTTCTCGTGCTTCAGCGCTGGCGCGTTTTCCGGCAGCTTGATCGTGGTTCTCACGCAGGCGAGCAACGCGGCGTTCCGATCGTAGGTTGGTCGTGTTTGGCGTCGAAGGCTCCGCGGTGCTCTGTCCCGTCCTCCGCCAAACCGCCCGACTGCGAGGGCCTGCGCACGCCGTGGTGTTTGCCGAGCGCTGATGGACGGGCGGGCTTCGCCACGGCCGTCCTACGACACCTGCGGCAAACAGAAACTCCCTGATCATTATTGGCTTCTCAGTTCTCCTGCTTCAATGATGGCGCGTTTTCCGGCAGCTTGAGAGCAGGCTCTCCGCCGAGGTAGCCGAGGGAGGTGAGGAACTCGTCCATCTTTTTCGCCGTGACCTGCATCCATGGAGCCTTGTTGAAAAAGCCGTGGGGCTGGTCTGCTGCGGACCACATCTCGGCGCGGACGCCCAGGGCAGAGGCTTTCTTCACGTACTCGTCTCCGCCTTCCTTGAGCTTGTCGGCGGTGCCGAAGAAGAGGATGGCGGGCGGGGTGTCCTTGCTGACGAAGCTGTTGGGCGTGATGGCCTCCGCCATCTCCAGCGTCATGGGGCCTTCGCCGGTGCTGCGCTGCTTGAAGAGCGTGGCGATGTTCATGGCGGGATTGAACAGCACGAGGGCATTGGGTTTGGCGGAGATGGCTTTGTCGTCTGACTCGGCGTCATAGGCGGAGGCGAGTGCGGTGCAGGCTGCGAGATGACCTCCGGCAGAGCCGCCACCGGCGATGATCTTGCCCGGATCAATGCCTAGCTCCGTGGCATGCCCGCGCACCCAGCGGATGGCGCTCTTGGCATCTTCGACTGCTTTGTCCGGCGTGGTCTTGTGGACGTTGAGGATGCGGTAGTCCGCGCTGATGGCGATGATGCCACGGCTGGCGAGGTACTCGGCCTGCGGTACGAATTGCAGATACGAGCCGCTCTTCCAACCGCCGCCAAAGAAGAACACGGCGCAGGGGCGGAGCACTGCGGCCTGCACCTCGCCCTTCGGAGAAAACACATGCAGCTTCAGCTCTCCCTGCGGCGTGGTTTTATAAACGATCTCTTTGGTCGCGACTTCGATAGCGGTCAGCTTGATCAAAGGCTTGTTCTTGCGGGCTTTCTGGGCATGCAGGGGCAGGGCGATGGCGAGGAGGACGGGAAGGAGCAGGCGCATGGTGTGGCTGAAACGACGGGGCAGGGGAAAAGTTTCAGCGATGGCGATGCATGTCGTATTAACGGAGCGTCTGCAGCCACGCGACGAGATCCGCGAGGCCCTGGGGACCGATGGCTCCGGCGAGGCCGGGGGGCATGAGGGAGAGTTTGAGTTCTTCCTGCTTGGTGATGCTGGATTTTTTGACGGGGGTGGACGCTCCGCCGGCGATGCGCAGGGTGAGTTCAGCATCGGTTTCGCTGATGGGATAGCCCGTAATGGTCTGGCCTTCCTTGGTGGTGACAGTCTGGCCGACGAAGCTGTGCTCGATGGCGGCGCTGGGGTAGAGGATGGCGGTGAAGAGGCCTTCGGCGGAGAGCTTGGCACCGATCAAGGAGAGGTCGGGGCCGAAGTCGATGTACTGACCTTTGACGCGGTGGCAGGCGACGCATCCGGCCTGCATGAACATCTGCTGTCCCTTGGCGGCATCTCCTTTGAGCTTCACGAGTTCGGGGAGCTTGGGGAAGTTTTCCAAACCTTGAGCAGCGGGGAGGGGGAGCGCTGTGGCGGCTTCGCTTCGCACACCGGCATCGGTGCTGCGGCTGAGGGCGAGGGCGGACTGGTCTTTGTATTCGGCGGGCAGCTTGCCTTCGCTCTGCCACTTGAGAATGGCGCGTCCGCCTTCGCCGCTGAGCGCGAGGGCGTCGATGATGACGTGGCGGACGTCTGCGCGTTTCTCGGGCCAGAAGGCTTGGGTCAAGACGGAGACGGAGGCGCGGTCGCTCACACGACCCAGTGCGGCGACGAGGGCTTTGGCGGAAGCGGCATCGGCGGTTTTGAGGAAGCGCATCGCGCCCTCGCGGTTCATGGCGATGAGGCGTGCGGCGTTAACTGACTCCGGCGCATTCGGATTGGCGATGATGAAATCCAGCAGCTCCTTTTCAAAGCCGGTGAGGTTGAGGCGTTCGACGAGAGAAACGAACTCGGGTTTGCCGATGACGGGCTTGAGCAGGGTGTCGAGACGCGCCTTGGCCTCAGGATTGGAGGCGATGGTATTGCGGTCGAGCAGTGCGGTGGCGGCGAGGGCGGTGTCTGCGTCGGCTTTGAGGAAGATGGTGAGCGCGGCGGTGGAGACTTCCTTGGGGTGCTTGTAGGAGAGGAGCTGGAGGGCACGGAGTGCCGATAATCCGTTGAGAGGGTAGGGGGCTTCCCATTGGCCTTTATACTTGAAGTTAAAAGCCTCCAGGATGCGCGAGGCAGAATCTTCACCACGAGAACGCCATGCGACGAAGTTGCGTGAGCGCGGCGTGTGTCCGGTGCTTTGTTTTGTTGTCGAGTCCGTATCCCACTGCTTTAGAATTTTATCCCAGGCTTGAAGCCTTGTCGTCCAGTGAAGGTCTGCACCGATTCCAAGAGCTTCTATCAGCCAGCGGTCATCTCTCACTGTCGAGGCTGCGATTACCCAGAGATCCGTGGCATACTCGCTTGGATCAAAACGCAGCGCAATTGCTGCTTCACGGCTAAAGACAGGACTTTCGCTAATCAGGTTGCTGTCTAAACAGGAATCTCGTTCTAGCTGGGTAATGTTGGAGCTTGCGAAAGCCTGACGAGCCGCCCTGACGGATGTTACGCGAAGATTCATGTCCGCTCCTTCAATGGCTTGTTTCAGCGATAATTGCGTAAAGGCTCCCTGGTTGCCATTGACGACATAGAGCTTCGATTTCTCAACCCGTGACAGCAGCCAAAGGGCTCTTGCACGATGTTGCGGTTCTGCTTTCTCGTCGCGAAACAATTTTTGCAGGGCTGGTATAGCTGTTTCTCCCATGGAATGCAGTTTCATCCATGCCAGATAGCGCTGATCTTCATTCGGAGACTTCAGCGTAGACACCGCGCCTTCGACGGTGTCCAGCTTGAAACTTGGAACCTGATACTTCTCCGCAGTCTTCGTCGTCACGCGGAATAGGCGTCCGCGCGCCGTATCTCCCATCCCATGTCCACCCACACCGGGGTCGTACCAGTCGGCGACGATGAGGGAGCCATCGGGAGCGACGGCGACATCGCTGGGGCGGAACCATTTGTCTTGGGTGCCTTCGAGGATGTTCACGATCTCGGCTTTGTAACCGGCACCATCCGGTTGGGTGATGTAAGCGCGCACCACATTGGGGCCGGCATCGCAGTGGAGGGGCTGGCCGTGGAAGATGCTGGGGAGGAGGTCGCCTTCATAGACCTGCATGCCGGTGGGGCTGCCTGCACCGGTTTGCAGCATGTTGGGGATGACGCCGGGATCGTTTTGATGCCAGTGGCGCAGGGGGATCTCGCTTTCCCAGCCGAGGCGCGGGGTCTGCCAGCCAGCACCGGTCATTTCGTCGGAGTAGCCGTAGTTGCCGAATTCCATGACGTAGTTGATGCGCACGCCTTTGTTGCCGTCGTCGTCGTTGTCGGACTGCCACATCGTGCCGTAGCTATCGACGGCGACTTCCCAGTTGTTGCGGAAGTTCCAGGCGAGGACTTCGACATTGGAGCCGTCGAGTTCACAGCGGAAGACCATGCCCTGCTGATAGGGGCGGTTGTTTTGGTTGGTGCATTTCACGCCGTGGATGTCGGTGATGAGCTTGCCATCCTTGTCGCAGAGCTGCTTGCCGGCGTTGCCGAAATTGAAGTAGAGACGGCCATCGGGACCGAAGTGTAAGGCGTGGATGCCGTGGTCGTGCTGCGCGCCGCCGATCTTGGTGAACATGAGTTCTTTGCGGTCAGCCTTGCCGTCGCCGTTGTCGTCGATGAGCCAGAAGACGTCGTCGCCGCAGGAGATGAGGGCTTTGTTGCCGAGCACGCAGATGCCGTGGGCGCTGTCCACATCATGGCCTTGATGGAAGACGGTGGATTTGTCGGCCTTGGCATCGCCATCGGTGTCTTCGAGGATGAGGATGCGGTCGCCTTCGGCACGTTCGCCGAGGTGCTTGCGGTAGTTCACCACCTCGCAGACCCACACACGGCCACGGGCATCGATGTCGATGCTGGAGGGGCTCTCCATCATGGGCTCGCTGGCGAAGAGCTGGACCTTGAGCTCGGGATGCACGTCGAGCGAAGCGACGGCGTCAGCGGGATCGTGGGAGCTGCTATCGCTGGCGGTGATGGGGCCGGGATTTTCCGTGTAAACGCGGAATTCGACGCTGGAGCTGCCCTGCTTGGTGCCGCCTTCATCGAGGGCACCCCGGGCTTTGAAACGTTTCGTGCCAGCGGGAAGATTGAAGGCGATGACGCTGTTTGCATGCGTGCCGATGCCGTACTCGATGGCCTTGCCTGCGCTGCGCAGTTCGGTGCCGCCAGCGCTGGCGTTGACTCGCACGTTGCCCCAACCGCTCTGCGCGGATTTCCATTCGATCTCGGTCAGCTTTTTCTCGCTGCCATCGGCGAGGATGAGGCGTGGCTCGGCCCAGTCGGCCCAGTCGGCGGTGAAGCCGTTGCCGCCATCGGTGACGACGAGGAAGAGTTCCTTCGCGCCTGAGAGTGGGACGTTGATTTCGACGCTGTGGTTCGGCGTGGCGCTGGAGATGAGCTTGGACTGGAAGAGCGGCTTTGGCGCGGCGAAAGCGAAGACGGGAACGAGGAGCGCGAGCAGGATTGGTTTCATGCGAAGGCGGAGAGTACGCCGGAAGTCGCGGGAAAGTGCAATAGTGAAAAAGAGAGGGGTGGGGATCGTCAATCCTTCCGCCTAAGAGCGTCGTGGGCATGCGCGATTGACGATTGATGAGGTGGGGCTGCATGTGCGGCTGCCAAAGTAGTACTGAGCTTTAGCTCGTTCTGGGAGCCGTTCGAGCCTTCCAGAACGAGCTAAAGCTCAGTACTACTTTCTACTCCACATCCTCGCCCAGATACGCAGCGAGGTGCTTTCTCAATTCCGTGCGGGCGCGAAACAGCAGGCTCTTCACCGCCGGCAGTGACATTTTCAAAACGCTGCAAATGTCTTCGTATGGCAGGTCCTGGTGGCGGCGCATGATGACGGCGATGCGCTGCTTTTCGGGCAGCGCGGCGATGGCCTGATCGAGTGCGTTCTCGAGCTCGGTCTGCTGGGTGATGTGGTCGGCGCCGGGCGTGCTGTGATCGGCAAAGTATTTCGGCGGATCGTCCTCGTTCTCCTGCTCCATGCTGACTTCCTTGCGGCGGGAGCGGCGGCGGGTTTCGTTGAAGACGAGGTTGCGGGTGATGGTGAAGAGCCAGGTGGTGAACTTGGCGGTGACTTCGTAGCGCGGGGCGCTGCGCCAGACGCGGATGAAGACCTGCTGGGCGATGTCGTGCGCGTCCTCGATGTTGTTCAGCATGCGGGCGCAGGTGCCGACGACGGCGCTTTGATGCAGCTCCACGAGGCGTTCGAAGGCCTTCACGTCGCCTTCCTTGACCCGGAGCATGAGGCGCACGCTTTCCTGGTCGGAAGACTCCTCGGCACCGTCGGCGGCTGCCGGCGGTGAATGGGGGAGGGCGTTCCGTTCCGGTTCGGGCATGAGGTAGGCTGGCAGTGTGGCTGCCATGCTAGCGAGGGTCATGCGCGATGTAAACCACCGGAGGTGCGGAATGGTTGCGCGAATATTTGACGCTTAAAGCGCCATCGTTATGCGTAGTGCATTATTATGAACGATCTCACCTGGGACACGACATTCCGCGAACTCTTCGAACGCTGCGCCAAACTGCACGCGGGTGGAGACACCCGGGCGGTGAGCTGGTTCACGGAAGCCGACAAAACGTTTCTGGATGACATCGGCCACACAACGCAGGAGTTTTTCGACTTTGTCGATGATCACTGCCGCTATGGGGCCGAGGGGCCCACGCTGGAGACGAGCCTTCTGGTGGCCGCCGTGCGCCGGGACTATTTCCGGGTGGTGCAGAAGGGCCAGCGCAGCGGCAAGACCGTGCCTCCTGGCGATCTGCCGCCCAAGGCGGCGGCGGTGGACGGCATCCCCTGGCTGCCGCGTTTGATCGTGAAGGCGCGGGCGAAGCTGAAGGGCGAGATGGACCCGGACACGATGTTTGGCTGCGGCGGTGACCGGGCGTTTTTCGAGCAGCACAAGCTGCATCCGGCTGACTTTCTGCGCGTGACGTGGGCTGCTGGAGACGATGATCAGGTGATCATCGACTTTGCGAAGACGGGGAAGATGTGAGGGAGCAGTGGCGCCTTTTTTTGTAGGTCGGTCGTGTTTGGCGTCGAGGGCTTTTCGATGCTCTGCCGTGCTCTCCGCCAAACCGCCCGACTGCGAGGATGTTCGTACGCTTTGGAGGCAGCCGTACGCTGCCCCGCCCTGAGGCCGCTGGCACGCTCGTACGCCGTGGTGTTTTGCCACACGCTGATGGACGGGCGGGCTTCGCCACGGCCGTCCTACGACAAGGCGCGGCGTGCTGGACGTAGGTCGGTCGTGTTTGGCGTCGAAGGCTTTTCGATGCTCTGCCGCGCTCTCCGCCAAACCGCCCGACTGCGAGGATGTTCGTAAGCCTTGGAGCCAGCCGTACGCTGCCCTCCCCGAGGCCGTTGGCACGCTCGTACGCCGTGGTGGTTGCCACACGCTGATGGACGGGCGGGCTTCGCCACGGCCGTCCTACGACGAGGCGAGGCGTGCTGGACGTAGGTCGGTCGTGTTTGGCGTCGAAGGCTTTTCGATGCTCTGCCGTGCTCTCCGCCAAACCGCCCGACTGCGAGGATGTTCGTACGCTTTGGAGCCAGCCGTACGCTGCCCCGCCCCGAGGCCGTTGGCACGCTCGTACGCCTTGGTGGTTGCCACACGCTGATGGACGGGCGGGCTTCGCCACGGCCGTCCTACGGCCCGCCTGCGAGGCTCACTTCTTCTCCACGCCGCCTTCTTTGGCGACTTCGTCCTTCTTCTGCTGCACGGCGGAGGAGGCGACGTCGAGGAGCTTGGGGGCTTCGCCGCCTTTGGGGACGAATTTCAGGGCGACGCCGTTGATGCAGAAGCGGCGGTCGGTGGGGGTTTTGAAGCCTTCGCCTTCGAACACGTGGCCGAGATGGGCGTCGCAGCGTTTGCAGACGGTTTCAATGCGGTGCATGCCGTGGCTGTTGTCCACTTTTTCGAGGACGCCCTTGGCCTTGGAAGAGTCGTAGAAGGAAGGCCAGCCGCAGCCGGAGTGGAATTTTTCCTTGGAGGTGAAGAGCTCCGCGCCACAGCACACGCAGTAGTAGGTGCCCTCTCCCTGCGCTTCAAATTCGTGATAGGCCGCGCCATTGGGGCGTTCGGTGCCGCGCATGCGTGTCACCTGAAACTGCTCGGGGGTGAGCATTTTCTGCCAGTCGGATTCAGACTTCACGATTTCGGGCTTGGACATGGTTTTGGAATCGGTTTTGGGTTTGTCCTCGGCCTGGGCGATGCAGAAGGCGGCGGCGAGGAGGGGGATGAATGCGATACGAAGTTTCATGGGCGTTGGGTTGCTGCTGATACGTGGGAGAAAGGCCCAAGATTGCTTATTCCCGCAAAAGATAGGGTCAATCTTCGTCTTCACGCGCCATCTGGCCGATGTTCCAGAGCAGCAGGCGGAATCCGGCATCGGGATAGCGGTCTGCGGCGGTGGCATGGCGGCGGAAGGAGGCGAGCAGTTCCTGGCGCTCCGCCGTGGTGTAGGCTCCGCCACGCAGGACGCCCTGGTCGGGCATGGTGTTCCAGGAGTCGGAGACCCATTCCCAGAGATTGCCGGAGAGATCGTGCAGGCCGCGCCCGTCCGCCCGGAAGGAGCCCACGGGGGCGGGGCCGGGAAAGCCGTCGTCGTATTTGGGAATGGCGACCTTGCCGGTCTTGTCGGCGCTTTTGTCGAGGAAGTTGCCGGATTTCGCGGGCGGCGGCCAGATGAAGCCCCAGGGATAGATGCCTTCGATGCGCAGGCTGCGCTCTGCGGGCGTGGTGCCGATCTCACGCGAGAGGTAGGCGGCCATGCTCCATTCATCATCGCTGGGCAGGCGGTATTCCTGATCCGGCTCCAGCAGGCCCTGCGCCCGCTCGCGGTCGGTCAGCCAGCGGCAGAACTGCTCGGCTTCGGAGCGGTTGACCATGCCGACGGGCAGGTCCGGCCCGGAGTCCAGTTCCCGGCCATCCACGGGTGCCTGATTGGTGGCTTTGGCAAATTCGAGGAAGTCTTTGCGGCGTGTCTCCGTGCCGGCCAGCATGGCCTTGCCAAGAGGCACGAACTTGATGCCGAGGCTGTTCTGCCAGGGCTTGCCAAAGACCACGGAGCCGGTGGCTTTCAGGCGGAGATTGAAGCTGATGCTCTGCCCCTGCTTGAGCTTGCCGCTGGCCTGCTCCGGCTTGTAGCCGGGGAGAACAATTTCGTAGCTGAAGCTGTCTGCGCGCACCTTGGGCAGGGAGAGGGGGGTGCGGCCCAGGACATGTTCGCCATCGAGCACTTCCGCCCCGGCGGGTGTGCTGGCGATGTTCAGGCTGCCGTACTTCACTTTCACGATCTCACAGCGGATGGCGCTGTGGCCTGGCTTGGGCTTGGAGGTGCTTATAGTGGGGGGCAGTGTGATGGCGCGCCAGGCGTACTCATGGTCGGGATCCAGGCGGCCTTTCAGCCGGTCTTGCGCGGTCATCCAGGCGCAGAAGGCGTCTGCATCCTCTGCGGCGATGAATGCCGCAGGCAGCACGCTTTTGTCAGGGAGGGTGCTCGGGATCACCTCGTAGGCGGCGGCGCGGCTGTCGCCGAGGAATTTGCCAAAGAGGTCCCCGTCCAGCGGCACATCCGCGATGTAGCGGTCCTGCTTGAAGGTGAACCATTGCTTGAGGCGGTTCTGCCAGGGCTTGCCCGGCGTGGGTGTCTGCGGGCGTGCGGGCAGCACAGGCAGCGGCTTCACGGGCACGGGGATCTCATAGCTCCATTCACGCTGGTGTTTGGCCATGACGAGACCGCTGGCCAGGGCAAAGGAGGCGAGGGTCGTGATGAGGGCGGCGCGGCTGAAGCGGCGCACAAAGCTCTCCGGCCGGATGTCGCCCACATGCTGCAGGGCTTCGGCGAAGTCGGAGGCGGTGGCAAAGCGCCGGCCGAGATCGGCTTCGCAGGCCTGGCAGATCACGCGGTTGAGGTCGATCCAGAACGGCCATTCCTCGTCGGAGAGATTGTCCGGCACCTCGGGGAATTCCATGCGGTCTTTGCCGCTGCTCATCTCATAGAGCACCTTGCCCAGGCTGTAGATGTCCGCCTGCGGGGTGCCGGGGCCTTCAGGGGGCACAAAGCCTTCGGTGCCCACAAACGTGCGCTCGCCAAACGCGGCGACGAGGCCGATGTCCGCGAGTTTGCACACGCCGCCGACGAAGATGATGTTGGAGGGCTTGATGTCACGGTGCGTGAGCCCGTGGTTGTGCATGTAGTGCAGCGCGTCGGCCATGTACACGCCTGCATCCCGGCAGAAGAAGGGATCGAGCCGCCCGTGGCGCTTCATGTCCGTGGTGAGCGTGCGCGGCACGTAGGTCTTCACGTCGGGAATGTGCGCGCCGTCCTCGGCATCGTCCGCCAGCTCCATCACGCAGTAGTAAAAGCCGCGGTTTTCATTCCAGCCAACGTGCAGGATGTGCACGAGGCAGGGGTGGCCGCGCGAGATGGGCTCAAACTGCTGGATGCCCTGAAATTCGCGGTGGAAGGTGCGGGTGAGTTCAAAATCCTCACGCCAGACGATCTTCACGGCACGCAGCGCGCCGGTGACGCTCTGCGCCAGCCACACTTCGCCATAGGCGCCGGAGCCGATGCGCTTGAGCAGGGTGTAGTCAGGAATGACGATGTCATCCCGGTGGGAGGGCGGGCCGTTTTTGTCGCGGCTCTTCACTTTATCGTGGGCCGTGGGCACCGCGATGGGCGGAGCGGGGAGGACCATCTCAAAGGAATCGGCATCGAGCGCCGCCTTGTCCAGAACGTGCATGTCGGCTGCTTCATCCGCGCTCCCGTGGGGAGGCGTATGATCGGGCAGGGCAGCGGAGTCGCTCATGAAGCAGTCGTGGGAGGAGGGTGGCGGCCTGAGGCGGCCCGTAGAAGCAGCTCCAGCGCCGGGAATTCTCCCACTAAAGCATCGTATTCTCAAGCCCCTGCACTTCTTTCTTCACCAGCGCACCGACCCGGTGCTTGGCCAGATAGACCTGCGCGGCATTGATTCCGAGGGCTTCAGAGGTCTTCTTCACGCCCCAGCCCTTCATCACGTAGCAGTCGAAAATCTGAAACTGGCGGGGGGAGACCTTGGCTTTGACGCGTTCCAGCGCGGCGGCGGTGATGTTGTCACGCCACTCGCGGTCCCAGATGTTTTCCAGCAGGTTGTCCTTGTCCTGGGAGAGGCGGTCGATGACCTGGCCGCTGGTGTCCTCGGTGTCGGCATTGCCCTGGTCGGCCAGGGAGGGCTGGCGCTTGCGGGCGCGGAAGACGTCCAGAATGCGCCAGCGGGTCATCTGCAGCAGCCATGCCTTGAAGGAGCCTGCACGCGGATCGTACTGGCCTTTCTGCACCTGACGGGCGATGGCGATGACGGTTTCCTGCACGACGTCAAAGGCTTCTTCACGGGTGAGTCCCGCCTTGGTGCCGACGCTGAAAATCAGGCGCCAGTAAGTCTGGTAAAACTCATTCCAGGTCTTTTGATCCTCCCAGTTGTTCAGACGCTCGATCAGGCTTTTGCGGGTTTTTTCCCACAAGCCTTTGTCTTTTTTTACGTCTTCCGGAATCGGAATGTCTGGCTCAGGTGCCGGTTTGCTCATTGCCCGGTGACTCTCAACGGTTGAGCCCTGCTGTCAAACCTTTGAAACTCAGAGGACGTAGAGAAAATCAGCGAAAGAGACGCCTATTTTGAGCGGGGTCCCCTGACATGATGCCTCCAAGGGAATTCATGAGGTTCATGAAGTCATTTCATCGACCCGGAGCTCATGCGGCGGGATCGCTGGTTGCCATCAGGAGGGGGCGGGTTAGTCTGGCAGTCCTGCGCCGCGTTTGTGGCGTAGTCCTTGCTTAAAAGCCATGTCCGAACTGGAAAATCCCTTTCAAGAGACTCTGCTCTCCCGCCACCGCGCGGAACCCTGCTCCGTGGTCATCTTTGGTGCCACCGGCGACCTCACCCATCGCAAGCTCATTCCCGCCATCTACAACATCGCCGCCGCCGGCGATCTGCCGCCGCAGTTCAAGGTGGTGGGCTTTGCCCGGCGTGACAAGACCGACGAGGGCTTTCGTGCGGAGCTGGAGGAGGGGAACCGCAAAAACAGCCGGCAGGGGCACAATGACGAGCTGTGGAAGAGCTTCTCCCAGTGCATCCACTATCACCGCAGCGAGTTCGAAGACCTGGAAGGCTACAAGTCCCTGGGCAAGCTGCTGGATCAGTTTGACGCGGAACGCGGTGCGCCGGCGAACCGTCTCTTCTATCTGGCCGCCGCGCCGGAGGCCTTCAAGCCCATCCTGGAAATGCTCAAGAAAGCCGGCCTGAACGAAGGCGTGGGCGGCAAGTGGGCCCGGGTGGTCTGCGAGAAGCCCTTCGGCAAAGACCTCGCCACGGCGCAGGGGCTCAATGCGGTGGTGGCCGCCACCTTTGAAGAAAAGGACACCTACCGCATCGATCATTACCTGGGCAAGGAGACCGCGCAGAACATCATGGTGCTGCGTTTTGCCAATTCCATCTTCGAGCCGAACTGGAACAGCCGGTACATCGACCACGTGCAGATCACCTGCGCGGAGAACCTCGGCATGGAAGGCGGTCGCGGGGCCTACTACGACACCGCCGGGGCGCTGCGCGACATGGTGCAAAACCACCTCCTTCAGCTCGTCTCCCTCGTGGCCATGGAACCGCCGACCGATCTGAGCGCGGACAGCGTGCGTGATGAAAAAGTGAAGGTCATCCGTGCGCTGCGCCCGCTGGTGGGGCCTGAGGCCGTGGGCAAAAACGTGGTCCGCGCCCAGTACACCGCAGGCAGCGTGGATGGCGTGCCGCGCGTGGGCTATCGGGAGGAGGACCGGGTGAACCCTGAATCCAACACCGAACCCTATGTGGCGCTGCGGCTCATGATCGACACCTGGCGCTGGCAGGGTGTGCCATTTTATATCCGCGTGGGCAAGCAGCTGCCGAAGAAGGCCACGGAGATCAGCGTGCATTTCAAGAAGCCGCCGCAGATTCCCTTTGCCACCTCGACGCTGCTCAAGAACAGCGAGAACACCCTGGTCATCCGCATTCAGCCTGATGAAGGCATCGCGCTGCGCATCCTGTGCAAGCAGCCCGGGCAGGCGATGAGCATGCAGCAGGTGAAGATGGACTTCCGCTACTCCTCAAGCTTTGGCAAGGCGAGCCCGGAGGCCTACGAGCGTCTGCTGCTGGATGCCATGGCCGGTGACGCCACGCTTTTCGCCCGTCGTGATGAAGTCGAAAACGCGTGGAGGTTCATCGATGAAATCGAGAAAGCCTGGCACAAGTCCGACGCCCCGCCGACCATGCACGAATACCCCGCCGGAAGCTGGGGGCCGAAAGAGGCCGATGATCTGCTGCGTGCGGATGGGCGGGAGTGGAGGCTGCTTTAATCCGGAGGGAACATCATCATGCCTTCTGCCACACTCAACGAATCCGACCTCGACCGCCTGGGGCTCGAAACTCCCATCGGGCGCATTGACCGTGCGCTGAAGCAGCTCTGGGAAGGGGACGAGGCCAAGACGCGCGCCTCGCTCATCAATCTGGCGATCTACACCGAGGACAGCCGCCAGTTGGTGGCTGACAACGAACTGCTCGACCACGTGGCCGCCGAGCATGCGTGCCGGGCGCTGCTCATCCTCGCGCTGCCTGAGGCGCAGCCGCCGCGTGCGCGGGCCTGGATTCAGGCGCTGTGCCGTCCCTACCAGGGCAAGCAGATCGTGTGCAGCGAGCAGATCAGCTTTGTGCTGGAAGGCGGGAACGCCGTGCAGGTGCAAAACATCGTCTTCGCGCATCTGGACTCGGACCTGCCGCTCGTCGTCTGGTGGCAGGCGGATCTGGCCAAGAACTTCGAGGAGCGCCTCTACAGCCGCATCGACACCCTGATCCTCGACAGTGCACGCTGGGAAGATCCGGCGCGGCAGTTCGACGTGCTGCTGGCCGCCATGCATGCGGAGAGCGGCGACTTTGACGTGCGTGATCTCGCGTGGACGCGCTCTCACTTCATGCGCACCGCCCTGGCCACCTGCTTTCAGGATGCCACCGCCTGCCACAATCTGGACAAGCTGCAAACCATTCACATCACCCATCTCAAAGGCCAGCGCACCACCGCGCTGCTGCTGGCGGCATGGATCAATCAGCGCCTGAAGGCGGAGCTCCGCGTGGAACTGATCGAAAAGGATTCAGGCCCCGCCCTGCAGAGCCTGGTGCTGGAAGGCGCGGGTGTCCGTGGCGAAGTGCGGCGCGACTGCGACTCCTGTTTTGTCCGCGTCAGCTCGACCTGTGGCGAGAACACTCGCGAAGATCTTCTCCCTGCGGATGTGGACAGCGATGCGGAGCTCGTGACGGAGCTGCTGTCCCGCTTTCACGGCAGCACGCTTTATTCCTCCATGCTGCCGTTTGTGCGCAGCATGCTGAAATAGAAATAGAAATAGACATGGGCGCGGCGCGGCACGCTGGCCGTAGGTCGGCCGTGTTTGGCGAATGAGGCATTCCAATGCTCTGCCACGCCCTCCGCCAAACCGCCCGACTGCGAGGGTGTTCGTACGCCATGAAGCCCGCCGTACGCTGACCAGCCCCGAGGCCGCTGGCACGCTCCGCCCGCAAGGTGTTTGCCCTACGCTGATGGACGGGCGGGCTTCGCCACGACCGTCCTACGAACGTCGCGTGGCGCTCTGGGCCGTAGGTCGGTCGTGTTTGGCGAATGAGGCATTCCAATGCTCTGCCGTGCTCTCCGCCAAACCGCCCGACTGCGACGACGTTCGTACGCCACGGAGCCAGCCGTACGCTGCCCCGCCCCGAGGCCGCTGACACGCTCCGCCCGCAGGGTGTTTGCCCCACGCTCGCAGACGGGCGGGCTTCGCCACGACCGTCCTACGACAAGACGCGGCACGCTGGACGTAGGTCGGCCGTGTTTGGCGTCGAAGGCTTTTCGATGCATCAGCGCGCTCTCCGCCAAACCGCCCGACTGCGAGGACGTTCGTACGCCACGGAGCCAGCCGTACGCTGCCCCGCCCCGAGGCCGCTGACACGCTCCGCCCGCAAGGTGTTTGCCGAACGCTGGTGGACGGGCGGGCTTCGCCACGACCGTCCTACGACAAGACGCGGCGCTCTGGGCCGTAGGTCGGTCGTGTTTGGCGAATGAGGCATTCCAATGCTCTGCCGTGCTCTCCGCCAAACCGCCCGACTGCGAGGACGTTCGTACGCCATGAAGCCCGCCGTACGCTGCCCCGCCCCGAGGCCGCTGGGACGCTCCGCCCGCAGGGTGTTTGCCGTGCGCTGATGGACGGGCGGGCTGTCGCCACGACCGTCCTACGAACGTTGCGCGGCGCTCCGGGCCGTAGGTCGGCCGTGTTTGGCGTCGAGAGTGCTCCATCTTCCACCGTCGCCTTCGCCAAACCGCCCGACTGCGAGGACGTTCGTACGCCATGAAGCCCGCCGTACGCTGACACGCCCCGAGGCCGCTGGCACGCTCCGCCCGCAAGGTGTTTGCCGAACGCTGGTGGACGGGCGGGCTGCGCCACGACCGTCCTACAACGGCGCTGGCTGCGATGGAGCTTCATGTGGGAGCAGCTCAAGCCTCAATAACCACTCGACACCCGCTGCTGCTGTCGGAAGACTGGCAGCATGCGCCCCTGGCTTCATCTCGCCCGAATTTCCAATCTGCCCACCGCCTGGACGAATGTCACGGCGGCGTGGCTTCTCGCCGGAGGTTCGCTGGCGGACGCGCGTCTGGCCTGGCTCATTCTGGCAGGCTCATTGATCTACACGGGCGGCATGATTTTGAATGATGCGGCGGATGTGAAGTTTGACCGCGAGCACCGCAAGGAGCGGCCCATTCCCAGCGGGCAGGTGGGGCTGCGGACGGCATGGGCCGTGGGCGGCGGCATGCTCTTTGTGGGTGGCACCATTGCCTTGGGAAAAGGGGCCAGCGTGCAAATCACGGGGCTGCTGCTGGGGGCCGTTTTGTTTTATGATCTGTATCACAAGCAGTGGGCGGGCTCCGTCATCATCATGGGGGCCTGTCGTCTGCTGCTTTACCTGATGGCGGCCTCCGCCGTGGTGCCCTCCAGTTTCGCGGGGACTGTGGTGGTGCTGCCTTATGCGCTGGCGCTGGGGGCCTACATTGTCGGCATCACGGTGGCGGCGCGGCTTGAGCACAAAAACGATGCCATCCCCCTTCCGTCCGCCATGCTCGCCTTCGCGCTGCTTTATACTCCGGCGATTGTCTGCGCCATGCGGTTTTCCTCAGCCGGGGGCAGTCCTTTGCAGATCGTGGTTCTCGGCGCCTTTGCGCTGCTGGTGGCGTATGGCACGCACACGCTGCGGAAAGGCGGCCCCGCCATCGGCAAAGCGGTGGGGTGGCTGCTGGCGGGCATCGCCCTGGTGGATGCGCTGGCGGTGGCCACGGTGTCAGTGCCGCTCGCGCTGGGGTTCGCCGCGCTGGCACCGCTGCTGCGGCTGTGGCAGCGCTGGGTGGCGGCCACGTGATGCCATGAATCATTAGGAAGGATGATGGAGCAATGACGGTTGGAGGCAGCTTCTTGAGCGGACGGAAACGTGGGAGCTTGCGGCACGGGTCTGCGGCGGTGTACGGTGAAGACGCTGCTGGTGAGTGGCGTGATGTGGAGGAGCGCTGGGTTTGCTTCCCATTCATGTGCTGATTACCCAGGGTCGCCTCGCTGAGGCTCGGCTGACCCTGGGCTTGGCTACGCAGCCCCTTCAAGGCTGGTGCATGGCGGGGTGGCATCTGCGCAAGAGAGAGCTGACTTGTTTTCTTCCCACTGTGCCTGATGCCCGGAGCAGGTGAAAAGAGAGCCCTGTGCCCTGTCTTGGTTCCGAGGCCGGGAGCATGGGGTGACGCGGGACGCTGGGTGTCGCGTCGCGGGACGCTGGGTGAACGCGGAGCGCTGAGGGATCAGGATGATCCCTCTCCTGCCGCAGGCGCTGGCAAATTCGGCGTGCCGGAGGCGCGGGGTGGTTTGGAAGGAGTGGGACCATCCTGGTCCCTCACGCCCCGCCCCCGCTCTGAGTTCCGCGCTGGCAAGGCGCTGTTTGATTCTCCGCACACGTTCTCCGCTCCGCGCTAGCGATACGCGGCTTGCCTCTACGCGGACGCATCTGCCTTCGACAGTTCAAGGACGCTCTCCCGCCCAGGGTTGGAAGGGCGCTGGGTGAACGCGGAGCGCTGAGGGATCAGGATGATCCCTCTCCTGCCGCAGGCGCTGGCAAATTCGGCGTGCCGGAGGCGCGGGGTGGTTTGGAAGGAGTGGGACCATCCTGGTCCCTCACGCTCCGCCCACGCCCTGAGTTCCGCGCTGGCAAGGCGCTGTTTGATTCTCCGCACACGTTCTCCGCTCCGCGCTAGCGATACGCGGCTTGCCTCTACGCGGACGCATCTGCCTTCGACAGTTCAAGGACGCTCTCCCGCCCAGGGTTGGAAGGGCGCTGGGTGAACGCGGAGCGCTGAGGGATCAGGATGATCCCTCTCCTGCCGCAGGCGCTGGCAAATTCGGCGTGCCGGAGGCGCGGGGTGGTTTGGAAGGAGTGGGACCATCCTGGTCCCTCACGCTCCGCCCACGCCCTGAGTTCCGCGCTGGCAAGGCGCTGTTTGATTCTCCGCCCACGCTCTCCGCTCCGCGCTGGCAATACGCGGCATGCCTCTTCGCGCACGCATCTGCCTTCGTCAGCTCAAGGACGCTCTCCCGCCCAGGGTTGGAAGGGCGCTGGGTGAACGCGGAGCGTTGAGGGATCAGGATGATCCCTCTCCTGCCGGAGGCGCTGGGTAGCTTGGAAGGGAGTGGGACCATCCTGGTCCCTCACGCTCCGCACACGTTCTCCGCTCCGCGCTGGCAATACGCGGCATGCCTCTTCGCGCACGCATCTGCCTTCGTCAGCTCAAGGACGCTCTCCCGCCCAGGGTTGGAAGGGCGCTGGGTGAACGCGGAGCGCTGAGGGATCAGGATGATCCCTCTCCTGCCGCAGGCGCTGGCAAATTCGGCGTGCCGGAGGCGCGGGGTGGTTTGGAAGGAGTGGGACCATCCTGGTCCCTCACGCCCCGCCCCCGCTCTGAGTTCCGCGCTGGCAAGGCGCTGTTTGATTCTCCGCCCGCGCTCTCCGCTCCGCGCTGGCGATACGCGCTGGCGATAGGCGGCTTATGGCCAGTGCTGGAGCTGCGTGGGAGCAGGCGCCTCACTCAAAGAGGTATGCTGCCGGTCCTGCATCCAGGCTCCTTTTAACGCGCAGACACTAAAGCGCGACGGTGGCATTCACCCAGTGAAGCGGCGGCACGGAGGAATGCTGGCGCGCAGGGGCGGATGACGGGGCGGACGTGGGAGAAATGAAACATGGGCGGCCTGCGAGCACTTCGTGCACGGCGTCCAGCTTCGCGGCGGTGCTGCTGCTGTGCGGCACGCAGCCGTGGGCTCCGGCTCTCATCACCTGGCCGGGCTCCAGCTCCTCATCGGTGCCGGAGACAATGAGCAGCTTCAGGCCCGAATGCAGCACCAGGAGATCTTTGGCGAGCTGCAGCACGCGGTGGCCCGGCATGTTGAGGTGGAGCACCACCAGATCAGGCTTCTGCGCCGACACGGCGGCGAAGGAGCAGGAGGCGCACGTGACCACTGCGGCGAGGGTGATTTCCGGCCGGGCTTCCAGCGCAGCGCGGAACTCCGCAGAACGGGCTGGATCATTATCCACAATGACGATGCGATCAGGGGTTCTCATATCAGGCTGCGGTGGGTTGTTGAACGCCTGACACTCACGATTCTGTCATCGGCCAGCCATCAAAGAATTGGAACAAAACTTTCGCTTTGGGCTGCGGCAGCACGTGTGCCCTCGGCTCAGCAGCGGCCTCGCACCCCTGGATCATTTCATCGAAGAGAGGCGAATGATCTTCCAAAAGCTGCTGAACATCAGAAAAAATTGAATGGTCCTCGCAGTTGCCTGGGGCCCAGCTTTGAGTGTGGAAGTAGGACGAGTTCATGGGGGCAGCGTGTCGGGTGGGTGGGGATGAACATGGCTGTGATCTGCGACCGCTCACGATGGCGTGACGCCCGTGAGGGGCCTGACGTTGGTTGAACGTCTCATCATGGCGGCAGCAGAAACTTTTGGGTATCAGCTTCACTGCCGTTCGCGTTTAGGCCACGGTCCTACCCGTTGATCACGTCCCTCTGGGGCTCCACCCAGCGCACGCACGGCACCGACTGCGAGGACGTACGTACGCCGTGGAGCCTTGCCCCACGCTCGCAGACGGGCGGGCTTCGCCACGACCGTCCTACGAACGTCGTGCGGCGCTCCGGGCCGTAGGTCGGCCGTGTTTGGCGTCGAGAGTGCCCCATCTTCCACCGCCGCCTTCGCCAAACCGCCCGACTGCGAGGACGTTCGTACGCCATGGAGCCAGCCGTACGCTGCCCCGCCCCGGGGCCGCTGGCACGCTCCGCCCGCAAGGTGTCTGCCCCACGCTCGCAGACGGGCGGGCTTCGCCACGACCGTCCTACGAACGTCGTGCGGCGCTCGGGGCCGTAGATACCATGTGGGCGGAGCCACCGAAGCGGATCGGTGGAACGAAAGGAGTGTTGAAAAGCAACCCTTAACCCACCACCCACATGGCCAAGCAAACTACCAAGAGCAGCAA
>JAFLEI010000055.1 GCA_017301975.1 Verrucomicrobiota bacterium
AACTCGGCGAATATTTCGGTGGGCGGGACGAGCGCGGGGACGCCTGCGGCGGCGTCTGTGGCGGCGCCGAGCCTGGGCGGGCTGGCGGCGGCGTCTTCGAGCGCGGCGGCGGCGACTTCGGCGACGAACAACCAGGCGCCTGCGCAGGACAAGCAGGAGCAGGCGCTGGGGCAGGAGCAGCCTTCGATCATCACGGTGGAAGTGATCGGCTACGGTGGTGGCGGTGGCGGCGGGGACGATGAACGCCGGCGCACGAGTGACCAGCCGGGTGAATGATTTTTAACGCTGCCCTCCCCTTCCCCCCTTCCCTTTACACATCAGCGACCATGGCTTTCCAATTTGACTCTGATTCGCAGAAGAAGATCCCTGAACAGGCGCCGCCGCGGGAGCGGATCGGGAAGTTTTCGCTGGTGGTGATGGGGGGCTTTGTGCTGCTGCTGGCGGGCGTGATGGCGTGGCGTCCGGCGACGACGATGGTGCGCGGAATGATGGCGCGGCGAAATGCGAAGGAGGCGCTGGTGGCGACGGCGGCGAAGGACTGGATGAAGGCGCACCAGGCGGTGACGCTGGCGCGGCAGCGGGCGCCGGAGGATGAGGAGGTGATGCTGGCGATGGTGGAGTTTCTGAAGGCGACGGGATCTGACCCGGCCGGACTGGCGCAGTATCTGCAGAGGCTGAAGGCGAAGCGGCCGCTGACGGCGGAGGAGGAGCTGACGCTGGGGCGCGCGCTGATCAGCAGCGGGAAGACGAAGGATGCGCGGGAGGTTTATGACAAGCTGCCGCCGAAGGAGACCACGCGACAGCCGGGGATGGAACTGCTGGCGAGCATTCTGGGCGCGGAGGGGCATGCGAAGGAGGCGGCGGAGATCGCCGAGCGTGCGCTGGTGCTGGGGAAGGATGAGGCAACGCCTGAGACGCTGCTGCAGGCTGCGGCGAGGGATTTGCAGAGCCCGTATGGAGAAGTGCAGGCCCAGGGGATGCGGCAGCTCTGGGAGCTGGCGGAACTGGGAACGCAGACGGGGCTGGATGCGATCCTGCTACTGGCGGGGGGGCGCGGGCTGACGGTGCCGCAGGCGAACCGGCTGATGGAGCTGGAGGAGGCGCATGCGCTGAAGACGCTGGGAGCGCGGCTGGTCGTGGTGTCTGCGCTGATGCGGCTGCAACCGGGACGGCGTGCGGAACTGGCGGAGGCGGAGGTGGCGCGCTACAAGGAGAGCAAGCGCGGAAAGCTGGAGGACATGGCGTACTGGCTGATGCGGGAGAATTTCAATGAGGCGGTGCTGGAGCTGGTGCCGAGGGAGCTGGCGGTGCAGTCGCGCGAGCTGTATCCGGTGCTGGTGCAGACGCTGTCGCAGGCGGGGCGGTGGGAGGAGCTGCAGGGGGTGCTGAAGGTGCCGAATGCGCCGGTGCCGGCGGCGCTGGTGGATCTGGCGATGGCGGAGGTGCTGAGCCATGTGCAACCGGACATGCGGGAGTCGCGCAGACTGCTGCAGGGGACGGTGCTGAATGCGGCGCAGGCGGGAGACGTGGCGACGCTGCAGGCGGCGGCGCGGCTGGCGGAGAAGCTGAATTTTGCGGACGTCTCGTGCGAGGCGTACCGGGCGGCGGGGATGAAGGCGGCGGAGAACAATGCGGGCGAGGCGGCGCTGCAAAACCTGCAGAAGTCCGCGGAACTGGCGCTGCGTGCGCGGGATGCGGGGACGCTGCTGGATGTGGCGCGCCGGCTGCATGTGATCAGCCCGAGCAGCGCGGTGTTTGCGGACCAGTTTGTGTACCTGCGGCTGGTGCTGGGGGTGGAGATGGAGATGGTGGATGTGAAGGGGCTGGAGGCGCTGGCGGATTCGAAGAAGGCGGCGGAGATCGTGTCTCTGGAGCGCATCCCGCCGGAGCTGCTGCTGGCGCTGCGGGCGTACCGGCTGGGGGATCGCGGGGGTATGGAGTCGCACCTGGCCGCGCTGCCCCGTGCGGAGGGGCTGCCGCCGGGGCCGCGCGCGGTGGCAGCGGGGCTGCTGTCTCTGGCGGGCAAGGCGGAGCGTGCGTTTCAGATGGCGGAGAAGATTCCAGGGGCGCTGCTGCTGGAGGAGGAGCGGGTGTTTCTGATGCGGGCGCTGTGACGTGCGCGGGCGAATGCAGGGATTTGCTTGTCGGCCCCGCCTGCGGCGAGGTCAGCCTTTGAGCCTTAACTCAAGCAGCTTGCGATGCTTGGTGACCCGGCCGCTGACGCGCTTCCGCCAGCAGCGGAAGCTGGAGGGTTTGAGTTCGCGGCGCATGAGGTCGATGACCTGGCTTTCCACCAAGCCGGTGCGCTCTTTGATTTCTTCAAAGCTGGTGCGGTCCTCCCAGGCGAGGCGCACGACGAAAGAGGCTTGATCGCTGCTGAGGCGGGTCTTCATGGGCGAGTGACGAGGGTTTCGATCTGATGTCTGAGGTGCGTGGAGTCATCAATGCCATCGACGTATCTTTGAGGGATCTTTGAAACGCCTGCCGCAGCGCCCAGGAGCGCACCGAGGACGACGCCACGATGGCAGTTGTCGCCGCCGACATTGGCATTGGCGATGACGCCGCTTTCAAAGTCATCGGCATATTTCCATGCCAGATACAAGGATGCGGGGAAGGCCTCTGCGATGTAGCAGGCGGGACTGACGTGCCTGCCGATCACGACTTCGTCGGGGCATGGGGACCATTCCCGCGCTTTGCGCTGAGAGAACCAGTCACTGCCATGGGCGAGGATGGCCTCACGCAGTGGCGCGCCCTTGAGCAGGTCACAGACCATCCTGACCATGGCGTCTGCTGCGGCCAGCACTTCAGGAGAGCGGTGGGTGAGGCTGATGTGCTCGCGGACGGCTGCGCGTGTGGCGCTGAGGTCGCCCCGAAAGCAGGCGCATAGCACACCGACATGGGCCAGTCCGCCGATGTGGATGTCTGTGCCGGCGCATTTTCGCGGAGCGGTGCCGCGCGCATAGGCGGTGAAGAATTTGCGATGGCACTCCTCGATGTAGGTGTCCCGATGCCTCCCCGGCGTGAGCATGAAATCGATGTAACGTGTGAGATAGTCGTCCGCATCGTAGGAGCCGCAGGCGATGAGGGAGTCCAGCAAGACTTTGGCGAGCTGGAGGTTGAGCGTGTTTTCGCCCTTGCGCAGGCATTGGTGATAGTGAATGCCGCGCTGCCCCCAGTAGCGTGCCTGATCATGCAGGATCTCTCCGCGGGCATTGAGCGCGGTGTATTCAGAGCGCCACAGAATGCTGCCGGGGTGCGGAGACTTCGGCGCCACATAGTCACGGACGATGCCGTAGTCCTGGCGCAGCGCCGAGCGGTCATAATACCAATGCACGGGCATGGCGAGGGCATCAGCGATGAAGCCGCCCATGGCGAGGCCGGTGAGTGAGTCCGGAGACTTCTCCATAAGATCAGCGCGGGAGTGCCGGGGCGGGCCTGGCAGCTTTGTCAGTCCAGCGGTCGAGTTTTAAATCGTGGGCGCGCAGGCCGCGATTGATCTCCAGGCCGCGAAGATTCCAGTGATGGGCGTGCAGCTTGAAAGGGCAGCGGATGCGCTCGTCAAAGTCGGTCGGCCAAAGGACGCCGTCTATTTTTTTGAACTGACGGAAGGTCACGTCCACCTCGGCTCCACGGGTGCTGTCGAGGCCGTTGAGTGTGAGGCGCACGCGGCGCAACACTTTGCTGCTGCGATCGATATGGAGGATGTAGCGGTCCTCTTTTGCCATGCCAACACCGGGGCGCAGGATGGCGAGCACTTCATCACACAGGGCCCCATCCACGGTCGTGAAGCCTCAAGCAGCAGCCGCCCGCTTTCCATGCGATCCTCATCCCAGTGCGCGAGGCTGAACTCATGGCTGGCATGAATCGTGACCGCAGGCTCTGCGGAGATGCCTTTGAGCTGATTGTCGGCGATCCATGCGACGGGGCCGCTGGCCGGCGCAAGTCCGCCTGGAGGCGGAATCAAAGAGGGCGCTTTGAGCACGGCCATGACGGCCAGGCAGCGCTCGTATTGAAGGGATTCGAGCCGTGTCCGCATCGCGGGATCGAGCTCGATTTCACCGGCTGACAACAGGGCGAGCGATTGGGGCACGGGCGGCGTGAGCAGCACGGCCGCCGCTGTGTAACAATCTCCGGTGCTCGTCTCGACCGCATAGCGATCTGCGGTCGGTCTGAGGGCCACGACCTGCTTTTCCATGCGTATTTCCAGGCCCTGCGCCAGATACTTGGCGAAGGCGGTCATGGCTGACTGACCCCGCCAGCGCGGGTGGCCGTCCGCCGCTGCGGAGAAGCCCCGGCACCATTCCTCCATGACGCCAGCCTGCGCGCCTTGTTTGAGGATCTTTTCGAAACGGGCATCGCGCGTGGTGATGAACTGCGCCCCGTGATCAAAGGTGGCGGCACCGATGCGACGACTGGCAAGCCTGCCGCCCAAGCCACGCCCCTTATCCAGCAAAAGCACGCTGCGGCCACCCCGCTGAATCTCACGCGCCGCGATGAGGCCTGAGACACCGGTGCCAATGATCAGCACATCCATGGGAGGTTCATGAGTCGGCATGGTGTTTTTTAGAAGAGGGGAGCTGGGGTTTGTCTTTGAGGGTGGGAGCATCCTTTACGCCTGAGGGGGGCCAATGGGTCATGCCATGAGCGTTTTGTGGCCCGTGAATTGATGGGTTGCGGAGTTTTTGGGAGAGGGTGAGATGCCGGGAATGAATGGGCTCGGGTAAGCAGAGGGATCGTGGGATTTGGGAGACTGCGCGGCGGAGCTTCGTCGAGGACGCTGCTGGGGTGCTCGATGTGCGCAGAGGGTGCTGGGTTTGCTGCCCGGAGGGCTGGTGCGGTCACCCAGGGCTTGCTCGTTCCTCGCCGAGCCCTGGGCTGAGTCCGCCGCACCTTTGGTGCTAAGATTCTGACGGCAATGCGGACGAAACGTGGGCTTAACCGAGCCTGCGGGTGCTATCAGGGATGCGCGCAACGCGTCCCTACCGGCGCTGGAGGAGCGCGGCTGGAAGGGGCGTTTCGGAAAATCAGTTTCGCAAAACGCTGGAAAAGAGGTGGCGCGGACCCTCTTTCGATCTTCACTCCTGAGGCAAGCACGTGAACAACAACGCTTCCAAGATTATGAAATCCTCTTTTGTCATTCTGGGTCTGTTCATCTTCGCCATTGTTGCGGCGCCGCTGATTTCGGGGGCGGAGCAGGCGGAGAAAAAAAGGCCGACTGCGGATGAGCAGACGGAGGCTGGCTTCAAGCTGATGAAGACGGAGCTGCTGGGGAAGCTGGGGTTTGAGATGAAGGGGAGCGAGGTGGTGAAGAACTACGGCAAGGCTCCGAAGCAAGGTGCGGTGGAAAACTGGGAGGGCGCGGGCCTTTATGTGCAGCAGTGGGACTACCCGGAGCTGGGTCTGGAGCTGCAGATGGCGGCTGAGAAGAAGGACGGGGTGCAGACGGTGTACATGATCAAGGCCACGGAGCGGTGCAAACTGAGCACGACGCATGGGATCAAGATTGGGAGTACTGAAAAGGAGGTGGCGAAGGCGTATGGAACGCTGAGGGGCGATGAGTCCGAAGCGGGGAAAACGTTTATCGCGGGGTCGACGGTGGGTGGGGTGATCTTCAGCTTTAAAGACGGCAAGGTGGCGGAGATTTTTATTGGCGCGGCGTCTGAGTGAGGTGGGTGCGCAAAAATTAAGAGTCACCTTTCATCAACCGCCCTTGCCTCCTTAGTTCAATGGCAAGGAAGGGAGCCCGACGTTCCAAGTACCTCAGGGAAATTTCTTTTTTCCAGTATTCGGTAATGTACTCTTCTCTTTGCTTGCGGCATTCAGGCGCGTTAAGCAGTTCCAACGTGGCAGTCATCTCAACCAACTTGTCCGCAGGTGCTTTGCTTCCGGCAACCACTTGAAAGGCGACCAACTCGAGCGCGAACCAATCTGGCCTGCAATCCACCGGATCAATAATGTCCGTTAGATCTTGTTTCCTGGAGTTAATAGTGGCTGCACAAAGACGGTAGTTGTTCCACTCATACACTTGTTCCCAATGCTTCGATTTTGGGAGCATGTGATCTACGCTGGGATTGCCGGTCGCATGTTCCAAATAAAGCGCAAGGAAAGCGCAGCGGTGATGATAGGAAATGCGCAGATCATCAAGGGAGTCCCGCCAGTATGGTGGGAACTCGGTTGCAGGGATGTCCTGCTCCCGAGGCCAAGTGGTCCCCGTTCTTTTGGGTCCACGACGTTTTAAGCGTGGCTGTCTCCCGACCATTTCATCAATGGCAGACAGTCCTTTTTGACGAACTTTGGCATCAAAAACAGCGGGCTCAGGAGCTAACACAACCTGAATCATTTACTATTTCCCTTCTTTTTACGAACGGGGGACGCTGTTTTTTTTGCAGCTTGCTGATTTTTAGGCATCTTGGTTTCGACATAATACCCCCATTTCACCCAAAAAGGATCGATGTCAGGCAGGCAGGCGTTTCGCAATGCAGTGTCCGCATCCTCAACAGCTCTGCGGGTTGGCTTTGGATCGCGCAAGACAGCGAGCGCTTTTTCAATGGCGTCTTCCGCTTCTTTGGAGCGAGCCTGTTTAAGGTCGAACGCATTGCTCGTCAGCCAGTTAGAAATCTCTCCACGATTAACAAACTGACGTTTACGCAAAACCACCTTGTTGCGCTCAAGGTCGATATCAAACCAAGCATCACGATCTGCATCGAAAACAGGTTCTGCGGACGCAAGAACCAGCGGGGAGTGTGTGGCGGCGATCAATTGAATCTCCGCCTGGTCGTGGAGTTCCTTGGCAATATGAAGCATGGAACTGAGGATGGTGCGCTGCCAGCGAGGATGAAGATGACTCTCGAGTTCATCGAAAAGAAGGACGACCGTCTTGGTTGGTTTTTCTCCCAGCGCTTCAGATGCGCGCACATGCTCGTTCCACGACCATAGCAACATGTAGGCGAGTCCCACAACGCGCCGCACCCCGGATGCAGCGTGCAGTATAGGAACTGCCTCAGCGTAAGGCATGTGAATGGAAGGAATATCGCGGGCATCATTGACCGAAAGGCGCACAAGAGGTCCCACCTCAAACACCTCCCCCGTCGGAGCCATACGGGCGAGAACATTTTTCATTCGTTCGGCTGTGTCACCGCGCTCACGAATCCAGGCTGCCCAGTCTGCCAGGAGGCCATTGCATACGCGGGTGATTTTACCGCCAATCTCTGCATCCAGACCATCCCACACGTCTTTTGGAGAAAACACATAGCCCGGGAGACTTTCCTGAATGTCCATTCCCTGCTTGGTTTTCCAGTAGTTTCGAGCTGGATCCCAGACTGAAAAGCCTCCGTCAGCATGGGCATAGACCACCAACCCGGGGTTAGGCGGCCTGCCGGGGCGTCCTACCCATGCCTGATCCTGCCTGGAGTAGGTGCTTTCGTAACTGACACTTTTTGCATTTGCTGTCGTCAGGTCAAAGGCAATCGACGACCCTAACTTGGGGTCTGCCGGGCGTGCCGGATAGCCCGACGTGAGATTATCGTTAAGATCATGCGGCCACTTCCTCGTCAAAACCCACCAAACCACATCAAGGAGAAAGGACTTTCCCAAGCCATTATCTCCTGTCAGCAAATTGAGGCGATCTGCGAGATTCAGTTCCAACATGGGAGCCGGGCCGACGTTGGTAAGTTTCAGGCTTTTGAGCATGTCTTTGCGGGTGCAGGCTGGTACATCCCTGATTCACGATGGAAATACAGCTTTTTCAAGCACTTCACTAAGGTCAAAATTTGCAAAAAAACACGCTGAACCCCGGTTCTGGTTTCTATTGGTGGGCAAATTGCGGGGCCATTTTAGGGCTCAAAAACACTTTGTGCTGCGCCTTTTTGTGACGACGAGACCCCATGCTCAGGGAGCATCATGATGGGCGAAAGGGCGAGTAAACCGAGCGAGAATGCTGCCAACCGCGAAACTCTTGGGGACTATGTTTTTTAGCCGGGGAGCGGGACGCGGATGGTGAAGACGGTGCTGACGCCGGGGTGGCTTTCGAGGTCGATGGTGCCGCCGTGGACTTCGACGGCGCGTTTGACGATGGAGAGGCCGAGGCCGGTGCCTTTGGACTCCTGGCTGCCACGGTAGAAGCGCTTGAAGGCGTAGGGGAGGTCTTCGGGACGGATGCCGACGCCGTCGTCGGTGACGGTGATGAGGCACTCGTGCTTCGTCCAGCGTCCGGTGATGTGCATGCGGAGGCCAGAACGGGGGTTTTCTTTGAGGGCGTTTTCGATGAGATTGGAAAAGATCTGATCCCAGTAGAAGCGATCACCGCTGAGGAGGCCGCCGTCCGGGGGGAAGTCGAGGGTGATGACGGGCTGGCGGATTTCGATGAGGGGGGTGAGGTGCTCGATGGCATCGTGCACGCAGCCGCGGACGAGGAAGGTTTCGGTCTTGAGGGGTTCTTCGAGTCCTTCCAGGCGGGAGAGGGTGAGCATGTCGTCGATGATGCGCATCATGCGACGGGAGTGCTTTTCCATGACATCGAGACAGCGGCCGAGGGAGGCGGTGTTTTTGATCATGCCGCTTTTCAGCGTCTCGATGTAACCGTGGATGAGGGAGAGCGGGGTGCGTAGCTCGTGGCCGGCGCTGGTGACGAAGTCCTGTCGGGTTTGGGCGATGGTGTCGTGCTCGGTGCGGTCTTCGGCCATGACCCACACGCCGGTGCGGGGGCCTTCGCTCCAGGGTGCGGCGGAGAGGTGGTAGTGGCGCTCATGGCTCCATTCGGCGGCGTAGGAGTGGGGGAGCGGGAGGCGGAACTCTCCTTCGACGCGGGTGCGGCGGGTGCGTGCGTCTTTGATGATGCGGGTGATGGCCTGCAGGCTGGGCGCGGTGCCGAGGGGGCGGCCTTCTTCCAGCGGATGCGGGAGGAGCATGACGCTGATGGCGAGATTGGCGAAGACGATGAGGTCTGCGTCATCGATGACGAGGATGCCCTGGGGTGCTTCATTGAGGAGGGAGCCGAAGAGGCGGCAGTCATCCTGCATGCACATGGGCGAGGCGGTGTCCGCGCGCGGTGCATTCATTCCGGGCTGGGCCGGGGCGGTCATCACCTGAGTGATCATGCGTCTGCGTCTGCGAGCTCCTGAATGACGCTTTGAAAGAGGTAGCCCTGGCGGCGGAGGGTGCCGATGTGGCGGCCGTGGTCGCCGAGCTTGTCGCGGAGGCGTTTGATGTGGGTGTCGAGGGTGCGTGAGTGGGTGTCATCCGCATAACCCCAGACGGCGCTGAGGAGCTCGCTGCGGGTGTGGATGACGTCCGGATTGGCCATGAGGGTGGTGATGAGCTTGAGCTCGGTGATGGTGAGCTCGATGAGCTTTCCGCTGATGGAGAGGGACATGTTTTTGCGATCGAGGAGGAACTCGCCGATGCGCTGCTCTGCGAGCATGACGACTTTCTGGGAGCGGCGGAGGACGGCGCCGATGCGGAGCATGAGCTCGCGGGGGCTGAAGGGCTTGGTGAGGTAGTCGTCTGCGCCGCTTTCGAGCCCGGCGATGCGGTCATTGGTCTGCGCACGGGCGGTGAGCATGATGACGGGGATGTGGCGCGTGCGGGTGTCTGCGCGGAGGCGGCGGTGGACCTGGACGCCATCGATGCCGGGGAGCATGATGTCGAGGACGATGAGGTCGGGGGCGGTCTTGACGGCCATGGGGAGGACGGCGAGTCCATTGCCCACGGAGACGACTTCGTGGCCTTCGCGCTGGAGGTGGAGGCTCACGAGTTCGACAATATCCTTCTCATCATCGACTACCAGGATTCTGCTCATGTTCGGGTGACGAGACTGTGACGGCAGGAATGGAGGGCTGCCAAAGACAAGGATGTTACGATCTCGTCGCAGAGTGTGCGGGCGGAGCGAGTGTGACGGATTTGTTGCGGAAGGGGTGAAGGAAAGGGGCGGGGGTGGCGGTGGGGGGATGCGAATGACGAATGACGAATGACGAATGACGAATGACGAATGTGGAGTGGCGCGAGGGGCCCCTCGTCCGGCCTCTTCCCGATGGTGTATCTATGGGCCATGCGATGTCTTGGACGGGGAGAGGGGATCTGCTTTGTGGCGGTGGGGGGCGCTGGGGTGGTTTGCGGGGAGCGCCGATCTTCGATGGCTTGGGCAGGTGTCTTGGTGCTATGTACTGGTATTCGGTGTCAGAGAGGAGTGCGGGGCTTGTTTGTGTGGCGGGGCGGCACCCGGAGCCGATAAAATATCGGCGCTCCCAGTACGGAGGCTGCGGCGGGGGTGTTTGTCGAAGCGGGGGCTTGGGGTGGGTGCGGGGCGATGGGATCGAGGACGAGGACGAGTTCGAGTTCGAGTTCGAGTTCGAGTTCGAGTTCGAGTTCGAGTTCGAGTTCGAGGAAGCGGAGGGCCCGAGCACTGAGCACTGAGCACTGAGCACTGAGCACTGAGCACTGAGCACTGAGCACTGAGCACTGAGCACTGCTGATGGCTGGGTGGTCACAGTATTGTGACGAGGTACTGTTTGAGTCAGAGGGGTGCGCGCCTCAATGATGAGGGCATGTTCAAGCCACGACATGATGAACTCCGATGCTTCCTGCAATGGCGCAGGCAGACGCGCTTTATCCGACACCATGGCGGGCCGATCATGGCGGTGGGGCTTTTCTTGACGTGCCTGTGGTCGGTATGGCGGGCGTTTGAGAGCCGGCAGGCGCTGGAGAATGCGCCAGCGGTGGAGACGAAGCGGATGCATGAGATGGACCGCACGCTGCAGGCTTCGAAAATGCCGAGGTTGTGAAGGAGTGGTGGTGAGGGATGGCCGTGTGGTGGGTCGTGCGGGGTTGGTGAACAGGATTGGCAGGAGGGTGGGAATGACAGGATTAGTGATGGAGTGGATGGAAGTGGTGGAGCCGAACGATGTGAACCGGAGCGCAGCGGGGCGAAGACCACCGAAGACCAACAGACGACTCTGAAAGGAGACCGAAGGGTGAGCCCACCCCAATCAGCGTGGAGTGATGGGGGGCAGGCTGGGTGACGAAAACGTTTTACTTGGGGTGTTTCACTGCGGGCGGTGAAAGACGATGTCTGGTGACGAGGCTGTTACTATTCACAGTGGGTCCGCGTGTTGGGCGGAGGTGGATGGTGGCGGCGAAAAACTGACATCTCCCCTGCCCTTCTTTGCTTTTATGAAAACGAAACTTCGGATCAAGACGCTGTTCATGTCGGATGTGCATCTGGGCATGGCGGACTCGAAGGCGGTGCAGGCGGCGCATTTGATCCGGCACTGCAAGTGCGAGAAACTGGTGCTCAACGGGGACATCATTGATGCGTGGGCGCTGAGCGGCTCAGGGCGCTGGACGCAGGAGCACACGCACTTTGTGCGGACGGTGCTCAAAAAGATGGAGAAGGAGGACACGGAGGTGATCTACCTGCGCGGAAACCATGATGACATTTTGGAGAAGTTTCTGCCGTTCAAGCTGGCGGGTCTTTCACTGGTGGAGGAGCACATTCATGAGTCGCCGCACGGGCGCTACCTGGTGGTGCACGGGGATGGGTTTGACCATGTGACGACGAACCATGTGTGGCTGGCGAAGGTGGGCGCGGTGGGCTATGAACTGCTGCTGCGCGTGAACCGGATGTACAACGCCTGGCTGCGCTGGCGGAACCAGGAGGCGTTTTCGCTGAGCCGCTGGGTGAAGATGAAGGTGAAGGGCGCGGTGAGCTTTGTGGGGCGCTACGAGGAGCAGCTGCAGAAGCTGGCGAAGTGGAAGGGCTGCCACGGGATCATCTGCGGGCACATCCACACACCGGCGGACAAGATGATCGAGGACGTGCACTACCTGAACTCGGGCGACTGGGTGGAGAGCATGACGGTGGTGGTGGAGCATCTGGACCGCACTTTTGAGGTGCTCAGTTATCATGACTTCTGCCGCCTGACGGGGCGTGAGCCGAAGGGCACGGACCTGAGCATGAATGTGAGCGACATCAGCCACCGGCCGCTGGGCCTGCCTGCGCCAGTGGTGGCGTCCGAGGCGGGGGAGGAAGAGGATGCGGAGGAGATGGCCGGGGTATAGTTCCCCTGCCCTGCATGGGGCTGAAGCGATGTCGTGCGGTAATCCAAGGCGAGCCTGGGATCGCGGATTCATTATCCCGCCTCGCTGTGGGTTTTCCAAGATGTGTGTTAGGTTGTATTGTGTGATGGCTGGCATTTTTCGGTGGTCATTGCCCGTCGGATGGCAATGGGTGGTCACTGAAATATGGTACAGAAAATCTTTATGCTTGAGCCATCACCAGGCTCGCGAATTCCCAAGTTTGTGACTGCCACTGACGCCGCAGGCAAATCACTTTTTGAAGACGGGCCTTTGCAGAGCCTTCCTGAAATCGGGCATCTTGATGTTCCATCTGGTGTGGAGAAAATGGATCGCTTGTTAACGACAGGCAACGAACTGGTTCTATCGGAGGATGCTTGCGCTGTTTTGGCTCGTTGTTCAGTGGATCCGCAAGTCATTCGATGTCCGTTGCGGATTAAGCCGGCAATCGTTGGAACATCATGGGGCAACTATGCGCTTTGGCATGCGACGCGCCGGCATGCGATTCTCCACGAATCTGCATCTGTACGCTCAATCAAAGGCCACGTTTTGAGTGTCTATGAATGGTCGGTCGCGTCATCCTGCCTGCCCAGTTTTGATCTTTTTCTTGGCCCAACGAATCGCTGGTTTGCGAGCGAAAAACTTGTTGATGCCGTCTTTGAGCGGCGGTTGTCGGGCTTTGGATTTGCGGTGATTCCTTGCTTTTAAATGAACCACGAGACAAGTCCATGACAGATGCGTTCCTGCATGGCTGGGAGCAGCCTGCATTTGGTCAGCTTTGGATTGCACTCTGCAAGGTGAGCGAAGGCCGCCTTTTCAGCGCAGCCTCATTCCCTCTGGAGGCACCAAGGAGGCGCACCCAGAGCCGACAAAATGCCGGCGCGTCCAGTGTGCAGAGGGTGGTTTTGCACCTTCGTCCAAGCCTGAAGTGCTGCAAGGCTGCCTGCGCAGCGCGAGCTCCGATTCGGAGATGCAGCTGATGTGTTTACCGGCAGCCATTCACGGCCCGCAACCTTGTTTTGATGAGCTGCGGCGCGTCCTGCGACGCGGTCATAACATTTTATACCACGTTTTATGCAGGTCGTGACATGCGGGCGTCAGTCTTCGGTGATGAGCGGGACGTCTCTGGAGTCGCGGGCGGATTTGGCTTCGTCGAGTTTTCCTTCCTTGATGAGGCGGGCGATGAGCTGCTCGGCTTTTTGATTGTAGTCCTGCATGAGGGGGAGCGAGGCTTTGGCGCGGGCGCTCTTGAGGCTGGTGAGGGCGGTTTCGTAGGTGGAGCGCAGGGTGGCGAGGGAGGGTGCGCTGGCGGGGACGGGCGAGCGGGGAACGCGATTGGTTTTTGTGACGGTGTCTTTTTCCTGGCGGAGGGCGAGGGCTTCATCGAGCAGGCTCCGGGCCTGGGCGGTTTTGAGGGCTTTGTCGATGGCGACGAGGTATTTGGCGTTGAGGGAGGCGACGGCCTGCTCGTAATCATTCCAGATCTGGGACCGGAGGTTGCGCTCTGTGGAGAGACGGAGGGCTTTGAATTCGCCGGAGGAGGTGTCGGTTGTGGCGATCACGGGACCGGCGGTGGTGCCGGGGGCGCCCTGCCCTTTGAGGATGCCGACCTGCAGCCACCAATCGGCGGGGAGACGGGTGGATTTGGAGGGCTCGCTTTCAAAGATCTTCACGCCGTCATAGCGGATGATGGTGATGGAGTCTTCGACCCTGGCTTTCTTGTCTCCGGTGATCTTTTCGATTTGTGAGTTGGTCTCGTTGAAGCTGATGTAGAGCTCTGTGGAGCCTTTGCCGTTGAGGGCGATGTCCTGGCGGCATCTGAGGACGGTCCATTCTTTCTCCGGCGTGCGGAAGAGGATGCGGGCTTCGGCCGTGAGCCTTCCAGCGATGGTGGTTTTCGAACTGGCATTGACGACGGGAAGCCTGCCTTTGATGAAGGTGGCGGTGCGGGTGTCTGCGGGTGCGGCGTCCATGGCTCTGAAGCGCAGGTCTTTGACGATGTCCTGATCTTCGGCGGAAAGGGACCTGATGTCCGGCTCCGGCTGCTGAGACCAGGCCGTGGAAACCAGCAGGCCGGCGGATAAGAAAAGCCGGAGGTTTGTCAGGATGGATTTGCTGAGGTGTGGCATGGCGGCGCAGTGAAACTGGATGAAGTTTGATTGCAAGCTATTCTTACAAAGAATGGTGGAACGTGGTGCGTGGCATATGAGGCGTAGTGCGGTGAAGGCAGGGTGAGGAGGCGTGCATCGCGGGTGCGGATGATGCGCTGCGGCTGCGGGCTGCGAATGATGCGCTGAGTTCTTGCGATGGTGGATGAGGGGCGGCACGATGAGTTTGGTGGCAGGGCGAACGATGTGGCGGGGATGAGGATGAAGGTGATTGATGGAGCGGGTGGTGAGGAGGCGGAGGAGATGGCGGGGTGCGGCCCCCTGCGTCGCATAGGCTAGTCCCCCGCCCATTGAAGCGCAGTGAACGAAAACTCCTCTGAGTTCGGGCTGCACCTGGCTGCTTTCGCCGACTGCGAATCCTGGAGTGGATCGCCCCCTCAGGATGATGATCGGCCCCGGAGAGGGGCAACTGCGGCGGATGAGGCGAGAGGCCGTGTGCGCAGTTAAAATATAAAATAATGCCAGGCATTTAGTTGATTGACGCCGCGGGTTTTCCAGTCACCTTCCGCTCATGAAAGCTGTCCAATCTCCTGATCCCCAGCCTCTTCCGCTTGAGCAGCAGCTTGTGGGGGTGAATGCCAAAACGGGGCTCTATCCTGCCGCGCGGTCGTGGTCTGGCGGCAGGCGGCGCATTCTCGGCAAGGGGCCGCTGGAGTCTTACTGCTACCACGTCATGTCACGAACTTGCGGTGGGGAGATCTGGTTTGATGAGGTGGAGAAGGAGGCGCTGCGGCGTGTGATCTGGCGCATGGCGGAATTCTCGGGCATCAAGGTCGTGACTTACTGCCTGATGGGGAATCATTTCCATCTGCTGGCCGAGGTGCCGCATCGGGCGACGTGGCTGGAGCGTTTTGCGGGGCCGCAGGGGGAGGTGAAGCTGTTTGAGCATCTGGGCATTCTCTACAGCAAGGCCTACCTGGGGCTGCTGCGCGATGAGCTGGCGGACTTTCGTGCTCGGGGGATGACTGTGCTGGCGGAACAGAGGCTGGAGGCGCTCAAGAAGCGTTTTTGTGATCTGTCGCTGTTTGTGAAGGAGGTGAAGGAGCGCTTCAGCCGCTGGTTCAACAAGCGGCGCGGCAGGCGTGGGACGCTGTGGATGGACCGCTTCAAGAGCGTGCTGGTGGAGGGCAAGGGAGAGCCGCTGCGGACGATGGCGGCGTACATCGATCTTAATCCGGTGCGTGCGGGGCTGGTGAAGGATCCGAAGGAGTATCGCTGGTGCGCGTATGCGGAGGCGCTGGGCGGCAGCCGCCGTGCGCAGCGCGGCCTGTGCAAGGCACTGGGCAAACCGGTGGACGGGTGGCGCAGCGCGGGAGCGGCGGAGGCTTACCGATGCCTGCTGCATGCGGAGGGGCGTGAGATCAAGGATGCGCAGAATGAGAAGGTGGTGCGGCCCGGTGTGAGCTCGGAGAGCGCCCGCGCGGTGCTGGCGGAGAAAGGAAAGCTGAGCCCTGCGGAGCTGGTGCGCCTGCGCGTGCGCTACTTCACTGATGGGGTGGTGCTGGGCAGCCGGGAGTTTGTGGAGGGAGTCTTTGAGGCGCAGCGGGAACTTTTTGGCCCGAGGCGCAAGAACGGGGCGAAACGCATGGCGGAGTGTGCGGAGGCCTTTTACACGCTGCGGCAGCTGCGAGTCGGCGCGGTGGGGTAGATGTTCGAAGGCCATGTTCGAGGCGCAGCGGGAACTTTTTGGCCCGAGGCGCAAGAACGGGGCGAGACGCATGGCGGAGTGTGCGGAGGCCTTTTACACGCTGCGGCAGTTGCGAGTCGGCGCGGTGGGGTAGATCAGCGATGGGCGCCAAGGATGAAAAACAGAGTGCCTCATGAGGGGATGGACAGCATGGTTTTAGGGGGCTACGGGGGATAATAACCTTACCTACTCTGCGTTTTTCGAAAACTGGCGGCACTGACTGCCGGAAGGGATGTGTGAGGGCTTATTGAAGGATCGCTCACTGGGCAAGCCTGTTTTATAAATAGGCCGCAAGCCTATTTATCGAGGCAGGATATCCTACTTAGAATGGGACTTACCTTGGCCGAATAGGAGGGTGCGATTGTTTTCATTTCCATGCATTGCGCTGCTTTACTTTGGAGCCTCCGCACCTAGTATCTTCCTACCCCTTATGAGTTACAGAGACCACCCTTCCGTGTTCAGTCCGTTTCACTCTACTGAGACCAGCAAGGCCCGTGAACTCCGGCCTGGGACGTGGGCGGCATTCCTGTGCGCGGGCATGCTGGCGGTGACAACGCTGAGCGGCTGCCACAAGGAGGAGAGCGGCCATTCTGCGAAGAGCAGTCACAAGGAAGAGAGCGGCCATCATGCGGAGGGCGCCCACAAGGAAGAGGGCGGCCATCATGCGGAGGGAGGTCACAAGGAGGAGGGCGCCCACCATGCGGAGGGCGGGGAGGAAGAGGAATCCCAGCTGGTGCTGACGAAGCCGATCGTCCGGGACACGGTGATCTCGCGTGATTATGTGTGCCAGATCAGTTCATGCCGGAACATCGAGATTCGTGCGCTGGAGCGCGGGTATCTGGAGAAGGTGAAGGTGAATGAGGGGCAGCTGGTGAACGAAGGGGATGTGATGTTTACGATCCTGCCGCGGGTTTACAGCGCGGTGGTGAAGAGCGCGGAGGCGGAGGCGCAGGTGGCGCGGGTGGAATTTGAAAACACGAAGCGGCTGCTGGAGTCCAACGTGGTGTCTGACAAGGAGCTGACGATGGCGAAGGCGAAGCTGGACCAGAAGATGGCGGAGGTGAACCTGTCCCAGACGCATCTGGGATTCACGACGATCAAGGCGCCGTTTTCGGGGCTGATGGACCGGCTGCGGCTGCGGAACGGGAGCCTGGTGGAGGTGGGTGACCTGCTGACGACGCTGTCTGACAACAGCGAGATGTGGATCTACTTCAATGTGCCGGAGGCGGACTATCTGGAGTACGCCTCCCACGTGCAGTCGGAGGAAAGCAAGCAGGTGAGCCTGGTGATGGCGAACGGGAAGCTCTTTGACCAAAAGGGCCGGGTGAACGTGATCGAGGGAGAGTTTAATAACAAGACGGGCACGATCCCCTTCCGCGCGGACTTCCCGAATCCGAAACGTTTGCTGAGGCATGGGGAGACGGGCAACATCCGCATGGAGCGGACGCTGAAGAAGGCGCTGCTGTTGCCGCAGAAGTCCACCTTTGAAATCGGGGAAGAGCGCTTCATCTTTGTGGTGGGCAAGGATGACGTGATCAAGCAGTCGAAGATCGAGGTGGCGGAGGAGCTGGAGGATCTGTACGTGGTGACCTCTGGCGTGACGGCGGAGGACAGGATCATTTTTGAAGGTCAGCGGCAGGCCCATGACGGGGACAAGGCGCATGACTACAAATTTGAGGAGACGAAGGATGCGTATGCCAACCTGAAGCTCCACGCGCAGTAAGAACCAACTTCCATGTTTTCGAAGATTTTACAGAGGCCTGCCCTGGCCATTGTAATCTCGTTGCTGATTGTGTTTTTGGGCGGGCTTTCAATCGTGAGGCTGCCGATCTCGCAATTTCCCAACGTGGCGCCTGTGGTGGTGATGGTGAACATCACCTACCCAGGGGCTAGCGCGAAGGTGCTGGAGGAGAGCGTGCTGGTGCTGCTGGACCAGGCGATCAACGGGGTGCAGGACATGAAGTACATGATGTCCGACGCGACGAGCGCGGGCGAGGCGACGATCCAGGTGGTGTTTCATCTGGGGACGGACCCGAATGATGCGACGGTGAACGTGCTGAACCGGGTGAACCAGGTGAGGAACCAGCTGCCGCCGCTGGTGCAGCGGGAGGGGATCATCGTGAACAACGTGAGCCCGAACATGCTGATGTATGTGAACTTGTTCAGCACGGACAAGAACGCGGACATGCAGTTCCTTTTCAACTACGCGTTTGTGCAGCTGCAGCCGGAGCTGGCACGGACGCGCGGGGTGGGGCAGGTGCGCATCCTGGGCACGCGCAACTACGCGATGCGGATCTGGCTGAAGCCGGACCGGATGCGGGCCTACAAGGTGTCCACGGATGATGTGATGAAGGCGCTGGCGGAGCAGAGCGTGATCGGCACGCCGGGGCGGCTGGGGCGTGCGGATGCGCAGAGATCCCAGGCGCTGGAGTATGTGCTGACGTACAAGGGGCGGTACAACACGCAGAAGCAGTATGAGAATGTGATCCTGCGCGCGACGGACGAGGGGGAGATCCTGCACCTGAGGGATGTGGCGCGGGTGGAGCTGGGGAGTGAGTTTTATGATTTGTACTCGGACCTGGACGGGCACCCCTCGGCGGCGATCGTGATCAAGCAGAGCTACAACAGCAACGCGCATGAGGTGATCGAGCAGCTGAAGGCGCGGCTGGAGCAGATGAAGCGCAAGAGCTTCCCGGCGGGGATGGACTATGAGATCAGCTATGATGTGTCAAAGTTTCTGGATGCGTCCATCGAGAAGGTGCTGCACACGCTGCTGGAGGCCTTCATCCTGGTGTCGCTGGTGGTATTTGTGTTTCTGGGGGACTGGCGCAGCACGCTGATCCCGACGCTGGCGGTGCCGGTGTCTCTGGTGGGGGCTTTTTTCCTGATGCAGATCTGCGGGGTGAGCATCAACCTGATCACGCTGTTTGCGCTGGTGCTGGCAATCGGGATCGTGGTGGATGACCCCATCGTGGTGGTGGAGGCGGTGCATGCGAAGATGCATGGGACGAATCTGACGGCGTTTGAGGCGGTGCAGAAGGTGCTGCTGGAGATCGCGGGAGCGGTGATCGCGATCACGCTGGTGATGACGGCGGTGTTTGTACCGGTGACGTTCATGTCCGGGCCGGTGGGGGTGTTTTACCGGGAGTTTTCCATCACGATGGCGTCTGCGATCATTCTCTCCGGCATCATGGCGCTGACGCTGACGCCGGTGCTGTGCGCGATGATTCTGCGGCGGCCGGAGGTGGAGCACCAGCACAAGCACAAACGGCGCGGACCGGTGGAGTGGGCGCTGGGGCACTTTAACAGCGCCTTTGAAAAGCTGACGAATGTGTATGTGGGGCTGCTGATGAGGATCGTGCACCGGAAGAGCATCACGCTGGGAATTCTGGCGCTGGCGGGCGTGGCGATCTATGGGGTGAACCAGTCTCTCTCGCCGGGATTCATCCCGTCTGAGGACCAGGGGATGATCTACGCGATCCTGCAGACGCCGCCGGGGAGCACGCTGGAGCGGACGTTTGCGAAGTCGCTGGAGCTGGAGAAGGTCGCGAAGCAGATCGAGGGCATCCAGTCGGTGTCATCGCTGGCGGGCTATGAGGTGCTGACGGAGGGTCGCGGATCGAATGCCGGGACGTGCCTGATCAATCTGAAGAACTGGAGTGAGCGGAAGATGAACTCGCGGCAGATCATCGCGGAGCTGGAAAAGAAATGCCATGTGATCTCCGGGGTGAAGCTGGAGTTTTACGAGCCGCCGGCGGTGCCGGGATATGGCGCGGCGGGGGGCTTTTCGCTGAGGCTGCTGGACAAGACGAGCAGCGGTGACTACGACCGGCTGCAGGAAGTGAACGAAGCATTCATGGAGGCGCTGAAGAAGCGCAAGGAGCTGCACGGCCTGTTCACGTTTTTCAGCGCGAACTATCCGCAGCTCGACATCGAGATCGACAACGAGATGGCGATGCAGAAGGGGGTGTCCATCAAGACGGCGATGGAGAGCCTGGCGATCCTGGTGGCGAGCACCTATGAGCAGGGCTTCATCAAGTTTGGGCGGTTTTGGAAGCTGTATGTGCAGGCGGACCCGAAGTATCGCGAGATGCCGAAAGATCTCCAGGACCTGTATGTGGGGAATGACAAGGGGGAGATGGTGCCGTTCTCCGAATTTGTGGTGCTGAAGCAGAAGCAGGGTCTCAATGAGATCACGCGCTACAATGCCTACCCTGCCCCGTCCATCCAGGGTGCGCCTGCGGCAGGCTACAGCAGCGGGGACGCGATCAAGGCGATCGAGGAAGTGGCGGAAAAGACGCTGCCGCGCGGGTATGACATCGGCTGGGCGGGGCTGGCGTTTGACGAGGTGGCGCGTGGCAACGAGTCCATCTACATTTTCATCGTGGTGCTGCTGTTTGTGTACCTGGTGCTGGTAGGGCAGTATGAGAGCTTTCTGCTGCCGCTGGCGGTGATCCTCTCGCTGCCGATCGGGGTGATGGGCTCGTTTGTGATGCTGCGCACGTTTGGCCTGGACAACGACATCTTTGCGCAAGTGGGGCTGATCATGCTGGTGGGGCTGCTGGGCAAGAACGCGATCTTGATCGTGGAATTTGCGACGCAGAAGCATCAGCAGGGCCTGCCGATTTTGGATGCGGCCATCGAGGGTGCGCGGGTGCGCTTCCGGCCGATCTTGATGACGTCGTTTGCATTCATCGCGGGGATGATTCCCCTGCTCCGCGCCTCGGGTGCGGGGGCGATCGCGAACAAGACGATCGGCGCTTCCGCAGCGGGCGGGATGCTGCTGGGGACGGTGGTGGGGCTGCTGGTGATCCCGGGGTTGTATTACCTTTTCGCGACGCTGTCTGACAAACGGAAGCTGCTGCCCGGCGAGCGGAACATGCCGCTGACGGAGGTGAAGGACCAGGGCCGGAGCGGGGCGGATGGGGTGGTGGAGCTGTGAGGGGGGTGGGCTTCTTCGAAGGCCAACGGCCTTCCGCAGCTAAGCCCAGGGTTCGAAGAACCCTGGGATTTCGCGACAAAGAGAGTTCACATCAAGGGCGAACCACAACGTGGTTCCGTCCATCGCCGCCGTGCGCACGGCCGTCTTCAATCCCACACGTAAGACTCGTTCCATGACTGCCCGTGGCGGCGCAACAACTCGCGGTATTCGTCTTGAAAGGTGACCTTTTGATGGCGGTCTTCCTGCTCGGCGATGTTGTGACGGCGTCGATTTTGGATTCAGACACAGAGAAGCATCCGTAGCCAGCCTGCCAGTGAAATTGGCGGAAAAGACAACCGCGTTCCTGAATCCAGCCGGTGGAGATGCGTTTGATCTCTTTCACAAATTCCGCGATCGCCAGGGTGCGAGACAAAGTGGTCAGCAGATGCACATGATCGGCGACACCGCCGATCTGGATGGGCAGGCAGTCCAGCGTCTTTGCGCAGCGCCCAGATACGCATGTACCTCGGAGCGAAATGCAGGGTTCTGGAAGGCGGGGTCGCGGCCCTTGGTGGAGAAAACCGTGTGAATCAAAACTCGGGCGAGGGATTGCGGCATGGCGCAAGATTTGGATCATTCGAGCGATGGACGCAACACCGTTGGTGTTGCACGAGATGGGAGCGGTGGGTGATGCGGTGACCCAGGGTTCTGCGAACCCCGGGCTTAGTTACGGAAGGCCGTTGGCCTTCGCCGGATGCGCGTGAGCGTGAGCGTGCGGAGTGGGGGGCATGGTGGGGTGGTGGATGGAGAGACGCGCGGCGCGCTGAGTTTCAGCGATGTGCTGCGGGCGCGGGGGCTCTCCTTCCCCGAGAAGGCCCCTGTTTGCGGCGATTTGTGTGATCGGTTTGTGTGACTTTTGGCGATGGATAGTGAATGCTGCGCGAGCCGACTGAATGAACATCCAACCCCTGCTTTCTACCGTACGTTAAGACGATGCCGCGAGTGATCATGCACATGGACATGGATGCGTTTTTTGCATCGGTGGAGCAGCGGGACAACCCGGAGTACCGGGGGAAGCCGGTGATCGTGGGTTCGCCGCCGGACCGGCGTGGGGTGGTGTGCGCGGCGAGCTATGAGGCGCGGAAGTTCAAGGTGCGGTCGGCGATGCCTTCGCGGACGGCGGGGCGGCTGTGCCCGCAGGGGATTTTTGTGCGGCCACGCATGGAGGCGTATCGGGCGGAGTCGGCGCGGATCATGCGGATTTTGCAGGAGTTTACGCCGATGATCGAGCAGGTGTCTGTGGATGAGGCGTACCTGGATGTGAGCGCGCATGCGGACCCGGCTTTGGAGGTGGATGCCGCCATTGAAGCGGCGCGGCCGATGGGGGCGGAGATCAAGCGGCGCATCCGCGAGGAGTGCGGGCTGACGGCGAGCGTGGGGATCAGCGCGAACAAGTTTCTGGCGAAGCTGGCGAGTGATTTTCAGAAGCCGGACGGGCTGACGGTGATTTTGGACCGGGACAAGATCGCCTTTCTGCGACCGCTGCCGGTGAGCGCGATCCATGGGGTGGGGCCGGTGACGGCGCAGGGGCTGGAGGCGCTGGGGCTGCGGACGATCGGGGATCTGCAGGATTCGACTCAGGGGCTGGAGGCCGTGGCGGGTTCGTTTGCGGCGAAGCTGAAACAGCGTGCGCTGGGGAATGATGAGCGTGAGCTGGACCTGAGCGAGGAGCGCAAGAGCATCAGCGCGGAGAACACGTTTCTCAATGACACGGACGCGCGGCCGGTGCTGCGGGCGGCGCTGAAGGAGATGGCGCTGGATGTGGCGGGGACGCTGGGCCGGCACGGGCTGGGCGCGATGACGGTGCAGGTGAAGGTGCGCTACAGCGACTTCACCACGCTGACACGGCAGATCCGTCTGGAGGAGCCGGTGACGACGGACCGGGAGATCTACCGGATGGCGTGCTACCTGCTGGCGCGTGACCGGCTGGTGAAAGGGCCGCTGCGGCTGATCGGGATCGGGGTTTCTACGCTGGTGGCGCCGGAGCAGAGGCGGCAGTTGAGGCTGGGGATTTGAAGGGGGGCTGGACGGGGCGTGCCCGTGTCGGTGAGACGTTGGTCAGGCCGCGGCTGGCTTGGGTGAAGGCAGGGGGGGGGTACTCTTCTGAGCGCGAGAGGTTTGGCTTCATAATGCTTCCTAAATGACTGGCATCTTTTTTTACGAGCAGTAGTAACTGGGGTGTTCCATCTAAAAATTGGCATAAGCATACTGTTAATCTTAGGGGCAACCTCCTGCAGGGAAGATCACTCCAAGGAATGTCTTCAGATAGAGAGAGCGATTGAACAACTGGTTAGCTCAAAAACAATCATGGATGAGAAGGCATCTGTCGAACTTTTGAGATCGATAAAAATGGATCATTGCTCCTATTCGATGATCCCGATTGATGAACATGGGCATCCCATCGATCCTATATTGTTCCATGACTTACACAGAGCACGAGACATGCCTTACAGACTCGCACTGCGGATCGAAGGCGGGCAAAACCCAAAGCTGTTTTATAGAACCTTTCTCTCTCGAGAAAACTTCACTCGTTTAACGCTGCCCAAGTAAAGCCAAGCGCCTGTCCCTTTATGAAGAAACGCCGGACCTCAAAATAGGCGGAATCCAGACCAGCCCAAAAAAGATGCCAGGCATGAATGGCACGGTTGAGGAAAAAGATTCCGGGCATTTTGTCACGAAATGGGCAACCAATGAAACAATGCAAAAAATGCACCATTCGCAGCGATGAAAACTGCAAGAACGTTCATAAGATGGATTAGTTGGATGATTTTTCCTGTCTTGATTTTCCTGTGTTTTGTTAGGGTTGTATTTTCCATTGGCTACATTCCACATTGCTCTTTTTGGGACGGAGCTGTTATTTTCATCTCGACGCTGCTTTATATTTTAATCATACCGCTTTTTATCTGGGCGAACTTGCGCCCCACAGAACCAAGGCGCTCGTTAGTGGGAATGGTTGCAGCGTTATTACTCTTCTCAGTTTCAGAGGGATTGGCTGGGATGGTTACAGAGCAAGGTTCATCGTATGGTTCGATTTTGTGGCAAGGAGGAACCATCGTCACAATATTTGCGCTTAGCATATTTCACCGCGATGAAAAATTTCACTTGGAGTCATGAGATGCATTAACAAATGAACCCACGAGCCAACCAAGGGCATGCGGACGAAATGGCTGGCTGTTTTCGGCATTTTTTTCGGGAGTGGTGGTGGGAGTGGTTTGAATAGGACGAAGAGGGCTGACAGGACCTATGGGAGGGAGGCGCTGGTGATTGCGGGATGTTTTTTGGGTGGTGAGAGGCGTGGTGGGCGGGTGGCAGATGCTGCGGGTTCGGAGACCCGCGCTTCTCGGGCGCTTGGGCATGCGGGCAACGGGAGGATGGTGAGCCGTTGCGGGGCAATGGGGCTGTTTAGGGGAGCGCAATCGGGGGGCGGAACGCGATTATTGTGAGAGACAGGCGGGGATTGGGTGGTTATTCTCCGGCTGTTGTTCTGAACTTTTACAGCGACGCTTTTTTATGAGAACTTCTCTTCTGCTTGTTTGCTCCTTGGTGATGGCCGGTGGGCTGGTGTCTTGCACGGGTGATTTGTACCGGCGCACGGTGCCGGCGCGGACGACGGCGACTTCGGCGAAGGTGGCTCCGCCTGCGTTTGGCTCTCCGGCGTATGTGAGCAGTCTGCGGCCGTATGGAAGGCCGTATGAGCGGAGCGGGTTCTACCCGTACAGTGAATCGCACCCGGGCGGGATGGGGTACTATGACCGGGTGGCTTCGCCGCATGGGTCGTATGAATACCTCTACCACGATCTGGAGGCGCCGCATCCGGCGCCGGGGACGCCGCTGAAGGAGAAGACAGTGCGGTACACTTCGCGCTATCCTTCGTCGTGGGGATCGCCGATGTGGGTGACGACGCTGAAGCCGGCGATGTTTGCGCGGGGTGAACGTGGGAGTGAGGTGGTTTCGACAACGACCACGACAACGATTGCGGGATCGAAGTGAGCGGCGGCGGCTGGCGCAGATTTTCCTGAAAAAGTTTGAAACAAACGGCTGCTTTTTGCATCTTAGCACACCGACATGCCGCGCCTGATCCAACTCCTCCTGCCTGCGATGGCCCTTGTGGCTCTCGTTTCTGCGCAGGTGTTTGGCCTGGGCCGGGGCTTTGTGTGTGACTGCGGCGGCGTGGAGAAGGTAACGCTGGCGGATCACTGCCACGGGCCGCATTCGGCAGACTGTCATGAGCATGAGGCTGCGGAGCCCTGCCATGGTGACGAGGATCATCACGAAGAAGACAGCCATGAGCATGAGGCCCTGAGCGAAAGCCTGCGCGCGAGTGTTTCGCCGGGGCTGGCTTTTTCCGCACTGGCGCTCACGGCTTTCAGTCTCGCGCTGGAAGAATGGAAATCGCCACTGCTGGTGCCTTGCGCGCACAGCATGGCTGTTGCGGAGATTCAAATGGACTCAGGGCAGGCCACGCAGCGGTCGTGGTCGCAGGTGCTGGTGCATGCGGTGGCTTTGAGAATTTGAGAGAGGGCGCACAGCCTGCCATCCCAAGACGGATGGCCGACGGGCTGTGATGCTGATGCTCCCCCCTTCCCTTCAGGCATGGCTGGTCCACGCCTGGGCTCTCAAATTTTTCTGCCTTCATGAAATCCACTTTGTTTTTTACCCTGCTGCTTGCCGCCTTGGCCAGCAGCGCCCCGGCTTTGACCCTGACGCTGGGCGAGATCGCGCCGCGAGTGCGAACCCACAATCCTGCGCTGAAAGCGGCGCGCCTGACCATCGCGGAGGCGCAGGGGCGGCAGCTCGGCGCGGGGCGGCTGAGCAATCCGTCCTTGAGTTACGATTTTCAAAACCAGAGCCACGTGAGCCCGAGAACGAGCGTCTTCTCCCTGGACCAGTCCTTTCCGCTGACGCGGCGGCTGAGCCTGGAAAAGCAGCTCACCTCACAGCTCGTGCAAGCGGCCGCGCTGGAGGTGCGCGATGTGGAGCGCAAGCTCATCGCCGATGCGCAGGAGCAGGTGGTGCGCCTGCTGACGCTGACACGGCAGAAGGATCTGCGGCAGCAGCAGACGGAGCTGGCGCAAAAGCTCGCGGACTTTGCCGACGGACGAGCGAAGGCGGGCGAGGTGTCGCCGCTGGATGCGAAGCAGGTGCGGCTGGACTCGCAGCGCCTGCGGGTGGAGAGCCGCCTGCTGGAGGCGCAGAGCATCAGCCTGCTGGGGCAGCTCAAACCCATGCTGGGGCTGAACGCGGAAGACAGCCTGACGATCTCCGGCGACCTGCCGCCGATGGTGCTGCCGACGGTGACGACGTGGACGGCGCGGCCCGATTTCCAACTGGCGCAGACCAAGATCACCGCCGCCGAGACGGACAAGAGCCTCGCACGGGCGAAGCGGCTGCAGGATGTGACGATGGGCTTTTTTACCGCGAACGAAATGCAGGATGTGCCGGGGACGGGGCGGGTGCACACAGGCTACGCGGGCTTCCGCCTTTCCCTGCCGCTGCCGTTTTGGAACCGCAACCAGGGGGCCATCGCCGAAAAGGCAGCCACGGCGGACCGCGCACGACTGGAGCGCGATGCGCTGGCGATGCAGATCAACAGCGAGTCCGGCACGGCGCGCAAGGAGATGGAGACGAATGCCTCCATCGTGCGGGAGACGCGCGAGGACCTGCTGCCGCTGGCGGCGCAGCAGATGGAGGCGATGCAGAAGGCCTACGAGTCCGGGCAGGCGGATCTGCAGTCGGTGCTGCGCTCGCGGGACCAGCGGCTGCAGCTTGAGGCCTCCACGCTGGATGCGCTGCGGGATTTCCACCTGGCGCGGATCCGCTACGAGGCGGCGACCGGTGTGCATGCGCCGGCGACTGAAGAGGCCGCCGAAAAGAGCGGCAAATGAGAGTGCCATAAACTGCCAGCTACTACCACACCCATTTCCCCCATGAAACACGTTCTTTTTTTCCTGCTTCTGCTGACCAGGCTTTCCGCCGCCGCTGAAGCTGGCGGGCGCGCCGCCAACACCATCGTGCTGGATGAAACGGGGGTGAAGAATCTCCGCATCGAGACCGTGGAGATCGAGGAGGCGGACTTTGAAACGACGATCTTTGCGCTGGGGCGCATCCAGGCCATCCCGGGAAAGATCGCGGCGCTGAGCAGCCGCATCCCGGGGCGCATTGTGGAGCTGCGGGCGGCGCTGGGAGACACGGTGAAGGCGGGAGACGAGGTGGTGAAGGTGGAAAGCCGGCAGCCGGGAGATCCGCCGCCGACGATCGCGCTGAAGGCACCGCTGAGCGGACTGGTGACGCGGGTGGACCTGCGGCTGGGAGACCCCATCGAGCCGAGCAACAGCATCCTGGAGATCACGGACCTGACGGAGGTGTATGCGGTGGCGCGGGTGCCGGAGCATCAGGCGGGGCAGATGAAGCCGGGGACGCGGGCGCACATCCGGGTGGCGGCGCTGCCGGGGGAGAAATTTGAGGGCGAGCTGCTGCGCTTTGGCACCAGCGCAGACAAGGAGAGCGGCACGCTGGACGCGATCTTCCGCCTGCCCAACACGGGAGGAGGACTGCGCGTGGACATGCGCGCGGAGTTCAGCATCGTGATGAGCCAGCGCGACAACGTGGTGGCCGTGCCGCGCTCGGCGCTGCAAGGCGAAGGCGGCAACCGCTTTGTCTATGTGAAGGACTTCGACCTGAAGAACGCCTTCGTGAAAACGCCGGTCACGGTGGGTGAGATCAACGACCGCTACGTGGAGATCGTCAGCGGGCTGCTGCCTGCGGACGAGGTGGTGACGCGGGGCGCGTATTCGCTTTCGTTTGCCGGAGCCAGCGCGATCTCGCTCAAAGAAGCGCTGGATGCCGCGCACGGGCATGAGCATGCGGAAGACGGCAGCGAACTGACGCCGGAGAAGCTCGCCGAGAAAAACAAGGGAGGGCATGGCGGAGAGGACCATGATCCTGATCATGACCATGAGCACGGCCATGCAGAGAGCGCCGAGGGCGGACCTTTCTGGAAATACACCAGCGGCGTGCTGGCGCTGCTGCTCATCGTTTCCCTCCTGACGCGCAGGCAGGGGGCGCGGGATGAGGATGAGTATGACGATGAGCCGAAGGCCGGGAAACCGGCGCAGGAGAAACCCGCGAACGAGGAGGGCGCCTAGGCGATGCTCAATCGAATGATTCGCTGGGCGCTGCACAATCGCGCCTTCATCATCGGCATCGCCGTCATCCTGATGGCGACGGGGCTGCGCACGGCCACGCAACTGCCGGTGGAGGTGCTGCCGGACCTGACCAAGCCGACGGTGATTATTTTGACAGAGTCTCCCGGGCTGGCCCCTGAAGAGGTGGAGCTGCGAGTGACGCAGCCGATTGAAAACGCGCTCATGGGTGTGACGGGGCTCACGCGGCTGCGGTCGAATTCGGACGTGTCGCTCTCGCTGGTGTATGCGGAGTTTGGCTGGGACACGGACATCTACCGCGCACGCATGCTGGTGCAGGAGCGGCTGCAGAGCGCGCGCGCCACCCTGCCGCCGGGAGTGCAGCCTTTCATGACGCCGGTGTCTTCGCTGATGGGCGAGATCCTTCTGGTGGGAGTGCGCAGCACGCTGAAGGAGGGAGAGCCGGGATACCTCCCGCCGCGCGATGTGCGGACGCTGGCGGACTGGACGATCCGGCGGCGGCTGCTGAGCGTCTCGGGCATTGCCGAAATCCTCAACATGGGCGGCGGTGTGAAGCGCATCGAGATCCAGCCTGATCCGTGGAAGATGCAGGCGCACAATGTGACGTTTGCAGAGCTGGAGGAGGCGATCAGCGAGGCGTCCAACACGACCACCGGCGGCTTCATGAGCACCGGGCCCACCGAGATCATGGTGCGGAATCTGGCCATGAGCGTGGATGTGGCGGACATCGGCAAGACGATCATCAAGAAGGTGAACGACCGCCCCGTGGCCATCGGGGACGTGGCGGCAGTGGTCTGGGGGATCGAGCCGATGCGTGGAGACGCGACGGTGAGCCAGGCCCCGGAGAAGTCGCCGACGTATGGCGTCATCATGTCCATCACCAAAGCGCCCGGCTTTGACACGCGGAAGCTGACGGAGCAGATCAAGGCCGCGCTGGAGGAGCTGAAGCCCACCTTTCCCGCCGGAGTGGAGACGACGCTGCTGTTTCAGCAGAAGGATTTTATCGACAACGCCATCGGCAATCTGAAGAGCGCCATCGCGGAGGGTGCGGTGATGGTGACGGTGGTGCTGTTTCTCTTTCTGCTGAATCTGCGCACCACCTTCATCACGCTGATGGCCATGCCGCTGTCGTTTGGCATCACGATGCTGATCTTTGAGGTGATGGGCATCAGCGTGAACAGCATGACGCTGGGCGGGCTGGCGGTGGCGATCGGCATGGTGGTGGATGACGCGATCGTGGATGTGGAAAACGTCTTCCGCCGGCTGCAGGAAAACGCAGGCGCGGCGCAGCCGAAGCCACGCCTGCAGGTGATCGCCGCCGCATCGGGCGAGGTGCGAAACTCCATCCTCTACGCCACGGTGCTGATCATCCTTGTGTTTCTGCCGCTGCTGGGGCTCACCGGCGTGGAGGGCAGGCTGTTTGCGCCCATCGCGATCGCGACCATCGTTTCGATGGTGGCGTCCTTCATTGTGTCGCTGACGGCCATCCCGGTGCTGTGCTCGCTCTTTCTCCGGCCCAAGGAGGGGCATGAGCCCAAGGACGGGCCGCTGACGCGTGCGATGAAGGGCCTGCTGCGGCGGACGCTGCTGCGTCTGGCGCTGCGGCAGCCTGCGCTGGTGCTCACGGTGGCGCTCGTGCTGCTGGCGGTGGCGCTCTCTCTTTACCCGCAGATGAACAAGGACTTCCTGCCGAAGTTCCAGGAGGAGACGGCGCTGGTGGCGGCCACGGCGGCGCCGGGGACCTCGCTGGAGGAGATGAACAAAATTTCTGATGTGATCGAGCAGCAGATCCTGAGCGTGCCGGAGGTGCGCAAGGTGGGCCGCAGGCTGGGGCGCGCCGAGCGTGGCGACCATGTGGTGCCGGTGAGCACGGCGGAGTTTGACGTGGATTTTCGCAACCCGGAGGCGGAGGGCGCATCTGGCGATGACGGCGAACGCAGCCGCAAGGAGGTGCTGGCGGACATCACTAAAAAAATCAAGACGGTGCCGGGTGTGTTTGCCGTGGTCGGAGGTCCGCTGGCCGACCGGATCGGGCACATGATGAGCGGGGTTTCCGCGCCGGTGGCGGTTAAAATTTTTGGCCCCAAGCTGGAGCAGTTGCGGAGCCTCGGGATCGAGATTCAAAAGATCGCGCAGAGCATCCCGGGGTTTGAGGACTGCAAGCTGGACCAGGCCTCGACGATCCCGCAGCTACGGATCGAGGCGGACCGCGACCGATCCCGGGCGTATGGCGTGGCGCCGGGGAGGCTCAATGACATGCTCTCCGCCTTCATCGGCGGCAAAGAGCTGGCGCAACTGCGCGAGGGGCAGCGCGCGGTGAGCCTGGTGATGCGCCTGCCGCCGGAGTGGCGCGACTCGCCGGACAAGGTGGCCTCCCTGCCGATCGAGACCGAGGAGGGGCAGCGCATCCCGCTGGATCTGGTGGCGGAGGTGCGCGAGGCGAAGGGGCCGAATGTGATCTTTCGCGAGGCGAGCCAGCGGCGCTTTGCGCTGGCGATCAAGCCCACCGTGCCGGACGTGACCAACCTAGTGGAGCGGCTGCGCCGGGAGGTGACTGAAAAGGTGAAGCTGCCGGAGGGGTACTTCATCACCTTTGAGGGTGAGTTTCAGGCGCAGAAGGAGGCCACGCAGCGCATCGCGCTTTTTTCCGCCGTGGTTTTCGTGGCGGTGTTTCTGATGCTGCACGGCTACTTCCGCAGCGCTTCGCTGGCGCTGCAGGTGCTGGTGAACATCCCGCTGGCGCTGATGGGAGGGCTGGCCTTCACGTACTTCAAGCTGAACAACATCAGCATCGCCACGCTGGTGGGATTCATCGCGGTGGGCGGTGTGGCGGCGCGCAACGGCATCATGATGATCAGCCACTACCTGCACCTGATGCGGCATGAGGGGGAGACATTCACGCGCCGCATGATCGAGCGCGGCACGCTGGAGCGGCTGGTGCCGGTGCTGATGACGGCGCTGAGCGCGGGCATCGGCCTCATCCCGCTGGTGCTGGCGGCGGATGAGCCCGGGAAGGAAATCCTGCACCCCGTGGCGGTCGTGATCGTCGGCGGCCTGATCTCCTCCACCTTTCTCGACATGGCCATCACGCCCGCAATGTTCTGGCTGTTTGGCCGGAAGGCTGCGGCGCGGGCTATTGCTGAGAATGCGGCGGCCTCGCATTAGGAAGGCAGGCTTGCTGCTGCGAAATACAGACAACTCCAATCCAACCTTATCTCTTGAACACTTGAAAGCCTTCAGGCTAGCGGAGCCCATCCTTGTTGCACAGCAACAAGGCTACTTTGCGCGCCATCTTTTTTCCACCATCAACCACCACAAACCAACATCCATACCCATGAAAACCAAACTGCTCAGCACCCTTGTCGCATTCACGCTCGCCTGCACGCTCCATGCGGCGGATGAGAAACACCCGCACGACCACGACCACGGAAAAATCAAAGCGGGGCCGACGGGCGGACGCCTGATCACGGAGGTGGAGCCGCATGCGGAGTTCTTGGTGAACAAGGACAGCAAGGTGGAGATCCGCTTTGTCGATGATGACAACAAGGTCGTGCCGCCCGGAGAGCAGGTCGTCACCGTGACGCTGGGCGAGCGCTCCGCGCCGACGAAGCTGAGCTTCAGCACGGAGGGCGACAAGCTGATCAGCGACAAAACCATTCCCGCCGGCAACGACTACCCGACCGTGGTGCAGATCCGCGCCAAGGAGGGGGCCAAAGCGGTGAATGAAAAGTTTCACCTGAACCTGGAATCCTGCCCGACCTGCAAGAACAAGGAGTACGCCTGCACCTGCGCCCACGGCGCGGAGGAGGAGAAGAAGGGCAAGTAGGCTGGAGAGGAGAAGAGAGAGAGAGGCCCCTGCCCTGCTGAGTGGGTGGGGGGCAGGTCGGTGTGCGATTCACACGCTGCTGGGACCCGGCGTGGAGCGCAGCCGCGCTGGGTTTGCTGTCCGGATGCACTGCGGGAACCCAGGGCTTGGCGCTACGCGCCTGCGCCCTGGGCTGACTCCGCCGCCCCTTTGGGGCTAGGCAGTGTTTGAAAACCTCCCAATTGCCCAGGGAGCGTGTTTGTGGCATGAGAGAAAACCGATGAAAACACAACGCTTTGCATGGTGGGAGCCGCTCAAAAAGCGGCTCAAAAAAATGGTGT
>JAFLEI010000056.1 GCA_017301975.1 Verrucomicrobiota bacterium
CGCGCCCGGGAGGGCCCAAGCCGCCGCCGGGTGGGCCACGTCGTGCGAAGCTGGCATCAGGAGTTCCGGCAAACTGGCGTGGGACGTAGGGATACTCGTCCGTGAGCACGTAGTAGTAGGTGCCCTGAGGGAATTCAGGGGTGACACCGAAGCGACCGTTGCTCGCATCAAGGTCACCTGAGCCTTCGATGTATTCATAGTCCTGTACGAAGGCACCGTCATACTTGCCGCCCGGAGAGCCGGCAGGGCGTTGGCCCCGCTTGATGGAGTAACTGGAGTCGAGTTTTTTCAAGGCACTGCCGCCATCCTGCGCCGTGCTGTAGCCCCAAGGGCCGTAGATGGGGAAACCATCCGCCGCCCAGCCTACGAGCACCATCTGCGGCTTGTTGCCGCTGAGTTTTTCGATCATGCCATTGGGGATGCCGTGGTAGTGATAAGCTCCGTTGGGCTGCACGTGGGCGTTGCTTGAGTCCAGCCCGAGATCGATCGCGCCGCCATGCGGTTCATACTGCCAGCCGCTCGACGGGTTGCCCTGCCACCACTCTGCGGCGAAGGGGTCAAACACGACGCCGTTCACCGCGATGCCGAAGGGTTGCATGTGAAAGGGCACGGGCTTCTCCGCAAGCTTCGGGTGCAGCGGCACCTTGTAGTCATAGCTTTGCGGGGCAATCACGTTCGGATTATGCCGGTTGGGAAACTGGCCGGGGGTGTGGTCCGGAATGCCATTGGCCTGAATGCGGCGGTAATCGTCAGCCGTGGTGATCTTCACTTCGTTCGGGGGCAGCTTTGATGAAGCCGCGAGGCAGGCGGAGACGAGAACGGTGCATCCTGCTTTGAGAAGCAGGGCAGGGGTGGCGTTGGTTCGGGTGAATCGCATGTCGGCAAGGGATAACCCTGCGGGTTTTGTTTCGTTACGAAAATAATCCGCTCCTGTGCCGTGCGATTCCTGCTTGCTTACGGAGGCGGAATCCGGTTTGCATCCTGTCATGCCGAAGGCACCCCGTTCCAAACCCGCCCACATCCCGCAGGTCGCCGTACTCGTCGATACCTCGCGGTCCTATGGTCGTGACATCGTGCGGGGTATCCGGCGTTATGTGGCGGAGCACGGTCCGTGGTCGCTGTACCTTGAGCCGCGCGATCTGCACAGCCGTTTCCCGGACTGGCTCAAAGACTGGCCCGGAGACGGCATTCTATCCCGCACGGTGGATGCCGCGATGCTGCGCCAGCTCAAGGCCACGAAGCTGCCCGTGATCGAGCTGCGCACCACGGTGCTGCCGCATTCGTTTCCCTTTGTGGGGATGGACAACAGCATCGTCGGCACGCGGGTGGCGGAGCATCTGCGCAATCGCGGCTTCCGGCGCTTCGCCTGCTATCTGGACACCGCCGAGGCGTTCTTCGTCGAACGCAGCGAGTTCTTTGCCAAAACCCTGCGTGCTCACGGCTTCGACTGCGACGTGTTCAAATCCAGCCGCCGCCTGCGGTGGGACGAGCACCAGAGGGCGCTGTCCGAATGGCTGACCTCACTGGAGAAGCCGGTGGGAGTCTTTGCGGTGAATGACCAGCTCGGCTTCTGGCTGCTGGATGCGGCGCGGCGTGCCGGCATCGCCGTGCCGGAGGAAGTTGCGGTCGTGGGGGCGGAGAATGACAACATGCTGTGCGACACCGCATCACCGCCGCTTTCCAGCGTGCGCCTGCGCGGGCAGGCCGTGGGGTATGAAGCCGCACGCATTCTCGATGAGTGGATGTCCCAAGAGCGGCTGCCCAAGCCCGGAGAAAAACATCTGCTGGCCCCGGGAGACATCGCCGTGCGTCAGTCCAGCGACATCGTCGCCGTGGAAGATCCGCGCATCTCAGCCGCGCTGCGCTTCATCCGCCAGCATGCCACGGAGCAGATCGATGTGACGCGAGTGGCACGTGAGACGGCGCTGTCGCGCAGCGTGCTGGAGCGCCGCATGAAGGCGCTCATTGGCCGCAGTCCGGGGGAGGAGATCAACCGCATCCGCTTTGCCGCCGTGGAAAAACTTCTCACGCAGACTGATCTCACGCTGGATGCCATCGCTGCCCGCTGCGGCTTCACGCATCCGCAGTACATGGCCGAGGCGTTTCGGAAGCGCGCGGGTGTGACGCCGGGGGAGTTTCGTCGGCAGAGGGCGGGGTGAGGTGCAAAGTACTCATGAGCTTTAGCTCGTTCTGGGAGGGGCGGCGCTTCGAGAACGAGCTAAAGCACGGTAGTACTTTGGTGCTTCGCTTGAAACAGCTTCACCGCTTTGAGAATCATCGCAGCACGGGAGCCGAAGACGAAGTGGTCGAATTCCGGACGCAGTTCCATGATGTGAAGACACATGGCCTGCAGGATCGCTAAATCAGCGCCCATGAAGGAGATGGTTTTTCCGTCGGAGAAATAAAATTTCGCGCCGCTGCCCACGGCGATTTCCACCTTGGTCAGATCCTCCACGCGGCCCTCGCCGAGCTTCCTGCGGCGGCAGAGCCAGTGCGAGATCACTCCGTCTTCGATGCGGATGGAAAACAGCAGGGTGGGCAGCACGAACAGGGGAAGCAAACAGCCCATGCCCAGGCAGATGCCCAGCAGGAGCTTCAGATCCAGCGGGCGTCCTTGATGGTGGTTCATGGCGCCAATCGCCACGGCCGCCACCGCGCCGATGACCAGACCCGCGATAAAAATAGAGCGAATCTGTTTCCAAGTATTGCCAAATTCTGCGCACATGATGGAGGCTGCTTTAACTGAAGTCTGCCCGCGAGGGCAAGAAAAAAGGCGCGCCCGAAAGATCGGACGCGCCTTGAGGAATTCAGTGCCGGATTAAGGAACGGACTTCACGCTGGAGAAGATCTTGCCCAGGGTTTCCAGGCTCTTCTCGCTGTCTTTCTTGGAGATCCAGTAGGTGATGGTCAGCACCTTGCCGTCTCCGACTTCGGTGAAGAGGAAGCCGATCACGGCGGGGCCCCACTCCTTGCTTTCGCCACTCCAGGAGATGCGGCTCCACTTGCGACCGGCGTCTTCGAAGTCCTTGGTCTCCTTGGTGGCGGCGTCCACCTTCACTTCATGATCTTCGGTGAGCCATTTGAGGCTTTCCTCGATCACAGAATCCATTTCCTTTTCATCAGCCACCACTTCGAGGTAGATCGTGGCCACGTTGTCGGGGGATTCAGCGAGGATGCCGTCATCGGATTCTTCCGGTTCCCAGGAATCCGGGATGTTCACGGTCATCGCCGGTTCGTCCTCCGGAAGTTTGATCGTACCGGCAGGAGCCAGAGCAGGGAAAAGGGTGAGAATGAGGGTGGCGGCGATGAGGGTGTTTTTCATGTGGGGGGTGGCGCTGAACGCAACGGTCTCCATCAATGTTTACCTTGGATTTGCCCGCAAGTGGAATCCTCTTATCTTTTTGAATTTGAGTGAGAAAGTGCAAAAAAAACCGGGGAGGATCACTCGATCCACCCCGGTTTTTTGAAGTGCGTACCAACAGCCATGCAGGAACCACTCTCTAGAAAATTGCGACCCGACGGCCTTGCGCCGCTCTCGTTGTCTGGTGGGAGATTCGCACAAGTTCGGAGCGATGTGTCAGAACGGTGTAAGACCTTGGCAAGGAAGATGAAAATCCCCGGCCCAAGCGACAGTCCTCCTTTTTTCCAGATCAGGTCCGGGAGCGTCTTTGCAGCAGGACTTTCGCCATCAGAAGGACGATCACCAGATTGACCACCAAGGCGGAAACATGGATGAACGAGGGCTTCTTGAAGATCTCGTACAATTCGAAGGGCAGGTAGATGCAGCCACCCACCAAGGCCAGCCACTCCGCCCAGGTTTTCTGCTTCCACAGCCCGTAGGCCTCCGCGAAACGAATGGTGGAATACAGCAGCGCCATGCCGGACATGAGCCACAGGCGGCGGTCATTGAGGGAGGACATCAGATCAATGAAGATATGGGGGTACTTCCTGGCCGGATTCATGTGCAAGTGGGCCACGATGTCACCGCTGAGCGCATGCAGATCCTTGTGCAGCAGCCCCAGCAGCCCAAAACCCGCCAGCAGTACGATAGTGCCCTTGGCCGCTTCGATCGCAGCCACCACATCGAGACTTTTGCGCAGGCCGGAGGAGGTCATGGGGGAGGATGCTCGGAAGGCAGGGCGCGGCAATGAGAAAGCACCCTCATTGCGGCCTCAGCGGTTCGTCTTACCGGGCCTGGTCTGCAAAGCGTGTGGTCACGCCCTTCACCTGCGCCGCCGCTTTCTCTCCACGCTCTTTCCCCAGCACGCACATGGCCGTGGCCAGGGCGTCGCTGGTGGTGCAGTCCGGGGCGATGACCGAGCAGGCGATGCGTTCGGTGAGACCGAGGCCGGTGAAAGGGGAGACGATGTGGGAGTAGCGCTTTCCTTCGATTTCGGTGAACTGGTAGAGATCTCCGGAGGTGGAGACGGCGCAGTGGTGCAGGCGCACGGTTACGAGGTCTTCTTCCGCGTTGGCGCTGGCAAACTGTCGCAGCTTGATATCCCAGGCGTCGGTGCCGGGCGGGGGATCGCCGATGGCGATGTCTCCGCCTGCCATGACGAGGGCGCGGGTGAGGCCGTGCTCGCGCAGGACGCGCAGTCCGGCATCGGCGGCGTAACCTTTGGCGATGCCGCCGAGATCGAGCAGCATGCCGGGTTTCAGGAGCGTGATGGTGCGGGCTTTGGCATCGAGCTGCACGGCGTGCCAGTCGGTGGCGGCGAGCGCCTGTTGCAGGCGATCCGCAGGCGGGAGTTTGTGGGTGCGCTTGGTGCGGCGCCAGAGGTGGCTCAGATTGCCGCAGGTGATGTCGAAGGCTCCTTCCGTGAGGCGGGAAAGTTCGAGGGCACGTGAGACGATGTAGAAGAGATCGGCGCTGGCTTTGAAGGGCTTGCTGGGGCCGGTGTTGCAAAGCTGCATGAGCTCGCTGTTGGGCTCGTAGTCGGAGCAGACGGCGTTGAGCGCGGCGATGCGTTTGAAAGCGGCATCCGCAGCGGCTTCCGCCTGGGCCTTGGTTTCCGCATGCACTGAGATGCGGAAGGTGGTGAACATCAGCGGCGCGGAGAAATCGAAACGCTCCAAGGCCGCTGCGGGGAGGGCGCAGAACAAGATGAAGAGGAGGACGCGAGAGATCACGCTGAGCTATGGGCCGGACCGGCTAAAGCCGGTGCTACGATACGGAGAACCGGACGGGCTAAAGCCCGAACGACGAACGAAGAGCTTTACCAGGCGGGCTCGGCGTGGAGCGCGTCGGAGAGATTGAATGAAGGGACCGACACCGGGCGGATGCGGGTGGTGATGGGCTTTGCCAGTCCTTCACAGGCCGCACGGAGAGCGGGGATGACATCGGTGTTCCGGCAGCGGACAAGCAGCACCCGGCGCTGCGGCAGGCCGTGCAGATAAATGACGCCGCCGTCATGCTGCTGGACGATTTCCAGACAGTCGCCGCTGCCGGAGCGCCGGCCCAGCTCGGAGGCGGCGGAGAGCGTGGCATGCGCCAGCACGAGGATGGCGGCGGTGGGCGGCTCGGCATCGCCGACGCAATGGATCAGACGCCCGGCGTCATCGGCGATGGCGGCCTGAAGGACATCAGGAAGGGAGGCGAGGGCGGAGAGTTCCATGGTCAGGGCACAAGGAGGGGTTACGCGGCGAGAGCGTGGGTGGGCAGCTCGTGAGCGGTGGCACCGCTGTCCACAGAGGCGGTGCGGAGGCGAAACTGATGCAGCACGGCTTGGGAGATGGCGTTGAGCGTGGCCAGCACGTTGCGGCCGCTGCGCGCGTCCGACTCAAAGCTGAGGAAGGGCGTGGGGCGGTTGTTGAAGAGGTATTCCAAGTACTCGACCGGCGCGGCATTGGGCAGGTCGCGCTTGTTGTACTGAATGACAATGGGCAGGCGGTCCAGCGCGCTGCCGTTCATGCGCAGGTTGGCCTCCAGGCTTTGCAGGGACTGCAGGTTGTCGCGCTGGCGGTCCATCTGGGAATCGGCCACAAAGACCACTCCGTCCGCCTGCCGCAGCACGAGCTGCAGCGTGGCGTTGTAGGTGATCTGGCCGGGAACGGTGTAGAGGTGAAAGGTGGTCTTGTAACCGGGAAGGGCATCCGCCTCGACAGCGAGGAAGTCGAAGAACAAGGTGCGGTCCTGCGCGGTGGAGAGCGAGACGAGGTCGCTGCAGCCATTGGGGTCCAGCTTGGCGTGGATCTGCTGGAGATTGGACGTCTTTCCGCTGAGCGGAGTGCCGCAATAGACGATCTTGAAGCTGACCGTGCGGTCGTCGTGATTGATGCTGGGCATGACGGAGGGGATTGACGAAGGAGAGAAAGAGGGATGCCGCAGCCTGCCGCAGAGCGCCGGGTTTGTCAGTCCAGCATGCGGGCGAGTTCGCGGGCGATGAGAGTGATCTTGTCGCGCATGCCGGTGGAGGGTTCATGGTCGTGCAGCACGCCGATGATGGACTCCCCGGGGAAGCAGAAAGTCAGCAGACGGCCGCCCGCATTGAGGGTGAAAGTCTCAGCACCTTCGATGCCAATAAGCGGAGCCAAGCCGCGCAACTGGCGGGCGATGTCCGGTGCCTGGCGCTGGAATTCCAGGGCATCGGCGTTGGATGAATCGGCATGGCTGAGCACCCGGGAGCCATGCAGGCAGACGCAGGCGCTGAGGCCTTGCTGCAGGGCCAGCAGTTCGACGACCCGTGGTGCGGCCAGTTTCTCCTCCGTGCCCAGCAGTGCGCGCAGCAGGAGCTGGTCTGTCTGGGTGTCGAGCGGGGACAAATTGAGGAAGGAATGTTTCACCGCCGCCATTTTTGCCGAAGCCGCCGCAGGCATGGCCGGAGCAGGGGGGGCGACGGGAAGCGGCGGAGCGGGACGGGGCTCCGTCCTGGTCTGAGACGCCAATGATTCCGAGAACAGCGGGACGCTCCCGGACTGCGGGCTGAACAAGCTGCGGGTGGCAGGCTTGGGTGCCGGGGGCGCAGGTGAGGTGAAAGACGGGATTTCTTCCAGGGCCGGAGCGAAGGAAGGCGGGGGCTGGAAGGGAGCGGGAACCGGCGTGGCAAACAAGCTGGGAGCGGGCTTTGCCTCGGGCGCGGGAGCGAAGGCAAAGGCGGGCTGCTGCGGCGTGGGGGCCTGGCCGAGGAGCTGGGCGCTGCTGAAGCCCGTTTCCCCAGGAGCTTTGGCCGCCAGCGGTCCGGTGGAGGAGGAGGCAAAGGGATCGAAAGGCTTGGCGCTTCCTGCGAGGGGGGCGCTGGTCTGAGCAGGTGGCTGAGACGCAGCGGGCGGCGACCCAGCGCCGAAGGACGGGAAGGCTCCGACGAGGGGTTGCAGCGGTTTTGAGGGCGCTGCCGCCGCTGGCTGTGCCGAGGGAAACGCGAAGGACGCAGCGGCTGGTGGTGGTGGCGTTTCTGCGGGCGGGGCGGGCGGTGAAAACGCAAACTGAGCCGGACTGCTGGCGGCCTGTGGGGTGGCGAAGGCAGAAAGGGCCGGGGAGGCGGCTGCGGGTGCTGGAGCAGATCCGAACGGGGACGAACTACCATCGGTCTGGGCGGTGCCGAAGGCCGGAATGGGGGCCGGAGCCGCTGCGGGCTGGCTTTGCATGAACGGCGCCAGTGCCGCGGCGAATGTCGATGGCTGCTGCTGCGGTTGCTGCGGCTCTGCGGGGGCGGACGGCGGTGAAGCCGCAAACATGGGCTGCGACTGCGGGGCTGGCTGCTGCTGAGGGCCGGGCTGCACCGAAAGGCGCGCCGGGCCTGCTGCCGGGGCGGGATTGCCAAAGGAAGCTGGTGCCGCCGCCGCAGGTGCTGCGGACAGGGTGGTGAGCGCATGAAACACCTCATTCTGCGGCAGCTTGATTTTGAAATCGCGCTTCGCATTCGTGAGGGTGTTGCGGAAGCCGATATCGGAGATGCCATCAATGAGCAGGCCCAGCTCCACCACGATGTTGCCGGAGGGGATCTGTTCGTTCAGCACATTGGCCGGGACGCTGGTGCTGATCCAGGCCGGCAACGTGGTCGGATTGAAACCGAGTTCTTCCACACTGTATCCGCCCAAGACGGCGGCAAATCCCAGTTTGGCCATGCCCGACGAGGCGGGGGCGCTGCCCGGTGCCGCTGCCTGTGGCTGCTGAGCGAAGGCGTTCGGGGCAGGGGATTGCGGCTGCTGGGCGAAGGCGTTCGGGGCAGGTGATTGCGGCTGCTGAGCGAAGGCGTTGGGCGCGGGGGACTGCGGCTGCTGGGCGAAAGCGTTGGGCGCAGGGGATTGCGGCTGCTGGGCGAAGACGTTCGGTGCGGGGGACTGCGGCTGCGTGTTGAAGCTGTGAGGCGCAGGGGCTTCAGCCGGGGGCGCCGGCTCTTTCATCGCAGAGACGAACGGCGAACCGAAGGGCATGCCGGGGGCTGTCGCCGCGTCCGAAGGCGTGGAGGCCCGCTGCTGCGAGGAAGGGGTGAAGAGAGTGGAAATGGACGCCTGAGACGGAACCGCTGCCGTATTCTCGTTGTCCGGAGGGGCAGGGGAGAAGGGAGATCCAAATGATTGGGCTGGCGCCGCAGCGGCGGGCTGCTGCGACATGCTGAAAGGTGATCCTGCCGCGTTGGTTCCCAACGAAAACGGCGAGCCTGGGGGGGATCCAGGCAGGGGAACGGGATCAGACGTGGCGGATGGCTGAGACATGCCGAAGGGCGAGCCAGCGGAATTTCCGCCAAAGGCAAAAGGAGACTCAAGCTTGGCTGCAGGGGCGGCGGCAGCAGGCTGCTGCGACATGCCGAAGGGCGAGCCGCCCGGGCTTCCACCCATTGAGAAGGGAGAGCCCTGTGGCGCGGAGGGCTCGGGCTGTGCCGGCTGCTGGGACGCGCCGAAGGGGGAGCCATTGGGGTTTCCGCCCATGGAGAAGGGCGAGCCTGGTGCTGCGGCGGGCTGCTGGGACGTGCCGAAGGGGGAGCCGTTGGGGTTTCCGCCCAAGGAGAAGGGCGAGCCTGGTGCTGCGGCGGGTGTGGGCTCGGCGGGCTGCTGGGGCTTGCCGAAGGGCGAGCCATTCGGGCTCGCGCCAAAGGAGAAAGGCGATCCGGCGGCTGGGGCGGCAGCGGGTGCTGCTGGCTGCTGGGGCATGCCGAAAGGCGAGCCGTTGGGGGCTGCGCCCAAGGAGAACGGGGAAGCGGAGGACTGCTGCGCAGGAGTCTCGGCATGTGGCTGCCCCATTTGAAACGGGGAGCCGACCTGGGGCGACGCGGGCGCTGCAGGCTGACCAAACGAAAACGGGGAAGGCGAGGGCACGCCATTGGGCGAAGGTGCGGGAGGGAGTTCGCGGGCCTGGGCGATCAGGCCCGGGAGCTTCGCCGCAGGCAGCGCGACCATGCGTGGATCCTGCGGAGAGATGGGCACCTGAAAAAGTGCGGGGCAGACGCGGTACAGCTCAAACACCGGCAGGGCCGCCTGACCGCCGCGCAGGGCGTTTTCCAGCAGGGCAGGGGGCAGGGAAAGCGGCTGCTCCGCCGGCAGTGCCCCCATGCGCACGACCTCAGCTGGCAGTTGATGGATCACATCCCCCACGGTCAGCGGTGCATTTGTAGGGGTGGCTCCAATGACGCTGAACGGAGACATTCCTGAGGCTGAATTGATTGGCGGGGCAGCGATCGGCTCGTTGCCAGCCGTTTTGAAGAGTGGATGGCCCCCCATCTGAAAGGGAGATGCACCGGCTGGAAACTGTAAAGGGGGTGACGCTTGCATGGAGGAGGGGCTGTTTGTGCCCGAGCCAGCCACTCTCTGAGGATGGGCTCCCGCGAAGTGTTGTGGCGCGTCCTGCCCCGGTTCGTTAGAACCGGCTCCTCGTTGGAACAAACTTCGGAACGAAAAACTCATCGGCGAATGTGGCGGCCCGACTTAACAATGTAGCAAGCCTGTGTGATAAATCTAGTAATTATAGACAAATACCTCAGTATTTGCGTTATTTAACTGAGGTTAAGTATTGTTGCTCCATTGTTCAAGCATTTTCCCCTCCTTTCATGCATCTGAATGATTGTTCAGCATCCTTTCGGCCAATGGGGGCGGGAATGTCTCGGTGGAATGAGCCGGGTGGAAGCGGATGCTTTAAATCGAAGCACGCGTGCTGAAGCCAGGAGCAGGAGAGTGAATTGAACACGGGGCTGGCCGTGAATGAGGGAGCTTTTGCGGGACCCAAGGTTCTGGAGCAATCGCCAAGGGGCCATTTCATGGTGATGCACGTGGCGGATGCAGGGCTTTGCTGTTCATGCTTCCGAGGGCTTTGCATTTTTTTATGTTTTCTTCTCACTTTCCTCTTGCGGAATTTTACATCGAACGCACTATCTCCGCCCGCTCAATCCGAGCAAACGACCCCTTCGTCTAGCGGTTAGGACACATCCCTTTCACGGATGCGACACGAGTTCGATTCTCGTAGGGGTCGCCACTCTCTTCAAGAGAGTGGCGGCCGAGGAAAATCAGCCGCTGCTGAACACTCGCAAAACTGCTGCACCATGGTTCCACATGCCACGCTATGGTAGTGCTGACGAGAGACCAGGTCCGCCGGGTCATTGTCGCTGTAAAATGAAGCTGTGCTGGACACCGCATGCACATCCGCTAGGCATGCAGGCATGTCTTCCTCAGGCGGCAAACTATTCATCACCGGTCATCAGGGTCTCGTCGGACGCGCGCTGCTGCGCCACTACGCCGGCAAGCCCGAATGGCAGATCATCACCCGCACCAAGGCCGAGCTGGATCTGCGCGATCAGCATGCCACGGATGCCTTCTTTGCGGCGGAGCGGCCGGACCAGGTCATTCTCGCTGCGGCCACCGTGGGCGGCATCAAGGCCAGCTACACCCAGCCGGTGGATTTCCTGCTCAACAATCTGCAGATCCAAAACAGCGTGCTCTCGGCGGCGCATCGCTTTGACACGAAAAAGCTGCTCTTTCTTGGCAGCACCTGCATCTACCCGAAGGTGGTGGAGATGCCCATCCGTGAGGACAGCCTCATGACCGGGCCGATGGAGGAAACCAATGCGCCGTATGGCGTGGCGAAGATCGCAGGGATCAAGCTCTGCCAGGGCTACCGACACCAGCATGGGCGGGATTTCATCTGCGGCATGCCGGCGAACCTGTACGGCCCCTTTGATAATTTTGACCCCGAGCACTCGCACGTGCTGCCCTCGCTGATCCGCCGTTTTCACGAGGCCAAGCTGCACGACAAGCCCAGTGTCACCCTGTGGGGCAGCGGCAAGCCGACGCGTGAATTTCTCTTTGTGGATGATCTTGCCTCCGCCTGCGCCTTCCTGCTGGAGAACTACAGCAGCCCTGAGATCATCAACATCGGCACCGGTGCAGAGATCAGCATTCGTGATGCCGCAGAAGCCATCAAATCGATCATCGGCTACACCGGCGAGATCCAGTGGGACACCACGCAGCCGGACGGGAATCCGCGCCGCCTGCTGGATGTCAGCCGCATGGAAAAACTCGGCTGGAAGGCCAGCACCGACTTCCGCGAAGGCGTGGCGCGCACCTACCAGTGGTTCCTCGACAACCGGGCCACCGCCCGCGTGTGAGCCGCCCCATGAATCTAGCTGGACACGCCAGCACAACAATGCCAATTGAGCCCATGGCCATCCAAGCTTTCCGACCCGTCCTCATCACCCGCAACACCTGCCGCATCTGCGGCTCCCGCAGCCTCACTCCCGTCGTCAGTCTTGGAGACCAGTTCATCGGCGGCGTGCTGGCCAGCGCGGACGGCAGCGCGCTCATCAAGCGCAAGGTGCCTCTCGATCTCGTGCGCTGCGATCCCTCGCAGGATGAAAACGCCTGCGGCCTGGTGCAGATGCGCCACTCGGTGCCGCCGAAGGTGCTGTATCATCGCTACTACTATGAGTCTGGCATCAACCAGTCCATGATCGACAACCTCTCGGGCATCACCCAGCTCGTGGAACAGACTGTCACGCTGAAGGCCAAGGACATCGTGCTCGACATCGGCTGCAACGACGGCACCCTCCTTTCCAGCTACAAGACCGAAGGCCTGCGCCACATCGGCATTGATCCTTCGGACGTGGCCCTCAAGGCCCGCGCCAAGGGCTTCACGGTGGTGAACGACTTCTTCTCCGCCCGCGCCTTCAAGAGCGTGCATGCCACGGAGAAAGCCCGCGTGGTGACCAGCATCTCCATGTTCTATGATTTGGAAAACCCGCACGCTTTTGTGCAGGACATCGCCGATGTGCTCGCCACGGACGGCATCTGGATTCTGGAGCAGAGCTACCTGCCCGCAATGCTGGACATCAACAGCTTTGACACCATCTGCCATGAGCACCTTGAGTACTACTCTCTCGCCGTGCTGGAGCGCCTCTTCGGTGATCACGGCCTCGAAGTCATCGACGTGCATCTCAACGATGTGAACGGCGGCAGCTTCCGCCTCGTGGTGGCCAATGCCGGACAGGTCAAGCCTTCCGCTGAAGCCGCCGCCCGCGTGCAGGACCTGCGCGTCCGCGAGTTCGAAATGGCGCTGGATTCCGACGCGCCCTACGCCCTCTTCCGCGACAACATCGAGCGCATCCGCACCGACCTCACCGCCTTCCTGCAGAAGGCCAAGGCCGAAGGCAAAGTGGTGCACGGCTACGGTGCCTCCACCAAGGGCAGCACCACGCTGCAGTTCTGCAATGTGACGAATGACCTCGTGACCGCCATCGCCGACCGCAATCCGGTCAAGTGGGGCAGCTACACCATCGGCACGCAGATCAAGATCATCTCCGAAGAGGAATCCCGCGCCGCCAAGCCGGACTACTACCTCGTGCTGCCATGGCACTTCATGCCTGAGTTCCTCAAGCGTGAGACCGACTTCCTGGCACGCGGTGGCAAGTTCGTCGTGCCCATGCCGCAGGTGCATCTGGTGGGGTAAGGTCCGCCTCTAAACCCAGGATCTGGCAGCGAGTCATTTCATTTGGCTCTGTCTGGCCAGCCCCTGGGGACAAAGATCCGAATCGCATGATCGGCGGCAGTGGGATCAATGCTGCCAACGAAACCTGTACCACCCATCCAAAGGCGCCCCTCGGCTTCGCATGCAGAGTGGGTATCACTGGCCAGGTATGCGAAACTTGGGTCAGACGGGCGCAAGACGGTGCTTGCACCCGTGCGCACGTTCCAGCGAGCCATTTGAGTTTGATCGATTAAAAACAGCGTCTCTTTGTCTGGACTGGGAAACATCATCAAAAAGCCACTGCTACTCATCTGGAGCCCATTCAGCGGCTTCAACTGGGGAGTTCTGCCGGGAATGAGCTCTGAAAAGAAGGATTCATATTTATTTGAATCAAACGTCGTCGTGAAAAATCGGCCTTTGACGGCAGCCAGTGAGATAATTTGGTTCTTGGTCAGTAATGCCCTCTTGTCACCTGTCTTGGAGAACAGCCAGCAAGCGTTGCCAAATTCGCCATACGCATAGGCGCAGAGCCAGTCCTCCCCTACGCGCATCATGTGGGTGGGTTTTTTGAACCAGTGGTTTACGCCCGACATGTCCGTGCTGAAGCTGACCGTCTGCGGTGACCATGCCTGGGTTTTGGGATGGTCGGGTCTGTGCACCACCACCGCAAGCTTGCCGTCCTTGATGGTGACATCACAAATCGGCCATCGTGTGTCTGGATCAATGAAGTTATTGCTCAAGGACACCCATGCTTTCAAATACTCGTCGGTAGTCACACTGACAAATCCGGACTGGCTGAGCGCAGCAGGCATCGGATCTGCGGCCACCGCTCCATCAGCGGCGGCCACCGTCCGGCAACAGAGGATCGCCAGCAGGAGAACTCTGCGAAATGGGCCGGGCTTCATCAGAAGCTGAAGATGTCATACTGGCGCTGGGACTGCCAGCTTTTTGCACCACATTCCTTCAGCGCATGACTGTATGATGAAGGTCATAGTGTGCTGCGGCTCCACATCCGCTTGAATGTAGCTCCTCGCTCGCTCGTCTAGTTCACATCCATGGATGCCCCCCCCAAGCCGATGACCAACAGCGCTGCCCTGCGCCGCCTGCTCGTGTTTGCGCGCGGGCACTGGCGCATCGCCGCGTGGCAGTTTGCGCTGGCTGTGGCGGGCACCTCGCTCATCTTTGTGTTTCCGGGCGTGGTGCGCTGGTTCATGGATGAAATCATCCCGGAGAAGCGCCGCGACCTCATCTGGCGTGCGGGAGGGCTGGCGCTGCTGGCCTTTGCGCTGCGGGAGGGGCTGTTTTATTTTCGCACGCGGGTGAATTGCACCTTTGAGCAGCGCATGATTACCGATTTGCGCAGCCAGCTGCATCGGAAGATCGAGCTGCTGCCGCTGCGTTGGTTTGACCATCAAAGCACCGGGGACATCCTCACCAAGCTGGCCGATGATGTGCCTGCGACGCAGCGTGTCATTCTGGAAGGCATCGAGCAGGGGAGCACTGCTGTGCTGCAGATCGTCATCACCGCCATTGTCATGCTGGTCGCGGATGCCAAGCTCGCGCTCATCGTCCTGGCGCCCACGCCGTTCATTGCGGCCGGTGGGTGGATCTATTCGCGCTGGGTTTCTCCACGCGCCACCGCCGCCCGCGAGGCCACCAGCGCGCTCAATGCCACGCTGCACGACACCATCACCGGCATCCGCCAGATCAAGAGCTTCACCGCCGAGGAGATGCGGCAGGGGAAGTTTCTCGCCGCCAGCCATCGCCTCAAAGACAGGCAGACGCGGCTGATGGCGGCATGGGCCTTCTATGCTCCGTCGATGACGCTGCTGGGAAATGCGGGGCTGGTGCTGCTGCTCATGGCCGGTTCCTGGTGGTGTGTGCAGGGCAGCATGACCCCCGGCCAGTTGATGGAGTTTTTGCTGCTCGTCGGCTTCCTCTACGAACCCATCGCCCGGCTGCACGGGGTGAATCAAACCCTGCTCAACGGCCTCTCCGCAGCCAAGCGCGTCTTTGCCATCCTGGAGCGCGAAACCGAGGAAGACCTCGATGCCGGGCGGTCGCTCGATGGCGTGAAAGGCGAGATCGAATTCAGCGCCGTCACCTTCAGCTATCGTGCCGACAAACCCGTGCTCCATGACATCTCGCTGCGCGCCGCGCGACATCAGACCATCGCCATCGTCGGTGCCACAGGCTCGGGCAAAAGCACGCTCTTCCAGCTTCTCACCCGCTTCTACGATCCGCAGAGCGGTGCCATCACGCTCGATGGCGTTCCATTGCAGAACCTGAGCAAGCGCTTCCTGCGCCAGTCGCTCGCCTACGTGACGCAGGAGGCCTTTCTCTTCGCAGGCACCGTGCGTGACAACCTCCTCATCGGCAAACCCGGCGCTACCGACGACGAACTCTGGGCCGCTCTGCGCGAAGCCTGCGCGGAGGACTTCGTGCAGCGCATTCCCGAAGGCCTGGATGCGGAAGTGGGCGAGCGTGGCGTGTTGCTGAGCGGTGGTGAGCGCCAGCGCCTCGCCCTCGCCCGCGCCTTCCTCAAAGACGCCCCCGTGCTTCTCCTCGATGAAGCCACCTCCGCCGTCGATGTGAAGTCCGAGCGGCTCATTCAAACAGCGCTCGCCAAACTCCGCGCCAATCGCACCAGCCTCGTCATCGCCCACCGTCTCAGCACCATCGTGGAGGCGGATGTGATTTACGTGCTGCATCAGGGCCGCATCCTTGCGAGTGGGACGCATGAGGAACTGCTGCAAAAGTCGTCGTATTACCGCGAGATGGCCGCGCTGGCGTTTGACGGAGGATAGGCCTCCGGCCTGTCTGATGGATCGAGGCTTCCAGCCTTAGTCTGCGTTTGAAAACGCATCCAAGGAGCGCGGGCCTCCGAGCCCGCAGCACTTCGCGAAGCATGGGAAACTCCGCGTTTTTCCTTCTGCCTCTGCTTTGGAGTAGTGGTGCTTTTTTCTGCTAAGGACTGCGTGTGTAAACGATCACGCGCTGAGTGAATGGCACCTGCTGCGGGCTCGGAGGCCCGCGCTCCAGTGAGGCGTCTTCAAACACTTCTTGGTCTGGATCAGAAACGAAGGCGGGACGCCTCGATCCGTGGACGGGCTGGAAGCCCATCCTCCAACAACCAAAACGCCTGAGCGTTTTCACACTCAGGCGTTCTGCAATTCGATGAACTCAGCGCAAACTCAGTTCGAGCGGCCAAGATACGTGCCGTCTTCGGTTTTGATGCTGACCTTGTCGCCGTTGTTGATGAACAGCGGCACCTGCACGCGCATGCCAGATTCGGTGATGGCTTCCTTGTACACGTTGTTGGCGGAGTCGCCCTTCACTCCAGCAGGGCTGTCGGTGATGGTCATGATGATGTTGGCGGGCAGTTCGATGCCGGCGACGACGTCATCGGCGAAGACGACGAGGTACTTCTGGCCTTCGATGAGGTAGCCGCGGGTCTTGGCGTCCAGCTTGTCTTCACCGATGAGCACGTCTTCAAACGTTTCTGGGTGGATGAAGTGGTAGCCGTCACCGTCCTTGTAGCTGAATTCGTGGTTGTCGCGGACGAGATTCACGGATTCGAGCGACTCATTGGAAGTCATGCGCAGGTTGTACATCTTGCCGATGGTGATGCTGCGGACGGACATCTGCACGAACGAGGCCATGCGCGGTGGCGTCTTGAGTTCGGTGTCGGTGACGACGCAAACGTCGTTGTTGTAACGGACTGCGTGTCCCTTGCGGAGATTGATAACTGGGGTGGCTGGCATAGGAGCGTGCTTCCTTGGCGAGTTTGGCGGGCTTTGCAAGCGCCGGTTCGAGGCCCATGGCACGCCGGGCTGGCGGGGGAGGGGGATTCCGGTGCTTTGAGACGGGCGCAAATTCGCCAAGAGAAGGCCATCTTGGTCCCCGGTTTGAGGAAATTCGATAGCGCTGGGTGAACGCGGAGCGTTGAGGGATCAGGATGATCCCTCTCCTGGCGAAGGCGCTGGTTGGATTGGAAGGAGTGGGACCATCCTGGTCCCTCACGTTCCGCTCTCGCCCCGCCGCTCCGCGTTGGCAAGACGCGGCTGCTTATTCGCGCACGCTGCTGCAGTGAAGCCTCTTGGTCTCGTCTCAGGAAGAGCGTTGGGTGAACGCGGAGCGTTGAGGGATCAAGATGATCCCTCTCCTGCCGGAGGCGCTGGGTGGCTTGGAAGGAGTGGGACCATCCTGGTCCCATGCGCTCCGCTCTCGTCCCTCCGTTCCGCGCTGGCAAGACGCGGCTGCTTATTCGCGCACGCTGCTGCAGTGAAGCCTCTTGGTCTCGTCTCAGGAAGAGCGTTGGGTGAACGCGGAGCGTTGAGGGATCAAGATGATCCCTCTCCTGCCGGAGGCGCTGGGTGGCTTGGAAGGAGTGGGACCATCCTGGTCCCATGCGCTCCGCTCTCGTCCCTCCGTTCCGCGCTGGCAAGACGCGGCTGTTTCTCCGCGCACGGTGCTGCATTGGACCCTCTTGGTCCCGTCTCGGGAAGAGCGATGTATGAACGCGGAGCGTTGAGGGATCAAGATGATCCCTCTCCTGCGGGGACGCCCGCTCTAGCTTAGCGCCAAGGCGCCGCCTTCGCAGAGTTCCTTTTTGCCGAAGGTCTGCAAATCATGCCCCATGCCCTGCGCGACTGACATCCAGAGGCGGTTGTGCGCGGCTTTGGTGAATTTCAGGCTGCGGCCCATTTTGAATCCGCAGCCGCCGCCGATCATGATGTAGGGGATGTTGTCCAGCGTGTGGCTGTTGCCCTTGCCGAGTTCATTGGTCCAGACGAGCAGGGTGTTGTCCAGCATGCTGCCGCCGCCGGTGGCTTCGGGGGTTTCGCTCAGGCGCTTGGCCAGATAGGCAAACTCGCCGGCGAACCAGGTGTTGATCTTGAGCAGCTTTTCGTAGCTGTCTTTTTTGTCATCCGGATCGTGGGAGAGGGAGTGGTGGCCTTCCTCCACGCCGAGCCAGCGCATCTGCGCCATGCCCACGCTGCGCATGTACTGCAGCGTGCCGATGCGGGCCATGTCATTGGCCAGGGAGTTCACCAGCAGGTCGATCTGGATGCGGCTGATCTGCGGCGTGTTGTCGTTCACCAGCTCGATGCTGGGGTCCACCTGCGGCACGGGGTGCACCAGTTTGCCCTGCTTGTCGGCATCGGCCAGATCCTGCTCCATGCTGCGCACCAGCGTCATGTGCTGGTCCAGCAGCGCCTTGTCACGGGCGCTGAGCTTGGAGGACACCTTTTTCAAATCTTCGCGCACATCGTCCAAAATGCTCACAAGGCTGTCCTTGTCCTTCATGCGGCCATAGACCTTCTTCAGAATCTGATGAGGGTCATCAATGGGGGCCACGGGCTGGTTGCCACCGGCATAGCTCATGCGCGTCCAGGGGTCCGCACGCTCCGGCACCGCCACGCCAAACTCCAGCGAGCCAAAGCGCGTCTTCGTTTCCGCGCGGCTTTGCAGGAAGTTTTTCAGCTCCTGGTCGATGGAGATGTTGCTGGCCCAGCCTGCGGGATTGCCACCGCCGCCCATGATGTTGCCCTTGAGCAGTTCATCGCAGGTGAGCAGGCAGCTCATGCCGCGCATGTGGCTGTCGCCATCGCCGCCGACCTTGTTGGCGATGCCGTGCAGGATGAGCATCTGCTTTTTGAAAGGCTCCAGCGGCTTGAGGATGGACTTGAAGCTGAAATCCGCGCCCTCCTGATCCGGCCAGAATTCATTCGGCAGCGTGCCGTTCGGCGAGAACATGATGATGAGCCTCTGCTTGCGCTGCGGCGTGGGCGCACCCGTCAGGCTGGGCAGCCCGGCAAGGAACGGCAGCGCACCGGCGGAGATGCCGAGATCGCGAAGGAATTGGCGGCGATAGAGGTTTTTCATTCTGGAAGCAAAAGGGGGTATGAAAGCTACGCCACGCAGCCGCGCATCTTGCGCCCACCTGATGGCGGTACGGGTGGCGAAACTCAAGCGGAATGCGGGGTGGGAATTGCCGGGAAGGCTCATGGATGAGCTTCCCAAACCTGGAGCGTTTGGATGCTTTCGAAGCGTCGAGCTTCGTCGATTTCACCCACGTTCGGAGGTTAGGCCTCCGGCCTGACTATGGACTGGGGCTTCCAGCCTTAGACCTGCCAGGTTTCCAGACAAAGGCGGGACGCCTCGATCCGCTGACAGGCCGGGAGGCCTATCCTCCGGGGATGCGGGCGCGGGAGGCGAAGGAACGTCCGAGTTCGTTCCCTCTCGCTTCCGCCTAAGTTGGAGACGAGTTCTCCGAACTTCACCCCCTGCTACTTCAGCTCCTTGAGCTGGATGTGGCGGTACTCCATCACGCCGCGGTCACCTTCGAGACCGATGGGGCCTGTCGGGGGCATGGGCATCACGGCGGGGAGGACTTCGCCGTTGCAGGTGCAGACGGTGACGCCGTCTTTCACGGTGACTTCGATCTGGTTCCACTCCTGCGGCTTGTAGGCCTTCAGGTCGGTGAAGGGACCGGCCACCAGGTAGTCGCGGCACTGGAGCTGCGGCTTGCGCACAAAGATGCCGCTGTCCGCATTTACCCCGGCGCGGAATTCGAGCTTGAGCACGAAGTTCGTCGGAAACTCGGCCACGGTGTAGATCTGTCCCGTGAGCTTGTCCATCTCGGTGGGGAAGTTCACGGTGAAGATGCCGTCCTTCACGAAGTACTGGCCTGCATCCTTCGCCTCGGTCTTGCCATCGTGCTTGGCGGTGATGGCGCCGGGATTCGGATCGTCCTTCTTGGTCTTTTCGCGGAAGCACCAGCCGGTGAGGTCCTTGCCATTGAAGAGCGAGGTGAAGCCCGCCTCAGGTTGCCAGTCCTCCGCATGCAGGGTGGAGAGCGAGAGTGCGGCGAGGAGCAGGGCGGCGGTGCGTTTCATGGTTGGGGAGAGGTGGGAAAGCCGGAATAGGGCGGGCAGTTAACGCTGTGTTTTCTGCGGAGCTGACGAAAAAAGCAAAACAAAAGCGAGGGTAAGGAGAGTGGGGATGTGTCCAGAGGAAGGAGATGATCTTGATCCCGGCAGCTTGGCGTGGATGGCGCGGGAGCGCTGAGCGGTTTGGAGGAGCGGGACCATCTTGGTCCCGGCTTGGGAAGAACGCTGGGTGAACGCGGAGCGTTGAGGGATCAGGATGATCCCTCTCCTGCCGGAGGCGCTGGGTGGTTTGGAAGGAGTGGGACCATCCTGGTCCCTCACGCTCCGCTCGCGTCCTGCGTTCCGCGCTGGCATGGCGTGGCTGTCTCTTCGCTCACGCTGGGCATTGCGTGAGCGTTGAGGGATCAGGATGATCCCTCTTCTGCCGGAGGCGCTGGTTGGATTGGAAGGAGTGGGACCATCCTGGTCCCTCACGCTCCGCTCGCGTCCTGCGTTCCGCGCTGGCATGGCGCGGCTGTCTCTTCGCTCACACTGGGCATTGCGTGAGCGTTGAGGGATCAAGATGATCCCTCTTCTGCCGGAGGCGCTGGGTGGTTTGGAAGGAGTGGGACCATCCTGGTCCCTCACGCTCCGTTCGCGTCCTGCGTTCCGCGCTGGCATGGCGTGGCTGTCTCTTCGCTCACGCTGGGCATTGCGTGAGCGTTGAGGGATCAGGATGATCCCTCTTCTGCCGGAGGCGCTGGTTGGATTGGAAGGAGTGGGACCATCCTGGTCCCTCACGCTCCGTTCGCGTCCTGCGTTCCGCGCTGGCATGGCGTGGCTGTCTCTTCGCTCACGCTGGGCATTGCGTGCGCTTGAGGGATCAGGATGATCCCTCTCCTCCCATCACTTCGGCACCACGGTGAAGCCTTCCTTGCTGTCCTTGATCAGCCAGCCGGCGGCTTCGAGTTCTTTGCGTAAAACATCAGCGGCGGCCCAGTCTTTGGCCTGCTTGGCATCCCAGCGCTGCTGCGCCTTGGCCTGGATGTCGGCGGGCACATCGGCCACGGCGTCTTCGGCCACGGGGGGCAGCACGATGCCCATCGCGCCGAGCATGAAGTGCAGGCCGCTGCGTGCGGCGGCGGCTTCTTCGGCGGAGAGCGCGGCGGGCTTGAGCTTGTTCAGCGTGCCAAAGATGGAGCCCATGGCCCCGGGGACGTTGAGGTCATTGAGCAGCGTGGTCCAGGCATCGTCGAAAGGACCTGCCGATTTCGCCTCGGGCAGGGCAGGGGAGAGGGCGGCCAGCGCCTTGTCCGCCTTCGCCAGTTTTTGCAGCGCCTGGCGTGCGGAGTCCAGGCTGTGCATGGTGAAATTCAGCGGCGCACGGTAGTGGCCGGAGATGAGCACGTAGCGTACCTCGGCAGCGGTGTAGCCACGCGCGGCCAGATCCGCCAGTGTGTAGAGATTACCGATGCTCTTGCTCATCTTGCCGCCGTCCACCATGAGGTGGGCCACGTGCATCCAGTGGTGGGCAAAGTGTCCGTGCGTGCTGCAGCAGCTCTGGGCGATCTCGTTTTCATGATGCGGGAAAATGAGGTCCACGCCACCGCTGTGCAGATCGAAGTCCTCGCCGAGGTATTCCAGAATCATGGCGCTGCATTCCAGATGCCAACCGGGGCGGCCTTCGCCCCAGGGGCTGGGCCAGAAGTTCTCGCCGTCCTCCGGCTTGCGCGCCTTCCAGAGGGCGAAGTCGGTGAGGGAATCCTTCGTGTACTCGTCGCTGTCGGTCGCGCTGGCGGCCTCGCTGGCCCCCAGGCGCAGCTCTCGGTCTTCCAGGTGGCTGAGCCTGCCGTAGTCTTTGAAGGAGGACACGCGGAAGTACACGCTGCCATCGGCGGCGGCGTAGGCATGCCCGCCGGAGACGAGCTTCTCGATCATCGCCACCTGCTGCGGGATGTGCGCCACGGCGCTGGGCTCGATGTGCGGCGGCAGCAGGTTCAGCGCGGCGCAGTCGGTGTGGAATTTCTGCGTCCAGCCCTGGGTGAAATCGGTCAGCGTCTGCCCCGCCTTTTGGGAGTCGCGGATGGTTTTGTCGTCCACGTCCGTGATGTTGCGCACGTGCAGGGTGGCGGTGCCGGAGGCCTCCACCACGCGGCGCATCACATCCTGCGCCACGAAGGTGCGGAAGTTGCCGATGTGCGCCGGGCCATACACCGTGGGTCCGCAGCAGTAAAAGCGCAGCGTCTTGCCATCCAGCGGCGTGGTTTCGCGGTCGGTGCGGGTCAGGGTGTCGTGAAGCTTCAGGGCGGGCATGGGGGCGGGGAAAATGAATGGTGAATGCGGAATGTCGAGCGCTGGATGCTGGATGCTGGATGCTGGATGCTGGATGCTGGATGCTGGATGCTGGATGCTGGATGCTGGATGCTGGATGCTGGATGCTGCTTGACCCCGCCCCGCCATGGGGTATCCTGAGTCTCTCCAAAACGGGGGCGTACTGGTTTCGACGGGTAGCCTTAGTTCGGAGCTGCATGCCGAGGATGATTCGTTGGCCTCGTTAAACACCGGATCAAAAACACAAATGCAAACTCTAACGAGCTAGCACTCGCAGCTTAAGCCCTGCGACATCCTTCAGGCAATGTCTGGTAGCCTGAACGATGCCACTACCAGGCTGGTTTGATGGCCGGGCGACCGGGTCACAAACGAGATCAAACAGGACGCTGGGTGAAGAGTAGGCCGTCTCAAGCCGCCTCCCACCGAGACCAAACATGAGACTGAGCATGGAGACGCTACGGATGATGGTTATTCGGACAGGGGTTCAACTCCCCTCGCCTCCACTTCTTTGAGGGTCAAGGAAGTGTGATGAAATAATTGGCGTTATTACAACGCTGGTTACAACATGTGTGACGATGGTTGTGCTTGTCTGAATATGTCTGGTTAAGACATCTGGAGGAGGCATTGGTCTCAGCATATTTTGATCCAGCGAGTTTGCACTTGTTCTCGGAATCTAAAGTGAATTAATGACAGATTGTCTTCCTGAGCTCCATGAGCGTGCATAACAAGAACGCCCCAAAGACGGTGAAAAAGCGGAGGAGGGTCCCTTTCCTGAGTCCTGGCGCGAGGATTCAATTGCGAATTGGTAGGCTCCGCAAACTGGCTGTTGGAGGACGTCACAATATAAAATATTTCCAAGGAGAAAAAGGCAGCCAAACAATTTCAGCAAGGATTTGGAATGAATTTCTCCGGACGGAAGCATACAATTCGCTAAAAACCATCAGGCATGGGCAGTGTGTGGAGGATGAGATTTTGTCCGCGATGTCACGGCTTGGTCCGTTGTCGGCAGAGGCTCTTGAACAGGCTCGCAAGTCGGCGCTTTTGCAGGCACGTGCGGTGTTGTTTGATCATTTCATATCAGAATCGCTTGTCATTAAAGGGTGGGGCAAGATGCTCAACATGCGACATGCTTACTTAGCGGCGAGACTGCTTCACGACCCTTATTGCGTTACGACCGATGTCCTTATCGCCTCTGCCCTAGCCGAGGGAATTGATCGACATAAAGTCGATTTTTTACGTGGTCTTGCTGAGGTTCAATACAATTTGAGCCGGCGCAGCAAGCGAGTGAGTGATGATTGCCTATTTATGCTCGCAACCAATTGGACCAATCCGCACTGCCCGCTTTGGCTCATGACGCGAGGAGCCATTCGCATGGCATGTCTTGGACTTTCGATCAACTTGGTCGCCACTGAAGCTATGATAGAAGAACGCTTGAAGAGCCTTAAACTGGTGAGGGCAGCCTCCCCGCCGATTGTGGGAGTCGAATGCAACTTGGATGGGAGAATTGAAAAATTCGTGGTGTCGAAATTTATATTTGACCTGATTAAGACAAGGGAGTTCACCAATTCGCATGATCGGAAATATTGTCTGGTTAAACGGCCATCAAGGCATCGCTCTTATAGTAGGGCTGAGAAATAGAGACGTATTGGTGTTTTGCGGTGTGAACAGGACGCACCCTTGGGTGCACCGCCTAATGCTTGATGGGACGAGCGAGAGGCACACTACACTGGTCCTGAGTGAGTTCGCATGACTGGATTGAACTGTGAACATTAGCGCAATAATATTCCATCAAGCCTGGCAAGTTGTGACCGCATGCGAGGGAAATGATCGTTCCTTTGCAGGAGCTTCTGATGAGGGGGGGGGAATATTGTTGCGAGTATTTGAAATGCCATGGCCTGTGCTCATTTTAATCCCAGGACAACTGCACGAACAAGGTGTCTCGGTTAGGGATAGAGGTTTTTAAAGTTGGGGTGAAAAAGCCAGGCAGTTTTACCCCAACATCACTCTGGCGATGCGAGCCACACTTGCTCGCATATGCTCAACGATAACAACAAGCGGCAATGTCGTCACCGCACATCAATGACGACAGCATCTGTAAGCTGCGTGTCCCCCCTCACAGCACAGAGAACACCAGAATTTATCCGACTTCCTAAGTCTGGCGAACGCTGTCCGTATACCGGAATGAGCCGTGCCAGTCTGAATGAGCTGATTCTTGGACCAGGGGCGCCAGTGCACTCAGTGGTTTTACGCCGCGAAGGTGCATCGAGAGGAATTAGGCTCATTCACCTGGAAAGTCTTTTGAACTACCTGCATCAACAGATGGAGGAGCAGATCAATTCAATCCAAGGATGCGAAGAAGAAACATCGCATGTGAATCAGAATTTTAAGAAATGAAGAAGGCCGCGCGCCATGCAGGCAACGCGGGTCTTTTTCGAGGAGACACGTAAGTCTGACACAGCAGGCGAGCGGCGCAAACACATTTGCGTCCATGAAACAATATACACAAAATACGCCGACGGGTGATCATCCCTGCAGTTTCGAAACACCCAATTCGTTGCTCAAACAGAGCAGCGGACTTGCTTCGTTTCCTGATGAACCAGCTTACCTGCCCTCAGGCACCGCAGATTTCCTAACCACTGCGGAGCGACGTCTGATCACTTCCTGTCCCCACGCCGGAGGCGGCGTTCATGACTGGACTTTCAAAGTTCTCTGCGTTTTGTCGAGACACTACTCGGACGATACCCGTCTGTTTGAGGCTGCCCGCACAATATTTGACGAATTTGCTACACGTCGTATCCCCGACGGGGAGATACTTCGGCAGATCGGCAATACTCGCCGTTACACTGGAGGCGCAGTTTTTGAGGTTCGCGAATCATCGATGGGAAGCTTCTCCCCAGCGTGGCCCTTACCGGATATTGCAGCCATTGAATCTATTGTCCGCTCTGGGCCCCTGATGGGACAGTTGCAAAGCGCGTTGCCTGCCTGCCCGCAAGGCCGCTCTCTGGGGAGCCTGGAGATTCTTCGACTTCTTTTCCCGAGGGATCCGCTACTGTGTTGCGGGAGACGCCTCTGGTCAGCGCAAACGTTAAACCTGAGCAAGTGCGACCGCTTGGACGAATGTCAGTTTATAGTGCCGTCGCCTATGACGCACACCCAGGGGGTGACCTGCGACGGGAAAAATTCGACGCGCTGTCTCGGCAACACTGGTCCCCGCCATTTCTTGGTCATTGAATTCGACTTCAAAGTCGATGATGCGCCCGGGTTTGTGAGCGGCATTTCATCATGCTGTCCCCCGCAGGATGCCAGCACGGCTTCAAAGTCGCAGCTGGTGTCCCGACTATCGCATGATGGCTTCACGGTGCTCGACATTTGTTCGGCTTTGATTCACCATCTCGCATTCAAGGTCCATCCAGCCCTAGTTGTTTATTCGGGAGGCAAAAGTCTGCATGCATGGTTTCCATGCATGGGCATCGAGGATGACAGTCTCAAACCATTTATGCGATACGCAGTGCAAATGGGGGCGGACCGGGCGACATGGTCACGCTGCCAGTTTGTTCGTATGCCTGGCGGACTGAGAGACAATGGCACTCGCCAGGCCGTGCTTTATTTCAACCCGGAGGTGCTGCCATGAACAAAGTTCATGCCCAATGGAGCACCCTGAACCTCCCACAGCCAGACAGGACAACATCGGTAGGTGTAAACGCACTTGAAGCGCCAGAGAACCTGATCGTCCTACCATCCGGAGATGTCACCATTTCCGAATGTGCTGGAAAGCTCTTCCAACGGATTGCGGCGTCAAAAACCATGTTTCTGCGATGCAACACCATCGTTGAATTGTGCCAACATGATCACGGGAAGTTGCGATTGAGCCCCATTAAACCATCGGCTTTCCGCAGTCGCATCGAACGCTTCGGCAAAGTTGTGGCCTGGAGATCTGGCAAAAATGGCACTCCCGAGCTAAAATCATCGATCAGTTCTGAAAGCACCGCAAATGCACTCATGGGATCTACTGAGGCGCAGCGACTGCTTCCTCGGATTTCAATGCTGGTTGATTGTGCAGTGGCTGTGGAGAGAGCGGGTAGAATTGAAGTTCTCGGAGAGGGCTATCATGCTGATGAGTCGGGAATTTTAGTCGCCGCAGGAACTGCCCTCCCCCTCATTGATCCAATGACGGCAGCCGGATGGCTGCTGAATCTACTTGGTGAATTTCATTTTCAATCGGCCAGTGACCGGTCTCGGGCTTTTGCATGCCTGATCTCCCCGGGACTAAAAATGGGGGGATTGATTCAGGGACGAATCCCAATCTTCATCACCGAGGCGGATCAATCACAGGCAGGAAAATCATATTTACAGCAAATCACAGCAGCACTGTACAATGAGCACCCCACGGTCATCACCCAGAAAAAGGGAGGAGTGGGATCCTTGGATGAAAGCTTCGCGCAAGCACTGTTTAGTGGAAGGCCCTTTATCCAAATCGACAACTGCAGGGGCAAATTAAATTCACCGCACATTGAATCTTTCATGACTGCGAGAGGGGCATTCTCTGCGCGTGTTCCAAATCAGGCTGAGGTTGAAGTATCTCCCGAGAAGTTCGTGGTCATGTTGAGTTCAAACGGGGCAGAAACCACACGAGATCTCGCAAACCGCTCATGCATCATTAGGATTCTCAAACGTGAGGGGTTTTCGTACCACCGACATCTCGAGGGAGATCTTCTGGAACACCTGAAGCACCATCAGAGTTGGTATTTGAACTGTGTCTTTTCCGTCATTGCCGAATGGTTCAAGTGGGGCAAGCAGCGAACCGAGACTGTTGGCCATGACTTTCGCGAATGGTCACAGGTGCTCGACTGGATCGTACAAAAAATCGGCCTTGCACCTCTGCTTGACGGACATCGAGAGTTGCAGGCTCAGGTCAGCAATATCGCGACATCATTTCTACGGAGGCTTGCCATCGAGGTTCGAAATTTGAAACGTCTTGGGGAGGTGCTATCCGCCACTGACATTCGAAACATTTGCAACACTGCTGATATCGACATTCCTGGAAATCATTCCCAGGATAACGACGACACCAACAGACGAATCGGCGTTTTGTTGGGACAGGCTTTCTCAGCTGGTGCCGATGAGTGCAACGTCGATTCGTACATGGTGTACAGAACTCAACAGCCTGTTCCTCGCGAAGGCGGTGGTTCGTACATGAGCAAGCATTATCGCATTGAGTACACGGGGTGATCCCTCTCCTCTTTTGGGCACACCGCTCTGGTTCCGCAGCAACACATAAGACGTACTGGATGTTCATAAAAACAACAAGGTGATTTTATTCTTCTCCTAGATGTCTTATGCGCCCGTCGAACCAACGCGCACATTCTCATGCCAATGGTATTGTCAGCGCACTTGTACAGTGACTCTCTAACGACGCACATCACAATCACCACGTTGCTGGATCAACATCGCGAACTGTCCGATCGTATTCATCAGTTCCTGACCTTCGAACGTAACGACACCGCACAAAGACCTGCCCGCCAAGTTGAGTACAGAACTGTCCGACATTCTCAAAATGGTCTATCCGCGGACTGCGCAACTGAGGCCTCGGCTGTCCACGTTGTGGCGCTTGCCCCGGCCGGTGTTGCATCGGCTGTAGAGGTCAACAGCGCACAGCCAATCACATTGAAAGGGTTCAGCTTGCTCTTTCCTCTACGATTAACTCAGCGTCCGCTAATTTCATTTTTTGGCATTCGTGAGCCATCGTCTTCAGCATCCCATCACTTGGATGACAAAAATGTCACCAGCGATTGGAATGAATCCTTCATCCCGCCTGACTAACACACGCAATCCGCAAACGTCTGTTAAATGCATGCATCATGCTGGTTGTAATTGACACTCAGAACTTGGGACCGGAACTTTTTCATGTCACCCACACGGGCCATACCGATTCATCAGGAGTCAGGACGCCAAGCTCATTCATGGCCGCCGCACTTCAGTTCACCGCCGCCCACTTTCCGAACTCTTCACATGATTGTCATCATGACCACATCTTCAGAGCCATCCACACCTGCCCTCCCCACATCCGACACACCTGCGTCACCACCCGTTCCGAGCACCGGCGCTTCCCAGGTGCTCACCAAGCCCGGGGTTTCCTATGGCAGGCTTATCGAAGGCATTGCCATTGAGTACAGCCTGCACCCCGTCGATGTGGCAATTGGGATTGCAGGTGTACTGACCAACATTGCCGGCCCTCATGCTGGTCTGGTGGATTCCGGCGGCGGCCGTGTCAAACCACACCTCAGTCTGCTACGCATCGGTAGTACGACATCCCGGCTGCATCTGCTGGAGAGACGTCTGTTTCATCCGCTCCGCACTCGTGCGAACTGGCTGCGCCAAAGTGCCAGCAGCCATTCGCGCCGTCTCGCCGACATTTGGACATTCGCCAGCGGGTCTCCGCCCTCGGGCGGCATGAAACACGGAGACCTCCCCGACTTCTTCCGCCAGCGGCGGGACAAAGCTAATGAGGAGCAAGAAAAGCTGTTCACAGAACGCGGACTCGATCCCCAGGTGTTTGATGAGATGAGTCTGACTGGCTCAATGATGTACTTTGGCCGCGGCGGCAATCCAGTACGCAGCACTCCGGGTGCAGTACACCTGCCATCTTTCTTCTTTGAAGGGATCTCTCTGGACAAGGTTGACACGGTATTGAACGAATCCATTCATCGCGAAGCCCTGCTGTTGATGCCCGCCGGTGGAGTATTCGACCAATTTCACAAACTCTCCTCCAAGGATGAAACGCTGGCGCGCGTCTTGGTGCCCCTGTTGCGCGGTCACGATACAAAGTTTGCCCCACTGCACCCAGATCAAGGACCGGGCACTTTTGAATACGCACGAGTCAACCTGTGGGCATCGATGTCTATGGAACGGCTTGGTGAAACGCTGCAGGACGAGGCATCGCCATGGAACGAGCTGTACGATCAATGCCTCCTTTGGGATTGCTCTACGGGAGCGGTTACACAGAATCAAATATACAAAGCGGACAATGAATGGAGGCTTTACGACCAGGTTGTGCACGAGTTGTTGGAGAGAAGGTGCTTCGGATCAATTCAGATGCAGAGCCGAATACCGATTCCCCCAGACTATCAGCGGACGTTTCAAAATACGCAGAACAAGTATTTGGCTGCGCTTGAGGGAATCTTGCCGGACGACAGTTCACACGCCGCGCAGTTTTGTGACCTGCCGGAGCGGCTCATGTGGGTATTCCTTCAGTTCAAAAGAGACAAAGAGGATTTCTGGTGCGGCAAGGCGGCGTTCACGACAGCCCTCTATGCGGCTCGGATGCACGCAAGCATGCTGAAGCAGGCGCGTGAAATGTACACAGTGAGAACTCTCCTGAAAAGTGCTGAACAGGTTACGGCCATATTGAGCCGCAAAGGACCCTGCAAAGTGCGGGAACTGCAACGTTCCTGCAACAAGCGGAGTGCGGATTCATTCAAGCCTGTACTGGACCTCCTGCAACAACAAGGACGTGTTCGGGTCGATCCGGATAACCGACTACAGCTGATTGGTCAATCTTGAGCATTCAATGTACACCCCATCACCACTCAGCACAGCACTGCCCCATGTACAACTCTCATCTCAAATATGCACCCTAGACGCGCATGACACCTCCACCTCCATTTGTATTCGGCAGCGGTGACATCGTTGCTGATGTACGAGACTGTATCCCGCCCCGACTGCTTGCTCTGGCCGCCAAAGGTCCCGCGCTCCTGGGCCTTGACACACCCGTAGTGGCAGCTGCCGGTCTGGCACACTTTGCCGCCAGTTTGGGGCGTTCGTGCTTCTTCGACGATGGTTCCTCACAGTCCCCGCCCTGCTTCAGTCTCGCTGTGCTCTCCGACAGCCTGCTGCACTTCGACTGGCTGTCTGTACTGGGTCGGGGTTGGGTTGACGATGCCACCCGGATACAGAATCTGGATTCCGACCATATTCGAGCAGTGATCAAGGATGCATTGCGCAGTGTCGCGACCAAGGGACCTGACCGCAGCTCCATTGATCCACAATTCGAGGCCTACGCGCAGAAACTTCCGCTAACCGTCGTGAACATGATGCGCCGACGCACCATCCTCTCCAGAGTGGATCCCGATGCAGCAGCGCGTGCCGTTGTTGATTCCCGGGATCACTGCGCCGTCATAATGAATGGCGCAGGTGACCCCATGGCGGAATGGGCACAGCTACCTCCTGGCAAACAGCAAAAGCTGACGGAATTGCTCACGCTTAGCTGGCAGGGAAAGCCGTTGACAGTCACGTCTAAGGGGTCAGAGGTACCAGGCACGGTACATGCACTATGGGTTACTGGGCGCGAGCCTGTCAGGAGAGCTCTTTTTGACCGTCGTTGTGCAACCGTAAACCAGACTGCACCTGTGCTATTGTTCCAGCAGCACGGTAATCCCAAACGGCTGCCAGCTGTCGATGCAGCGGAGTTTGTGGAGTGGTCCAAGTGTTTGAAAGCGGCCTCCGATTATCGCAGCAATACTTCCCAGGCGGGCCCATCGACCATCATGATCAACAAACACGCGAGGCGGGTTGCGGAAGAATTTTACGAGCAGTTTACCGATGCACTTGTGCGGGTGCCCGAATCCTTGCATCCGCACCTGTCTTGGTTGCCAGATCTGCCCTTTCGCCTCTTTAACGTCCTTATGGTGTCCAAATCAATGGAGAGGATGCTGGACCTAAATCCTACCGAAGGGACGAAGGAACCGCTCAAACCTGATCCAAACGAACTTCAAGCAACCATGCGGCAGGCTGTGCGGTTGACCCGATGGTTGTGCCAGGAACATTACCGGGTCGTGTGCAGCTACAAGGATGCGGCATCCACCGACAGCACAGGACAGGCTACTGACAGCACTGACATGGCAGTCTTGGAAGAGGCCATCCTGGCCAAATTGAAAGAGAAAGGCCCTCTGGAACCCAGGGAATTGCAGCGCAGCTTCCATGCTTTGAGTGCTCAGAGTCGCAACAGTGCCATCCAGAGGCTGAAATCTAATGGGTTGGTGATCGATGATCCAGATGGAAGGCTAGCGGCGGCAGCTTGAGCAGCGGTTTCCGCTGACAGTCAGCGTGTCAGCGCATGACAAAATGGGCATTGCGGCCTGATCGTGAAAAATGGCACTGACATGTCCGACCACGAGGGCGTTACGATGGCAGGCACCAAAAATCACCTTGGTGCAATTCTGCACCGTTGGCGATTTCTAAAATCACCCGTCTTCTCAAGACCACCAAGGTGCCTACAATTCTTCGGAAACAGCTTTGTTCAGATCAGACCATAAGCGATTCCATTCGGAACTTTCATCCGTCAGTTCTTAGCGTGCAGGCCAAAATTTTCGGCGGCAACCTCTTCCAACACTCCTTGCGTCCCATCAACATCGAGTGAGATTCGGCAGTCTTGGACGCCATACACACTTTTCACCAAACTTCGATTTCACCTATTTTGCGCTCGCTCACTCATCTTCTGAAGATTTGTTACATCGACTGTGATGGGTCTGAACTCGCTGGAAAGCCTCTGTGCTTCCGCAATTTGCTGCGGTGACATTTCTGCCCCAACAATGTTTCGCAGTTGTGCGGCATCATGCTGCTCTTGAGCTGCCGCCAGATTGATCCACTTGTACGCTTGCACTAGATCCTTTTTGATTGCCCCTCCCCGGAAATACATCGCGCCTAAAAATGCCTGCGCGTTTGGATCATTCCTTTCTGCAGCCTTTAAAAGCCAATGCATTGCCTGATTTGAATCTTTGCTAGGGCGTGTTTTAAAATTGTACACAGATAGAAAATGGTGTAGCTGGGAGAATGGAATTACATCCAAGCTATCAGTTGGCGGTGCCCAAGCTGGCCCGGGTTATAAGAGCCATAGATTCCTAAATACCAGAAGGGGCAGCCGGTCGCCACAGGTGCAGGTCGTCCGCTGAGCAGTCTGGAGCGGGTCGTCGCAGGGGTCCTCTTCGTGCTCAAGGAAGGCTGCAGCTGGCGTGCGCTGGATGTTCCCGACATTGCATGGCAGACCGTCTATGGCCACTTCCGCCGCTGGGCCAAGGCGGGGCTCTGGGATCAGGCCATGCAGC
>JAFLEI010000057.1 GCA_017301975.1 Verrucomicrobiota bacterium
GCGCCGGAGCGGCGGGCGCGGCGGGCTCCAGACTCATGGGCGCGGCGGCCTGCTCCGCCCGGGCATTGTATTGGTAGCGCATCTTCGGATTGCCACGGGATTTGCGGGGCGGCAGGCCCCAGCTCACGTCGTAGGCATCCTGCTGAGCCACCGTCGGATTACGGGAATCCACATGTTCAAAGGAACCGCAGGAGATAAGGACGGTGGAGGCAAGCAGAGCGGCAAAGATGAAGCGCAGAGATGTCATTGTTTGGCGAAATTGAATTCTTAACGGGTAACGGGTCACGATACTAGGCGGGCTGTCTCTAGCTGGCAAGATCGAAGTCTTGGACGCTTCACAGCTCCCTTTTGTTCAGTTTCCAGGCACGCGCCCCACCCGCCCCATGTCCGCATGAATGATGCCGGCACGGTTCTCCCCCCCAATGACTGCCCATTTTACCATCGGCCACGCGCCTAGCCCCTGTCAGCACGAGCCGCCGTCGGAGCCAGGGCCGAATCGCCCGAGGCTGCCGGATCGACGCTCATGGGTGCGGCGGTTTGCTCCGCCCGGGCATTGTATTGGTAGCGCATCTTCGGATTTCCACGTGCCTTGCGCGGCGTCAGCCCCCAGCTCAGGTCATAGGCATCCTGCTGGGAGACCGTGGGCTGGCGTGAATCGGCCGGAGTTTCGCACGAGCTGAGCAGCGTGGTGGCAAGCAGAGCGGCAAGGAGGAGGCGCAGAGATTTCATGGTTTGGCGGAAGGGTATGCTTCACAGCACATGCACCGGGCAGGCAGTCCCCGCCGGGTGAGATCGGGGATGTTGGACGCCACCCCTGCCATTTCGTTCACTCTCCGCGCACCAATCTCACCGCCACATGATCCGTGTCCGGCAGGATGCGTTTGCGCAATTCGAGCGTCACCCCAATGGCCTGAAACTCCTCCAGCACGCAGGCCGCCATCTCAGCGGCGAGCGTTTCGATCAGCCTCCGGGGCCGCTCTGCCGCCAGGGCCTGAAGACGTCCAGCCACTGCGGCGTAGTCGATCGTGGCGGAGATGTCGTCGTTCATCGCTTCAAAACGCCTGCGGATGCGCAGGGTCACGTCAGCCTCCAGCACTTGGGTCTCGGCACGCTCCGCCTCGGGAACACCAATGCGCGTGCTCAGTCGCAGGGCGGAAATGCGGATTTCGTCAGGGGGAAGCATGAGGTGGGGGGTTTTTAGGCGGGGCTTGGGATCTGACAATGCGGAAGTCACCGCAGGTGTTGGGGAATTGGGAACTTCCTTCGGCACGCCACCCAGCAGCCCCTTCCGCAGGCACTCGTCCAGCAGGATGCGGGTGGGAATGTTCAGGTCCATCTTCAGGGCCTCGACCAGCGGCAGCCACTGAAAGGCCTGCGCCTCCTCGTTCAGCACCACCTGCGGCTCCGCCTCCGCACAGCGCGCGATGTAGTTCAGCAGCAAAAAGTGCGCCGACCGCTGAAACTCCACGGGCTCGATGCAGTCCTGCACCATGACGAATTCGATGTCCCTCAGCGTGAGTGCCGTTTCCTCCAGGATCTCGCGCTCCAGCGCCGCCTCGCACGACTCGCCGCGCTTGATCTTCCCCCCGGGGATGCCCCAGCGGTGGCTCCACTTGTGCGTGCGGATGAGCAGCAGCTCCCCCTTCGAGTTCAAAATCAGCGCACCCACGGTGGACACCGGATACGCGCCATCACTGCCGGTCAAAGTCCCCAGCAGGGCGGGCAGCCGAGAGAGATCTGGCACCAGCATGTCCGGCGCGGCCGTCATGAGCGTCTCGGCGCTCTCATACCCCGTGCACGTGGCGATGGTCACCACCCCGGCGGAATGGCCCGCCTCAATGTCATGCCTCATGTCGCCGATGAAGGCGGTCTCGGCTGCCGCCATGTCCAGTTCAGCCAGCAGCGTGTGGATTTCCGTGCGTTTGTCGATGACGCCGCAGCGCATGACTTCAAACGCATCCCGCACCCCCAGCGCCTCCGCCTGGGCCATCACGTGCGGCAGCGGCGCACTGCTCAGCACCACCATCCGCCGCCCCGTGGCAGCGGCGAACTTGAGGAACTCTCGCGCATGCGGCAGGATCTCGATGTCGGCATGCGCATGGGTAAAATGCTCCAGGTAGAGCTGCTGCAGGCGCTCCACCGGCAGGCCCGGCAGCACCTCCGCGAAAAAGTCGGTGTACGGCAGGCGAAAGCGCCCCTTGAACTCCTCCCGCGTCATTTCCGCAGCGCCAGCGGCACGCAGCATGCCATTCACAGCACCCACCACGCCGGGCAGATCATCCACCAGCGTCCCGGACCAGTCGAACAAGAGATTCCGAATCATGTCCCGCCCGCCTTAGCTGCGGCCACGCCTCTTTGCAAACCATTCACCGCAGCCGCCGACGACGACGCAATGCCCACAAACCCGCCACCCCCAGCATCAAAGCGCCGCCCGGCTCCGGCACCGGCACAGGGGCGGTCACAAATTCAATGCCGTAGTTGATCTGGTCTTCCCCCTCCTGGATCCAGAACGTGTAGTTTCCCGAAGGCAGCGGCCCGTCAAAGCCGATGCCGCCAAAGTCCGGCCCCGCATCCAGCAGCGCCAGCAGGTCCATGTACGTGTTTCCAAAACCATCCTGACCGTAGCCCCACAGCGCATTGCTCAGGTGGAGCGAGGGATCATTGAAGTCGATCGTGCCTCCATTGGCGATCGCCATGAAGGAGTTGTTGGTCAGGCTGCCGCTCTGGGCCGAGTAATCGACCAGATTGATCCCCGTGAGGTAATAGCCCGCAGCGATGGTGAAATTCCAGACATCCGCATCCAGCGGCCCCGTGCCCCCCAGCGAACCCATGGTGCCAGAAAACAAATTGACCCCCGAGTCCAGGGTGCCAATGAGCGTCGGCGCATTGCCATCGCCAGACAGCTCCCCGTTCAGCGTCTCATCCCAAGTCAGCGCCTGCACCGAGCCAAGAGGCAGGGCGAGAGCAGCAAGCAGGGCGAGAATGCGAGAAACCGTCATGTTATTGTAATTATATTAAACATTGCTAATATTGTCAATTCTAGTGATTGTTTTCCTAGAGTGAAGTTTCCGCCCTGCCATTTCAGGCTCGCTTCCCGCCTCCCGCCCCTGCATTTTGGACTGCATGCGTCCCCTGCTCTCCTTGCTGCCCCTCCTCTGGCTGCCCTCCTGCGTCCATGTCTTCACCACGCATTACGACTACCAGTCCAGCGCCCCGGCACCCACAGCAGGCGGCAGCGCCTTCAGGGTGGAGTTCATCCCCAAGGCCACGGAATCCGGCGTAGCCCTCAGCGCCATGGTCGTCGGCGGGGCCATGGTGTCCGAAGTCGGCCCCTACCAGATGCGCCTCCACGCCTTTGGCCAGCCCGGGGATCAGCAGTGGTTTGAGATCAAAAGCCTGCGCCTCAGCGGAGCGAACGGCTTTCAGGCCCCCATGCTGCCCCGCGGCTTCACCGGGCGCGCCGAATTCAAACCCACCCACTCCCCTGGCACCACCCGCGCCAGCCTGCTCCTCGGCCCCTACGTCAGCCTCGATGCCAAAAAGCAGCACGCCATCATCCTGGACGCCGAGGTGCTCGTCATGCGCCGCAGCGGCCTCTCACGCGGCAGCCTGCGCATCCCCCTGGGCCTGACCAAAACCAAGCGCCGCGAAAGCACCAACGTCATCGCCGAGATCGCCCATGACATCCGCGACCGCGACAAGCCCGTCATTCCCGCAGGACTCCCCCCGCCACCAGAGTCTCCGTAAGCAGCCGCCGCATTTTGGCGCTGGACAGTTCGCGCTCGTTCGCTCCAATGCCGCTCCACCGGTCGCACTGACCGTCGTGATTTCTCCACAGCAAACCCACAACCACACTCACACCATGGGCAAAATCCAATTCGGCTCCGAAGTTTACACCTGGTTCATGCAGGGCACCGGCAAAGGCTACGACAACAAGCTCGACCACATGATCAAGGTCGCCTCAGAAGCAGGCTTCACCGGCATCGAACCCATGGTGCTGGAGATCTCCGAGAGCGCCCTCGGCTGCGGCAAGTACTGGCTCGGCGACTTCTGCGATCCCATCAAGCTCAAGGACGTGCTGCAGCAGTACAACATGCAGCTCGCCGGACTCGCCCTCGTCTGCGCCTGGGACGGCGAAACCGAAGCCCCGAATGAAAAGGAAGCCGCCGACTTCACCCTCAACTTCCTCAAGCACTTCCCCGGCTCCATGCTCGGCACGGTGACTCTGCCTTCCGGCCGCAAGGACAACCTGCAGAACCGCCGCCTCAACATCGCCAAGAACGTCAACGCCGTCTCCAAGCGCGCTGCGGATCTCGGCCTCAAGTGCTCCTACCACCCGAACTCCCCGCCCGCCTCCCTCGTCCGCACCCAGGAAGACTATGATGTCGTCCTCAGCAGCCTCGACCCCAAAGTCACCGGCTGGACCCCAGACGTAGGCCACATCATCCGTGGCGGCATGGACGTCATCGCCACCCTCAACAAGTGGCAGCACCTGGTGAACCACATCCATTACAAGGACTTCTCCGGCAACGGCGCCGAGCCCTGGGCCCAGATGGGCACCGGCAAGCTCGACTTCCACAAGATCACCGAATGGCTCGTGTCCCGCGACTACTCCGGCTGGATCATCTGCGAAGACGAAGCCCACGTCGCCGTCGATGACCCCGATGGCGTCACCAAGCAGAACGGCCAGTGGTGCAAAGACAACCTGCTGCCGATCGTGGCGTAAGGTGAGCTGATGCGCGAAGAGCGTGTCTCTCACATCGCACTCGCGAACATCTGGATTCAACGAACGCCTTCTCCGTGATGGGGAAGGCGTTTTTGGTTTGCTGGAGGTTGTTGCCTGAAGAAAATCAGCATCGATTGTCCATAATTCAACAGGATCACTCGCCACACCGGACACTCACTCGACCTCTCAAAACCCATGAGTAATTCCGCCACACTAGATCAGATCCAACTGCGATGGGATGACTTTCGCTGGTGCGGGAAATTCGACATCCCGCTTATGGGCCAGGAATCCAATCCTGAGACCCCGATTGATGTGCTCTCCAAAGATGACAACCGGTTGAACCATGTGCCGAACAAGTCGCAGCCTGGCGGAGGTTCGTGGAACGCGATGACATCATATTTAAAGCCATCCTCGAAGCAGGGTTTGCGTACTATAACGAGATACGTCCCGACCTAGAAACGCTTGGCCCTGAATGGGTCGAAGACATGCCGGAGATCAGCAAGCCCTCGCAGCTCATTGAGATGATCGAGCTGTCTTCAATCACCGTCACTTGGCCTTACCATGAAATGCCGGTTCGAATTGGAGTGCAGCTTGGTTGTGACTGGGATGAGGAGCACGGCTTCGGAGTCGTCCTTGAGGGTGTCAATGTCATCGACGTAGGTGGAGCCGATTGCGCGATCTTGTAGAGGAAAAACATCTGCTATTTGCCCGCTAAACATCCAGGGCTCCGTTTTTCAAATAAGCATTGATCGCTTCATGCACGGCTGCCTCCACCGAGGTGCAATTTCTCGAACTGTATTCCGTCCACCAATAAGCGACTCTCGCACCCAGATATTCGATGTAAACCTCGCCAAGGGCGTGATGTTCCCTGCGTTCGTTTTGATCCAGCTTGATAAACAAATCAAAGCCAACAGCCGACATATTGCAGTTCACATCCAAATAGTATGAATCACCGTCTTGAAGAAAAAACCATGCGTGTGGTTTGTGCGAGACAACGTGCATAATGCCAGAGGATCCAATTCAACTTACTTTAAGGGCATGATCAAGCGCAGCATGGCGCGATCGCACTCAAAAGCCTTATTTGGAAACGGGCTCGGAATGCATTTCCCTGACACAGCTCCTGCTTCAAAGCTGCACCAGCCCTTTTGGACTGCGGTCGCGAAGATGCAAGGCGGAGGCCTGCATCGCAGCTACCGCTTTCGCGGGGTGCTGAATGATCTCGGGCCTCATCGTTCTATACGGCCTGTGGATGGGGGCTTTCGGGCGGCCCGTTAGTTCACGCCCGCCGTCCGGCCTGCGGAAAGCGTTGTGGCGCTGCGTCTCCCACCGCAGCCCAAGAGGCTGGCGCGTTCTTCCCTGCCCCTGCCCCTGCCCCTGCCCCCTCATTCCAATGATTTTTTTAGAATTTCATGAATCCAACATCGGCCTCAGGTGCGGATAAGAGCATGCATCGCGCATTCCCACCCATGCGCCCGCCCAACCACGCCCCTCTTTTTCCGCATGAATCAGTCCATTGAAGAATGTTGCAGAATCTGCACGATGGCAGAAGGCTACTATGAGCTGGGCCTGTTTGAGGAAGCCTTCAAACTGGTGGAATCGCTGCCCCCCGATCTCAAGCTGGGCGCTCAGTCCACCCTGCTGCGCCTGCAAAGCACGCCCTGCGCCACAGGCTGCCCGGACGTGTTTAGTTTTGCGTAAAGAGAGAGCACGGTCTAAAACTGCAGCCGCCCCACCCACGAAGGTGCCGGGCACATTCACCGCGCTGCATCCATGAAAACCATCGCACACCGTGGAGGCATGGCCCGCCGCAGGCAGAATGCGCCCGCCGGGGTGCGACTGGCCGTGCAGCAGCGGGTGGACTTCGTGGAGCTGGATGTGGTGCGCGGAGCGGCCGGCAGATTCCACTGTGCGCACCACGCGTGGAGCCCAAAGGCCGACCTGCATGACTGCCTGGCGGAGCTGGCAGCAGGCATGGGCCTCGTGGCTCATCTCAAAGGCAACTACGCCGAAACAGATCTCACGCGCGTCATCGATGCGCTCGCGCGGCACCTGCCTCTGGCGCAGGTGGTCTTTGCCTCCCACCGCACCGCCGTTTTACGCCGACTGCGCCGCCTCATGCCCGAGGCGCGGCTGGCGCGCTTTGGCCTCCTGCCCGCCCTTGCGGCACTGTGGCGGCGGCAGCCCTGGGACTGCTGCATGGTCAATCAACTCGTGCTGCCACGCAGGCTTGTGCAGTCGCTCCAGCAGCGCGGCTATGAGGTGGTGGCCAGCTGCGTGTGGGAGCTGAGATCGCGGTCAACTGTGCGGCTGCTGGGCGTGGATGGTGCCTTTGTGAATTTGCAGGAAAAAGCAGCAGGCCCACGAAACGATTGATCAGCCGCCCTCTGATCGGCAGAAGCCCCCTGCCATCCCCCTGCATCCATACGCCAGCATTCTCACAAAAAAGCTTGCCGATGCCTTGAGCTTATTTTTTAATCAACACATGCATCCACTGATCCCCCTCCCCCAGTTTCCTTCCATGCCCGCGCCGCTGAGCAGCACCAGTCCCGGCGAGGCCTGGGTGTGGGGCGACTACGTGCTGGTCCTCCAGACCCACCCCAAGACGGTGCTGGATATCATGAATGAAATGACCGGCAAACCTGCCGAAGACGACAAAGACCTCGACTATCCCTTTGCAGTGACTGTTTACTACCGCAAGGACCGCAACCCCCATGGCCCCTCCAGCCAGCCCATCCTGGTAGTGGGACTGGAGCAAATGGACTATGCGAAAGTGATGGCCAAAATGGGCATGGACAGCGGCGAACTCGCCAGCATACCCTCTGGCCTGGGGCCGCCGGTGCTGGGAGTCTTCACCGCGTCCAGCCATCTCAACATGGGAGGCTACGAGGGCACGCTCGAAATCGATTCTGTGCGTCAGCGCTTGTTCTCCGTCATTGCAGACCACTTCCACCCTGCGGGCGAGGCGGTGCGGATCGGCCCCATCTCCGCCATCCACGGTCATCCGGATACCGGCTGGCCGGCGCAGAAGAAAAAGGGCGGCTGCATGTCCGCCCTGGTGGCGCTGCTGCTCCTGACCACGTGCTGCGCATGGATGTTCCGCAGAGAGAACCCGCAGATGCTGCAAATCACGCCGCTGCAGGCCGACACAAACCCAAACCGCCCCGGCTGACCGATGCCGCGTTTCACCGGGTTTGAATACGGCATCCTAATTCTGGGGCTCTGCCTTGTGCTAGTGGGTGCGGCCATGATCCTTCACCCTTCTGAGTTGGATGTGGCACGCCCGGGATCCGCCAAGCTCTCACGCCCCGCCACCTTTGAGCATGTGTCTAAAAAGGGTGCCGTAGTGGCTGGCGGCATTTCCGCACTTGCGGGCATCACCTTCCTCGCGGCCCTGTTCTACCGGCGGGGAGAATGACCCCACCAAAATCTGAAACCTTGGTGCCGTCCCAACACCCTCTCTCAGGTCTCTCCTCCCCCACATGACACGCTCGTCGCTCCTCACCGCCCTAGCCCTCCTCCTTCCGCTTCTTCTGGGCTCATGCGCCACGCGCCTCGCGTGTGATTTCTCCGCTCCGAGGCTCCACTGGAAACATCCCAAAACCCCCGGGCATGGCAGCGAGGAGGCACGGGTGAGCAGCTACATCGTCGGTCGCACGGAGAATGGATTCACCGTTTCAGAAGTGAACTGCCTCGCGCACCGGCCGCAGTGCGGCCTGGACCTTCTGTCCACCTTTCTGACACTGGGCCTCATCCCGCACTCCGCGCCCAATCCGATCGACGTGATCGTCACCGGCGATGTGGATGGCAGGAAGACCACGGAGACGTTCCCGCTCTCGCTGGACCGCCGCACCTCCCTCTGGCACCGCCTCCTGCCGGAGAGTTGCGATGACCGCGCCATCGCCCGCGCCGTGCTTCAGGCTGTGCGCGACCGCAAGCAGTACGATCCAGAGATCCTCCACATGGCGCGGGAACGTGCGAATTCCCTCCGCGCGTCCATGGCCCGCAGGGCTGAAGCGGCACACACCCCATGAGCGAAATCCTGATCGGCGGAATCGAAAAGCGGCAGATTGTGATCGCCGATTACGACCCGCGCTGGCCTGCGAAGTTTGACCACCATGCCGCGCTCATCTCCCACGCCCTCGGCACCAAGGCTCTCGTCATCGAGCATGTGGGCTCCACTTCCGTGCCCGGACTCGCCGCCAAGCCGATCATCGACATCGATGTGCTCGTCGCAGACTCCGCCGATGAAGCGACCTACCTGGAGCCCCTGCTGGCCGCAGGCTACTCCCTCCGCGTGCGCGAGCCCGACTGGCATGAGCACCGCATGCTCCGCACACCCGAGCTTGATGTTCACATCCACGTCTTCTCTTCCGGCTGCGCAGAATTCACCCGGCATGTGCAGTTTCGAAACTGGCTGCTAACCCACGACGAAGACCGCCTGCTCTACGAGTCCGTGAAACGCAAACTCGCCCACGAGGACTGGCCCGACATGAACGCCTATGCCAGTGCCAAGAGCGAAATCGTGGAGGCCATTCTGACGCGAACTGCCGCCGCAGAAAACCCGCCATCGATTTAACTGGTCACCCGTGCGCGGCCTCCGCTAGTCTCTGGCGCTCCATCCATGAAGCCCCTGCTCTCCACCGCATGCGCCCTGGCGCTGCTTTTTTCAGCCGCCAGCTGCACCACGCCCAGGCCTCCGGCAGCCGCACATGAAAGCCTGACCATCTCCGGCCTGATCGACGGCAGCGAAAAATTCATCTTCTCTCCGGCGGGCGTGCAGTGGGCGCACCTTCACTGGTCCGAGCCCGATGACATGACATTTCAAGGCAGCCACTGGTATAACCCGTGCAAAACGCCCGTCCAGTGGGCCCGATACGCCGCTCTGGACCTCCCCCGCGCCCGCATCATCAAACGCCAGGGCCGCGACCTCGTGGCCCTGGAGCCCACCGCAGACGGCTTCATCCTCTATTTTGACGACTCCCCCAATGGCGCAGGCGCTTACTCCGTGACCATCGCCATCCCGAGGAAGGCAGAGAGAAGGTAAATCCGTCAAAGCGCATGCCTCCTCGCTATCCAATCTTCTGGGCCACTCTGCTGCTCTTCGTTGTCGTGGCGCTGTCCACAGGGGATGCCTGGGTGGGTGGCGTTCACCTCGTCGTCATCCTGCCGCTGGTCCTCTGCGGTCAGGGGTGCATTCGCTGGGTGTTTCGCCGGTTTCACTCCCCCGTGTGGCTGCGGCGCAGCGCCATGCTGCTCCCGGCGCTCATCCTCGCCGCCATGCTCTTCCGCTTGGGCGGCGGAGACACCCAGGCTCTGAGAGTCGTGTTTGCAGGAAACATCCCCGCCGGCATCCGCGATCTGCATCTCACGGAGGATGCATGGACGGACTATGTGGTGACCGCCTGCTTCCGCTGCGATCCCGCAAGCCTGCGCACCATTCTCGATCGCCAGCCCTTCATTCGCAGCGAGTACCAGCAAGAATACTTCGATGTCCGCGCCACTGACTTTCCCGATCTCGACACTTTGCCAGAACCTCATGGCAGCATCATCACCTACCGTCGCACGGACCTGGGAGAGGCAGGCAACTTCTGCACGGTACAGACAGACGCCACCTTCAGCTTCGTCTGCCTGGTGTATGCCGTGGATTGATGCGCGATAATGCTGGCTCCAGTACCTGCGCTATAACCCACGGCCGTTCATGAAGCCTTTCACGCCAAAGGAAGCAATCATCCCCAAATCTACACAAGCAAACAATCCATGAAATCCATGCTGATCCATTTTGCAAAAGACCATGGAAACGGCCGCTGGGAGTTGGCTGGCCGGTGCTGCGAAGCCCCCTGTTCATTGATGACGAACTCATCGTGGAAGGCAGAGATGCCACACGGATGCGAGTGGTGAGCATAGAGCTCTACGGAAAGAAGATTGACAGCCTGCCATCCGGATATGTTGGAAACCTCTTTGTGCAACAGGTCCCCCCGGTGCAACCGTTGATGAAACTGGTCGGCTACCATCCGGACTGAGCATTCTGAGGCCAGCAGCAGCACCGCACTTCCCATACCTCTACCGCACCGTCACTTCCCACGCTTCCACTTATCATCCCCTCCTGCGCCGGATATGATACGACCGCTGTTGCCCCCCTTCTTCTCGCTTCTCCTGCTGGCTCTGGCTTGCGGCTGCGGTCGTAGGCCACCCCCGGCCATCATCCCGCCCCTGCCGTCGGTGAAAATGGAGGATGTCCCCGCCCCTGCCAGTGCCACCGTGACGATTCCTCGCGGATCGAATTTGAACACCGTGGCGAGCACTGCCTACGGACACGAGGATTTCAGCGGCTTCGTCGCAGCGCTCAATGGCCTGGCCGACCCGGAGCGTGTGGCAGCCGGTGCCGTGCTGAAGACGCCCTCACTACCCGCCGCCTTGCATGAGGCCGGACTCGACCCTGCCTACCAGCCCGCCTTCAATGTGCTGGCTCAGACCTGGGCGGAGCTGCGCACAGCACTCCCGGACTATGAACGGGAGCGCGATCTTGCTCTCCATACCTCCGGCACTCGTGATACCACCACCTTCGCGATCTCCGCCCCTCTCAGCCGTCGGCTCCTCCAATGCGCGGACAACATGGACGCCGCACTCGATGTGCTGGCCCATCCCAAGGAGGGCCACAAGATGCCCCGCAGCACCATCGGTCAGTTTGCCGGGGCCGCGGGCATGCTCCGCAGCTTTGCCACCGGCCAGATCGGAAGCCCCGACTACGACGTATTCATGACTCAGAAAAGCTTTGGCCTGGGTTTCACGTATGCACTTCTCTGGGTGCAGTCGCACCATCAATGAACTTACCCAACGAAGAGCCACCTCGATCCCAGCTGGGAGAGAGTTTGGAAGCAGGGCCAAATAATAGATGAAATTCTTATCTTCCTTTAAAGTTGCTTTTTATTGACCTACCAGGTGATGGGAGAATAAAACGTCACTCGTAAATTCCGACCCCTCACTTTCCGATAAAAATTGGGGATAAGCTGCTTCTGACAGCAGCCCGGCCTGTTCTAGCCCTTCACTTAATCTCATCCATGAAATTAAAGCTCTCCATCACACTTCTCATTCTCGCCGCCACCACGTACGCCGCCGAACCTCCCGAGTTGATCGAAGCTCGGGCTCGATACAACGCCGCACTAGCTGCCGTTGAAAAGCCAGTCCTCGACAAATACATTCGAGAGCTTGAACAGCTCAAGAGCCGGGCACTCTCACTCAAAAAACTGGAAGACGCCGTCGCTTTGGACCGCGAGTTAAAATCTTTGGGAGTCACCACCACAACCCTGACTTCGGAACAGCCCAAGACTTCCGGACTCCAGCCGTTATCAGCGATGCTTCCGGGAACCAAATGGAGCGTCAAGGAGCCGAAGCAACGCTGGCGCTCGGTCGAGTTCACCAGCGACTCAAAGCTTGTCCTTATTGATGCAAACGGCCCTGTTGGCGGCAAGCGCGACTACACAATCTCCCCGGACGGAACCACCGTCGAATTCAAATTCCAATTTGGGGATTCCTCCGGCTTGATGGTTTTCTCCAAAAGCCACCGCGATTTCGAGTTTCTTGGCGACAAGTTCAAGCTGGTCAATTAGACCAGCTCTCAAAAATCTTGCCCCCATTTCCCTGAAGCCGGAGGGTCAGCCGGAACAGACAGACCGCCCGTCTGCTCACACCACCGGCCCCGCCACGTCCTTCCACTTCGCATGCCATTCCTTGAAGACGATCGGTGAGATCTCGCTGGGCTTGATTTCACTGCGCCCGCCCCAGAACACGTTCGTGTATTCCAGTGGGATGCCTTCTTCGGCGAGGTGCTTGTCGATGGCGGCCTTGTGGGCCAGCACCATTTCTTTGTCGGTGCCATGGATGACGCCCATGATGTTCACATTGGCAAAGCGGTCACCGCCTTCGCGCCAGTAGGCGTGGGTCATGATGGTGTGGCGGCCCACTTCCCCGCCCGCACGTTCTTCCATGCCCTTCGGCACCTTCCAGTGGAAGAGCGCATTGAAGCGCGTCACGCGCACGCCGGTGGCGCTGGGTTTCACATGCTCCAGGAAGGTCGAAAAGCGTCCGATGACGCCTTTTTTGTCGAGCTGCTTGGCAACTTCACAGAATTTTTCAAACGACACCCCCGCCGCCTTGGCGCGGCCTTCCCAGGGATTGGGGCCCACTTCGTCCACACTCAGATCTCCCTTGAGATGCAGCAGCACGTTCCACTCTTCCGCATCCAGTTCCGCGATGTTGGTGGTCATCATCTTCGCGGGTTCATCAGCACGCTCTCCGGGCTCCAGCGTCTTGCGGCGCACATGGCCCACGCCCAGGGCAAAGATGCCGTGCGCCTCCATGGTGTAGTAGCTCTCAGCGCCGATCAGCTTCGCCAGCACATCGCAATGCTGGTTGATGTCATAGCCCTGCGGCACTTTCAGCGTGGTCCACAGGCGGTAGTCACTGCCGCTCACCTCACGGTCGGTGGAGCGCAGCACCACGTGCCCGCTGAAGGGGTCCTGCTTGAATAGGAATTCGAAAGCGCCTTCGAGCTTTTCTGTCGGCACCTTCCAGGCGACCAGCGCGCCTTCCGCCAGCTTGTTCGCCAGCAGGGTCTGCCGCACGCGGCGGATCACCCCGGCCTTCAGCATCGCCTGAATGCGCTCCACCACCGTCTCCAGCGGCAGGCCGCAGAGCTGCGCGATGTCCTGAAACGGCGTGGGGGTGAAGCCCTTGATGCGGTCTTCGCTCACAGCGAGAATTTGCGCATTGATCGGGTCGGTATGGTCGGTGGGGAGAGTGTCGGCGGACATGTTGGCTGGATCGGGAAAAAACGAACCCTTAGCGGGCGCTGCACAGAATGCGAGATTTGAAATTTGCGATTTAGTACGCGCCAATTGCCGCCTATCATACGCCCATGGACAAACGCAAGCCCACCGCCGCCATGCGCAGGCGCCACAATCTCATCTCGGCGTGGCGCGGCGTGGAGGACGGGCCGCTCATGGACTTGCCCACCCTCAGAGTGGGAGACCTCGCCACCCAGATCATGGCCAAGGCAGGCATGGCCAATCGCGTGAAGCTGGAGGACATCCTCGCCGCTTGGCAGGAGATCGTCGGCGCCTTCCTTTTCAAACTCACCCGCCCGGACACCTTTGAGCGCGGCATCCTCAGCGTCCGCCTCATCCAGCCCACGGCCCACCACGCGCTGATGCAGGAGAAAGTGAAAATTCTCAAACGCCTCCAGGAGAAGCTGCCCGATGCGAAGATCAAAGACCTGCGCTTCCGCCATGGGTGAACGAGAAATGAGGACCCCGAATGACGAATTGTTTCCCACCGCGCCTTCTGTGACGTAATCACGGGCCATTCGTCCTTCCATCTCCTACGCCATTCCCTTTGAACACTTACTCACAAGCAGCCCTCATCATCGTCGGTCATGGTTCCACCACGAACCCGGACTCCAGCTCCCCGACGCACCTGCACGCCGACTCCATCCGCCGTCGCGGTCTCTTCCGCGAAGTCGCCTGCTGCTTCTGGAAAGAGGAGCCGAACATGCGCGAGGTGTATGAAATGGTGGACAGCGAGGTCATCTACATCGTCCCCAATTTCATCAGCGAAGGCTACTTCTGCCAGCAGGTGCTCCCGCGCGAGCTGCGGCTCGACGGCCCCACCACGCAGCGCGATGGCAAAACGATCCATTACTGCGACCCCGTGGGCATCCATCCCAACATGACGCGCCTCCTCCTGCAGCGTGCGGATGAAGTCGCTCCCCATGTGCCAAGAGAGCAGACCAGCCTCGTCATCGTCGGTCACGGCACCAGCCTCAACGAAAACTCCACCAAGGCCATCCAGGATCAGGTCGCCCTCATTCGCAGCGGCCACTACGGCTTCGCCGAAGTCATCGACGCCTACATGGAGGAGGCCCCATTCGTCGCCGAATGGGCCAAACTCACCACCGCGCCGAACGTCGTCGTCGTCCCCTTCTTCATCGCCGATGGCCTGCACAGCTTCCAAGACATCCCCGTCCTCCTCGGCATGCGCGAGGACGTCGGTGCCGCCCTCAGCGAGAGCGGCGTCTTCCATCAAAACCCACACCACCTTCAGGGTCGCCAGATCTACTACAGCGGCGCCATCGGCACCGAGCCCCTCATGGCAGACGTCATCCTCGATCAGGTCCACGATTTCGATGCCAAGCACCAAGTGCAGAGCAAAAAAGGCATGCCCAACGACGAGGTAAAATCCTCCCTCGCCTACTGGCTGAATTCCGGCCTCGATCAGATCGGCGAGATCCTCATCACCACCAACCCCGACGGCACCTACTCGCTCTGCCACATCGCGGATCGTGGCAAAGACGATCTACAGGTCCACCACGAAGCGCACGATGCCCTCTTCATCGCCCGGAACGACGCCAGCGGTGCCTTCCGCCCGCTGCACTCTGCCCCCACTTTGAATCGCGGCTGGCGTCTCGATCTCACCGACCTCGACGAACTGCGTCTCGCGCTCGATTTCTTCTACCCCGCCGCCATCGGCATGGCGCGTGCGCTTGAGCAGGAAAAACTCACCGCCGTCCCGCTGCGCGACCTCCTCGGCCGCCAGACCGGCATGTACCGCTTCGTCAACACCATCACCGATGACCAGGCCCACGCGCTCATCGGCAAGACCTGCGCGAATACGAAGTGCCTCCGCCGCATCCTCTGGCCCCTCACCACCACCCAGCCCATGGCCGGAGCCGCCGCCCCCAAAACGCAGCCCAATCACGCGCCCAACGCCATGCCCCTGCTCTGCATTGAAGCCTGCACGCATGTCGTGTCAGCAGCGCGCAAAGTGGCGCGGGAGAACTATGAGGCGAAGGAAAAGGCCGCAGCAGGGTGATCACACCCGCCAGCGCCCTCCGCATGACAAGCCCGGCCTTATGGAGGACACGGAATGAACGGAAACCGGAAAACACAGGGCTGCTATCGGCATGTACATTGGATGGCGGAGCCATCCAAGCCTGTAGCGAGGGGTTGAGCGAAGCGACACCCCTCGTAGCCAATACCCAGAGCACCTCCTCGGTTCACGCATCGCGTAGCGATGCCAGCACTGGCGGCCCATGATGGCGCAATCACGCGCACAGCAGGGCAGGTGCTTTAGCCACAGGCCCTTTCTCCTCAATCCAGGTACTTCGGGTCAAAGCTCACGCCCGACTTCCTGAGCATGATTTCCAGCTCCTCCCGGAAACTGCGTGTGCGGTGGTGTTCCTCCTGGCCACGCACATACGCGATCACCTCAGGCAGCGCGGAGGCACTCACGGTAAAGGCCGCGTAGCCGTCCTGCCAGGCAAAGTCCGCCACGCGCATTTCCTCGTGCATCCATGCAGAAGACGCCTTCTTCAGCTCCTGGAGCACCTTGGAGAGCATGTGCGTGGGCTTGAGCGAAACGACGAGGTGCACGTGATCCGCCACGCCGCCGGTTTCATGCGAATGCGCATCCATGCCGCGCAGGGTGCCGCCCAGGTATTCAAACAAGCGCGGACGCCATTCACGCGAGAGCCACGGCGTGCGGTTTTTCGTGGAGAAAACGATGTGGTAATGCAGGCTGGTGTAGGTGTTGGGCATGGCATGCGGAGCGTGGCCGGGGGCCGCTTTGACACACGATAGGCGGAGGCACTGGCCGCACAATGACCTGTGTGCGCAGGCCGAGGTGTTGATGACGGCGGCAGGGCGGGAGTGCTGGCATCGCTACGCGATGCGAGGGCTTGAGGGGGGCGATGCGTGAGCTTTCGAGGGGTGTCGCTGCGCTCAACCCCTCGCTACAAGCTGCGATGGCTCCGCCATCAAAAGCCAATTTTCAGTTTTCAGTCCTCAGTTCCCAGTTTTCACTTCTCCGCCTGCCGATCTGCCCCCTTCCCTGCCCCGCCCAGCCTCATTTCCGCCCCGCCTCCGCGATTGACAACCGCCCCCCCGCGCTCTATCCCGCCCCATGCGCATCCGCTCATTCAAAGGTCTCGTCCCCACCCAGAAAAACGCCCCCGAAGTCGCCGCCGTTCCGTACGACGTGGTGAACCGCGAGGAAGCCGCCGCCCTGGCCAAGGGCAAGCCCTTCAGCCTCCTGCATGTGGACCGCGCCGAAATCGATCTCGATCCCGAAATCGACCCCTATTCCGCCCCCGTTTACGCCAAGGCCCGCGAGAACTTCGACCGCCTGCAAAAGGACGGCATCCTCGTCCGCGAGGCCAAACCCTGCATGTACCTCTACCGCCAGGTCATCGCCGGCCACAGCCAGACCGGCCTCGTGACAGTCTGCCACACCGAGGACTACGAGAAGGACATCATCAAGAAGCACGAAAAGACCCGTCAGGACAAAGAGGACGACCGCACCAACCTCGTCGATGCCCTCAACGCCAACACCGGCCCCATCTTCCTCACCTACCGCCAGCGTCCCGGCATCAGCGCCCTCATTGAAAGCTTCATGAAGGACGAGAAGCCCATCAACGACTTCACTGCCCCCGACGGCGTCCGCCACCAGCTCTGGCGCCTTTCCCTGGGACTCTGCGTGTCCCTGACCGGCCTGTTTGAAAGTCAGGTGCCCTGCGCCTACGTGGCAGACGGCCACCACCGCGCCGCCAGCGCCTTCCGCGTCAGCAAGCTCCGCCGCGAAGCCAACCCGAACCACACCGGCGAGGAAAACTACAACTGGTTCCTCAGCGTCCTCTTCCCTGGCAACGAGCTCAAAATCCTGCCCTACAACCGCGCCGTCAAAGACCTCAACTGCAATGACCGCGAGGAGTTCCTCAAGAAGGTCGGCGAAGTCTTCACGATCAAGCCCACCACCCTCAAGTCCCCCACCAAGCCCGGCCAGTGCTGCATGTACGTCAAGGACCAGTGGTATGAGCTCACCTGGGAGGCAGCCAAAGACGCCAGCCCCATCGACCAGCTCGATGTCAGCATCCTGCAGGACCGCCTGCTCAAGCCACTCCTCGGCATCGACGACCCGCGCACCAGCAAACGCATCGACTTCATCGGTGGCATCCGTGGCACCGCTGAACTTGAAAAACTCGTGAATGGCAAGGAGCACACCGTCGCCTTCTCCATGTACCCCACCACCGTCGAGCAGCTCATGGCCATCTCCGACGTCGGCCAGATCATGCCCCCCAAGAGCACCTGGTTCGAACCCAAGCTCCGCAGTGGCCTCTTCGTCCACACGCTGGAAGGCTGAATTCTGCAAAGTACTCGCGAGCTTTAGCTCGCTCCGGGAAAGTACTTGTGCGCTTTAGCTCACTCTGGATGGCGTGTGTTCTTCCCAGAATCCAGAACGAGCTAAAGCTCGTGAGTACTTTCAAGGCCCTACTCCACCCACATCCGCTTCGCCTTGCGCCGCAGATGCCGGTCTCCCGGCAGATTGATCTTCGCCGCGCCATCCGGCCCCAGCATGCCCATCGCCGCCTCGATGACATCATGCTCAATGCCCGGCAGCTCCCACGCCTCGCGCAGCCACAGCGCAAACACGCGTGACGACACCGCCGGGTGCAGCACCATCAGCTCCGGCGTGATCACCAGCGAGCGGTCCTCCTTCACCCGCCCCTCCGCCATCAGAAACGCCAGGGCCTGACGCTGCAGCGCATCATCATCCTGCTCCGCCAGCGAGCCCAGCCGCAGCACCTGCGGCACCACATCCCGGGCAAAAATGTCGTTCAGCAGCGGCAGCGCCTCATGCCGCACCCTGTTCCGGCGATGCTTCGGCGAGGCGTTGCTCGAATCCTCCCGATACTTGAAGCGCTTGGATTTCAGATACGCCTCGATCTCGCTGCGCCGCACCTGCAGCATCGGGCGCACCAGATGCAAGCCCGAGTCCAGACGCTGCACCGCATGAATGCCCGCCAGCCCGGCCAGCCCCGTGCCACGGCACAGATTCGCCAAAATCGTCTCCGCCTGGTCCTCCGCATGATGCGCCAGCAGCACGACCCACACGTCATATTTCTCCGCCATGCGCAGCAGAAACGCATGCCGCGCCTCGCGTGCCGCCGTCTCGGTCGAAACCCGGCTTTTCTCCGCCAGCGCCGCCACATCCTCCGTCTCGATCTCGCATTTCAGGCCCAGCTTCTTCGCCAGACGCCGCACAAACGCCGCATCGTCGATCGATTCCTTGCCGCGCAGACCATGGTTCAAATGGCAGAGAATGAGCTGGGTGAACCCCGCCTCCCGCAGGAGGTGCAGCAGCGCCACCGAGTCCCTTCCTCCCGAAATCGCCAGGAGCACCGGTTCAGACGGATCACAGGCAACAGGCAGATTTAAGAGGATGGCAGGCACGGTTGGCATCCTTAACGATTTAACCCCATCCCTCATTCAGTAAAAGGGAATCCGTCATCCATCCTTGCGGTATGCCGTGGTTTCGACACCTTGTACGCCCCCTTCCCACCATGGCCACCAAGAAAACCACCCCTGGCATCTGTTATCTCGTCGGCGCCGGTCCCGGCGATCCCGGACTTCTCACGCTCAAGGGAAAGGAATGCATCGAAGCCGCCGACGTTCTCGTTTACGACTACCTCTGCAATCCCGAGCACCTGCGCTACGCCAAGGACGGCGCCGCCAGCATCTATGTCGGCAAGAAGGCCGGCGACCACACGCTCTCTCAGGAGGAAATCAACAAGCTCATCGTCAAGCTCACCACCGAGGGCAAAACCGTCACGCGCCTCAAGGGCGGAGATCCCGTGCTCTTTGGCCGTGGTGCCGAAGAAGCCGCCGAACTCCATGAAGCCGGCGTGAAGTTTGAAATCGTCCCCGGCATCACCTCCGCCATCGCAGGCCCTGCCTACGCCGGCATCCCGGTCACGCACCGTTCACACGCCTCCCAGCTCACCATCTTCACCGGCCATGAAGACCCGACGAAGCCCGACACCTCGCTCAACTACGCCAAGCTCGCGCAGGCAGACGGCACCAAAGTCTTCCTCATGGGCGTGGAGCGCATCGAGGAAATCACCCGCGAATTCCTCAAGCACGGCGCAAAGCCGGAGACCCCCGTCGCCCTCGTCCGCTGGGCCACCCACAGCCACCAGCAGACCCTCGTCGGCACGCTGGCAGACATCGCCGCGAAGGTGAAGGCCGCAGGCTTCAAGGCCCCCGCCGTCGCCATCGTCGGCGACGTCGTCACCGAGCGCCCGCAGTTGAACTGGTTTGAAGACCGCCCGCTCTTTGGCAAACGGATCGTCGTCACCCGCACCCGCGCACAGGCCAGCGTGCTCAGCAAGCAACTCTCCGTCCTCGGGGCCAACGTCATCGAGATGCCCACCATCCGCATCGCCCCCGTGGAAGACCAGCTCTCCTTCGGCGAGCTCGTGCAGGACTGCCACACCTACGACTGGATCATCTTCACCAGCCCGAACGGCGTGGACGCCTTCTTCACCATGTTCGACAAGCTCTACAACGACGCCCGCAGCATCGGCGGCGTGCGCATCGCCTGCATCGGACCCGGCACCGCCGAAAAGGTGAAGGCCCGCCACCTCGCCGTGGATCTCATGCCGGACAAAGGCCACTACGTCGCCGAAGGTCTCGTCAAAGCCTTCAAGGACCACCAGGACATGGAAAACGTGAAGGTGCTCTGGGTCCGCGCTCAGGAAGCGCGCGAAGTCATCGCCAACGAACTCGCCGGCATGGGGGCCATCGTCGATGAAGCCGAAGCCTACCGCACCATCGCCGAGACCGAGGACAACCTCGACGCCCTCGCCCGCCTCAAAGAAGAAGGCGCGGACATGATCACCTTCACCAGCGCCTCCACCGTCGAGCACTTCCTCAACCTCAAGGTCGCCCTGCCCGAAGGCATCAAGATCGCCAGCATCGGCCCCGTCACCAGCGCCGCCATCAAAGCCCGCGGCCTCAAGGTCGATGTCGAAGCCAAGGAAAACACCATCCCCGGCCTGGTCGCGGCAGTGGAGAAGTTCTGGAGGTAAAACAACGCTGGCATTCTACGGGAAGCTTCGCATAGGAGAGGCAGGCCATTCGGCTTGCCCCTAGATGATTGACTCTGCCGATCTATCCTCAAGCCCACCAGAAAGCCCGAGCAGCAGTCACTCACTGCAGGCGCACCAGCTCGAAATCGAGCGGCTCAAGCGCCTGTATGCCGCGCTCAGCCAGATCAACCACGCCATCGTGAGGAAACCGCAGCGCGAGGAGCTTTTCAAAAAAATCTGCACCGTGCTGGTCGGACATGGAGGTTTCCTCATGGCCTGGATCGGCTGGCATGACCCGGAAACCAAGCGCCTCATGCCGGTGGCGGAGTGCGGCGACACCGGCGGTTATCTCCACAACATCCAGATTTACACCGATGAACGGCCGGAAGGCCAGGGCCCTTCAGGCACGGCGTTTCGTGAAGGCAGGCCCTGCATCTGCAATGACCTGCTGAATGATCCCTCCACCCTGCCCTGGCGTGCGGAGGCCGGCCGCCGCAATCTGCGCGCATCCGCTGTGTTTCCCATCCGGCAAAAGGGCGCGGTGTGTGGCACGCTCAATGTCTATGCGGCAGAGCCCGGCTTCTTCCAGGACCAGGAGATAGCGCTGCTGGAGGAGGCGGCCATGGACGTCTCCTTTGCGCTGGAAAACCTGGAGCATGAGGCACTGCGGCAGCAGGCCCAGGAGGAGGCGGAAAACGAACGGCTCTTCATGGAAACCATGATCGAGAGCATGCCGGGCATCGTGTATTTTTACAGCGAGCAGGGCAGGTTCTTGCGCTGGAACCAGAACTTCTCCACCGTCTCAGGGTACAGCAGCGCGGAGATCGCGCAGATGCATCCGCTGGATTTTTTTGGCGCCGAGCACAAGACGGAGGTCGCGCACCGCATCGTCCAGACTTTTGAGACCGGGGCATCCGCTGTCGAAGCCCCCTTCATGTGCCGGGACGGCAGCAGCAGGCCGTATTTCTTCACCGGGCGGCGCGTGGTTTTCAAGGGCACCACCTGCTTGGTGGGCATGGGCATTGACATCTCGGAGCGCCATGCCGCGGAGCAGGCTTTGCAAAAGAGCGAGCAACGCTACCGCAGCACGCTGGACAACATCCTCGAAGGCTGCCAGCTGCTCGACTTCGAATGGCGCTACCTCTATCTCAACGACGCGGCGTCCATCCAGAACCGCCGGCCGAAAACCGAGCTGCTCGGCAGCCGCATGCAGGACGCCTGGCCCGGCATTGAGCAGTCCAGAGTGTTTGCCCTGATCCGGCGCTGCCTGGAGGAGCGGCTGCCCTTTCATGAGGAAACCGAGTTCATTTTTCCTGACGGCGAAAGTGGCTGGTTCGATGTTCGCGGCCAGCCGGTGCCCGAAGGCGTCTTCCTGCTTTCCATCGACATCACCGAGCGCCACCAGGCAGAGATGGCGCTGCGCGAGCTCAACGAGAGCCTGGAGGCCAAGGTAGCCACGCGCACCACCGAGCTGGAGGCCGCACGCGTGCGCGCAGAGGCGGCGGACCGGCTCAAATCCGCCTTTCTCGCCACCATGTCGCATGAGCTGCGCACGCCGCTGAACTCCATCATCGGCTTCACGGGCATCCTACTCCAGGGCCTGGCCGGGCCCCTGAACGCTGAACAAAGCAAGCAGCTCGGCATGGTGCGCACCAGCGCACGCCATCTGCTGGAGCTGATCAACGACGTGCTCGATCTTTCCAAAATCGAAGCAGGCCAGCTCGAACTGCGCGCCACATCGTTTGACCTCAGGGCATCCATCGAACGCGTGACCGCCACCGTGAAACCGCTGGCCGCTGCCAAAGAGCTCACGCTGACCACCGTGCTATCCCCCGCGCTCGCCACCATGGAGAGCGATCAGCGCCGCGTGGACCAGATCCTCCTCAACCTCCTCAACAACGCCATCAAGTTCACCGATCAGGGCCACGTCACCCTCACGACCGAGCCCGTCCTGGATTTCCAGCCCTCGCCGGAACAGCCCCCTCAGCCTGCGGTGCGGCTGTCTGTTTCGGACACGGGCATCGGCATCAAGCCGGAGGATCTCTGCAAGCTGTTTCAACCCTTCCGCCAGATCGACAGCGGCCTCACCCGCCAGCATGAGGGCACCGGGCTCGGACTGGCGATCTGCCGCCGCCTCACCACGCTGCTCGGCGGTGAAATATCCGCCGCCAGTGAATGGTCGAAAGGCAGCACCTTCACCGTCATCCTCCCGCTGCAAGCACCCGCCTGATCCATGAGCCGCACCATTCTGTTGATCGAAGACAACGAGCAGAACCGCTATCTGACCACCTTCCTGCTGGAACAGCATGGCCATCGCGTCATCTCCGCCCCGGACGGCCTGAGAGGCATCGGGCTCGCCCGCACCCTCGTCCCTCATCTCATCCTGCTCGACATCCAGCTCCCAACCATGGACGGCTATGCCGTCGCACAGGCATTGCGTGGCATCGACTCATTGCGTGACATCCCCATCATCGCCGTCACCTCCTACGCCATGACTGGCGACCGCGAGAAGGCGCTCGCAGCCGGGTGCAATGGCTACATTGAAAAACCGATCAATCCCGACACGTTCGTTGCGGAAATCGAACGATTCATCCCGTCACAAACTTCACCTCAAGCCCCCCCATGACCCGCGCTCTGATCGTCGATGACAAAGAGGAGAATCTCTACTATCTGGAAGCCTTGCTCACAGGGGTCGGCTGCGAGATCACCACCGCGCGTCACGGTGCCGAAGCCCTGGTCAAAGCACGGCATGCTCCGCCTGATGTCGTCATCTCAGACCTGCTCATGCCGGTGATGGACGGCTACACGCTGCTCCGCCACTGGAAGGCGGACTCGCAGCTCAAACACATCCCGTTCATCGTTTACACGGCCACCTACACAGAGGCGGAGGACGAGCGGCTGGCGCTAAATCTGGGCGCTGACGCCTTCATCCTCAAGCCCGCCGAGCCGGAGGACTTCATTGCCCGCCTGAAAGAAGTACAGAGCCATGCCTCGGCCGCCCACCCGCCGGTGCCCCGCGCTCCCGCAGGTGATGAAAAAGCCCTCCTCAAAGTTTACAGCGAGACGCTCATCCGCAAACTCGAAGAGAAAACCCTGCAACTGGAGGAGGCCAACCGCGCCCTGCAGAAGGACATCTCCAACAGCAGGCAGATGGAGGCCGAAATACGCCATACCAGCAATCTGCTCCAAGCCATGGCCGACGGCATACCTGATGCAGTCTTCGTCAAAGACCTGCAGGGCCGCTATCTGCTTTTCAACCACGGGGCATCCCAATTGGTCGGCCGGAAAGTCGAGGAAGTACTGGGGAAGGATGACACATCGATTTTCAGCCCGGAAGACGCCCGTGCTGTGATGGAAAACGACCACGAAGTGATGATCTCCGGCCAGACTGGCATGGTGGAGGAAGTGCTCACCGCCGCCGGTGTCACACGCACTTATCTGGTATCCAAAGCCCCCTACCGCGACAGCCAGGGAAACATCATCGGCCTCATCGGCATCTCCCGTGACATCACGGAGCGCAAGCAGTCGGAGAACAAAATTCGCGAACAGGCCACCCTGCTGGACAAGGCGCAGGACGCCATCCTGGTGCGTGATCTGGAGCATCGGATTCTTTACTGGAACCGCAGCGCCGAACGGCTCTATGGCTGGACGTCTCAGGAGGCCATGGGCCGTTCCATCAAAGAACTGCTCTACCAGGATCCAGCCCCATTCCTGGCCGCCACCAGCGAGGCGCTGGAGAAAGGCGAGTGGGTTGGCGAGATTCAGCAGTTCAACAGGGATGGACAAACGCTCATCATCGAAGGCCGCTGGACCCTGGTGCGCGATGACCAAGGCCGGCCCCAGTGCATCCTCGCCATCAACACAGACATCACCGAGCGCAAAAAGCTGGAACAGCAGTTCCTGCGCACCCAGCGCATGGAAAGCATCGGCACACTCGCCGGCGGCATCGCGCATGATCTCAACAACGTCCTGGCTCCCATCCTGATGTCCATTGAGCTGCTGCGGCTCCAGGAAAAAGACGAGCGCAGGCTCGACATCCTCAAAACCATTGAAACCAGCGCCAAACGCGGGGCGGACATGGTCAAACAGGTGCTCTCCTTTGCACGTGGTGTCGAAGGCAGGCAGGTGGAGGTGCAGATCGGCCACCTGCTGCACGAAATCGAAAAAATCGCCAACGAGACTTTCCTCAAAAGCATCCGCGTCAGGTGCAACATTCCTGCTGGCCTTTGGACTGTGGTCGGAGATCCCACCCAGCTCCATCAGGTGCTGTTAAATCTCTGTGTCAATGCGCGGGATGCCATGCCTCATGGCGGGGTCCTCTCCCTCTCCGCCAGGAACCTGCAGGTGGATGATCAATACGCAGGCATGAATCCTGATGCCCACCCCGGCCCTCATGTCGTCATTGATGTTGAGGACAATGGCAGCGGCATGCCGCCGGAGGTCTTTGAACGCATCTTCGAACCTTTCTATACCACCAAAGAACTGGGCAAAGGCACCGGGCTGGGACTTTCCACCACCCTGGCCATCATTAAGGGGCATCGCGGTTTTATTCGCGTGCAGAGCGATCCAGGCATCGGCACCAAGTTCAGCGTCTTTCTCCCGGCCCAGACCGTGGCAGGCCAGAGCCTTGCCATCGCCGAAAACGAGCTGCCTCGTGGCAATGACGAACTGGTGCTAGTGATTGATGACGAGGCCTCCGTGCAGCAGATCACACGGCAGACTCTGGAAATCTTCGGTTACCGCGTGCTGATCGCGGCCGATGGGGCCGAGGCCGCAGGCATCTATGCCCTGCGGAAAAATGAAATCGACGTCGTGCTCACGGATATGATGATGCCGGTCATGGACGGCTCGGCCGTCATCCAGGTGCTGCTGCGCATCAATCCGCAGGCGCGCATCATCGCCGCCAGCGGCGTCAGCACGGACGGCATGGTGTCAAAGGCCATCAACGCAGGAGTCAAATTTTTCATCCCCAAACCCTACACCGCCGAAACGTTGCTCAAAACATTGCGCCAGGCCTTGCAGGGGCCAGTTTGAAAGCATCCACGGCTTCAGACTGCACACGTCACTGCACCGCATCCCCCTGCCCCAGTCTCTGCAGCAGGCTGCTCAATTCCGGCCCGATCTGCCGCAGTTGCTCCCGGTGCATGGCCGCCAGCTCCTCCAGCATGCCCTCCCCACGCGCAGTGAGGCTGATGTGCACCTGCCGCCGGTCCTCAGCCGAGGCATCACGTTCCACCAGATTCTCCAGCACCAGCCGGTCGATCAACCCCACGGCGCTGTGGTGCTTGATCTGCAGCCGTTCCGCCAGCTCCCCCACTGTCACGCGATCACGTCCGGGAAATCCTTTGATCGCCAGCAGCGCCTGATGTTGTTGCGGCGTCAGCCCAGCCTCTCCTGCGGCATCTTCACTGAAACGAAGAAACTTCCTCAGCGCGAAGCGAAACGCCGCGAGGTTTTCATACTGGGATTTGGAGATCGGTTTGCGTCTGGGCATGCCTTCGTGTGCAGCATTTTCGGGGCCATCCTTGTTTGACATATATCGTATTACGATACTTATTCACGAAATGCCAGTTCAACCAAGCCTGACAGCCGATATTGTGTCCCCAAACCCGGACACAAACTTCAGGCTGGGCGACTTCACCACCTGCCCGCGAGTGCTTCTCATATCTTCGGCGGCCCTGGTCGTGGGTGCGATCAGCACGCTGGCGGCCTATGCCCTGTCCTGGTTGATTTCCGTGATCACCAATCTGGCCTTTTACCAGCGCTTGTCTTCCCTCCCCGCCACCCCGCAAGGCCATCATCTCGGCGCGTGGGTCATCATTGTTCCCGTGATCGGCGCGCTGATCATCGGCCTCATGGCACGCTTTGGCTCCGAAAAAATTCGCGGCCATGGCATCCCCGAAGCGCTGGAGGCCATCCTGCTCGGCCGCAGTTTCATCCAGCTCAAAGTCGCCCTGTTGAAACCGCTCTCCGCAGCCATCTCCATCGGCACCGGCGGCCCGTTCGGCGCGGAGGGCCCCATCATCATGACCGGCGGCGCCCTGGGCTCCCTCTTCGCGCAGCGCTTTTCTCTCAGCCCGGCCGAGCGCAAAACCCTGCTCGTCGCAGGTGCCGCAGCAGGCATGACGGCCATCTTCGCAACACCCATCGCCGCCGTGCTCTTGGCCGTGGAGCTGTTGCTCTTTGAATGGAAACCCCGCAGTTTCATCCCCGTGGTGGCCGCAGTCAGCGTCGCCGCTGTGTTCCGGGTCTTTGTGCTGGGAAGCGGCCCCGTTTTCTCCATCCTCGCTCATTCCCCGGCCTCAGGCCAGGAAATGGCCTGCGCTGCACTGGTGGGCCTGCTGGTGGGCTTCGGCGCCGGCTTGCTCACGCTGCTCGTGTATGGCTTCGAAGACCTCTTTCAAAAACTGCCTCTGCACTGGATGTGGTGGCCGGCCATCGGCGCATTGATCGTTGGCGTCGGCGGGGTGTTTGAGCCCCGTGTCCTCGGTGTCGGATATGAAGCCATTCATACCCTCCTGCGTGGCGAGATCATGGGTGCCGCCGTGCTCGGCCTGCTCCTGGCCAAGGCCTTCGTATGGTCGGCAGCGCTCGGCTCCGGGACTTCCGGCGGCGTGCTCGCCCCACTCCTTCTCATCGGCAGCTCCCTCGGCGCGGCTTTGTCTCCGTGGCTTCCCGCAGGCGATGCCGGCATGTGGGCCCTTGTGGGAATGGCGGCGATGATGAGCGGCTCCATGCGCTGCCCCCTCACCGCCATGATCTTTGCCGCTGAGCTCACCTCCGACTACCATCTCCTGCCCGCCCTGATGCTGGGCTCCGTGACTTCCTTCGGCGTCAATGTGCTTCTGATGAAGCGCTCCATTCTCACGGAAAAATTATCAAGACGCGGCCAGCACATCACCTGCGAATACAGCATTGATCCCTTTCAATTCACCCGCGTGCAAGACGTCATGGACCGCGAAGCACCCACCATCCCGGCACATCTGCCCCTGCGGGAATACGCAGCGCGCATTGCCAGCGTCGACGATCCGCTGAACAAACGGCGGGCCACGCTCGTGCTCGATGAGCAGGACAGGCTGACCGGCATCATCACCCGCGGCGACGTGCTCCGCGCCATGCAGCATCCGGACGCCGACCGCTTGACTGTGGCAGACGTCGGCGAGCGCCATCTCATCGTCACCTATCCCGCCGAACCTCTCCACGCCGCACTCGCGAAGATGCTCGATCACGACATCGGCCGCCTTCCCGTCGTCGATCCCGCCACGCCCACCCGGGTGCTCGGTTACCTGGGCCGCGCCGCCATTCTCTCAGCCCGCCAGCGGCTTCATCACGAGGAAACCGTTCATCCAAAAAGCTGACACCCCGCCCCCTTCCCCGCCCCCTTCCCCGCCATGCTTTTCATCATCAAAACCCTGCTGGTCAAGCTCCTCATCGCCGCCGGTGCGGCAGGTGTCATCTATGCCCTCTGCTGACATGCCGCGTTTCCGTTACTTCCGCGATGCTTTGTTCCTCACCGCCTGCATGGCCTACGGCATCAACCGCTGCTTCATCAAGCCCCACGTAGTGCCCGGCTTCATGATGTTTCACTTCAATGACCTCTGTCTCATGCCTTGCGCACTGCCGCCCGTCCTGTGGCTGCATCGCCGCCTGGGCCTGCGTCCTCAGGATGGCCCACCACAGCCCCTCGAGATCGCAGGACATCTCGTCCTCTGGTCCCTTCTCTTCGAATACATCATTCCTCAACTCACGCACTCCACGGGAGATCCGGCCGATGTGGTCGCATACTCCGCGGGAGCAATCATTGCCGGTTTGTGGTGGAACCGTCAGCGCTTGTTCGCTGTCTCCCGCTTGAGTCTCGATTCCTCAGCCGCCCCGTCCAGATGAAGAAGGTATCAGCACGCAAGAAGACGCCAGCAGCGCGGGCTCCAAAAGGCCTGGCCACAAAATCATCGCCCGCCCCGTTGCTGAAAGAGGCTGAAGCCCAAACCGCCGCAAACAAGCCTGCGCGCTATGCCAGCCCGCCTTGCTATCTAGGCGAATTACCCGACGCGGACTTCGACGACTCGACCTCCAAGTAACACCCTCCCCGTCAGTGCCCACTCCCAAACTGCGCCAATGGCTCGGCATCGAGCTCATCGAAGTCAGCATCACTGAAAAAGCCGTCTCCGTTCTTGGCGGCGGACTCGCCATTCTGGCGCTGATTGCCATCTCCACTCACGCCCTCCCAGCAGGCGGTGCGGCCGCACTCATCACCTCCATGGGAGCCAGCGCCGTGCTTCTCTTTGGTGTGCCGCACGGCCAGCTTTCCCAGCCATGGCCCGTCATCGCCGGGCATGGTATCTCCGCGCTAATAGGGGTGACTTGTGCGCAGTGCATCCCTCACACCGCCATCGCCGCAGCCTGCGCCGTCGGCCTCGCCATCGGGGCCATGCAGCAGCTCAAATGCATCCACCCGCCCGGCGGCGCCACGGCCTTCACCGCCGTCATGGGAGGCAGCTCGATTCATCAGCTTGGCTTCAGCTTCGTGCTCTTCCCCGTCCTCACCAATGCCCTTGTCATGGTGCTCCTCGCCGTGCTCATCAACTACGCCTTCCCCTGGCGGCGCTACCCCAACGCATTCCACCATCCCGCCCAGAAGCCCAGCGCACCCCTGGATGAATCACTTCCCACTCACGAGGAAATCATCGCCGCCATCCGCTCCCTCGATTCCTTCGTGGACATCAGCGAAGACGATCTCCTTCGCCTGCTGGAATTGCTGAAGTCGCATCCGGGAAAGGTCGGATGACACGGTTCACAAGTGCCCCGGCGGAGGATGCCTTCGCAGTTTCTTTTCGAACGCACGAATGACCTGGTGCTCAGAGCTGTTCAGATTCAACGCTTCGATCGTTGTCCTGCCGATGGCGGTGATGCCGTTTAAACGACATGTCATCCAGCGAAAGTGATGATTCCATGAATGCTCGCGGGGATGAAACAGCCGTACGGTGCGGCCACTCTGAGGATCACGGGCATTTTGCCGTGCGCCTTTGCGCAACGAGCAGTGAATGCAGGCCAGCGCGAGATTGTCCATGCTGGAATCACCACCCGCCACCTGAGGCACAATATGATCAACATGAAATGTGGCCGCCTGGCCTATCTGCGAAAGTCCGCAGTATTCACAGCGGTGCTTTGCCCTGCGGGCGACACGTCTGCGCAGGCTGACAGGAACAGCCATGCGTTTAAGCCTTCAATGCTTTGACCTGCGCTCCCAGCTTGAGGATCGACAAGGTCGTGGCCATCTGGACCAGCCCTTCGGCCTCCTTCTTTTCACCAGCAGAGAGTTTGCCTCTGCGACCTTGTTCATCGAGCAGGAACTGCAACCGTGCATCGAGCGCCTTCGGGAAACGCAGCTTGGCCAGCTTGGCCGGCATGGGCACAGTCAGTTGAACGGTTCGGTTCATGATGGAGAGATTAACGCATTCGCCGGATGCCGCAACGCCTTCGTTTGCGCAGAAACTTGGCTTCAGATTTCGGACTCACTCTCTGCCCGCCTCTGCGTCATCACCGTCACCACCAGAATAAAAAAGCACATCACCACGGAGAACAGCGGAAACTGCAGCGCCGCAGGCAGGCTGTAAACGAGAACGAGCGCCGGTATCCAGATGAGCCAGTTCGTGATCAGCACCATCGGGCAGGTGCGGGTCCAGAATTCACGGTTCAGGGTCGGCCTTGTGCGCTGCCATGAGCCCCCCAGTTCCACCCAGCGCAGGGCGATGACGTAGGTCGGCACAAACCAGATCGGGCTCATCACGAATTGATCCACCAGCACCTTCTTCACCAACGTGCCCGCATCATGCGCATCCCCAAACATCCAGGTCTGGAAGTGATAAAATAGATCGATTTCCATGCCGCGATACCCCCAGAACAGCATGAGCAGCAGCAGACGTTTTCCTCCCCCCTCCTTCGGCAGCGTGCCCATCAGCCACTGAATGCCCGTGGGCATGATCGCCGCGGCAAACATGGTGGAAACACACGAAAAAGCGAAAGACCAGTGCGTCTTGAACGCACCCAGCGACTCCCAAAACCCCGCCAGCGCCGGCACCTGATAGTAGCTGACCACCAAGGCCACGGCAAACGTGTTCAGCACCAGGCATGGCACGCGGTTCTGCCGAAACACCGCCATGATGGTGGCAAATATTCCAGCTGAGGATGTGGGAGAGGCAGGCATACGACGCTCAATCCTTCATGTCTGCGGAAGGCCCTCATGGCAAGCGACGATGGCGGAAGCCCGAATGCCCCGCCGTAGATACCATGTGGGCGGAGTCACCGAAGCGGATCGGTGATAAGAAGGAAGTGTTGAGCAACCTGAACACACCACCCACATGGCCAAGCAAACTACCCAAAGCCCCAAAACAAACAAGAGCAG
>JAFLEI010000058.1 GCA_017301975.1 Verrucomicrobiota bacterium
GGGCGATGTGGGCGATGGGGCGATGGGGCGATGGGGCGATGGGGTCTTGGAACCGGAGCGGGGTGCAGATGGAGGGCTGCGGATTGCGACGAAGGGTGCCCTCGGGGATTCAGTGCTTGCGGCCAGACTGGGCGCGAGATTGCTCTCGGTGAGGCCTTGCTGAGGGGGCAAGTGGACTACTGGATCAGGGCTTCGAGATCGCTTTCGGTGAGACCTTCCATCATGGGGGCCTGGTCGTTGAGGGCGGCTTCGACGAGGCCGCGTTTTTGGGCCTGGAGTTTGAGGATGCGTTCTTCGACGGTACCGCGGATGGCGAGGCGGTAGGCGTTGACGACTTTCTGCTGGCCGATTCGGTGGGCGCGGTCGATGGCCTGGGATTCGACGGCGGGGTTCCACCAGGGGTCGGCGAGGATGACGTTGTCGGCGGCGGTGAGGTTGAGGCCGTAGCCGCCGGCTTTGAGGCTGATGAGGAAGATGCGGCAGTTCGGGTCTTTCTGGAAGCGGGCTACCTGCTCGGAGCGGTCCTGGCTGCTGCCGTCGAGGTAGGCGTGGTCGAGTTTTTCGGCTTTCAGGTGGTCGCGCATGAGGTGCAGAAAGCGGACGAACTGGCTGAAGACGAGGAGCTTGCCGCCGGATTCCATGACGGATTCGATCTGCCCGAGGAGGGCGGGCCATTTGCCGGAGAGGTCGTCCTGGCCGAGGCCTTTGAGGGCTTCGGGCTGGACGCCGGTGAGGCGGAGATCGCAGCAGACCTGACGGAGGCGCAGGAGCACGGTGAACATGGTCATCTTTGCGCCGTTCTGGCCGGAGCGGCGGCGGGCGGCTTTGATCTCCTCGCGGCCCTCCTCCAGGATCTTGCGGTAGAATTCGCTCTGCGCGGCGCTGGGGGTGCACCACAGCACCTGCTCGATCTTCTCGGGCAGGTCTTTGAGCACCTGGCGTTTGGTGCGGCGGAGGAAATAGGGCAGCGTCAGTTTTTGCAGGCGTTGGGCGGCATCGCGGCCTGCAGGGAGGTCCAGGCCGGACTGGATGGGGCTTTCGAAGCGCTCTTTGAAGGAGGTTTGGTTCCCCAAATACCCCGGCAGGGCGAAGTGGAAGATGGACCACAAATCGCGCACGCCGTTCTCCAAAGGGGTGCCGGTGAGGGCGATGCGACCGGCGCAATGGAGGCTGCGGAGGGTCTTGGCGGCGTCGGTGTCGGGATTGCGGATGAAACTGGCTTCGTCCAAAAGAATCAAACCAAAACGGATATTTTGGTAATGCTTAATATCTCTGATGATCAATTGATAAGAGGTTAATATCACGTCAAAAGAGGAAATCGTGCCGAGCGCTTTTTCGCGGCCTGCACCCTGGATTTGCAGCACCTTCAGGGTCGGGGCGAAGCGCTCGAACTCGGACTGCCAGTTGCCGAGGAGGGACTTGGGGCAGACGACGATCATGGGGCCGCACTGGTCGCCTTTGCGCTGTTTGAGGAAGAGGGCCACGGCGATGCTCTGGACGGTTTTGCCCAGACCCATCTCATCGGCCAGGATGCCGCCGCGCCCCCGCAGGATGCGGGAGGTCATCCAGCAGACGCCTTCCATCTGGTAAGGGCGGAGCATGCCGGCGAGATCGCCAATCTCCGCCTGCACTTCGCTGCTTGTAACGCTGATTTCGTTAACAGCACCTGCGGCTTCATCGCCAAAATAGGCAGCGTGGGCCCCGTGGACGCGAGCACCTTCAGGGGTGAGCTCCATGGGGACATCCCGCAGGGATTCCTCCAAGTCATCCACAGCTGCGATGTCGAGAATGTAACGCTTGCCATTGGCACCTCTGACCGAGCTTTGACCGGAGCGGACGAGGCGCAAGACTTCGGCACGGGGGAGGCGGAAGCCATCGGTGGACTCGTAGGCGAACTCCATGCTGAGCCAGTCGCCGCCGCCCCTCTGCCCATCGGCAGGGACGAACTTGGTCTTGGGTGCGATGCGCTGGATGCCGCCAGTCGCGGAGCGCCAGCGCTCGCCTTCCGTAACGGTTGCGAGGTTACGAAGGCGTGGGAGGTCGGAAGCGTAGAAGCGCAGGACGTTCTCACTGCCCTGCAGCCGCAGGACCTGCCCCTCCGGTTTGAATCCGAGGGCCTCAAAACGGCGTAAAAGGCGGAATTCATCCTCTATGTTTTGGACGTAGAATACGAAGCCATTCGATTCATCTTGAAGTGGGAAGATGGAATGCGCGGCATCGGAATGACGCACGGGCCAGGTGTGTGAATTGTAACGGGCTGACAGTTTCGCATCCACCGCCTGAAGTGAGCCGTCGAGCTGGATTTCGAACTGGCAGGGCACGGGGGCGACGTGGAATTTCTCCAGGCCAGCGCCGCGCAGTTCCATCTGGAAGCATTCGCCTAAAGACTCCCCCTGCTCTGCCAACCAGCGTAACGGCTTGGTAACGTTTGAACGACTCAGCTCGCCCGACAAGGTGGCCATGGCCGGGGTGTCGGCCAAGTGGCGGAAGAGGGACGCGGTCTCCTGGCAGATCCACCACGCGCCCATGACGTGTTTTTGGTGAGCGCCCTCCAGCTTGAGGCGGACGGTTTGGGCATCGACGGATTCGACCACCAGCGGCAGGCGCACCAGTTCAGGGGCCACATGGAGGGGGCGCTCCTGGCCGTTCGGCTTGCCGACGAAGACGCGGGGGTGCTCGGCCAGGGTCTCCAGGAAGGTGTTCAGGCCTGCGCCTTTGAGGGAGATGGGCAGGCTCTGGGGCTGCTTGATCCCCTGGCTGGCGAGCCAGGCGGCGAAGAGGGAGGTTTCGCCCTCGCCGCCGGGGAGGTATTTCACGAAGACGCCGAAGGGCTCGCGGATCTGGCCCTGCAGGAGGGGTTCGGGGAGGTAAAGGGAGTACTGGCCCGGGATTTGGAGCGGGGTGAGGCGGGGCTTTGGAACGGGGGAGGCTCCGCCAGCAGGTGATGCGCCGCCCCCACCAGAACCGGCTGAAGCGGGACGCAGACCGCCGGAACCAGCTAACGCCGGTGCCGCGTAACTCGCGCCACCGGAACGCGGCCTGCTGGCACCGCTTTGCTCCCTGACATGAGCCAAAGCCACGGCCAGGGCGTGCTCGCACATCATGCCGCTGCGGCGGGCGTGGGGGCAGGTGCAGAGATTTTCCACATCCGAGGCGGTGCGGATGCGCAGGCCGGTGGTGAATTTCAGTTTTCCAGAGCCGGCGGTGCCGCGGATGAGGCCGTCACTGCTGCTGGTGACTGCGGCCAGACCTGCATCCACCAAGGAGCGTGCGGACTTCATCACCGCCCATCCGCCGATTTCTCCGAGCCATTTCTCTGTGATTTCCATTTCGTGCTGGCGTGTCCCATGGTTTATCTGCAAAGTCCAGTGCCAAGTACCTATGAGGATTGTCGCCATTTCCAACCAGAAAGGCGGTGTCGGTAAAACGACGACCGCTTTGAACCTCGCCGCGTGCCTCACCCAGCGCGGGGTGCGGGTGCTGCTGGTCGATCTTGACCCCCAGGCGAATGCCACCAGCGGACTCGGGCTGGCCCAGGAAGACGGCGGCAGCCTGTATTCCGCCCTCGTGGAAGGCACGGACCCGCGTCTGGCCATCCGCAGCACGCGTCTGCCAAACCTCTCCATCATCCGCTCCCATCAGGAGCTGGCCGGTTGTGAAATCGAGCTGGCCCAGGCTGGCAATCACATGGCTCGTCTGAAGGAAGTGCTGGCTCCGCTCCGTGATTCCGGCCATTTTGACTACGCGATTCTGGACACCCCGCCCTCTCTCGGCGTGCTGATGACGGGCGCCCTCGCGGCGGCTGACGAATTGGTGGTGCCCATCCAGTGCGAGTATTTTGGTCTCGAGGGTCTTTCCAAGATCGTGAATGTGGTGCAGCAGATCCGCGAGTGCGGGGCGAATCCGAACCTGCTGCTGGAAGGCATCGTCATGACGATGTATGACAGCCGCGCCAATCTGGCGAACCAGGTGGTCAATGACGTCCGCAATTACTTTGCCGAGACCTGCTACCAGACGCTGATCCCGCGCACGGTGCGCCTGGGCGAGGCGCCGAGCTTTGGCAAGAGCATCATCGAGTATGAGCCCTCCGGCCGTGGTGCGCAGGCTTACCGGGCGCTGGCGGATGAATTTCTGGCCCGGCGCGCGGTGGCACAAGCTCCCGCAGTGGCGGCAGCTTAGCCATGGAGGAGCGGTGGGATTTTGCTGGGAGCGCTGGTTTTTAACCGGCTCTGGGCGAACGTCCCAAGGCGAGGTGCGAGGAGGAAGCTATGGAGGCGGCGAGGAAGCGGTGGCCAGCGTGACCGCTTCGGCCAGTTAAAAACTGGCGCTCCCAGCCATGAGGGCCATGGCCTTTGCGGCGTGGGCGGCGTAAGATCACCTATGCCTTTGCATTCGCCCCATGAAGAATCTCCACACGGCGTGGCGAACGTGAAGGGCATTCGCGGGCGCGGGGCGGCGGGGAATCCGGACCAGCGGTTCGCAGAGCTGCATGTGGACTACGATCCCGGTGAGGCACCGGAGAAAGTGGCCACGAAGTTCCTGCGCGATCACTCGTCGAGCATCATCTCGCGCAACCGCAGCCCGGATCTGCCTTTTGAGGCCAGCCTGAACCCCTACCGTGGCTGCGAGCACGGCTGCGCCTACTGCTACGCACGGCCCACGCATGAGTACCTGGGCTTCTCCGCCGGGGTGGACTTTGAGTCTCGCATCATGGTCAAGGAGAACGCCCCTGCCCTGCTGCGCGCCGAGCTGCTGAAGCCGAGCTACAAACCGGTGACGCTGTCGCTCAGCGGTGTCACGGATTGCTACCAGCCGATTGAGAAAAAGCTGCGCATCACCCGGGGCTGCCTGGAAGTGCTGGCCGAGTGTAGGCACCCGGTGGTGCTGATCACGAAGAACCACCTCATCACGCGGGATGTGGATCTGCTGGCGGAGCTGGCGCGGCATGCGGCGACGGCGGTGTATATCTCGATTACGACGCTGGATTCCGAACTGGCCCGCAAGCTGGAGCCACGGGCGTCATCGCCGAAGATGCGGCTGGAGGCGATCCGTCTGCTGCATGAGGCGGGTGTGCCGGTGGGGGTCTCCACCGCGCCGATCATACCCGGGCTGAACGATTCGGAAATTCCCGCGCTGATTGAGGCCGCGCACGCGGCGGGGGCGCAGTTCGCGGGATACACCGTGGTGCGGCTGCCCTTTGCGGTGAAGGACGTTTTTCGCGCGTGGCTGGACCAGCATTTCCCCGGCATGCGGGACAAGATTCTGAGCCGCATCGAGGAGACACAGGGGAAGACGATGTCTCACGGTGAATTTGGCAAGCGGCTCAAAGGCATGGGCGTGTGGTCCGAGCAGATCGCGGCGATGTTCAAGGTGTCGGTCAAACGTGCTGGCATGCTGCACCGGAGGCCGGAGGTGAGTGCGGGGGCGTTTCGGCGGCCACGGGATGCGGGCGGGCAGATGGAGTTGTTTTGAGGGGGGGATGGGGCTGCGCTGGATGTACAAGGGACGTGCGTTTTTGCGGCAGAGGGCGGAGGAGCAGAGGGGGCGGAGATTGATTTTGAGCGGACTAAAGTTTCAGCCGATGGGGCTCGTGCGTGGGGTGAACAAATGTCAGCTTTGGATAGCGCGGATGATGCAGCGTCGGATGAGGTGCTTGTTTGTAGCGGAGGTCTCCAAAGCCGGTTGAAAAACGGCGCACCCCGTACGGAGCTGCGGCGCACGCTGGAGGTGATCCTGGCCTTGCGGCAAATCCGAGCGGCTCATGGTGTTGAGTGATTGAGGCATGTGATGCCGCATGCCAGCCTTGCCAATTTTGCCGATGGCCGTATTAGGTGGCGAATGCCTGACGTCGCCAAGCCAGCCCATGCACCGGCGCAAAGAGCCACTCCGACTTCCTGTGCGCCGAGTTTAAGCAGTATTGAGGAGCACTACAAGCTGCTCAGCTGCCTGCTGGATTACATTCCTGACCGCATTTATTTCAAGGACAAGCAGGGGGCGTTTGTGCTGGTGAGCCGGTCTGAGGCGGAGTATCTCGGGGCCTGTGATCCGGCGGAGGTGATCGGCAAAACGGACTTCGATTACTTCGAGCCCGCACTGGCGCAGGCCGCCATGGAGGATGAGCAGGAGCTGATGCGGCTGGGCCGGTCCATCACCGGCAAGGAGGAGAAAAAGCGGCTGCTGGACGGGCGCACGGGCTGGGCGCTGGTGACGAAGATCCCGCTGCGCGATGCGGATGGCGGCATCATCGGCACCTGCGGAATTTCCAAGGACATCACGGCGCTCAAGGAGACCGAGGAGGCGCTGTACAAAGCCAATGCCGCGCTGGCTTCGCAGAAGGCGCTGCTGGAGCAGTCCATGGCGGAGCTGCAGCAGACGAAGCTGGAACTGGTGCAGCAGCTGGCGCTGCGCGAGCGCGTGGAAGACGAACTCGTGCGCGCCAAGCGTGAAGCGGAGGAGGCCAGCAGCGGGCTGGGCCCCTTCTTCCAAGTGGCGCTGGACATGCTGTGCATCGCGGGCATGGACGGCTACTTCAAGCGCATCAATCCGGCCTTCTGCACCACTCTGGGCTACACGGAGAAGGAGATGCTGGGCCAGCCTTTCCTGGAATTTGTGCATCCTGAGGACCAGCCGAAAACCGTGGCGGCGATGGAGCGGCTGGAGGCGGGGCTGAACCTGGTGAATTTCATCAATCGCTACAAGCACAAGAACGGCGGCTACCTGTGGATCGAGTGGACCGCCGCGCCGAATGCGGGCAAGACGGCGATCTATGCGGCGGCGCGCAACATCACCCAGCGCATTCAGACGGAGGACGAACTGCGCATGGCGCGTGCAGCGGCGGAGGCGGCGAACCAGGCCAAGAGCACCTTCCTCGCGAACATGAGCCATGAGATCCGCACCCCGATGAACGGAGTGCTGGGCATGACGGAGCTGCTGCTGAACACGCGCATGACCTCGGATCAGCGCGGTTACTTGAACCTCGTACGGCAGTCGGCGGATTCACTGATGACGGTGCTCAATGACATCCTGGATTTCTCCAAGATCGAGGCCGGCAAGATGGACCTGGACAGCCATGAGTTTGACCTGCGCGACTCCATCGGGGACACCCTGCAAACGCTGGCGCTGCGCTCGGCGGAGAAGGACATTGAGCTGGCGTATCTGGTGAAACCGGACGTGCCGGACTGCCTGATTGGCGACATCTGCCGCCTGAGGCAGATCATTCTCAATCTGGTAGGAAATGCCATCAAGTTCACGCCGCGTGGCGAGATCGTGGTGGAGCTGCGTGTGGAGAGCCGGACGGAAGATCAGGTGATGCTGCATGTGCAGGTGTCTGACACGGGCATCGGCATCGCCAGGGACAAGCAGGCGCATGTGTTTGAATCCTTCACCCAGGCTGAGAGCTGCACGACGCGGCGTTTTGGCGGCACCGGGCTGGGCCTGACCATTTCCAGGCAGCTTGTCGAGCTCATGAAGGGGCGCATGTGGCTGGAGAGCGAGCCGGGCAAGGGCAGCGTCTTCCACTTCACCGCGCAGTTTGAACTGGGCTCCCAGAAGCCGAACGCGGCGCGGATGCTGCCGGAAACGCTGCGCGATTTCCAGGTGCTGGTGGTGGATGACAATGCGACCAACCGCACGATTCTTGAGGAGATGCTCAAGACTTGGGAGCTGCGACCGCTCCTAGCCGCCAGTGGCGCGGAGGCTTTGGATCTTTTGGAGCAGGCCCAGGCGGAAGGCGCGCCCATCCCGCTGGTGCTGCTGGACTACATGATGCCGGAAATGGATGGCGCGGAAGTTTGCCGCCAGATCCAGGAACGTTTTGGCGACAGCGCCCCGAAGATTTTAATCCTCTCCTCCGGTGGCAATCTGACCGCCGAGATCGGCGATGAAGATCTGGGCTATGAGCGCTGCCTGACCAAGCCGGTGAAGCACTCGGATCTCTTTGACTCGATCAGCCGTGTGATGGGCGGGCTGATGGCCGATGATAAAACGGGCGGTGCCTATGACATGCCGGGGCCGCAGAGCCTGGCGCCGATGAAGCTGCTGCTGGCGGAGGATGGCCGGGTGAACCAGCTCGTGGCCATCAAGATGCTGGAGGACCGCGGGCATGAGGTCACGCTGGCCTGCAATGGGCGCGAGGCTTTGGACATCCTCGCCGGGCAGAGTTTCGATGCGATCCTCATGGACATCCAGATGCCTGAGATGAATGGATTTGAGACCACGCAGGCCATTCGAGAAAGCGAGGCCGGCACCGGCCGGCATGTGCCGATCATCGCCATGACGGCGAATGCGATGAAGGGGGATCGCGAGCAATGCCTGGCTGCAGGGATGGATGACTACATCGCCAAGCCCATTCACTCGACGGAGCTTTATCCCCTGCTGGAAAAGTACGCCAGCCGCAGCGAGAACCCCACGACGGATCCCCTGCCCTGCGGTGCGGCGTGCCACGAACCCGTGTTCGATGCCGCTGCTTTCTGCGAGAACATTGGTGATGGTCCGCTGATGCTGGAGCTGATCCGGCTGTTCTTTGAGGAATCGCAGCCGATGCTCGGCCATGCTTGCCTGGCGCTCCATGAACTGGATGCCGAAGCGCTGCATGAAGCCGCCCATTCTTTGCAGGGACTGGTGGGGAATTACGTCGCCGCACCGGCTTTCAACGCGGTGACCGCGCTGACTCAATGCACGCGAAATGGGAATCTGCTGCAGGCGGGCAAGCTGCTTGCGCAGGTGACGGATGAAATCGGGCGGCTGCGGGAAGCGCTGGCGGAGTTTGCGAAGGAGCTGGAGTGAGGGTGGGTGGAGTGGCTGACTTCAGACTCTTCTGAAAGCTGGATGCCCGCTTTGGGAGCGGACCTGAATGCTCCTCCATCAAGGCGGTGTCGCGTACGCTTTTGACACCACGCGGTGCATCGCGCCTATCGCCTGCGCCTTGATGACCGCCAGGGGGCGAAGTTTTGTAATGGGCTCGGGGCGAGCTGCGTGTTGCGTATGCGTGTTGCGTGTTGCGTGTTGCGTATGCGTGTTGCGTATGCGTGTTGCGTATGCGTGTTGCGTCAGCTCAGCGGCCGCGTGCGGAGCTGCCGCAGTGTGTAGAAGGGTTCGTCTGACTCTGCCATGCGACGGCTGCCACGTTTTCGCTTGGGCCCGAAGTGCTCCCGCTGCTCCATGAAGAGGCCTTCCACAAACTCCTTGCTCCCGAGCGCGATGCCATCGCTGAAGTAGCGCACACGCAGGTGCACCAGCTCCGCAGGGCTGAGCTTGCCGCCTTTGGCCAGAACAGCACGTACCGACTCCACGCTCACGCCGCGCCGCAGCACCTTTTCGTTTTGCGCGTCCTTCACTTCGCGACCCTCCGCATGCAGCAGGCAGCGATACGCCTCCGCTGCGCCCGCACTCTTCCAACCATCCACCGGTTTGCCCAGTGCCTTGCACAGCCCGCGCTGCGCCCTGCGGCTGCCGCCGAGGGCTTCGGCGTAGCCGCACCAGCGATAGTCCTTGGGATCTTTGACAAGGCCGGCACGCACGGGATTGAGATCGATGTAGGCGGCCATGGTGCGCAGAGCTTCGCCTTTGCCTTCGACGATGACACTTTTGAAGCGGTCCATCCACAGCGTGCCACGGCGGCCGCGCCGCTTGTTGAACCAGCGGCTGAAGCGTTCCTTCACCTCTTTGACGAAGAGGGAGAGATCGCAGAAGCGCTTCTTGAGCGCGGCGATCCGCTGCTCGGCAAGGACGGTCATGCCACGCGCGCGAAGATCCTTCAATTCATCGCGCAGCAGGCCCAGGTAGGCGCGGCTGTACAGCGTGCGCAGGTGGTCGAAGAGCTTCGCCTCGCCGTCAGGCCCCTCAAAGCGCTGCAGCCACGTCTCCCGGTGCGGCACCTCCGCCAGCAGGTGGAAATGATTGCCCATGATGCAGTAGGTTGTCACCTTGACCCCGGAGAATTCTGACATCCGCCAGATCACGCGGCGCAGCGCTTCTTTTTCCACGTCATCAAAGACCACCTCGCCACCACAAGTCCGCGACATGACATGGTAGCAGTAGGACTCCAGCGGCCCCTTTCCCAGGATGCGAAACCGGCCGCCGGACCAGGAACGCGCGCCGGGATAGAGGCCCGTTTTCGCATTCACGCCAACGAGCTGCTCTTCGAGCGGGAGCGTCTGGGAATCAGCAGACTGAATCGATTTCATGCGGCCGAAATTGGGTCATTTTTCGCAGGAATCAATTATTAAATGCCCGGCATTATTTAATAGACGCTGCGAGCTCGTATGCGGTTTGCGATCGCCGGGCATGCGACAGGTGCCGCAGGGGCGCTCTGCGCGGAAGCTATCTGCGCGTGTCTAAGGACCTACTTCGCGATCTGGGCCACGGCTTCGGCGACCCAGCCGGAGTCGGGGAGGGCGAAGGGGCGGAAGGTTTCGAGGCGGGATTCGTGTTCGCTGTAGAAGAGGGCGCGGTGGAGGCCGAGCATGCTGGCTTTGGGGGAGTCGATGAGGCTGGCGGAGTCGTTGGCGCTCATCTGGAAGAGGACGCGCATGCCGAGCTCGCTGACGGACTTGCGGCTGAGCGAGCGGTTGACGTTGTTGAGGGTGTCGAGGCTGGTGATGAGATGGATGCCAAGGGGCGGGCCTTCGGAGATGATCTCGTTGAGCTGGTTGCCGGGCTTGGGGGCGTCGTCGCCGCCAAAGGAGAAATCCTCCTCGTAGCGCAGTTTGCGGAATTTTTGCAGGCCGTGGATGAAGAGGTAGATGGGCGGATCTCCCGCGCTGCCTTCATCGCTGCGGCGCTTCATTTCGGCGTGGATTTCGGCGATGAATTCGGGGGCTTCGTGGCCCTGCGAAATCTTGGCGTGGCCCTGGGCGATGCTTTCGAGGAACACGCAATCGGGTGTGTCTGCGAGTGCGCCGTGAATGAGGTAGAACTTGGGTGGAGTGGCGCGTGGGTGCTGAGCGGCGAGGGCGAGCATGCCGAGGCCAATGATGGCGGCGACGGCTTCGTCGTTCTGCCCGACGAGGAGCAGATGGCGACCGCTCTGACGCGGGAACATGGCTTCCGTGGGGCCTTTGATGGCGTTGGGCATGCCGAGCCAGCATTTGGGGTCCGCAGGGGCTTTGACGGGCGGATGTTCCAAGGCGGTGGTGAGCAGGGCGTTGTCGCGGACGTCGGCGGGCATGTTGCCTTCGAAGACGATGGGGCGCTTGCTGCTGAAGCCGCGTTCCTTGGAAATCTGGGTGACTTTGACGAGGTTGGCATCCCGCTCTTCATCGGTGAGCCAGACGACCTGGAAGGGGCTGTTTCCTTCCACGGCACCGGCGGCGTCGTTGTAGATGCCTTCGCCGGGACGTGAGAGGAGGCGCGGCGCGGTATTGGTGTCGTCCATGATGAGGGCGGCGTCGGCCTCGTTGCACTGCAAGGCGATGCGGATGACCATCTGGCCGAGCGTGGTGCGGGCGAGAGTGTAAGCACCGCCGAGGGTCTGGGAGCCAAGGAAGACGTGGATGCCGAAGGCACGGCCCTGACGCACGATGCGATCCAGCAGCAGCGCGGCTCCCTGGGCGACGGCGTCGTCTTCGGTGAAGTATTCCTGGAACTCATCGATGATAAGCATGGCGCGCGGCATGGGCTCGGTGCCGCCGACGCGCTTGTAACCGGCGAGATCCTGCGCGCCGGCTTTGCGGAAGAGTTCACCGCGACGGCGGAGTTCTTCGTCGATGCGCTGGAGCACGCTCAGCGCGAATTCACGATCGCTCTCAATGGCGATGACTTTGGCGTGCGGCAGTTTGTTGTCCGCGTAGCACTTGAACTCGACGCCTTTCTTGAAGTCGATGAGATAGAATTCGACCTCATCCGGGCTGCAGGAGAGCGCGAGATTGGTGATGATGATGTGCAGCAGGGTCGATTTACCGGAACCGGTTTTACCTGCGAGGAGGGCGTGCTGCTTGGTGCCTTTGCCGATGGCGAGGTATTGCAGCTTCGTGGCGCCGGTGCGGCCGATGGCGATGCGGAGTTCGTTGGTGGTGCTTTCCGACCACAGCTCCTTCGGCGTGACGACGCTGAAGGGCACCTGTACACGGTTGGAGTCGATGCTGGCCTGGCCGATCTGATGCGCGAGATCCGCAGCGATGACATCCGGCGGTGGCGCATCGAGTTCCAGGGTGCGAATGCCATTGAAGCTGACGACGCCTTTTTCCCGCACGATGCGCAGGCAGTTTTTGCGCAGGTCTTCGGCACTGAGTCCTTCAGGAAGCGGCTGGCGTTTGTCCCAGTGAATGAGCACAAAGACGCCGCAGCGCGCGCCGCTCATGACGATGCTCTTCAGACGCGCCATGGACGATTCATTGAAGCCAGCAGGAAGTCCGGCGATGACGAGGAAGTGGTACTTCTCCGCCACGCTGCCGGCCTGCTCGTTGTATTCGGTGATGGTCGCGTACTCGTTGCGCAGGTACATCTGGATGACCTTTTCCACGTGCTCATTGAGCTCGATGAGGCGCTCTTCGATCTGCTCACGCTGCGTCCAGATGCGGCGGTTGATGAGGGCGGGCTCGTAGTCGGCCAGGTGCATGAGGCCGGCGAAGTTCTGCCCGAGGCCGACGGCGTCGATGATGGTGAAATGGACTTTTCCGGGAGGCGCCTGGGTGAAGAGACGGAAGATGACGTCGTTCATCACATCGGCCACCCACTTGCCGCCATCGTCATCGGTTTCGATGAGCAGGGAGCCCTCCTGCGGGAAGGCGAGCGCGAGAGGCAGGGCGACGCGCTCGTGGCCGCGCAGATCAAAGGGCGTCTCCTTGGCAAGCAAAGCCGCCGTGGTGCTGAGGTCGAGCTGGAGTGCACCAAAGCGCACGGAAGATGGAAAGAGCTCGTGAGGCTGATAGGTGGTGGTCCAGGCTTCAGACTGCGCGGCGGGGTCCTGCTCGATCGCCTCCACGGAGGCGAGCAGCGGGGGGATTTTCTGATTCCATTCGGCCTGCATCTTGAACCAGCGCTGCTGGGCGGCAGCCTGCATCGCGTGCATGGCGGCCTCATGCTGCTCATTGAGCTGCTGGCGTTCCAGCATGAGGGGGCCGCTGACCTGCGCGATGGCGGCGGCTTTTTGCACTTCGAAACGCTGGATGTTGCGGGCGAGGAGGCGCTCATTGCGGGCGAGGCAGGCGGGGATCTGCGTGGCAAGCCTGCGCAGCATGGCGAGGCGGTATTTCTCCGCGACTTCCTCGGCGCGAGCCCAGTCGGCGGTGACCAGGGCATCGGTGTGGTCATAGTCTGCCTGAAGCTGGGCGGCGGCGGCATCCTTGGCGTTGTGCAGTTCCTGCAGGCAGGTTTCGTAATCGAGCACTGCGGCGCTGAGCTCCTGAAGATCCACGCGGGGCTTGGAGAACATCTTGAACATGCCGGAGCTTTTGCCGGCGGCGAGCTGCTCCTCAAGGCCTTGCGCGTGGCCCTCGATATCGGCGATGCGGGCGGGGATGTCTGGCAGCGTGAGACGGGTGTTCGGCTCGGGGGCGGTCTTGCGGCCGAGGCGCTCGCCGGTGGCCTTGAGCACGGCCAGCAGGCGTTCTTTGGCGGCGGTCAGGCGCAGCAGCAGAGCGTCGGTGTTGTGATCGAGCTGCTGGAGGCCGCGTTTGCGAATGGCATCTGCATGCACGCGGCGCATCTGCTGGCGTCCGAGCCAGCGCTCGCGCTCCTTCTGCACCATGGCCTTGAGGTCGCGTTTGATGCGGTCTTCGTAGCGTTTGAAGGCGGTGGTGCGCAGCGCGTGGCGTGCGTGGATGGTCTTGACGTACTCATCCCACTGCGCGGCGACTGAGCTGATGGTGGCCTCGCCCTGAGCATCAAACGCCTCCAACTGCTGCAGGTGGTTTTGTTCGGCGGTGTAACGCTTGGAGCGGATCTCGCGGGCGATCTGCTCGCTGCGCGCGGCAAAATCGGCGATGGTGTCACGCAGCGAGATGTGCAGGGAGGCTATGCGCGAGGAGCGGAGATCAAGGGAGCTGTTCACAGTCTTTGCGGATCTTTCGGAGCAGGTTTTCGAGTTCGTTGATCATGGCGCCGGTCTTCGTCATGAGGCCGGGGAGCTGCTCAAGGTAGGTTTTTTCAAACTCCTGCGCCTTGGCGTCACGCCAGTGCACCTTGGTGGCATGCCAGTGCTCGGAGAGTTCGCGGGCGTTTTGGGTGAGATTCATGGGAGCAAACGGTCAGGAGTCCGAACTCGCCGGAGGGGCGGGAGTTTCGTTGTAGGCCTGCAGTATTTTTTGAATTTCGACGAGGTAGGCCACGGCCTTGGTGAGATCGTTGTCGAGGTAGTCGCGCAAGGAGTCCGTTTTGCGGGCGAGCGGATCAATGCTGCGGTCGAAGTCACGCCCCCAGGCCTTGGTGCGGTCCAGCTTGGCCTGCGCCTCTTCGAGAGCGGCCCGGGCCTTCCGCACGGCCATCTGCTGAAAGGCGGGATTGTCCACAAACTCGGACATGCGGGCGCTCATGAGCTCCTGCTGCGCCTGGTCGAGCTTCTTCTGGCGCATGCGGATCTGCTGCTGCCAGTAGTTTGGCTGCTCGGTCTGCACCCAGCCGCGGGTCTTTTTCACCGCATCCTGCACGGAGTCGAGCGCCTGGCGGGTCTTGTTGATGAAGACGATGAGCGCCACGCGAAAGGACTCGATGGAGTCGAGATTCGAGATGCGTGCCTGGTCAGCCATGGGTGCTGGGTACTAGATGCTGGATGCTGGATCAGCGCTGGCTGAGGTATTCTTCGATGCGCTGGGCTTTGCGCAGGAGGAAGGGGGTGTGCTGCTCGGACATTTCCATGAAGCGCTTGATGGCCTTCATGGTGGTGGTGAACTCTGCGGCGAATTTCTCGTGCTCGGCATCCTGCCAGGTCTCGCCGAGGGCAGTGAAGCGGCTCTGCAGGGAGGCGGAGCGCTGCTGCATCTCCGTGTTGAAGCGTTTCAACTCCTGCGCGAAGCGCCGGACTTCCTCGGGATTCATGATTGCCTGGGCCATGCAGCCATGATGAAGTGCGAATGAAGATTGACGAATGGTTTTGCGACGAATTTGGATGGCGGCATATCGCAGGGGATGGCTGCCACGGCGTCTTTTGCCTGACGGAGGAATAATCTCGACACCCGGAGAGGCGGGATGATAGACTCCATGCCGCCTTTCAAGGAAGACACGCAGATGCCGCGCGCCATGCTTCCCACACGGGCATTGATTGCGATGAAGTTCTTCAACTACAACACGGCCAACGCGTTTGCGCAGCCGTCTGTGCGAGGCTGGCTGGTCGTCTTTGTGTGCGGGTTTCTCACCGTCTGCATTTTGGGACCGCTGCTGTGCATCGCCCTGTGGTTGTTTGTGAAGATCCTGAGACTGCTGCCCATGGCCTCGGCTCCCGTATGGGAGGTGTCGGTGGGGTCCGCCGCTGGTGTCATTTTCACCGTGGCCGCCGTCTTTGGGGCACTGCTGGCGACGGTGATGGTGCTGGGACTGGCGCGACGCAAAAAGCGGGAGAGCCGCACCCCGGGGCATCATTCGGTGATCGGGGATTTTGAGCATTCGGCATTTCACAAGACCTGGCATGCGCAGCCGATGCTGCCGACGGGGAAAACGGTGAACGTCAGCGCCTTTGGTCAAGGCCCCTCAGAGACGCAGGCGGCGCTGTGGCAGCAGTTCATTGCGAGGCATGATGAGGTGATCGCCGAAGCCACGCAGGCCCTGCTGGCCAAGGGGCATCCGCTGGAAGGGTGTGAAAAGGTGACGCTGACGCCGAGCGGCATCACGCTGACGCGGGATGGCAAGCTGCACATGGGCTTTGAGTTTGCCACGGTGCCAGAGAACTTTTGGGAATCCGAGGCGGATCAACCTTACCCTACGGCGAGTTTTACCTCCGCGCTGGAACTGAAGAGCACGGAGTGGCTGAGGCCGTATGGGTGAGAGCGAGAGGGCTTCCATCGGGAATGGAGCGCCCACGGAAACGCGGGGCTGGTTGATGTGGCGGAGCTCTCAGAGCGGAGGACAGGGACTCATTGCTGGGAGCGCCGGTTTTTAACCGGCTCCGGGCGTGCATCCCTGTGCCTGCGACAAAAAATGAAGCTCACATGAAACGCGGCGCGTCTTCCCGCTGCGGTGCTTTCCAGAGCCGATAAAATATCGGCGCTCCCAGTACGGAATTCCTCGGGCGAAACTGCGGGGTCGTTTTCAAACACCGGCGTGGCCTAGTCCACGTACAACAGCGCGTTGGAGCTGAGCAATGCGTGGCAGAGGGCGGTGAGGCCGAGGAAGGCGGGGTCTCCGGGGGTCTTGGAGGGGGCGCCGAGCTGGACTTCCAGCGGGGTGGGATTGGCCTTGTAGAATTCGGTCTGGGCCTGCACGAACTCAACGCTCTGCAGGACGTCGGATTCGGAGGGGGCTTTGCCGCTGACGAGCCTGAAGGCGTAGCGGATCTGATCGGCGGTGTCCTTGCCGCCTTCGCTCTGCACGCGCTGGGCAAACTGCTGGGCATGCACGCGCATGGTGGTGCTGTTCATGAGCAGGAGGCTCTGCGGGCTGACGGTGGTGACGGAGCGGATGTCGCAGCTGGGCTCCATGAGGGGGGCGTCAAAGGTGGCGAACATTTCCAACGGCTTCGAGCGCCGGGCCTGCACGTAAACGCTGCGGCGGAACTCGGCGCCGTTGAGCGGGAGGATCTTGCCGGAGGGACGGCCTGCGGTGTCGGTGGTGTCGATGCCGATGACCACCTGCCCTTCTTCATTGAACATGACGGGCACGGGCGCGCCGCCGACTTCAGGATTGAGCTTGCCGCTGACGGCGAGGAGGCTGTCGCGCAGGATCTCGGCTTCGAGGCGGCGCACGCTCATGCGGCTGAGGTAGGCGTTGTCGGGGTCGATGCGATCCCGTGTGGCATCCCGCGTGGAGGCCTGGCGGTAGGTGCGGGAGGTCATGATCTGGCGGTGGAGCTGCTTCAAGCTCCAGCCGCGTGCGACGAAATCGGTGGCCAGCCAGTCGAGCAGTTCGGGGTGCGTGGGCAGGCTGCCGAGGAGGCCGAAGTCTCCGGGGCTGGCGACGATGCCTCTGCCGAAGTGGTGCATCCATACGCGGTTCACCATGACGCGGGCAACGAGAGGGTGCTTGCCATCGGTGAGTTCTGTGGCCAGAGCAAGGCGGCGGCCGGTGGTGGGCAGCGCGGCGTTTTTCTCGGGGATCTCGATCTTGCGAAAGGAGGCGAGGACGGTGAGATCGCTGGGCTTCACCTGCTCTTTGGGCTGGTCAAACTGGCCGCGATTGAAGATGTAGGTGGCGGGCACGGCCTCGGGCTTCTTGGGGAGCTCGGTGAAGGCGTGGAGGAATTCCTGCTTGGGCTTGGTGGCGCGCACGTCTGCGGCATCGGCGGCCATCTTCTTCAAGGTATCCGCGTGCTTGGTCTTGTAGGTGGTGTCGTAGAGGTAGAGGGAGCCGGAGCTGAGCTGGTTCACGCGGGGCCAGGCTTTGAGGAGCTTGGTCTGGTCTGCGGTACGCTTTTTGCCTTCGGTGCGGTAGGCGGTGCGCAGGGCGGCGCGGTCGGCCTCGGGGGCTTTGAGGAGCTCCTTTTCCAGCACTTCGGTGATGAATTCCTCGGCCTTGGCCGTGCGTGCGGCATCGAGCTTCTTGGCTTCGACTTCGATCTTGTCGGATTCGGCGATTTCTTTCTGAGTCAGCAGCGAGACGAGGCGGCTGCCGGGGCCGCGCCAGGCTTTGGTGTCAAAGCCGGGCTCAAACACGGCGCGCAGGCGGTAGTAGTCGGCCTGGGAGATGGGGTCGTAGCGGTGATCATGGCACTGCGCGCAGCCGATGGTGAGGCCGTAGAGGGAGGTGCCCACCATCTTGAGGGTGTCGGCGATGTTGGCGTTTTGCGTGGCGGCGTCGTTCTTCTCGCCAGTGCCGTTGGGGGACATGCGGAGGAAGCCGGTGGCGGCGAGTTTTTCGATGGCGTCGGGCGCGAGATCCTTGTACGGCTGCGGCACCATTTCATCGCCTGCGAGCTGCTCGCGCACGAACTGATCGAAGGGCTTGTCCTTGTTGAAGGCATTGATGACGTAGTCGCGGTACTTCCAGGACCAGGGGCGCTCGATGTCGCGTTCGCCAAAGCCTTCGCTGTCGGCGTAGCCGGCGGTGTCCAGCCAGTGGCGGCCCCAGCGCTCGCCATAGTGTGGAGAGGCGAGCAGGCGGTCCACCAGGCGCTCGACGCTGAGCTGCGGATTCTTGATGTAAGCGGCGACGAATTCGTCCACCTCGGCGGGCGTGGGTGGCAGGCCGATGAGGTCAAAGCTGGCGCGACGGATGAAGGTGACGGGGTCGGCCTCGGGCGAGAAGGAGAGGCCTTTTTCGGTGAGCTTGGCGGCGATGAAGGCGTCTATCCCAAGTTGAAGGTTTAAAGTTTCAAGTTTCAAGTTGGTCCCCTGCGGCGCGCCCTGGGAACTTGAAACTTGAGACTTTAAACTTGGAACTACCGGCTTGGCGATGGGCTGCAGCGACCACCAGGCGCGCTCTTCATCGGTGAAGGCGTGCTCAGGGCCGAGCTTCTCGGGCTCGGGGCGTGCGGTCTTGGCACCCTGCGCCACCCAGGCTTCGAGGGTGGCGATTTCCTTGTCTGCGAGCTTGGTTTTGCCCTTGGGCATCTCGCCTTTTTTGACGAGTTCGATGAGGTGGCTCTCGGCCACTTTGCCGGGGACGATCACGGGGCCGTCCTTGCCGCCTTTGAGGATGAAGCGCGCGAGGCGCACATCCAGGCCGCCCTTCATTTCGCCCTCTTCGCCATGGCACTGGAAGCAGTGGGTTTTGAGGATGGGGCGCACGTCTTTTTCAAACATCACGGGGGCTGCCGCCAAGGCCAAGGAGGGCGCGGCTGCCAGCAGCACGAGGGCGAGGTGTGTGGAGGGACGGCTGATCATGTGATGAAATTACGGGGTGGCGTGCTTCGCTCTTGCATCGCGGTCTCAAAGCGGATGTCATGGGGCCCAGCGAGCGTTTTTTATGCCAGCCCCGTCCATCATCGCCCGACCCAAGCCGACCTACTGGCTGAGCTACCTTCTGGTCATGCCGCTGGCGGGTTTCATGTTCGCGGCGGTCATTGTCGTGGGCGGCAGCGCGATGCTGGGCCATAAGGCCACCCGCGAGGAGATTCTCATCGCGTGGGCGGTTGCTACCACCTTGGTCACGTTGTTTGCGCTGAACGTTGACCGGAGGAAGCCGCACTTTGAGCTGACAGACACCGCGCTGCGGATAGGTCGTGGCACATCTGCCACGGTGATTCCACTCGCGGAGATTGAATCCGCCGTGTTTGGTCTGCCGGAGTACACCCCGTGGTGGTTTCGCATCATGCGGTATGCGCCGCAGAGCCGTGGCTCACACCACTTCATTGCCATGATGCGGGCGAACTCCTTGTTCATCCGCTTTGGCCAGCGTCGCTACGTGCCCCTCTGCCTCTACTTTACATGGATGCAAAATGGGCGTGAACTGATGGAGGCGCTGCGGGAGAGGCTGCGTGACAAACTGCTGGGCGCTGAGAGCTACACGGCGGCGGAGGTGAAGGCGCTGGGGCTGGCGAAGTTTAACCGGGTGGGGACTTTGCGGGGGTGATGGGTGGGGTTCTTTGCTCTCAACTTCTCATCACAGCGAAAAGCCATACGCTGCCTCGGTGGTCAGCCCCTTCACCTTGCCGCTGCGGAGATCGGTGGCGCGCTGATGCAATTCGGCCATCAGGGCAGGATCAAGCTCGGGCTCGTCTTCAATGCTCTCCAGGAGCAGCGTGGCCAGACTCATGCGTTTCTTCGCAGGAAGTTGGAGCGCACGATCTCGAAGTGATTTGGAGGAGGCGGGCATATCGAAAGATTATCCTGAGAGCCTGAAAGGATCAATGTGTCAATGGGTGCGGATGGGACGTTCGAGTTTGCCGCAGAGGGGCAGAGGGAGCAGAGAATGGATTCAAGCTCTGCCAACTCTGCTCCTTTGCTCCTCTGCGGCAGAAACGAATGGGCCTGCAACTCTACTTCCCTTCACGGCCCTGCATTTGACGCTTCAGCACCTCGCGCTCTGCGGGTGTTGTGGGAGGCCAGTTCTGATAGATGTTCCACTGACACTTCTCCAGCAGGTGCTTGTTCTCTGCATCGGCGCGGTAGAGCATGTGGGTGTCCGTGGCGTAGTGCTTCGTGGTCAAAACATACATGTAGCATCGGGACTTCGGACAGAAGACGGCATGCCAGAGGCTGCCGTCAAAACCACTCTCGCGCGAATCCCTTGATGCCATGCGGGCGAGTGACCGGTTGATTTCGTTGTCCTTCAATGGCGGGAGCTCCAGTTGGAAATCAGGCACGCGTCTGGCCATCTCTTCCGCAGTGATCATGGGCAGCAGAGACGGATGGAGACTGTGCCATTCGCGCACGATCATCACCGCTCCGATGAAGCTGATGATGAGCAGACGGATGATCTGCCCTTGGGTTAAATACATGCCGCCACTTTCATGCGGGCGTGCTGTCTCTCAAGTGGGGACACACCGGGTGTGTGTTTTGAGAGGACCGACTGAAAGCGCGGAGCGCTGGTTTTTAAGTGAGTCTAGGAAGCTTTGCGCGATGCAAACAAGCGCCTTTTTTCCACATGGCTTCTTTCCGTGGCGATGGTGCAGGGACGCTCGCCGGAGCCGACAAAATGTCGGCGCTCCCAGTAAAGAGCTATTCCCAGTCATGAGGTATGACAAGCAAAAAGCTGCGCCCGGCATGACCCGGTGGCGCAGCTCGCAGCTTTGACTTCCCTTTCCTACTTCCCGGCCACGGCGTCATCCACCGCACCATCGAGCACGTCGCAGGCTTCGATGAGGGCTTCTTCGGTGACGGTGAGGGGCGGGCAGATCTTGACGGTCTGGCCCCAGGCGCCGACGGGGGCGAAGAGGAGGAGGCCGCGCTGATAGCAGAGCTCGATGATGCGATGGGCGAGATCGTGGTTCGGCTCTTTTTTGCCGGGCTGAATGATCTGCAATCCGGCGACGAGGCCGACGCCGGTGACGTTGCCGACGACACTGGGGTGGCGCTTTTGAATGGCCTTGCAGCGCTCCAGCAGGATGGGGCCGAGGCGGGCGGCGTTGCCGGTGAGGTCTTCGTCGAGGAGTTTTTTGATGTTGGCCACGGCGGCGGCGCAGCACACGGGATTTCCGGTGTGCGTGCTGGTCATGCTGCCCGGTGGGAACTGGTCCATGATCTCCACGCGGCCGATCACGGCGCTGAGGGGCATGCCGCTGCTGATGCCTTTGCCGCAGCAGATGATGTCCGGCGTGACGCCGTAGTGCTCGAAGGCCCAGAACTTGCCGGTGCGGCCAAAGCCGGCCTGCACTTCGTCAAAGGTGAGCACGACGTTGTGCTCATCGCACCAGGCGCGGAGTTTCTGAATGTATTCGACGGGAGCGAAGTCGGGGCCGACGCCCTGATAGCTCTCGATGATGACGCCGGCGATATTGGCTCCGGTGAGGCCTTTGTCGGAGATGGTGGCGAGGAAGCTGTCGAAGCTGATGTCTTCGGTCCAGTAACCGTCCGGGAAGGGTGCATTGAGGATGGCGGGATCTTCATTGACGATCCAGGTCTTCTGCCCGGCCATGCCGCCGGCCTGCTGGCTGGCGAGCGTGCGGCCGTGGAAGCCACGCGTGAAACCGATGATGCCGATCTTCTCTTTACCGCCCACCTTGATGCCATGGGCGCGGCTGAGCTTGATGGCGCACTCGGTGGCCTCGCTGCCGGAGCTGAGGAGGAAGACTTTCTTCAAGCCGTCCGGGGAGACGGAGGCGATGACCTCGGCGGCTTCCGCACGCTCTTCGCTGGGGAAGACGTAGTTGTGAATGAGGCCGCTCTGGATCTGGTCGATCATGGCCTTGCAGATTTCCGGCGCGGCGTGGCCGGCATTGGTGACGAGGACGCCGCTGCTCCAGTCGAGCCACTTGTTGCCGTATTTGTCGAAGATGTGGATGTCCAGGGCCTTGTCCCACACGATGGGTGGCATGCCGCGCATGGACTGGGGCTCAAAGTGACGCAGCTTTTCCAAAGTGGGGATGGAGTCCGGGTGCGGCAATGGCGTGCAGATGCGGCGATGCTTGGTTTCGACGTGTGGAACAGTCTGTGGTGTGATGCTGAATTCTTTGCCCATGGAATGATAGTGGAGGAACCGGCTTCAGGCTGCTACTCGCTTTGCAGCATGTCGCGGTATTTTTGTGCGCATACGAATTATCTGACCGTCAATATATTTGTGCTGAGGAGACGATCTGAACGCATGAAACGCAGGTGTGCTTAGTCCTATCTTGTTAGAATTGATCGCCAGGCAGGCTGCTTTGGGCGACGTCTAAAGCAGCCTTGCTCCTGCGGAACAAGGAACGCTCCGCATCGCCCCAGACGCTTAACCATGTCGAATTACGGATTCTCAGCGCTCTTTTGCGCATGCAGCGCACCGGCTTCGCCTTCGGGCCAATACGCGCCGTCTTCGATCCACTCGCGCAGCATGCCGATCTGATCGTCCGTGAGGCTGACCTCCGTGCGCGGCATCATCTTCGGGTGCGTGCCGCCGCGCTGCACGGCGCTGATGAGGAGGCTGCAGTCGGGATCTTCAGGCAGGATGTAATCCCGCCCGCTGGCGCTGCGCTTGAAGGCGGTGGCTTTGCTGGTGAGATTGAGCGAGGGCGGCGGCAGGCTGCCGTTGTGGCATCTCACGCAGTGCTCCTGCAGCACGGGCTTCACCTGCGTGAGGAAGTAGCGCTCCCGCGCGCTCCTGCTGGCGGGCGGCTGAGTGCAGGCGGCGGTGACGATGACAAGGAGGGGAAGGAAACGAAGGATCATGCCATGAGCCTAACGACAACCGTGAAACGCCACTACGCCATCCTTGCGCAATGTTACGCTGAAGCTTGACGCCGCTGTGCTGCCGCGACCACATTGCACGAATGCCCCGCAAACCCAAACCGCTGACCAATGGCCACTGTCGCATCGTCCTGACCGGAGGCCCTGGCGGAGGCAAGACGACGGCGGGAGACCTCTTCCGCCGCGAGATAGGCGACAAGGTGGTGATGGTGCCGGAGGCGGCCACGATGATGTTCACCGGCGGCTTCCCCCGCGTGCATCTGCCGGGGGCCGTGCATGCGGCGCAGCGTGCCATTTACCACGTGCAGATCCATCTGGAGGAGGCCGTGATGGCGCAGCACCCGGAGCAGATCCTGCTGTGCGATCGCGGCACGGTGGACGGCGCGGCCTACTGGCCGAGCGGACCCGAGGATTTTTTTGCAGACATCGGCAGCACGCTGGAGCGCGAGCTGCTGCGCTACGATGCAGTGATCTTCTTTGAAAGCGCGGCGGTGGGCCACATGAGCATCGAAGGCGGGAATCCCATCCGCAACGAGACCATCGAGCAGGCCATCCTGCTGGACCGCAAGCTGCGGGAGCTGTGGAGCCAGCACCCGAAGTTCATGCTGGTGCCGCACAACACGTCCTTCTTCAAAAAGATCAGCTTCGGCCTCGCCGTGCTGGATGGCATGGTGAGCGAACTGGGCTGCCAGGAGCGGAAGAGGAAGAAGTAGTGGAGGCGAGGTGCCGCATGAGGTAAGACGCGAAGCTCTTGGCTGGGAGCGTGTCGCTGCACAGCTCTTTGCTGGGAGCGCCGATGTTTCATCGGCTCTGGGTGCGCGTCCCTGTGGCATCGACGTGAAATGAGGCGCACTGGAAAGGCGGCGCTTCCTTCGCGGCGGAGTTCCCAGAGCCGGTTACAAACCGGCGCTCCCAGTACGGAGCCCACCCCCTGCCCTTCCCCGCGAAAGAACCATTGATCCCACCGCCTCGCCGAGCGTAATGACAGGCGCATGAACGTCGAACTCGTCAATACCGGCACCGAACTCCTCCTGGGAGACACCATCAACACGAACGCGGCCTGGATCGGCCAGCGGCTGGCGGCGCTGGGCATTCAGGTGGCGCGGCAGACGATCGTGCCGGACGGCACGGTGATCCGCACGGCCATCGCGGAGGCGGCGCAGCGCGCGGATGTGGTGCTGGTCTCCGGAGGACTGGGGCCGACGAATGATGACGTGACGCGGGAATCCACCGCCGAGCTGCTGGGCCTCGGCATGGAGCTGAACGCGGAGATCATGCAGCACCTGAGCGATTACTTTGCCAAACGCGGCAAGCCCGTGAGCCTGGCCACGCAGCGCCAGGCCATGGTGCCGCACGGCGCGGTGGTGATGCCGAACCACTTTGGCACCGCCCCGGGCCTGTACTTCCCGGCGGAGCTCAGCGCTGCGCAGGGCTGGAATGCGCACATCTTTCTGCTGCCGGGGCCGCCGCGTGAAATGAAACCCATGGTGGAAAGCCAGGTGGAGCCGCGCCTGCGCACCTGGCTGCCGGACGGCATCTCCCGCCGCGTGCTGTATCTCAAGGTCACGGGCGTGGGCGAGTCCGACATCGTGGAGGCGGTGGAAAAGCAGCTGGAAGCCATCCCGGGGCTGGACCTGGGCTACTGCATCCGCAATGGCGATGTGGACGTGCGCCTCGCGGGGGCGCAGGAGGTCGTGGACGAGGCCGCAGACGTGGTGCGCGCGGCCTTGGGCGACTGCATTGTTTCGGAGGACCGCCGCATCATTGAAGAAGTCATCGTGCAGATGCTCACGGAGCGCGGCGAATGGCTGGCCACCGCCGAGTCCTGCACGGGCGGCACCATTGCCAATCGCATCACCGATGTCAGCGGCGCCTCACGCATGTTTGGCCACGGCTGGGTGACGTATGCGAATGAAGCGAAGCACCAGCACCTCGGCGTGCCGATGGAGCTGATCGAAACCCACGGCGCGGTGAGCGAGGAAGTCGCGCGTGCGATGGCGGAAGGCGCGCTGAAACAGAGCGGGGCGGATTATGCGCTGTCTGTGACGGGCATCGCGGGCCCGAGCGGTGGCACGCCGGAGAAACCGGTGGGCACGGTGTGGATCGGCCTCGCCGCGAAGAACGCCGAGACCTGGGCGCAGAAGAAGTTTTCACCGGGATCACGCGATCGCTTCAAACTGCTGACCTCGCAGGCCGCGCTGGACATGCTGCGGCGGCGGGTGCTGGGGATCGGGGTGAGGTAAGTAGGTGCCGGCAATGAGGCACGCGCTTGGATGGGAGCTTCATTGCTGGGAGCGCCGATTTCCCTTCAACTCCGGCCGGCCATTTTCCCGAAGAATGGACTGTCTCAAATCCCTGCGGCCCATTACCCTGACCTTCCCATGAGCAAACGCGCTTACAGCCTGGCTTTGATGATCGTCGGCATCGGACTGATCGCCGCCGCCCAGACGCCGTCGGAACAGTGGATGGAAAGAATGGGGTGCTTTCTCGTGGCATTTTCTAGCATGGCCTTCTTTGCGGATCTTCGGGAAAGGCGGTGCAGGAAGCGGCCTTGAGTTCTTCCAGGTTCATGGGAGCGCAGCAGTTCCGGAGGAGTGGGATCGTCCCGATCCCACACGCTCCCGCCATCGCCCACTGTTCCCAAATCAGGGGATCAAGATGATCCCCCTCCGCCAAATGGCTGCGCCTGCTCACCACCTCTCCCGGTTCGCATGCCAGTCGATGACCGTGAAAAAACCCGGGTCATCAAAGCCGCTCAGGGAATCCAGCAGGAGCCTGTCAGCCTCGCGTTTCCAGCATTCACAGGCATCGAGAGCATTGGCCACCACTTGATCGTAGGCTGTGGTATGAGGAATCAGGTCTGACACCTTGATAAAAGGAATGGGGCCAGTAAGTGCCGGCCCGTAGAAGCCAAACCACAGGGTGTCGGTATCGTATGATGACACCTCATAATCCATCCCGTCGCCTGGCGCAGGCATCTGGAAAACGACCTGAGGCCTCCTGGATTTAGCCAGGCCATCTCGAATGGCTTCCAGCCGGTCCTGGCCGGAGAAAAAAATAAACCTTTGATAGCCGCCAGCATCAGCCGTCACAGTCATCGCCACCAGCAGACACAGGGCCGCCAGCCAGAGCCGTTGCATGGAAGGGGTGGCGGGCATGATGCTGAGCGGCAGAATAATGAGGTGCGGCGTGAATGGCAATAGAGATCAGCGGCGCGCAGGGGTGGCTTGGAAAGTACTCCCGAGCTTCAGCTCGTTCTGGATTCTGGGAGCATCGGCGCTTTCCAGAACGAGCTGAAGCTCTGGAGTACTTTCCTGAGAACTCAGCCCGCTTGAATCCCGCGCATTTCCTTCTTCATTGGCCGATGCCTTCCCGCCCCACCCGCGTCCGCTACCGTGTTGTCGGCTTCATGCTGGCGCTCGGGGCCGTCACTTATCTGGATCGCGCCTGCATCGCCACCCTGGCTCCGGACATCCAGCGCGATCTCGGGCTGAGCAAGGGCGAGATGAGCTGGATCTACAGCGCCTTTGCCATCGCTTACGCGCTGTTTGAAATCCCCACGGCGTGGTGGGCGGATCGCATGGGCACGCGCCGGGTGCTCACGCGCATTGTCGCGTGGTGGTCGGCGTTCACCATGGCCACGGCCGCCGGGTGGAGTTTCAGTTCCATGCTGGTCATCCGCTTTCTGTTTGGTGCGGGAGAGGCGGGCGCGTGGCCGGGCATGGCGCGGACGTTCTCGCGCTGGATCCCGCGTTCCGAGCGCGGCACCGTGCAGGGCGTCTTCTTTTCCGCCGCGCATGTCATGGGCGGGCTGACGCCGGTGATCGCGCTGGCCGTGGCGGGCCTGTGCGGGTGGCGCTGGACCTTTGTGCTCTTTGGCCTGCCCGGCATCGTGTGGGCCGTGGCATGGCAGCGCTGGTTCCGGGATGATCCGGAGCAGCATGCGGCGGTGAATGCGGCGGAGCTGGAAAAGATCGCCGCAGGGCGCGAGCACAGCACCGGGCAGCACGAAGGCTGGGCCTACTGGAAGCAACTGCTGCGGCACCGCAACACGCTGCCTCTCTGCCTCATGTATTTCCCCAACAGCTTTGGCTTCTACTTCTGCATCACCTGGCTGCCGACTTATCTTCAGGAGCAGCACGGCTTCACCTCCATGCGCCTGGGCTTTTTCACCGGCCTGCCCCTGCTGCTGAGCCCGGTGGCAGACCTCCTCGGCGGACTCGCCACCGATGCCGCCACGCGTCGCTTTGGCCTGCGCATCGGGCGTGCAGGCGTGGGCGCCGCCTCCTACCTCATTGCGGGCAGCGCCATGCTTCTGGCCACGACGACCGCGCAGCCGGAGCTCGCGGCCTGGTGCATCGCCACGGCGGTGGCGGCCAGCATGTTCACCCTCGGCGCGGCGTGGGGCACGGTCATCGATGTCGGCGGCAGTCACACCGGCGTGGTGGGCGCGGCGATGAACACCAGCGGCCAGATCGGCAGCGTGCTCTGCCCGCTGATCGTGGTCCGGCTGCAGCATCACTACGACTGGAATGCGCCCATCTACCTCATCGGCGGTCTGTTTCTGGTGGGCGCTGCCGCGTGGTGCTTCATCAATCCGCAGCGGAAGATATTTGAGTAGGCGCGCAGGATGCAGCAGAGTCAAAAACGGTGTTTCACTTGGCGTCTTATCCCGTCCATCAATCCTAATGAAATCAAACGACTGCCCGGAATTCATCAAGCTGGAGATACGCAGCATTCCTCCTCTAAACTGGACGCTTGAGTTCAAGCACGATGAAAGCGGTGTTTACGACGTGCTGGCATTTCACCGTGGACTGGGCATGTCCACAAGTGAGGTGCATCACGGACACGCCAGCGAGGAACACGTCGCTGAACTGATCAGAGCCCTGCAAGCGATTCGATTGCGCCCGCAAAGCGGCACGAGGCGGATCATTTGCGATGGAAATCAAATCGAAGTCAAAACTCCAAGAGACCACTTCAAATTCTTCACGGTTGAGGAAGGAGAGAATGGTGAGGCATTTCAGCGCTGCCTGCAGCTTGCTTGCAGCGAAGTGCTCAGCAAGTCCACCTATCAGCGATGGGAGCTCGATAAAATATGACAACGCAAAAGCCCTTTGCCGGGAGCTCCGATGTGTCATTGGCTCTGGGCGGGCGTCCCTTGGCTTCCGCCAGGGTATGAGGCTCGCTGGAAGAGCGGCGCTGACTTCTGTGGCGGAGCTTCCCAGAGCCGGTTACAAACCGGCGCTCCCAGTAAAGAATTCTCAGCGGTGACTATCTCGCCGCTTTCACCTGGTCCCACACCTTGGTGTACTTCGCGAGGTCGGGGCCGAGGTCTTCGATGACTTCGCATTTCGCCTGGAGTTCGGCGGGGATGGTGACGGCGGGGTTCTTGAGGAACTCGGGGCTGACTTTCTCCATCGCGAGTTTGTTGGGGCAGTAGTAGCCCATCCATTCCATGTTTTCGGCGGCGATGGCGGGATCGAGGACGAAGTTGATGAAGGCGTGGGCGAGGGCGGGCTGCTTGGCGGTCTTGGGGATGACCATTTCATCGCAGCCGAGGGTGACGCCTTCGCGGGGGATGAGGATCTGGACCTTGGGGTTTTCCATCTGCACCTGGAAGAGGTCGCCGCTGTAGCCGTGGACGAGGAGGAACTCGGCGGAGTCGATGCCGGATTTGTAGCCTTCGTTGTCAAAGCGGGCGATGTTCTTTTTCCAGCGGATGAGGACGTCCCGTGCGGCGGCGAGCTGGGCTTCGTCACGCGTGTTGATGCTGTGGCCGAGGGACTTCAGCGCGGCGCCGATGCTTTCGCGCATGTCATCCAGCAGGGTCATGCGTCCGGCCAGGGCGGCGCGGTCAAACAGGGCCCAGGTGGCTTCGGCGGGCGGGCCTTTGATTTTGTCCGCACGCACGGCGATGCAGGCGTAGGCCAGGGTGTAGGGCACGCTGTGCGCCATGGTCTGGTCCTTCACTTTGGCCAGCACGGCGGGGTCGATGTTTGGCAGATTGGGGATGAGCTTGTGATCGAGATCCGCCAGCATGCCCTGCGCGTGCATGACTTGGATCATGTAGGCGGTGGGAAATACCAGATCATACCCAGCAGCGCCCGCCTTGAACTTGGCGAACATGCTTTCGTTCGAGTCGAAGGTGTCGATGACGACCTTGCAGCCGTGCTGCTGCTCAAACTTCCGCACCACCTCCGGGCTGATGTAGTCCGCCCAGGTGTAGAGGTGCAGCGTCTCGGCCGCCTGCAAGGAAAGCGTGGCGCACAGCAGGCTGAAGAGCAGGACGAGGCGCTTCATGGCCGTGAGTCCTCGCACAGGGCTCAGGCGGCCAGGGGCTGGCGAAGCGGGATGCGCTGCTGCTGGCGGAAGGCGGCCTCGGTGTTGAACGCGGCGAGGAGCAGGAGGCTGAAGCCGAGATCGCTCACGAGGGAATTGCGCAGGAACCACAGAGGAGAGACGTAGCCCGGTTCGCCGGTGGTGAAGGCCTGCACGAGACCTGCCAGATCCTTGGCGTAGGCCGGGCTGCTGATCCATGCCACGATGTTGGTGATGGCGAAGAAGACCAGCGAGCAGCCCACCACGCCGAGCAGGCTGCCGAGCATGCCCATCTGACCACGCCAGCGGCTGGCCAGCAGCGCGGCGGCGGCAAAGCAGGGATACACCGCCAGGGCCTCCCAGTGCAGCACGGAATGCAGGCCGGTGGCGGCGGCATCGATGAGCACCAGCAGCAGCGGGATGAGGATGAAGGACACCCTCTTGGAAAAGACCAGCGTGCCGGTGAAGGCCAGCGCCATCCACGGCGTGAAGTTTTCGAGCAGCTCAAGAGTGACGTAGCCCTTCAGCCTGGCCCAGCGAAACGCAGCGGCGGCAATGATCAAGGCAAGCGGCAGCAAAAACGCACGGGAGGCGGGGCGGGAATCAGGGGAGGACATGGCGGCAAGATGCAGGTTCTGGGGCTTCTGGCAAGGAAGGCATGGTGGGCATTTATGATTTACGATTTATGATTTATGATTTGGCCAGGCAGGCGAAGGGTGAACGCGGGCGTCGAAGCTGGGGTTCGGCAGACGATACGGGAGCGCGGAGGTGATTCCCGGTTCAGGAAATCAAAAATCGTAAATCATCAATCATAAATCATAAATTTCTCCGGTCACACCGCGCCCTTCTTCTTCAAAAACGGCACCAACTCATCCACGCCGAAGTCGGCCAGCACCTCGCCGTCCCAGTCCATGGTGGGGGCTTTGCTCTGGCCGCTGAGGTCGATCATGGCCTGCATGGCCTCGCGATTCCCGGACACGACGACGGCTTCGTAGTCAATGCGCTTGGCATCAAGGTATTCCGTGACTTCTTCGCACCAGGGGCAGCCGGTTTTGATGTAAACGATGGGTTTGATCATGGGGCCATGATGGGGTGAAAGCGCGGCCGGGGCAAGCAATGCGTACGTGATTCTCGGTTGACCACCCCCGAGGCCTGATTACTGTCCGCCCGCTGTTTTCAGAGCCTTCTTTGAGTGCTCCGAAGCCCGTCCCTTTGAACGTCAACTCCCCATGCGCCATCTTCGACCCACGACAGCGCAGCAGGAAGCGTTCCAGCGGATGGAACGCCCGAAAGAAATCTCCAGCGTGCTGCAAGTGTGCGCGGAAATGACTTTAGGGCAGGCAGGGCCAGTGCGGCCCAGCTTTGAAAACCGCAGCAGCCCGTGGTGGTGCTGTGGCAGGCCGCGTGTGCGGTCCGCCGCGTGCCGCGGACCCGTGGAAGAGGCAAGCCGCCCGTTCCCGCCCGCCGCCCCTACCAGCACCCCGGCCCTGCCAGTACACGCAACCCACCCCGACCTAAATATAACTCATGTCCGATTACCCCAACCGCAATGGCGGAGGC
>JAFLEI010000059.1 GCA_017301975.1 Verrucomicrobiota bacterium
ACCCGCAAGAAACCTCCGCCGAAGCCGCCCATGAGCCTGCCGGGCATGCTCTTTGCCGCAGCCTGAGTGAGGACAAGTCCGAAATATCCCACCTATCCCCCACCTATCTCGGGGCCAAACTCCAGGGCGTCGTTAGCAGCACGCTCCCCTAAAGGGGAGCGTGCTGCTAACGCTCGCCACAAACCCACCGTTGTTGGCAATGTTGGCACCCCGTTAGCGACACTGCCGATAACGCATTGCCGATAACTCATTCGTGGCCCTCCTCTGACTGCTTGTAGCGGGCAATGAGAATTCGATCTCGTCCTGGCTTTCGTTTTTCCCTATGCTCATAGAAGAGAGGTTTTTCAGAGTTAAGAAGGCGTTGGAGTGCATCGATGGCTGCTTTTTGGCCGGCCCCATTTTTGTTCACCTCAGCCAGCAATGCACCCTTTTCGATTGGAATTGAGGGCGGAACCAATTGCTCAATTAAAGGCATGGGGTCGATGGTATTGGGGCGCCTCTTACTGGCCTTCTTCTTTGCTTCATCACACGCAACCTCATCCTCGTCGCCTTCCTCCCAAAAAATGATGCCCTCTTTCCGGCTGTGCCGAAAATAACGGATGAACTCACGGGCGCCAGATGAATCACGCCAACCTATGCGCGCGCCTCGTTTGGCGGCGATCAGCTTGAAGGTGCCCGGGGTGTGGGTGGCATCAAGAACCAACATGGCACGCGCCCAGTTGGTCAACTCGGCTCCGCCTGCGCCCGCGTAGGAGTAATCGGTGTGCGTCCAGCACGATGTGTCACGGTTGTTCGTCTTTGGCGTGTGATGCGCCAGAATGAGTCCAACGTTGTGCTTGTGCAGAATCGGGTTGATTCCTCCGCGCAGGAATGCGCTCAACTTCTCTGAGTCTTCGATCTTGGCACCGTAGAACGCGAAGAGGGGGTCGATGCGCACGATGTCGCAAGCGTGCTCAATGAGCAGGCGGTCAAGCATGTCTAGAAACGCCGCGCCACTTCTGGCGATCTCGGTGACATAGTGCAGGTTGACTGTGGCTATTTGCCACTCCTCCGGGGTGATGTGAAGGCCGACGTATACGCCCCTGCTCATTTCATTCAAGTCGCCATCATCGTTCTCCGCCTGGATTGTCAGGATGCGCAGCGGTTGAGCTGGTTTGATGCCGAATGCCTCGCGGCCCACTGCCCAACAAAGGTCTTGGTGCATACTCATGGTCGATTTTCCCACGCCAGACGGGCCTACCATAAGCATGGCACCGCCACGGCAAAGCAGACGCTCGCCAAGCAAGGTAGCGGCGAGATCGGGAGTCATGGTGGTCAATTCCTGAATGGAGCGGATCAGCGGCAATACACTCGGTGCTAGTGGCTCGCGCTCAGACAACAAGTAGCCACGCGGGATGGTCGATTTATTGGCAGATTCAGAGATCTTGTGACGCAGCTCCTTTTCACTCCACGGTGGTTCACAGCGCTGATTCCACTCTGCCAGCAATGGATACGCGTCCTCCTCACTCAGGTTGTAGCCACGGACGAGGTCTATGGCGGCCTTGAAGGTGACAGTGTGGCCGGACTGACCAGACACTGCCGGTGCCACCGTCGCCAAATGAACACGCGCACGTTCCAAGATGGCAGCACAGGTGCCGGCACCTTGTGGTGGAACGGGTGCCAATCTAGGCACCTCCACCGGCACTTCCAGCGGCACGGCGCCGGGGTTCATAACCAAGTCTGGGTCGGAGCTGACGAAGCACAACCGATTAACGTCCGAACATGATGGATCAATTTTGAGGGCGTGGGTCCTGTAAATGTGGTCCGCCGCAGCAAGGAACGCGTCTTTGTGCCGCTGGATGTCTGATGGGATGCGCATGATGGCTTTCACGCCATCACCAGATGGTGAAATCCAGGCGGCGAGAATGTGCTGATCTTTCCCGATTTGATCACGCAGGGCTGCCGCATTGCCAACATGGTCCAAATCGATTTGCAGCAGTCCGCTATGCTCAAGCACGTCGGAGGCTTTGTGGCCGCCCCTCGTGCTTCCGGAAAGCATGACCGCTGGCAGCGCTCGTTTCATCTTCTCACGCGCTGGTTTGTCAGCGGCGCGTAAGGCCGTGATTTGTTTGGTCCAATTCCCGGCCCGAATGAAGTCCAAGAGCATCTGAAGCGGCAAATTTTCGCCAGTTGCGCTCATGTGCTTGAAGCAACCGATTTTGACATCCCAAATGTCCTGCGGAGGACACAGCAACGGTGGCGATTCCGAGCATGCCGCAGGTAAGGGCAAACACGATGGCTGCTGCTGTAGATTTAGCAACAGTGGCGGCGGTGGTGGAGACTGCTGATATAGCGAGGCCTGATACGGAGGAGCCTGGTGCGGAGACGGGCTTACGGCAGCTCCGAGTTCGACCGGCAAGCGCGGCCTAAGCACGCTGGCGGTACTGATAATACTGTTCATGGGCGCAGTTTTTGATTGCGCCGCCACCCGTCTGTGTCAGACTTACACGTCTCCTGGAAAAGACCCGCGTTGCCTGCATGGGCGCGCGGCTTTTTTATGCCTCAGCTTCACGCTCAAAACGTTCGATCTCCGTCATTGAGAAACGAATTCCCCGGCCCATGAATGCGACTTTGATTCTCCCATCTTTACGCCATCGGCGCAGGGTCATGGTCGTTATCTTCCATCGCGTTGCGAGTTCGGAAGGTGTGAGATATTGGGGGGAGGGGGGCTCGCTGTGTTTCATGGCGACTCCTCATATACCCACACGATAGCCCCTGTCACCAACCGCAGGTATCGTCAAAAATTGATCTTTTGGCGATACATTTGGTGGTTGACTTTTTTGCTATGGTTCAACTGGAAGCCTCTTCAAGCCGGCTCTTTCGAAAACGTCACTCCAGTTTATAGTGGCTCTATTGCTTTGGTCGCGAATCGTGACAAGGTCACTTTTGTACTTTTCCTCCAGAGTCCTTTGAACCTCAATTTTGAACGGGAGTATACCAGTCGCCAAATCTTGTGCGACTTCGATGGCGGCCACTGTCAAAGGAATCATGAAGGTGGAACCGTCAGGCCGGGTCCGCGTGACGTGAGTGGCTTTTTTGTGAGCAGTCCGTTGGTTTTGGATGATTGAAAGGGATTTGCGAAACTTTGACATCACCAGTTTTGACGCCGCATCTCGCTGAGAATTGGTCTTTGTTTCATCCATAAGAAGTGTCAAGGGACTCCCGATCGTTCGTTGCATTTCCAGCACGACCCGGCAACATTGCGCCATTACCGACATCTGACTGCCTCTTGATTCTGGATCTACCCGTTTCCCGAATTCGTTCTCACAGTCATCGTCCGACATGGCTAGCATTAGCCATGCGTTTTTATTCACCAAATAATCGAGGCCTTGAGATGGTATTTTTGAGGATATGTCCAATGCCCACGCGAGATCTTGATCGTCGAGTTTTGCGTTAGTGCGAAGCTCTACTAATCGTTGATGAAGTTCGGGCTCCAATTCGGCCGCGTAGCTCCCATTAATTTGCCATTTAAAGTGGAATAAGCCTGGGATAGACGGAGGGGGGAGCGCATTACCCGCAAGTGTTTGCGCGCTCTTTTTTATGTTGGTAAGTTTTTTTGGATTCATTGGATGTCCTCACTGTTTTAATGCGATCACGTTGCCTTGGGGGGGGGGGGTTCAGTGGCCTTTCGCAGTGCTTGTTAGCACGCCCGCGAGCGCTTTTGGCGTGATGGTCTTCTTCTTGTCAGCGTAGATGGCACTCGTGATTCGGATGTCAGAATGGCGGAGGTAACGACTGGCCTCGAAGATGCCATGTTCGCTGGCAATAATACTACCGATCTCTTTCCTCATAGTGTGTAGCGGTTTCAAGGTATCCACGCCTTGAATCCGCAGCCATTCGTTCACGCGTTCGAAAATTGCATTGCATCGGTAACAACGGGCCTTCCGCTCGGCACGAGGCGCATTCGGGCTTTCGATGACAAAGAGGGACTTTGGGGCGCTGGCGCGGTACCTCTTGAATAGTGCGGAGGTGTCGGCGTCCAGGTCAATCTCTCCTGCGCTGTCCTCGCTTTTGAGATGGTGGAACTCTGTGTTCTCGATGTGCAGCAGGCCACGACTGAAATCGAAGGTTCGCCAAAGCAGGTGGTCGATCTCTGAGCGCCGTAGGCCACAGACAAGTGCAAGGATTAGAACCTTGAAGGCTTCCGGCTCGGATTCGGCCAGTTCCTCCCGGGCGCGGGCAAGGAGGGCATAGGCGTCCACTTTGGAGACGTAGCGCAGGGACGGACCTTTCTCCATGCCTATATCATCGAAGGGCAGGGGACGCGGCACGGTGAGTTTCTGCTCCACAAAGGGCAGCACCTTCTTGCCAAACAGCGCCTTGGCATTCCTAATGAGGGAATTGACCGTGGTGATGGCCCGACGCTTGGCCAGTGGATCAGCCTCCGCCGCACGCAAACGGCGGTTTTTCCACGCCTGCACATCGGCAGGCAGCAGCTTGGTGAGGGGTACGGCGTCCACGCGTTCACGCCATTCCTTCGTGCCACCTTTGAAGGCGTCGAACTTCCGCCCGTCCTGAATGCCTGCCACTTCGGACACGACACGGCGGAATGCCTTGGAATAAGCTTCCAAGGAGTGTTTGCGGGCGCTGGAGGCGGCGCAGGCGGCTTCGATCAATGCGCCCACTGTCGCGGACTTGGGGGCCTTTGGGGCGCTCTGAGGCTTGTATGCTTGGATGGCGGCGTCCCACCCCTCCGAGACGATCTGCGTCCAGATCTTGGCTGCCAGGACCGCTGCAGCCTCTTTGTTCGCGGTGTTTAATGGGAAGCGCATACGACGGTCGTTGTGCTTGATCTGGACACCGTAATGCGGTGAATCGCCTCCGGTTGAACTGGCCGGTTTCTTGACCTTTTCCATCCAATAGAACTTACTGGTTTTAGGATGGCTCTTGGGCTTGCCGCTGTGCATCTGCTGTGCACTTTTGCGGTTCTGCTGTGCATTTTCATGTTCGCTCATGTCTCTCCTACAGTGCACTTAAATTGCTCAGTGAGAAATAACAATAATGCATTTGGGGCAACATAGCTAAACGTGAGAAAACACCTTTAACGCAGACTGTAAATCTGCTGGATTGCGCCTACGCTGGTTCGAATCCAGCCCTGCCCACCACCTTCATTCTGAGTAAGTTAAAGATCAAAGCCCGCCCCAAAGGCGGGGCTTCTTTTTTGGGTTCGGATATTTTTGGGCCTGATCTCCCCACGAATTTCCGCTGATCGCAAGAACGTAAAACCAAATGCTGAATGGACTGCGGAATTCGGCATTCGCATCGAGTCTTGGAAGTTGCTTCTGAAGACCACTTCACCACGCTTCGACGTCGATGTGAAATGGCCATGCACCAGTGTCTCCTGGCGCAATTAAGCTGCCAGAATCTCACGCCGTCTCCGGCATGAAGGTCGGGAAGACGATGCCTTTCGCACCCGCGACGGGCGCGGTGGATTGCGCGACGTGCAGCTCCACGTTGCGTGCTCCCCAGGAGTAAGCGGTGCGCACGAGTTCGGAGGCGGCACAGGGGGCGAGGAAGACGAGCGTCTGACCACGCAGGCTGTCGAGAGCGCGCCAGAGCAAGGCGAGGGCCGTGGCCTCATCGCTGGCGACACCCGGACCGATCATGGTGAATGATGGGTGTACGCTCATGGCGAGAAAGCCGTTCACGGAGCCATCCGCAGCCTCGGAAACGAGCACCCCCCACGCGCCGACCTCGTTGCGGATGAAGAACGCGAAGTCCTTTTCGCGACGGATGCCCTGCTGAGCGCGCTCGAAGTCGGCGATGCGCGGGGCATCGGCCAAGACAGCGTCACGCACACGCTCGATGCCCGCAGGTGCGGTGGCGCCCAGGCCGGTTTCGGGAACGGTGATGAGCAAATCTTGATACATGGATCCCGGGACGAATCCGAGCCGCGTGTAGAGCGAGAATGAGTCGAGGTTCAGCAGGCTTGATACAAGACGTGCGGGCTTGCCAAGGCGTTGCGCCTTGTCCAAGACGAGCGACATCATCTTCTTCGCGATCCCACGCCCGCCCGCATCCGGTGAGGTGGCGACGATTCCCACGGAGACATGCATTTCACGCTCGTGCGAAAAGCACACGCCGAGGATCTCGCCGCTGGCCGTGCGGGCGGTGACGCATTCGCCGGGATCGAGCGCCTCATAGACGTCAGGAAAGAGCGTGAAGGGATCGTGGCTCCCGCCAAAGCGTGAGCCCTGGCCGAGGCGGCTCTCATACCAGTGTACCAGCGCCCGGTGTAGCAGGCGGGCGATGGGTTCGCGGTCGGATGCTGTGAGGGCCGTGAAGGCAATGTGCTCGCTCATGGCTTAGACGATCTCCCAGCCTTTGCGGTACTGTTCTTTGATGAAGGCGTCTGCGGCAGGCAGGCCTTTGGCCTTCATCGCTGCGGCGTCCCACTCGATGGGCTTTTGCGCGCGCAGCGAGAGCACGCCCAGCAGCGCGATCTCCGTGAGGTGGGCCGCGTAGGCAAAGGGGCTCGTTGCGGGTTCGCCGCCTTTGCAGGCATCGATCCAGTCGCGATGATGGCCGTTGGAGCGTTTCAGTCGTGGCGCCGGTTTCTGGTATTCCACGCGGCGTTTTTCGGGGAAGAGACGGGGCGGTCCGCCGCCGCCATCGCACTGGATCACACCCTTTTCACCGATGAAAAGGCAGCCGCGTTTTGGCAGCGGGAAAGCACCCAGCGCCTCGGGCGTGGGCGGCATCATGCCGCCGTCATACCAGGTCATGCGGATCTCCGGCCGCGAGCCGGCAGCGGGGAAGGTGTAATAAATAAGCGCGCCATGCCCAGCGATATCGCTCGTCATCAAACCTGCTGCGTGAGCCTCGATGCGCGAGGGCACGGGCAGATCAAAGGCGCGCACGGCGGTGTTCATGTCGTGGCAGGCGAAGTCGCCGATGCCCGTGCAGCCAAAGTCCCAGAAGTCACGCCAGGCCACAGGGAAGTATGCCGGATGAAACGGCCGCTCCTGACGCGGGCCCAGCCACAGGTCCCAGTTCAGGCCCGCAGGCACTGGTGGTGTGTCGGTGGGCTTTCCAGTGAGCGTGGGATTCCAGCGCTTTGCGCCCACCCAGACATGGATCTCCTTCACCGCGCCGATGGCACCGTCTTGGATGTATTCGATCGTCTCGCGTGTGCCGAGCGATGAATGCCCCTGGCTGCCGAGCTGGGTGGCCACGCCGGTCTCCGCGGCCACCTTGGCCACGTGGCGTGCCTCCCAGATGTTGTGCGTGAGCGGCTTCTCGCAATAGACGTGCTTCCCGGCCCGCATGGCGACCACCGAGCAGTAGGCGTGCAGATGGTCTGGCGTGGCAATGAGCACGGCGTCGATGCTCTTCTCCTTCTCCAGCATCTCGCGGAAGTCGATGTAGTCCGCGCAGCGGAAGTTCGGTGTCTTGGCTGCGTAGTGTTTCTCGATCTCCGCCTTCACCGGCAGGCGGCCGCCCATGCCTTTGAAGTAAAAATTCTCCAAGCTGAACGACTCCGCGGGATCTGCCACGGCGATGATCTGGCAATCGTCAAGCGGCAGGAGATTGCGCACATTGGTGCGGCCCTGCCCTCCGGTGCCGATGATGGCCACGTTCACCTTCTCGCTCGGCGGCACAAAGCGCGGCCCGCCCAGAACATGCCGGGGGACGATGTTGAAAGCAGTCACCGCAGCGGCGGTGGTTTTGAGGAAATGTCGGCGGGAGGAGCTCGGAGCGGGATTCATGCTGTGATGCAATACGCCGCTCTGCATGGCATTCTTCAGACGTGTTGGGACCCATCACAGATGAAAGGATTGCAGCGTCGCCGCCGACTTGGTTGGATGAACCGCCGCAAGCTCCTCGCCACTCTCGCCGCCATGCCCGCCACCTCGTGGAGCGCGGGAACGGGGCGTGAGCTGGACAATCCGTACGCGGCGGTGGATTGGGACACCTGGGAGTGCGTGCACTCGATGTCTCACCAGCATCAGGGGCAGAATGATGCCTCGCGCGATGGCTTCCTCGGCATGGGCTACGGCCATTTTGCCTTCAGCAATTACTACCCCTCCGCGCCGACCTATCCGCTGCCTGCGGAGTATGCGGCGAAGCATCCGCAACTCGTCGCCGCGCCCAATGCGGAACATCATTCCTACACGGACACGGGCCTGCACGCCAATGCGCTCGGAAGCCTGCTCGCCACGGGGTACGGCGGTTCGGTGAGTGCTGCAAAATGTGCCGCAGCGCCTGTTTTGCACCGCTTTGAAAACCTGAACGTGTTCGATGCACAAAAGCCCTGGCTGGGTGTTTACCGGCTGGACCTGCGGCTCGCCGCCAAAGAGGGCAAGGCCATGGCCACGCTCAGTGTCGAAGGAGCGCATGAGTGCGATTTTCGCAATGGCTTCGCGGACAAAGGGCCGGTGCATGAGCGCCAACTCCCGTCCGGCAGCCACACGATTTATCTGCGTGCCACGAGGGAAAGCATTGATGCCAGGCTCGACTTTGATGCCGCCGCCATTTCCGTGACGCAGTACCGCCTCATGCAGGGCACGAACCGGCCGTGGCGGGATGTCTTCCGTGAAGCCTTCAGCAAGCTGCAATACCCTGATGGCGGAGGCATGACGCTGAACCATCCCACCGGAAAGCTGGCGGACTATCTGCCGATGCTGGACTTTGATCCCCGGGTGCTCGGCATTGAAGTGTGGAACCAGCTGACCTCCGGCTTTGGCTCCAGCCGTGGCTTCTATGACGACAGCGGCGAGCCCAATCTGCACTTCTACCAGCTCTGGGATGAGATCCTGCGCAAAGGGCGGCGCTGCTGGGGCTTCTTTGTCAAAGACCACAACACTTACGGGCGTGGCCGGAATGTGTTGCTCGTGCCAAAGCTCGACGCCATGCCTGCTGCCAAACGCGAATCCGCCGCGCTGCGTGCGTATCGCCAGGGAACGTTCTTTGGCTCCGTGGCCTCGCTCGCAGCCAGCGAGGCGGGGGAGGTGGTGGCGCCGTATGATCGCAGCGGTTTTTGCTTCAGCCGTATCGTGGTGCAAAACGACACCCTGCAAGTCGCCGTGGCTGGCAACGACGCCAAACGCCCCAGGCTGCAGATCCGCTTCATCACGGATCAAGGCATCGCCAGCATCGTGGATGGCGCGCAGGCGGAGTTTCCGCTCAAACGAGATGGCAGCGGCCGGCTCGAAGCAGCTTTTGTGCGGGTGGAGGCCTTCGCTTATCCGGAGACCCATCAGCGCGGGCAGCCGCTCACTGCGGACATGCTGCGCGGCATGAGCGTGCATGACATCTCGCTGCTCCATGACCAGAAGGCCCTGCGCGGCCCCGCCTTCGCCAATACATCGCCCGCCATGCGTACGCCGATCCCGATTGTGGACATGATCTTTTCCCAGCCGCTGCGCCGGGTGTAAGTTCTTTCCGGAAGCAACGAGATGGCTACTGGGCTGAGGCGCGTTCGACGATCCTCGCCACGTCTTCCTCCAGCAAAAAGCCCTCTTCGTGGAGCTGCTTCGCGACTTCCGCGAGTCGGGCAAGGTAGGCTTCTCGTGTCGGGTAGCGTTCTTCGAGCGAGAGACGCGGGTCGCCGGTCTTTTCGCGTTCGGCTTTGGTTTTGGCGAAGGGAATGAACATGCCGTCGAGCGGCGAGAGCATCGTTTCAGCGCCCGCCTGTGGTGAGCGGAGGTTCCAGCCGGTGTAGGTGCCGCGCGGCACGGCGACCTCCGGAAGCACGATGCCGCTCGTTTCGTTGCCATCAGCATTCACGGCGGGAAGCAGTGTGCGAAACGGTTTTCCGACTTTGGGCGGGATGATGTCGGCGATGCCTTCGCTATGAAAACGCGGCCCGAAATCAAGCCGCGGAGGCTGGTAGGCCTGCGTGGGCAGGCGGCAGCCCGGGATCTTGGGGAACTGCGCCTTCCATGCATCAAAGCTCACCAGCGTGTGATCTTCCATGCGCGGATGACGGCTTCGCGGCGGCGTTTTATCATGCTTCACCCAATCGACGAGGTGCAGCAGCATTGCCCGCAGAACGGGGCCACGGTCATCGAGTGTGTTGCGCGGCTGCTGGCAGATGCCTGGGGTGCCGTCGCTCTTGCCGAGATGCTGCGCCCCGGCCACGAGATACACGCGCACATCGTCGGGCAGCGTGAGATCGCCTTTCCCCTCCACATCGGTGTGCAGCAGCGAGGCGGCGCGGCTCCAGTACTCGGTGGAGGTTTGCGTGAAAAGCAGACGCGGCGTGTGGCCGGACTTCCGGGAACGGGCCAGCGAGTCGCCCGATGCGCCCGTGATGGGATCCGTCTGCGGCAGCGGAGCGAGCGGGAAGAATTCGCTGCCGGAAAGATGCCCTTCATGCTGCGTGCCGAACTCCGTGCTCATGCGAAAGCGATGGTTGAACATGCCCTTTCCAGAGCCCGCGACATGGATCAAAGCGCCGTCGAAGACCGCGCGTCCCTGCTCGTCGGTGTTCAGTCCCTCATGCAGGAAGTGATGAATGACGCGGCCCGACTGGGAGATGCCGAACACGCAGGCTTTTTGCACCGCGCCCGCCAGCGGATTTTCCATCGCCGCCCCGTGACGAAAAAACGCAACGCAGTCTCGCAGGGCCGTGAGGCCGAGTCCGGTCACGCGAGGCTCCTTCGCCGTGTAAACGAGATCGTAGAGCCAGCCGGGGCGCAGACCAGCTTTCACATAAACATGCGTGGCATCCGAGATGAGCCTGCCCTCCTCCATGCGGCCAAACGCCCACTCGCCATGAGGAATCTCGATGCCTTCAGCATCGCGCTGCGGGCGTATCGTGAGCGTGGCTTCCGTGTTGTCGAGGCTCACGGACGGAAACGCCGCGCCGATGCCCCAGGGGCTCCATGAAAAGGCCCGGCTGAAGACTTTTTCCGTGTTGCTGATCTCCAGATGCGCCCGTCCGGTGATCGTCCGGCCGTCCTCGGTGGCCACAGGCAGTTCGCAGAGAAGACGCCGCGTTTCATCGGCCTGCACCTCGCCGTTCCATCCACACCACAGCACGGAAAAGCCGTGCTTCATGAGGAAGCCATGGCCCGCATGCGATTCGGACTTCGGATCATTCGTGCGTTCGCCATCATTGAAGGTCCAAAGGGCGAGCATGTTGCCACGATTGTTCACGTCATAGAGAAGCACGCCATTGCCCTTCGATGCGTCGGTCGGTTTCAGCAGGAAGAAGTCCGCCCAGCTCTCCACGCGCCCACCGGCGTTGCGCGGTGCCCGCTGGAGATCACTGATGCGTTCGTTGGCCGCGTTGCGCGGGTCTGTTTCAAAATACATCCTCCCTTCAATGCGCTCATAAGCGCCCACGGCCCCAAAGACCTTGCCCGCTGCAAACGGTGAGCGTCCAGTGATCTCGATGCGGGTGACTTCCGCATGAGCCAGGCCGATGAAAAAAGCGGCGACGATGATTCGAGAGAAAAAGAGGCTCATCAGAAGGGAAGGGGAGTGTTGGGGGCCACGGAGTCTTTCGGCCAGGGGTTGGCGGCATTGAAGACGAGCATTTCTTCCTCGGTCTCCACCTTGGCAAAGGTTTCGTTGATCTGCTCCTCCTTGGCCCAGGCGCGCAGGCTGTTGAGTCCGAGATGACGGATGAAAAACGGATAGGCGGCCAGCCGCTTGCTCGGCCCATAGTCGTGCCCCTCCAGCGGGAAATGAGCGTTCACGACCTTGTCCTCGGCTCCGTAAAGGCTGTAGATGTGCTGGATGTAGCGGAACTCCACCTCCGGCGTGTGCTGGGTGTAGTCTGCGCCATTGGAAATGATGAGCTGAGGCCGCGGCGCGGTCATCGCAGCGATCTCGGCGTTGTTTGTCTTGTGGTTCGGCCCCCAATGAATCGGCATGCCGCTTTCACACGGGCAGCCACCAAAGAAATGCGCGGACACCTGGCAGCTCGGCACCGCCACGGCGATGCGTTCATCCAGAGCGGAGGTAATGAACGTCTGCGTGGCGCCGCCGGAGTTGCCGGTCATGCCGATGCGCTTGGGATCGACCCCTTCGATGGAGGAGACGAAATCCAGGGCGCGAATGCAGTTCCACATGATCAAACGCTGAATCTCCGGCACTTTGCCATGATCCCAGCCGGCCTTTTTTGAGTCGCCATAACCTACCATGTCATAATGAAACACCACAGCCCCCATGCGGGCCAGCACCGCACAGCGGGTCTGGCGTGATGGGAGGAAGCGGCCACCGTGCCCGTGTGCGGAAACGATGCCTGCATACGGTGGCTTCATGTCGAGAGGCCGATACAGCGTGCCGGTGATGTAGAAGCCGGGCCAGCTGCGGATGTAAACGCTCTCAGCCGTGTAGCCCTCGTAGGTGCGCTTGTTGGAGTACACAGGGTCCAGCGGCGGCTTCTCCGGAGGATTCGCCAGCCGTGCTCCTTCAAGGATGCCGCGACGAATGGCGGCCTTGCGCTTCTCCCAACTCGCCAGATCAGGGGTGGCTTTTTTAAAGGTCTCCAGCTCAGCGATGGCTTCCGCTGGCGTCTGGGCCTGACCCATCCGCAGATGCCACCCCTCGGGCAGCGGCTTCTGCTCCTCCGCTCCGAAGATGGACGGCCCGTACAAGCCGGACAGGAGCGCCGCTCCTGACTTTGTGATCATAGAGCGACGTGTGAGTGGAGTCGATGCAGGGGCTTGATTCATGATGGGCGATGATTTTTGAGCAGCGAGCAGACAAGATCGTGACGGCTGGTCTGAGTAGACATGTTTCTACGCAGCGTTTTGGTGATGCTTATCGTGTCTATATTAGAGACGTTGCAGATTGTGGTATTGGCCTCGGATCAAAAACGATGACAAAAATCTAGTCGATGAGGGGTATTAACCCAATGCGTCTTTTCCAGCTCTCTCTTTGCATCGTCAGCTTTGCCGCTGCTGCCTCCGCCTCAGACCTCCATGTGGGCGCGGCCACCGTTGACATCACGCCAGACCGCCCTGTGGCGCTGGACGGGCAGATGCATGTGCGCATCTCTGAAAAACCCGAGACGCACATCTTTGCCACTGCACTGGGCCTCGAATCGCGCGAGGGAGACCGGGTGCTCGATCAGGCCATCATGGTTTCCTGCGACATCGTGGCGATCCGCGAGGGGCTCATGGAGCTGGTGCGCGAGAAGGCCAAGGGCAAGCTGCCTGGATTTGATCTCAACAAGCTCGTCCTCAATGCCACGCACACTCACACCGCGCCGGTGACGATGAAGGGAGATCGCTACAGTCTGCTCGGCAAAAATGTGATGCTGCCGATGGAGTACACCGACTTCCTGGTGGAGCGCATCGTGGCGGCTGCGGCGCAAAGCTGGGAGCAGCGCAAGCCCGCCAAAGCAGGCTGGGGACAGGGTCAGGCGGTGATCGCTCAGAACCGTCGTGCGACCTACGCGGATGGAACCGCGAAAATGTATGGCCCCACCAACGTGCCGGAGTTTCGCGGCATCGAAGGATATGAGGATCACAATCTCGAAGTCCTGTTCTTCTGGGATCTCAATGACACGCTCATTGCCACGGCGGTGAACGTCCCATGCCCCTCCCAGGAAGTCGAGGGGCTCAAAGTGATTCACGCCGACTTCTGGGATCCGGTGCGCCGCCAGTTGCGCGAGCGTCATGGCAAGGATGTCCACATCCTGGCCTGGACCGGAGCGGGAGGAGACCAGGTGCCGCGTCCGATGTATGCCAAGGCGGCGGATGAGCGCATGCGCCGTCTGCGCGGCCTCACACGGCTGGAAGAAGTCGCCCGGCGTGTCGTGCGTGGCTGGGAGGAGGCGTATGAAGGCGCCAAACTGGAGCCGGTGACCGGCGCGGTGTTGCAGCACCAGACGAAGAAGATCGACCTTCCCTGGCGCAAGGTGACGGAGAAGGAGCTGGCCGATGCGCAGAAGGCCGTCGAGCAATACAAAGACGACCCCAAGGAGCAGTGGAAGTATCTTTGGAATCAGGGCGTGGTGGACCGCTACGAAACTGAGAAATCCGGGAAGGCTGGTGTCTTCCAGATGGAGCTGCATGCCCTGCGCCTCGGAGATGTGGCCATCGCCACCAATGAGTTTGAACTCTTCACCGACTACGGCGTGCAGATGAAGGCCCGCAGCCCTGCGGTGCAGACCTTTCTCATTCAGCTGACCGGCTCAGGCGGCTACCTGCCGACACCCCGCGCCGTGGCCGGAGGCAGCTACAGCGCCATCATCCAAAGTAGCCGTGTCGGCCCCGAAGGCGGCCAGGCGCTGGTGGATGAAACCGTGAAGGCCTTCAACGATCTGTGGCCAGCGCCAGAAACCACGAAGGCCGGCAAATGAGAGAACTCGACTCCATGCAGTGGATATCGAGCAGCGAGTGCGCGGGCCATTTCCGATTCGCTCGTCGCCCTTCGCCCGTCGCAAAAACCGGCGCGATGCACCACCCAATGACCATGCACCTGAGGCTTCTCCTTTTCGTTTCCGTTCTTTTCGGCCTGCACGGTCTTTGTGCTGCAGATGACTTTCATGCCACGGCCTGCGAGGGCGCCTTCCCGCGCCATCTCCAGGGCATCTGCACCGATGGCAAGGGCAGCATCTACTGGTGCTGGACCGATGCTCTGGTGAAGACCGACGCCAACGGCCACGTGCTCAAGAAAGTGCCTGTGGCCAATCATCACGGAGATCTCTGCTACCAGGACAACCGCGTCTATGTGGCGACGAACCTCGGAAAGTTTAACCAGCCAGCCGGTGCGGCGGACTCGTGGGTCTATGTCTATGATGCCGACACCCTCGCCGAGCTGGCGAAGCATCGCCTGCCTGAGCTGGTGCACGGCGCAGGCGGCATGGAGCATCACGATGGGAGGTTTATCGTCATCGGCGGTCTGCCACCCGGCGTGAACGAAAATTACCTCTACGAGTACGACGAAAATTTCCGCTTTCAGAAACGCCACGTGCTCGCCAGCGGCTACACACTCATGGGCATCCAGACGGTGGCCTATGCGGATGGCGCGTGGTGGTTTGGCTGCTATGGCAAGCCCGCGGTGCTGCTGCGGGCGGATGAAAAATTCCAGTTCACCGGCAAATGGGATTTCAATGCTTCCGTCGGCATCGCACCCATCAGCGGCGGCCGCTTCCTCATGGCTCAAAACACAGCCATCAAAGGCGACGATGGCAAAACCAAGTCCAACCAAGCCCGCGTCGTCATCGCCCGTCCCGATGAAAAGGCCGGGATGGTCATCGACAAGCCATGAACTCATTGACCCCACCATGAAAAACACACTCCTCTTCTGCCTCGCACTGCTCCCCATCGTCACCTCGGCGCAGGACAAAGTCTTCAAAGCCGGTGCCGCCACCAGCAACATCACGCCACCGATCGGCATGACGATCGTGGGCAACTTTGCTCCGCAGCCCATCTCAAAGCACGTGCACGACGAGCTGCATGTGCGCTGTCTGGCGCTTGATGATGGCAAGACAAAGCTCGTCTTTGCCGTGGTGGACAATCTGCATCTGGCACGCGATGTCTGGGACGAAGCCAAGAAGAAGCTGGAGGCCGACACGGGGATCCCGGCCTCTCACATGATGTTCTCCGCCACCCACACGCACTCCAGTGTGTCGGCCATCAACAACAAAGAGGCAGGGTTCGACTACCGCAGCCTCGTCATCTCCCGTGTGGTGGATGGCGTGAAGCGTGCGCTGAACAATCTGGTGCCTGCTCGCATCGCCTGGGGCACGGGCAAACTGCCGCAGTGGGTCGGCAACCGCCGCTGGATTCTGAAGGAAGGCGTCACCAATCCCAATCCGTTTGGCGGACAAGACCGCGCTGTGATGAATCCAAGCAGCATGCTCATTCCGCGCATGGAAGGCCCCGCCGGCCCGACGAATCCCGAAGTCTACTGCCTCTCCCTGCAGGCCACTGATGGCCGCCAGATCGCGCTGCTGGCAAACTACTGGCTGCACTATGTCGGCGGCGTGCCACGCGAGGACTTGTCGGCGGATTATTTCGGCGAGTTCTGCCACCGCATCGAGCAGTCCCTCGGTTCGCCTTGCGTCGGCCTCCTCGCCAACGGTCCCTGCGGTGACGTGAACAGCAACGACTACAGCGGCAAGACGCCCGCCGTGAAATACGAGCCGTATGAGAAGATCAAAGTTGTCGCCAACGATCTAGCGCAAGAGGTGCTGCGTGTGCGGAAAACACTCAAGCATCAAGACTGGGTGCCGCTGCAAGCCGCCGCCAGCGATCTGGAGCTCGCCGTACGCCGCCCGACTCCGGAGATGGTCAAGTGGGCCGAAGGGGTACTCGCCAAGCCGAAAGACGCCACACCCGTGCACCGCCTCGAACAGCCCTACGCCGAGCGTGTGATGGATGTGAAGAGAGCCAAGCCCGACACCATCCAGGCCTACGTTCAGGCTTTCCGCATCGGCGATCTCGGCATCACGTCCATTCCCTTTGAGGTCTTCACCGAAACCGGCCTCGAAATCAAAGCGAAGAGTCCCTTCAAGGACACCTTCACCATCGAGCTCGCATCCGGCAGCAATGGCTATCTCCCCACGCCGCGTCAGCACGACCTCGGCGGCTACGAGACCTGGCTCGGCACCAATCGCGTCGAGCGCGAGGCGTCCGTCAAGATCACCGCAAAAGCCTTGGAGCTGCTGCAAAGCGTGCACACCGTGCCATGAGACCCAGTTTACGCACGCCGTGCGTTGATCTGCGAATGAACAGAACGTGTTTGATTGGAAAACTACAAGAATGAAGTCCTTCCTCTATGCTCTCCTCGTGCTCGTGACCGGTGCTCTCCCCACCTTCGCGGCGCCACCCATCACCTGCCAGGCCGAAGCAAGCGGGCATCTCCAGGGCTTTGATGCCGATGGCTCGTTCATCTACTGGTCGATGTTCACGAATCTCGTGAAGACGGACTTTACCGGGCGCGTGGTTGCCGAGCGGGCTGTTGATCCACATCACGGCGATTGCTGTGTGCACGACGGCAAAGTCTATGTGGCGACGCAGAACCGGACGAAAGAAAGGCGCGGCGTGTTTATCAATGTCTATTCGTGTGACGACCTTCGGCCTGCGGGGGAGTTTACGATCAACTTTCCCTTTGAGGGTGGCATCGACGGCATCACCTATGCGGACGGCTTCTTCTACGTCGGAGAGGGGAAGCCGAAGGACAGCGTGCAGCCTTTCAACTGGGTTCACAAGTTCACGCCTGAATTCGTGGCCGTCGATAAGATCAAGGTTCCCGGTCAAACGACGTATGGTATTCAGACCATCACCTTTGCCCACGGATTCTTCTGGCTGGGCACTTACAGCAAGGAGCGGACCTACCAGTGCGCTCCTGACTTCAAACTCGTCACGCATCATGAAGTTGACATCTCAGTCGGCGCTTTTGCCCTGCCGAAAGGCCCCGGTGGTGAACCCCGGCTGATGGTGGCTCGAAACATCAAAAAGGAGAACGGACTCTGGACGGCCTCGGCTGCTCCGGCGATCCTGAAAGACGGACGGCTCGTGATGGAAAAGTAGGCCCTGCGAGAATTCACGCGTTCGACCGAAGCAATGGCCGCAAACTTAGGCGGGCACCTTTGCAAGAAACGGCATTCATTCTTCTTCAACGCTTCACCGATTCCTCATGCAAACTGAAGCACGCAGCTCTGATCTCCAGCTCGGCACCTGGCTGCAGACCGGTTCTCCCATTGTCGCCGAGCTCGCTGATTTGAGCGGATTCGACTGGCTGCTCATCGACCTTGAGGATGGCTGCGGCACGGAGGCGGCGGTGCTTTGACAGATCCAGGTGATTCGCCATGCTGCCGCCATCGTCAGGGGTGGCGCCCCGCATCCTGAACTCATCGCACGTTCGCAGGACGGGGGTGCGGCTGGCATCATGGTGCCGATGGTGTCCACCGCAGAGAAGGCGGCCGCCTGTGTGCGTGCCATACGCTATCCGCTGCTGGGCGACTGCGGCCTGGCTGGCATGGTGAGAGCCTCTATGACGACGGCCTACATCGCGAAATGCCCCAGCCTGTTTTCTACGCGCAGATCGAGACCATCGAAGGAGTGGAAAACGCGCGGGCCATTGCCTCCGTGGATGGGGTGGATGCTCTTCATAGGGCCGATGGATTTGAAGCTCCAGGTTCAGTCCTACCCAGAGCGCACCCGTCTCGACTTTACCGCGTGTCTGCGTGAGGTCGCTTCTGCGGCCTGGGAGGCTGGGAAGGCCTGTGGTCTGCTCTGCCGCCAGACGGATGATTTCTCCGAGCCGCAAGCGCTCGGCTTCACCCACCTCGCCATCGAGACGGACATCACGCTCCTGCGTGAGAGCTACAGCAAGGTCATTCAACCTCTTCGCGGAAAGAAAGCATGAATCTGAGAGCACTGATGGTCTTATTCGCCCTGTGGCACGCCTCAGGCATGGGGCTGCACGCGAATGATGCTAAACCAGTGCTGCAGCTGGACTTTGGGCAGGACGAAGGAGGCCTTGCCAGCAAAAAAAGCGATCCGTACCGGCTCGATGTACCGGGACCACGATGACAAGGCGTGGAAGAACTGCCCGCGCCGCCGCAAGCACCTGCTGGGCCACACGCTGCACCTGATTCTGAAGGAATTCCAGCGCGCGGAACTGCCATGGCAGACACATCTGGCCGCGGAGTTTGCCGGCTACTCGCGCGTGGATTTGGAAAAGGCCGTGCAGGAGTGGGCCTGGTGCAGTGCGCCCGCTGAACTGATGGCTATGGGCATGGAGGAGTTGCGCAGGCGCTCCAGTCTTTCCCCCACCCGATTTCATCTGCGGCTGGCGCGGAAGGTGGGCCTGAGGTTCACGCTCAAGCACCTGGGCCGCGGCTCGCCCGCCTCCAAGTCATAAAGCCGGCGCGCACCCGGGCGCCTCTTCCGCATGGGGGGCAGGCTGAGGGCAGGGGACATCTGCGGCCTTGTTCACCATCACCAAGGTGTTTTTGGAATCGAGACCTTGGAGACGTGCAGGCGCAGTTGTTCTTTTAACTGCGTGCGAGGGTTCACGGAATCAGATCCGTGGGAGCGGGTGAACGAAAGACTCTTGGAACCGCTTTGTGAGCACCGCTGCTGAGGTGGAAAATTCCGCCACCTCAGACAGCGCGAGCGATTCGGGCTCTGGGGCTTTACTTGTCGAAGAAGGAGGACTCTTCGCGGTCACCGACTTTGAGGTAGCGGTAGTAAACTTCGAGCTGGAGGGTGCAGAGGCACTGGCGGTAGATGGCGTCTGCGGCGTCGCCGGCGGGCCAGTTGGGGCGACCATGCTTGAAGGAGCCGTCTGCCTGCTGGGCGCCGAGGATCTGGGGGAGGAACTGCTGATTGTAGAACTTCCAGTCTTCGCCGCCCTGCTGGAAGAAGGCTTGGGTGTAGTAGTACCAGCAGTAGAGATTGCAGTTTTTATTCCAGTCCAAGGGTTCGGCGGTGAGGAATTCGGTGAGGAATTTCATGCCTTTCTTGATGGCGGTAGTCTTGCCTTTGGCCATGGTTTGGAGGCCGAGGATACCGACGCCGGAGAGGCTCCACTGATTGTAGTGCGCGTCACGATTCGGGCCGCCGAAGCCGCCGTCCTTGGTCTGCATTTTTTCCAGGTAGTCGGTCATCTTGCCGATGCAGCTGTGCAGGCCGTCAATCTTGAGGCCGGTGTTCTTGGCGGCTTTGAGCGCTTGGAACTGCCAGCCGACCACGGAAAGGTCGGCGCCGGCGGCTTTGTTGTAAACGATCTGCTCCTTGCCGCCGTAGGCCCAGGCACCTGCCGGGGTCTGGTTGTCGATGATGACTTTCACGCCTTTTTCAAAGGCTTCGCGCATGCCGGGAAGGGATTTGCTGCCGAGACGGGCGAGGGTGTACATTTCGCCGAGGGCATAGGTGGCGATGCCGTGCTCGTAGGTGCCTGCGCCGCCTTTGCCGCCGGCGGCCTCACCTTTCCAGCCGGTCTCCGAAAAGATGCCGTACGGGTTCTTTTTGCCGGCTTCCAAAAGGAACATGATGCCCTTCATGACGTTTTCGCCGTAGAAAGGGGATTCGGGGGTCTCGCAGCGGCCGAGGTAGCAGAGCAGGGCGAGGCCGGTGAAGGCGCACTTGTTGCTTTTGCCCCATGAGCCGTCTGCATTCTGCTGTCCTTTGAGCCATTCGAGGGAGGCGCTCACGGCCGCCTCGCACTCGGGAGTGCCGCCGTTTTGACGGAGTTTTTCGAGGCGCTCCTGGGTGGAGCAGCGGGAGCGCATGGAGGGGGGGAGGGTGACGAAGCCGCCTGCGGCTCCCATGCCCATGCCTTTGCCAAAGCCGCCACCGGCTCCGCCCATGCCGAGGCTGCCTGCGCCGCCGAGGGCACCACCGCCCATCATGGCGCTGACGTCTGGCATGTCGAGCGAGTCTGGCGGAGCCTCGGGCAATGTGATGGCCGAGTTGGTATTGGTGCTGACCAGCTTTTTCATGGGCATGGTCTTGTTGATGGAGGAGCGCTTTTTCTGCTGCACCTTGTGCTGGAGATCGGCGCTGGCCTGCTTGCCTTGGGCGGTGCCGCCACCGGGGAGGAAGTCCACCTGCTTGTCCATGACGCCGCTCTGGAAGACGATGAAGAGGGCGAGGACGCCGAGGCCGGCGTGGATGAGGATGCTGAGGAGGAGGGAGCTCGCACCGGCTTTGCGCCAGAGCTGGACGAATTTATTCGGGGGCTTGCCGACTTCGATATGGGTAAGGGCGGGCGGGTGGTAAACGCCGCCTTCGTGGTGGTCGGCCACGGCTGCGGCGGCGACGACTTCACCGTCGTCGTCGGTGGGCTCTGCGGCCAGCGTCACCGGGGTGCTGGGCACGGGCATGGCTGGGACGGCGCTGGCTGCAGACGGTGCCGGCATCGCGGGCGCTGCAGCGGCAGGGACGGGCATGGCCACGGGCACGGCGGCGCTGACGGGCTGGGGAGATGTGGTCGGCACGGCACCGGTGGAAGGCACGGGCGGGGGCATCATGGCCGGCATGGGCATCTGCGGCATGTAGCCGGGGGGATATCCGGGCATCTGGGGCGGGTAGCCCTGCGGCATGGGGTAGCCTGGGGGATAGCCGGGCATCTGAGGCGGATAGCCCTGCGGTGGCGGGTAGCCTGGAGGATAGCCCGGCGGCATCTGCGGCGGATAGCCCTGCGGTGGCGGGTAGCCTGGGGGATAGCCCGGCGGCATCTGCGGCGGATAGCCCTGCGGTGGCGGGTAGCCCTGGGGATACCCCTGCGGCAACGGCTGGGTGGCACCAGGATTTGGGGGCTGCTGAGGGTTCTGCGGGGTTCCAGGCTGCGACGGGTTCATTTTAATAAAAACTGTTGATCTGCATGTATATACACGGTGGCCCGCGATTCCGACAAGATGAATTTACGGCCTCTCAAAGGAATGGCACGCGTGCAGGCCGGGTAATACGGCCAGGGCAGGCCGAACCTTAGACGGAGAGAGCTGCCTGAGGCCCCCGCAGGCGCTCAGTGCGGTGGGCGCGGCCATGCGGGGGCAGAGATGTCTCACCGGCATAGAATTGTCATTTGCACGGCGGGCTGCTCCCGATAGGATGCGGAACCCATTCCTCATGAAAACCGCCTCGTTCTTCCTCTGCGCCGCCGCCCTCGTTCTCGCCTCCACCTCCTGTGGCAAGCATTCCTGGAAGGAAACGCAGGTGCTGCATGAAGGCATGCACAAGGCACACGAAGGTGAAGTGCATGGCGATGCCCATTCCGGCCCCACGGAGCACAGCGAAAAGAAGGGCCACTAAGCCTCCCGCACAATGCGCCGCTACGCCTTCATCGGGCTGCTCGGGCTGGTGATCGTGGCGAGCAGTTGTGTAATGCTGCGGACGTGCTGGGCGCGGCTGTCTCCTGCCATTGCCTCCACGGGCGGCAGGGATCTGCACATCCGGCTGCGGGACGCTGGCAAGACGCACCTGCAGAAGGACAAGCGCTGGGCGGAGGATCAGCTCGGCACCTCCACCGGCACGCTGGGCAGCCACGGCTGCCTCGTCTCCAGCGTGGCCATGGCCTGCTCAGACCTCGGCGTGCAGCTCACGCCCAAGGAACTCAACGCGCGCCTGAAAAAAGCCGACGGCTTCCTGCCGCAGGGCTGGGTGGTGTGGAACGCCCTCCCCCGCGTGACCGACAAAAAGCTCGCCGCCGATTACCACCCCGCCGCGAGCCATGCCGTGATGGACGCCGCCCTGGAAGCAGGCGCCTACCCCGTGGTGAAATATTTCCTCCTCGGCGGCATCCAGCACTGGTGCGTCATCGTGGGCAAGGAAGGCCTGGAATATCTCGCCCGCGATCCTCTGCGGGATGACGAAAAGCCCGTGAAGCTCTCCGAACTGACCGCCAAGGTGTATGCCGTCCGCGTGATCCGGCGGGCGGAGTGATACCAAGCGCCATTGAAAACAGGTCTGTGTGCTGGGCGCAGCGGGCTCAGGGCGTAGGTCGGTCGTGTTTGGCGTCGAGCGCGTGTCCATCGACTACCGTCGGCTGCGCCAAACCGCCCGACTATCAGCGTGTTCGCATGCAGGTGGGCGTTGCCGTGCGCTCGCAGACGGGCGGGCTTCGCCACGACCGTCCTACGCCATCATACCCACCTCTTCTCGCCAAGGGCGGTTTGACTTTAGGACTCGTTTTAACGGCTCGTGGCATGATTCATTCCGTGAGCATGTAGGTCCAGACCTGCTTCCAGCGCTCGGCGTTTTGGGTGTTGATGGCCGAGCCGTGCGCGGTCTTGGCGCCTTCGCTTTCCACGCCGGTGACGGTCACCGCCGGATGGCTGGTATAAAGTATCCGCGCGTGGTGGTAGGGGAAGGGCTCCGAATCCACTTCGGCGGGCTTGTCGGAAGCGCCGAGGCCGAGGGCTTTGAGATTGCTGAGAAGCTGCTCCGGCGTGCAGCCCTTGGGGTCCTGATGATGATTGAAGGCGAAGAAGCGGTCTTTCGGCGTGGCGGACTCCAGCCCATACCAGGCGGCGGGGGCGTCCTGCCGTTTGTGGTAGTCCTTGGGCGCGCCAAAACACAGCACGCGCGCGAGGCGGTGCTTGATCCCGATCAGCGCGGCATGGCCTCCGCCCTGCGACTGGCCGGCCACGGCGATGCTCTCCCACTTTAGGGTGCCGTCGGCCTTGAGAAACTGCGCCCAGTTTTCCCGGGGACGTTTTTGCTGCAGGACCTGCAGCGCTTTGATCAGCCGGTTTTCGATGCTTTCAGCCCGTGCGATGGTCATCTCCTTGCGGCCGTTTTGATAGGTGGCGTGCCCACCCTGGATGATGGCCATGCGGAAGAGTTCAAAGCCCTTGGGGTTGCTGTCGGCGGCACAGGCGGAGGCCGGGATGTCATCCGGGTACATCAGGGAGACGACATGATAACCCAGGCTGGCGGCGAGATTCGCAAAGCCCTGCGCCCCATGCCCCGTGCCGCCGGTACCGGTGAGCCAGAGCAGGAGTTCGTGGCGGTCTTTCACCCCCTCCGCGGGCTGGCCCACCACGAGATCGTGATCCACATAGATCCAGTGCGGGTCATTGAACTGCTTGATCTCCGGATCAGTCGCCGAGGGAACGATGGGAAAGCTGGTCACCTCCGCCTGGGCCGCCATCGCGAGTGAGAGGAATGCGGTGCCGATGAGTTTCATGCGGGCATTTAGAGCACGGGCGGGGCGGAAGTGCACTGACTCAAGGAGCCGCAGGCTTTTCCACTCGATTCATGAGCGGATAAAGATCGGTGGCTTTGAAGGCGAGAGCTTTGCGCAGGCCTTGGTAAAGTAGATGGGCGCAAAACACGCTCATGACCGTCACCGGTCGCCAATCCCAGAGCCTGTCTTGGACGGCCGAAAGAAAGATCTGGATCTCCGGCTGCTCAAAAACCCACTGCAGCAGGAAGATGGCGCAGACAGGGCGAATGATGAGGCCCTTGTCAGGACGATGTCCGGCTTCTTCGTCCTCAGCGATCGGGTCAGCGCACAACGCTGGAAGCATTGAGACGAATGCGAGCAAGACGATGAGGATCAGCAAATAGTCGGCGGTCGCCTGCAAAGCGAGCGTGAGGAAGACCGACATGATCAGCATCGGAGTCGCGATGGCAGCCAAAATTTTGGCGAATCGGAGGGCGGTGAAGCGGTTCATAGGTGGAGGGCGTGTTGAACAGGTGCGCGGAGAAACGAGGCGTGAGCCATGGGCTCAGCGCGTTTTCTATTTTCGACATTCTTGCGGGTTGATCCTCATCTGTCGAGTTCCGAATCATTTGGCCATTTCAGGCTGAATCCGAAACGGACACGTTTGCGCGAGCCTTGCCAGACGGGCGCTTTTGGAACGGGGGTGAGCGGCAGGCCCACCGGCGGCGCTGGAAGGAGAAGGATTCCACGGACGCGCACAACGCGTCCCTGCCAGCCCTGGGTGTCCTGCGCGGAGGGTAGGGACGCGCTGCTGTCGCGTCCGTGATTTCGGGTCTGTGGCGTCGCGGGCGATCAACGAAGGTGCGCCGTCCACAGGGCGGTGAAAGGCACCACACATGAGCCTCGCAATGCGCGGCAGTACCAAGCCCACGGCACGGCGGCGTTGACCACCAAAAACGATGCGTTGCGGGGAGCGTGAGACTGCTCAGTGCGGCCGCCACGAACACACATTGTCAGACCACGTCTTCGGATCTCGGTCCGGGCCGGAGGAGTAGATGGCCGTTATCACCTGCAGCATCTTGGGCTGCGGATGTTTCTGATCAAACTCGGCTCGCTTGGGATCTGCGGAGATCTCGCCGAATTCGGGATTGGGAACCTGCATATCGTTGTTGGTGTCGAGGGCGATGTAATAGGGCTCGCCCCAGCGGTCGCTGAGCACCCATTCCTCGCCATCCTGCCAGAGGCCGTTTTTGTGGTTTCGGGCCTGCGGGAGGTCGATGTATCTGACCTCTCGCGGATTGAGCATGGAGATGTTTTCTCCCTGCAAGACCTGCAGCAGGATTCCGCGTGAGCGTGTCACGACGTCTTCAGCGGACTTGCCATTTTCCTGAATGGGAAAGCGGTGAAAGTCTGTCTCGTAGCAATCGAGGGCATTCTTTAAATCGGCTGTGACGCTTTTAACGCTGAGATAGAGCTGGCTTGAGTCCGTTGGGCATGACGATTGATGAATGCTCAGGAGCAACAACCCCAGAAAAACGGCTACAGCAATCAGCATGCATTTTCCAAGGCTCGCGCATCCGGCCATGAGTTTGGTGCGCCGTTCGTCGGTCATGAGCATGTTCTAGCTGAAAGCGGCGTCTTTTGTCGAGCGCCGAATCAACATCCATAGCACCTTGCCCAATCAGACTGTGGGTGGCCTCCCGGAGGTTTCCCCCGAGGGCTGAAGGCCCGCGTCTGTCCTGCCATCACATATGATTTCATGACATGAGCGGCGTCTGTAGACGTCCTCGGCGCGAGAGGGGCGGCTACTGCGGCCGCCACGAGCACACATTGTCCTTCCACGTCTTCGGATCGCGGTCCGGGCCGGAGGAGTAGATGAGCACCTTCAGTGGCAGCGTCTCAGGCGGGTGCTCCGCGCCAAACTCGGGGTTCGCGGTCTTGCCGTCTCCATTCGTGTCGAGGATGATGTAAAAGGGCTCTCCCCAGGTGTCATGCAGCACCGATTCTTCACCGTTCAGCCAGACGCCACGGATGCGGTTTTTAGCGACAGGCAGATCGATGAATTTGATCTCTTTGGGATTCAGTCCTCCTGCTTTCTGACCACACAAGGCTTGCAGCATCATGCCACGAGAACGAATCAGCAGGTCTGAACCCAGAGTGCCAGACTCCACGACGGGGAAGTGCTTGTATTCTTCCTGGTAGGTCAAAATCGAATACTTGAGATCTTTGACGGCAAGCCTGTCCAGCCGGTGGAATTTTCGGGTTTGATAAGTGTGCTCAAGATAGACCAGATACGAGATACCGGTGATTACGAGCAGCACAATGAGTCCGGCAAGGAGGAGCAAGCTGCGGCGGCAGCCGGAGACATTGGCTTTTGCCGGGGTAGAGGTGTCAGAATCACTCACGAGGTGAGATTACCCGGCTGAACCGCTTTTTGTCTAGGGTCGAATAATCTCTAACACTCATCGGCCTTGTCTCTCACTACCGCACAAAACCCGGCGGCTGATTGTCCTCCCACGTCGCGGGATCTCCGTCAGCTCCGGCGGAGAAGAGGGCGATGCGCACGGGCAACTCCCTCTGCGTCGCGCCTGGCTTCGGCGGCACGCTTAGCAGTTCGGGGTTGGGAACTTTGCCGTCGTTGTTGAAGTCGCAGATGATGTAGTAGAGCGAGCCCCAGCTGTCTTTATTGGGCGTGGCGATGCTCCTCCGCATATCGATCTTCTTTATCATGGCGTCATCGAACTGCCAATCTGTGCGCAACAGCACCTCATCACGCGGACTTGCCGGGCCGATCTTTGAAGCGACATACTCAGGAGTGATCAGTTCGCGCATTCTCCCAATCATGAACACGGTGTCGATCCATGGACCATAGGCGATGGATCTTTTTTCATTCGTGTAACCGACAAAGAACCAAGCCAGCACGGCGATGATCACAACGATCATGCACCGTCTGAAACTCCACAGCTTTTCCTTGTCCGCAGGCGTGCTCACCCCACCAGCCCCGCAGCGGCCACCAGCGTCTCCTCATTGACGATCTTGCCCGTCAAATCAGGTTTGCAGTCGGCTTTGAGCTCATCGCGGAATTTCTTGATGAAGCTCTGGGTGGGCCAGGAGGCGGCTTCGCCGAAGGCGCAGATGGTCTTGCCTTCGATCTGGTTGGCCACGGTCTCCAGGGTGTCCACGTCGTCGGGGCTGGCGTCGCCAGCGACGATGCGGTCGCTGATCTTCTTCATCCACAGGCTGCCTTCGCGGCAGGGGGTGCACTGGCCGCAGGACTCGTGCGCGTAGAAGGCGTTCAAGTTGTTGATGACCCAGGTCATGCTGCGGCTGTCGTCCATGATGATGACGCCGCCGGAGCCGGCCATGGTGCCGCACTGCGCCATGGTGTCGAAGTCCATGGGGATGTCCATGATGCCGAGTTCGCGACCGTCCTTGAGCTTGTACTTTTCATCCGCACGCAGCACCTTGGAGGAGCTGCCGCCAGGGATGATGGCCTTGAGTTTGCGGCCGGGTTTCAGACCGCCGCAGAGGACGTCGATGACTTCGCCCATGGTGACCTTGCCGACTTCCACTTCGTAGTAGCCGGGCTTCTGCACATCGCCGCTCACGCAGAGGATGCGGGTGCCGGTGTTGTTCGGCGTGCCGAGCTTGGCGTATTCCGCGCCGCCCATCTCGATGATGTGCTTCACGTGGCAGAGGGATTCCACGTTGTTCACGATGGTCGGGCTCATGTAGAGGCCGAGCGCCGCCGGGAAATACGGGGGCTTGATGCGCGGGTAGGGGCGCTTGCCTTCGAGCGATTCGATGAGGCCGGTCTCTTCACCGCAGATGTAGGCGCCTGCACCGCGATGCACGTAGATCTCGCAGTCGAAACCGGTGCCGAGGATGTTCTTGCCGAGGAAGCCCTTTTCGTGCGCTTCAGCGATGGCCTTTTCGAGGATCTTCGCCGCGTAGGGGAATTCTTCGCGCACGTAGATGTAGGACAATTTGGCGCCCACGGCGAAGCAGGCGATCGTCATGCCTTCGATCAGCTGATGCGGATCCTGGTGCATGATGTAGCGGTCCTTGAAGGTGCCGGGTTCGGATTCGTCCGCGTTGCAGATGAGGTAGACCGGCTTCGTGTTCGTCGGCGGGATGAAGCCCCACTTCACCCCGGTCGGGAAGCCTGCACCCCCACGGCCGCGCAGACCGCTGGCCTTGACCTCGTTGGTGATGGCGCTGCGCTCCATGGTGAACGCCTTCTTGAGCTGCTCATACCCGCCATTCTCCATGTAACACTCGATGGACGGATTGTAACCGGCGCGGTCGATGTTCTTGAAGATCAGGCGCTTTTCACGCGCATGGGGTTCTTTTCCGGGAAGATACTGGACGGGGGAGGCCATGGTGGGCAGTATCCGAGTGTGAATAAGGTGGGCAACTGGGATTTGTGAAAAATTTCACAAGGGGGAGGCGGAGCAGCATAGGCCCGATAGATACCATGTGGGCGGAGTCACCGAAGCGGATCGGTGATAAGAAGGAAGTGTTGAGCAACCTGAACACACCACCCACATGGCCAAGCAAACTACCCAAAGCCCCAAAACAAACAAGAGCAGCAAA
>JAFLEI010000060.1 GCA_017301975.1 Verrucomicrobiota bacterium
CCAAGGCGGAGTCGGCTTGGGCCGACTGCGGAAACATCTGCGCTGCGCGGATGAGGAAAGGCTCCTCGGCGGCTGCCTGTTCTTGCGCTTGGTCGGAGGTGGACGCCACGCTTTGCAGCAGCAGCTCACGCTCCTTTTGACGCAGTTCAGCCAGCTTGGGCTTCAATTCCTTGGCGCGCTCAAACTCGAAGTCTTCCTGAAGAGAATCTCTTTCAGCTTCGAGACGCGCCAGTTCGGCGGTCACCTGCTCAAGCGTTTGAGGCGTGGTGGTCGTGTCAGCCGTGGCCTGTGTCGCAGCTTCCGCAGCAACGGGCAGTTTGGGAACAAACCGCTCCGCGATGAACTCGACGAGGCTTTGTTTGTTACCAGCCTTCTGACTGGCCTGGAACTCCGCCACCGCTTGCACATCCACCGGGGTCACCGTGCGGACACGCATCTTGGGCATGGTTCCATCCACGATGAGAGGAGCATCCTCCGCATCATCCTGATTGACAGGCGCAGGCTTGGCAGGGGTCTCAGCCACCACAGGTGCAACCACTGGGGCAGGAGCCGCCACGGGTGCATTCGGGTTGGACAGAAACGCCGCTTTGCGTGCCTTGTAGTCACTCTTGTCGTCCACTCCCTCACCAGTCGCACCGCCTTCTGCTTGCTGCAGAGGTGCGATTTGAACGTTGTCTGATGTGAGTGTGGCGTTGTCCACCGCAGGAGCGGCAGCCGTCACAGGGGTGATCTCCGCCTGGGCAGGAACCTCAGTCGTTGAATCGGTAGTCTGGGCAGGAACCTCAGTCATAGAGGTGCCCCCGGCTCGACATTCTGCCAAATTGCAAGCGGGTTTTGTCGAGTCGGCTTCAAATACGGTGAGCTCCACCGCCTCCGCCCACGGTGTCCTGGGCATGCAGTTCCATGAGCCTTCGCACATCCGGCGGCAGCATCTGACTCAACTCAGGGGCCGCATACACCGTGCCGCGTCCGCGCAGGAAATACGCAAAGGCCAGCCCCATCACGAAGTCATCGTGCCACCCTTCCATCGCTTCGGCTTTCCCCGTGTTGGGGTTGATGGCGAAATGTTCCATCTCGTCCAGAATGTGAATGAAAGGGATGTCGATGCCCTCGCCATCCATCATTTGTTTGCGCACCGCTGCGCGCAGTTCGCCCAGCATACCCGAGCGCATGCCCTGCCCTGCCCCGTCGTCAGAGGTCCAGATCCCCAGCTTGCCCGTCGGCATCTGGTCTTCCTTGTCAGTCGCCGGCCGCTCCCGCTCGTAGATGTTCACGCCCAGCTTTTTCAGGCACATGATCAGCCCGCAGTCATTGTTCGCCTCGGGGACGACGAGCGCCCCGCCGTAGAACTTGGAAATCTTGGCGATCTCATCGGCCAGCACATCAATGTCGATGCGGCACTTCGAGCGCAATGTCGCCACCACCTTGGGCCGGACCCACGTGCCCGTCTCCTTGCACGCGTAGCCGTCACGAACCACCGGCACCGCGTGGCAGTCAGGATCTCCCTTCGAGTTCGCGAGGCCCCGGCTGTTATCCGCGCCGATCGTGTACCTCCGGCCAATTTGAGGACGCTCACGCAGCACCCAGAGCGGGCGGTCTTCTTCCGTGGCCAGCGTCCACGTCACCGCCTGCCGCTTCACCTTGTCATCCCACTCAAACACACCCATCTGCACCTCTTTCTCCTCCTCTTCGGCGGCCCGGCGCATGTGCTGCAGGTTGGTCTTGTTGAAGTAGTTTGCCTGCGCGGCAAAGAATCCGCTCTCCTCGGTGGTGGGCTCCTCACGGTCGCGCTCCTCGGGATCATAGTCACAGGCCTTGAGGCGCATGCGGAAGTACTTCACGTGCCCCGGAGTCAGCTTGTACCGGGTCAGCAGGTTGCGCTCCGTGGCACGCTCCGTTTCATTCAGACAGTCAGAGCCAGAGTGAATCTTCGAGGCCTCCGCCTCGGTGCACGCCAGCTTTGAGTCCTCGAAAACATACCAGGGCATGAACACCTTGATGAAGTCTCCCGGCTCATAGTCGCCGTTCTGCATCTGCTCGAAGGTCTTGGCCCGCTGCCATTGCTCGTAGAACACCCCGCTCGCTCCGCGCACGGTGGTTTCACCAATGACCAGCGTGTTAGGCTCCAGGGGGACAGCGCCCATCAGTGAGGAAAAGACCTTTCCGGCATCCCGTACCGCACCGTCATCTTCCGCCCATCGGGCGATTTCGGTCATCACCAGCGCACCCAGCGTGGCGGAGCGCCCCGATTCCACATTCTTGGCGGTCGCCCAGTGAAACTGTCCGCCATTGCCATATCTGGCGCTCTTGGCCAGCACCTCGGAGGTGAATCCCCAGTCGTAGTGGTCGTGATCGTTGTAAGTTTTGAGGATGTCCCACAAGTTCCGGCAGTTGGAAAGCTCGTTGCCGCACAGATACGCCTTGTGCCCGAACCGCTTCACAAACCAGTCGGCAATGCCCATGCTTCCAGTGCTCGACCCCTTTTGTCGGGGCTTGTAGATCAGGATGCGGACCGGCAGCTTGTGCCGCAGCATGTAGTCCACCACCTGCGCCAGCCGGAACTGCAAGGGATTGGGCTTGAGCAGCCGCAGTTCCTTTTTCTTGGTCATGATCTTCCCGTAGTTCTCCAGCCACACCATGGGATTGGCCTCGACCAGCAGCCGCAGCAGGTCGTTCACCCCTTCGGCGGTGGGGGCAAACTCCCGGACCTCATAGTCGGAACCATTCATGACTTCGCGCCACCCTCCTTCACAGGGTCAGAGGGGACTGTCGGATTCACCGCCTTTTTTACATGCTGCTCCGCATCGTCAATGAGCCCACGGAGCACCATGCGGGCTGATTCGTTGGTGAAGATCATCGTTTTAATCTCTTCCCAGCTCACTTTTTTCTTTTCCGGCGGAGGCGGCAGCTTCTCCACCGGCCTCCCTTTGGCGTGCTCAATCAACATCTTGAGCGCGTTGAACCGTGTCGGGTAGTCCGGCACCATCCCCAGTTTTTCACCTTTGATGACCAGTTCCTCCTCGGCTTTCAGCAGGTCGTCAATCTCGTCGATGATGCGCTCATCGGGAAAGCTGAGGATCATCTTCTGGTCAAAGCTCAAACCCGGCTCAAAAACCCGCTTTTTCCGCCGTTTCTTCACGGTTTTGACCCCGGTTTGACCTTTCCCGGCGGCAGGTTCAGAAGCCGCTTTGCCTGCGCTCTGACCATGTCCTGACCGGTCTCCTCGCCCGCGCGCGCGCGAGTCTTTGCCTTGAACAGGGATGAAACCCAGTTCATCCACCCCCATTTTGATTTGCTGGCACAGCCGCACACCCTCGGCGCGGCCTCCTTTGCCAGGCACCGCCGCACACATGCGGGAGGGAAAATGAACCAGCCACCATTGAGACTTTTTCAACAAAGCCGCAGTGGGTTGATTGACCACCTGCGGCAGTCCTCCATCTCGATCGTAAAGACAGATCCGCCCGGTTCCAAAAGATGGGTGAGTCTTGCGAAAGGTGGAATATTGAGGCGCGGCGCCAGGGTCAGCCATTCCCAGCCCTAGCTCGACAGTTTCGGAAAAATCAACCTTCACCCAAAACCAGCGCTTGAATTTCAGCCATGTGTCGAGCTAGGCGGGCGGCTATGTCTCAGACTCAGGCGATGACACTGGCAACCAATTTGCCACCCGCGAAAATCCCGCAAGGGGATGAAGCACAGGTCATCATCCCCTCTGCGCTCGAACTCACGCTGGAGCAGGAGCAGCGTCTGATGAAGCACGCCAAAACTCGCTTCGACGAGCTGAGCAATGAACTCGGACGCACCAACTACGAGTCACCTGGATTCCTCGGGCTTCCCGTCCGCGACCTGCAGCGCAACTGCGCCTCGCATTTTGGGAAGCGTCATCTCGCTCACCAGATCTTTGCGCAGCAGATGGAATGGCGCGCCTGGGTGCTTGGCGGTCTCTACAAGGAGTCCAACGTCCACCTGCCGATCTCGACACGCGCCGTGGGCCAGCAAATCGCCCGTGCCAACAAGTCCTTCTTCGGCACCTCGCCTTTCTTCTCCGTGTCGGGCCTCAGCCAGGATGATGAGGACTTCGCCAAAGACGTCAATGCCTACGCCCGTTTGCAGCTCGACACCCTCGGCGGCATCTCCGCCAGCCTCCAGTCAGCAGTGGAACTCGCTTTCGTACAGGGGGAAACCGCTGTCAAAACCACCCGCGTCAAGCTCACCTCGTATTTTGAGAGCTATCGCGTGATCGCGCTCGACCCGGCAGGACAGCCCATCGTTGCCGAGGATGGTGACTACATCTACAAGACCGACCTGTTTGTTGAGGAAGAGGTACCTGTCGTCGATGCCAGCGGGTTGCAGGTGCCTGATGAGCACGGCAATCCGCAAATGCAGGCCACTGGCCGCATGGTGCTGAAACGCGACCTTAAAACGCTCCAGCCCGCCAGCATGGATTTCAAAAGCGTGAAGATCAATCTCGCGCAGATCCTCACGGACCGGGTCGAGGCCCGCCCCATCTACTTCCTCGACTTCCTCTGCCCTCTCAATGCTCCGGACGTCCAGTCAGCCGACTGCGTCGTGCACCTCTACGATTCTCAGGTCATCCAGATGGCGGACAAATACCTGCGTGACTCGTGGGGGGATGCACCGCCGGACGACCAGCTTGAACGCATTTCGGCACTCGTTCACCGGGTGCTTCCAGGCAGTGGCGAGGCCAATACCTCTCTCGCAGGGCGCAACCGCCCGGATCAGGGAGAGGTCACAGACCAGGGCACCGGTCGCGATCGCAATGAGCCGCTCATCGGACTCGCGGAAGTCTGGCTCTGGTTTGATCCCTTCGGTGATGGCGTGCAGCGCTCCATCATGGTGCTGATGGATCAAACCGGCCGCCTGCCCATCCACTACGACTACACCGCCAATCTCACCGAGGACGGACTGCGCCCCATCGATGTCATGCGGATCAATCCCGTGGTCGGTCGCTGGCACGGCCAGGGCAATATCGAGAGAAACTACGCGCTCCAAAATCAAGCGGACCTGCTGCTCAATCGCGCCCTGTTTGCGGAATCCCGGGCCGCACGTGTCGATTTCTGGAACCCTGCCAACACGATCGAGGGGGATGCCAATCCGAATCTCGCGCTCAACTGGGGAGCCACCTACCGGCTCAAGAACAACAAGACGGCGGCGGACACCCTCAGCAGCGTCTACCTCACCAACATCAAATCCACCAACCTGCGAAACCTGCTCGAACTGATCTTGCAGATGTCTCAGGCCATGAGCGCGGTGTCCAACGTGAACGATGGTGCCATGGCCGGGCTCGACACCCAGAAACTGGCCACCGGCATCAAAAACCTCGAACGTTCCGGGGAGGAGATGTTCGGGCAGTGGCTCTCCCATCTCCAGCCGGACGTTGAGAAGATCCTCCGCCGCGCCCTCAAATGCCTGCTGTCGAATCTCGCCAAGGTGGGAGAGGCGGGCAAACTCATGCGGTTCTTTGACCGGCCTACCAATCGCATGGTGGAGATTGATCCCTATCGCATGCGCGATCTCGATCTCGACATCGTTCTGGACCTCACCACCTACAAGAGCCAGGCCATTCTCCAGCAGGCTCAGCTTGGGTTCACCATCATGCAGACCTATCTCCAGGTCATCGCGGCCCCGCCGGAGGAGGCGGAAAAGAAACTGGGGCCGCTCATGCAGCAGATTCTGCAGGCCCTCGAGTTCAAAAACGCCAAGGAGCTTTGCTCTCCCATTGCGCGCCCTCTGGCCCTGCCACCCGGAACCCCCTCTGGCCAGCCCATGGGGCAGCCAGCGGCACGGCCCAGCGCCGGCGTCCCTGCGCCTGAATCACAGCCCGTCATATGAGCGAAGCCACTCCAACCCCAACCCCTCAAGAAATCGCCGCAGCCGAAGAAGCGGCCACCATCGCCCGCTATCGCCGTTATGGGGCGGATCTCGCCGGCTGCCCGGGATGGATGGAGCATGTGCTGTCAAAATTCACTTCCGAACTCAACCGCCTCTCTGCCGTTATTTTTGACCCTCAGCAGGTCAATCCCCAGCAGGTCGAGGCAGCGCGGCAGCAGTGGTTTGGCATCGATGCCCTGTTCAAATCCATCCGGGGCCCGGTGGTGGATGCCTATGCCCGCAGCAGCGGACCTCTGGATGAAATGAATGGGAAGATACCCCCGGCCATCTTGGCGGCTCTGACTTGTTCCACTCAGGTGGTGTCCACTCCTCAGCACCAGACCTCCCCTCCCCCGGTGTCCATGCCAGAAACACCGTCCTTTGACCCGTTTGCTTCTGCCTCTCAAACCTGACTTTCTTATGGCCACAAACTCCCCTCTCAACTGGAACCAGCGCAACACCGCTGGTGCGGCCCCTATGCGTTTCAACAACGCCGAAGACTATGCCGCGCATCATGCTGCGCTCAATTCAGGCCCGACTGGCATGCACGAGCGTGGCACCATCCAGAGCGGGAAGCACAAGGGGCAGACCCCCGACCAGGTCTATGCCCACTACCTTGGGCTGGCGCAGCAGGCCGGTTATCAGTCCCGTACGGATTCCAGCAAAATTGATCCTGGCATGACTCCGCGCATACGGGCCGCCTCTCCTCGTGATGCCTCCCCGGCACCGGTTGTTGCTCCGGCAATCGCTCCGGCGGTTGGATCTCCCAGCCTGCCAGTCATCAATGCTCCCTCCTCTCTTCAGCCCACCATCCCAAGCCCTCTGGCGGCCAGCCCTTCATCCGCCCCGGTGCTGGCTCCTTCATCAGGTGGCAAAGGTCCTGTAAAAGCTCTCTCCCCTCGCAAACCTGCCACGTTTGAAGGGCAGTCGCGCGAGCAGTTCGGCCAGCAAGCGGCGGCACGGCAGGGCGAAGGCAATGCCTTCACCGGCTACAAAGTTCCGACCAAGGCGGATCCGTTCCTGACGGCTCCGGCTGTTCAGCCGGCGGCACCTCCCTTGATGGCCAGCAACCCAGCTCCAACGGCTCCAGCACCCGCGCCGGTAGCCGCCGCCCCATCTGCGCCCGCCGCCCCTGCCGCCTCACCTCGTGCACCGTTGAATGGCATGCAGATCATGACCCCGGAGGTGGCGCGCGCCGCCGTGGCCGCCGACAAAGCACAGAACCCCACCCCACCCGCCGCGACCGGGCCGGGGAGAGTCACCACCCTGAACGGAAAACCCTACAAATCGCCACTGGCTGCCGATATGGGGCTGCCACAGCCCGGCCAACCCTCCACAACGGCTCCGGCTCCTCCGGCCGCACCCTCACCCACCAAACCCACCGGAGCATTCTACGCCAAGGCTTACACCCCCAACAGCCTGAAACCGCCCATGATGCTCGCTGGAGCCCGGGCCGAGGGCGGACCTGTAGAAGGGGGCAAACCCTACTTGGTCGGTGAAAAAGGACCCGAGGTGATCATCCCTGCGCAGGATGCCACCGTCATCCCGAACCGCGCCATCAATCCCCGGGCACAGCGGCCCATGGCTCTCGCCCCCTCCCGTGACTGGCGCACTCCGTCAAAGCCCGCCCGCGCCGCCCGTCCGTCACTTGTTGCGTCACACTGAGCGTAACGCGTTACGCTTGGCGTGACGCTCCGCAGCGTCACTTGTTACATTTTTGAACTTTTCTTTCCCTATGCCTCCCTCTGACTACCAGCGAAACCTCGACGCACAATACGCCCACGACCAGCGGTTGGCAGCACAGCAGCAGCGCCTTCAGGAAAGCGAGGCGCAGCGGCAGCAGAAGGCCGCAGCCAAGGCTCAAGAGGAGATGATGAAGGAGCAGCAGCGGGTGGCCAATGACGCCAAGGAGGCCGCATTCCGCGCCGAAAAACGCCCCCAGTACGTGAATGCCCATGGTGACATCCAGCCCGTGCACACGGATGAGGAATGGCAGCAGGAGAAGCAGACCAAGCAGGCCAATGATGCCGCGCATGATGTGGCTGCCCAGTCAGGCCGAAAATTCACCACCAGCAAGCTCACCGGCGCTCCCATTTATCTGGAGTCGGAGCAGCAGCTGGAGGCCAAACGCGCGGCAGCGGCGGAGGCGCTGCGGAAAAAGTCACTGAATGACCAGATCGCCGCCAACAAGGCGGAGTTTGAGTATCAGAAACAGTCGTCAGGGGCTCCCAAGCTGCTGACCGACAAGCAGAAGAAAACTCTCGCTCAGGAGCACCAGGCCGCACGCTTTGGCCTCGCCGGCTCTCTGGATGCCCAGACCAAGGCTGTCACCGGCGGCGAGGACTGGATTCCGTGGAATGAATCGCCCTCCCCGGAGGCGCTCAAGGCCAGGGAGCGCCAGAAACAGCTTTCGGCGCCAGACACCCAGTTGACGGAGGACGACCTGAAGGAGTTTGAAGCCTCTGACTCGACAAAACCCCATGCCGCCAAGATTCGCGGCATTCAGGACGCTCTCGCCAAGGACGAGGCCGCGCGCCAGTTGATCCGGGACCACGCCACCCGTCAGGCAGATTTGATGCTCCGCCGGGACGCCCCGGACAAATGGCAGGCGCTCCAGCGCCAGAAGATCGCCGCCATGGACCCGGAGGCGCTCAAGGCCCACCTTGAAGCCTCGGATGCGGACATCGAGAAGCAGACCGCCGCGCTGGAGTCTGCTTATGCGCCCATCGAGCAGCAGCGTGCCTTGCACCAGCAGCAGATGGAGCAGCTCCAGCAGGAAAACGAGCAGCGCCGGCAGGAGGGCATCCCGGCGGGAGAAATCGTCAGCTACCAAGGACCGGACGGCCAGCCCGAACATTGGGCCAAGGATCTCGCCATCAAACGCGAGACTCTCATCGCCCAGGCCCAGTCCGCAGAGCAGGAACATGCCCCCCTCATTGAGCAGCTCCGCGTCCAGCATGCCAAACTCCAGCAGGATCTCGACCTCCGCAACGAAGCCGCCGACGCCGCCAATGCCAAACAGGAGGAGCAAAAACAGGCTCAGACCCAGCAAAAACAGGAGGCTCTCACCCGACTCAAATCCAATCCTGCGACCGCCGCACTCGGGCAGTCCCTCGAAGCCCTCGACAACGAACGCTCCTACCGTCTGGCGGATCTCGCCGCCGTGCATGACGGCCAGCCCCCGCCGGAGGCCGTGGCCGCGCTGGAGCAGGACATCCAGCAACGGGGCGCTGACCTGCTGGAGAAGGCGCAGACGCGTGAGCAGGTGGCCCAGAAGGTCTATTCGGCCCTCCAGTCCGTCCTGAAATCCACGGATGAAGCCGATCAGAAGCAGGCCACCGACAAGCTCACCGGCTTTACGGGGGCCCTCACCAAAGGCGTGAATTTCTTCGGCAAGGCCGTAGGCAATGCCACCCCGTTGCGCCAGCCCAGCAAACTCGACCAGTCCGCCCACTACGATGCGGCCCGGGAGGCTCTCAAACAAAGCCTCGGCGTGTCAGATGAGGAGGCCGGCACCATCCTGGAGGATCAGGCCAAACTCGATTGGTCGGGGGCAGGAACTCTCGTCGCCGACAAAGACGCCTTTCAAAAGTTTCTCAAGACGGTGGCTGGAGGTTCCCCCGGCACCGCCTACGTTGAGAACGAGCCTACACGCACGCTCTCGGACGGCAGCCTCACCGTCAATCCCAAGCTGCTGCAGTATCCCGACCTCTACACGAAGGCGGTGAAAGACAGCAAGGCCAGCCCCGCCGCTCAGGCAGCCGCCCTGCAGCAGTTGCCGGATGCCCGGCAGGAACTCGGAAAACAGGCCCTGCAACTCTTCACCAGCTACCCCGGCTCCGGATTCTCGGAATGGACGGCCCAGCAGCCCAAACTGGCGAAAGCCTCCCCTGTTGATCAAGCTCTCGCCTATGCGGATCATCTGCGCGACAGCAGCGGCCCCGTTAGCAATTTGCTGGAGCAAGTGGTCACACGACTTTGGACCGGCACGAAATCCGTGGGCAGCCAGGCGCTTGGACTGATCGCGTTGTCCACAGGGAATGAATGGTCCGCCAAGACCGCAGGAGCCATCGACCAGCGAAGCGGGCAGCAGAAGGGCATGCTTGATTACACCGGTGCCAACGATTCCCTCTTTGGCCGTGCCGTTGGAATGACAGCCGACATCGCCCCCAGCGTGCTCGTCTCCATGGGTGGGGGTTTCGCGGCACGCGGTGCCACCATCGCCGCCGCAGGCACCCGCCCGGGCTTGATGGTGCTCCAGGCGATGTCCAAGTCCTTGAAAGCGGCCGCCACCCCGGCGGATGCCGTCAAGGCTCTCTCCAGCATTGCCGGGACCGCAGGCGTGGCAGGCTCCGCTTTCGCCGGGGGCGCGCAGACCGCAGGCTCCCAGTTTGCAGAGACCTATGGTGCGCTGCGCCAGCAGGGTTACAACCATGAGGATGCCGTCACCGCCTCCCGCATGCCCGCCATCGTGGCCGGAGCCATGACCGCCATGCTCACGCTTTCCTTCGGCGCGACGGGCGTGCAACGCGTGTTTGCCACCCCCGCAGGCAAGGCGGCCGCCAAGGACCGCTTTGCCGTGCTGCTCCAGAAGATGGGGCTCAGTCAGCGTGCCAGCGCCGTGGCCAGCGGGGCGGTTAAAGGTGCCTCAGAGGAAATGCCGGAGGAAATCTTCGACGAGCTTTACAGCCAGATGTCCGCCGAGGCCGTCAAGAACCCCCACTTCAATCTCCCTGCGGCTTTTGGTGAGTTCGTGAAGACCCTTCCGGAGTTGGCGATTGCCGTCGGTGTCATGGGTGCGGGTGGCGGGGGTTTTCATGCCTTCCGGGATTCCAAGACCGATTCCTCCCAGCAGCAGGCCACCACTCCGAACCCGGCCAACCTGCCTGAAACGGTCGCCGCGGCAGAGCAGGCCATCGATGACCTTCACATCGAGGGGCAGTCCCCGGAAGTCCTGCAAAAGACGCAGGCCGCTGCTCGTGGGGTGCTCTACGTCGCCCAGGGGACGCCACTGACCGAGCTTGATCGCGACACCCTCGCCTCGCTCGATCTTGTCGAAGACCCCAAGAACCCCGGCACCTTCATCAATGGCCGCATCGTGCCCAATACCAAGACCGGCGTGCCGGAGGTGCAGCCCTACCCCGCCGGACTCGCCCCCACCGTCAATGCGGACGGCACCCCCGGCCAGCCGCGCCCTGTGCGTGTCCGCATGGAAAACGGCCAGCCGGTCATCACCCAGCAGACGCTCGACAACCTCGCCCAGCTTCTCCCCGCCGTTCGCGCGGCCATTTCCAACGATGAAAAACAACAGCAAGCCCGCAACGCCAGCCCTCAGCCCTCAGCAGCACAAGGAACTGCTCCAAATGCCGCGCAAAGCCCGGTTCAAGCACCTGCTCAGCCAGGGAATCAAACGCCATCTAGCCGGCCAGCTCCTGGACAATCGGGGGTAGCACCAGTCCATATTCCCAACATCGACGACCTGATCAATAAAGGTGGTGGCGTTGTCCAGGTATCCGACGGCAGCCGCAAGGTGGACTTCGATAAATTCGGACTCACCATTGATGGCAAAACCGCAGAAGTCGCTTACGTCGAACTCGCTGCCCATGAAAAAGGGAAAGGACTCGGGCTGGCCGCCTACGAAGCCCTCGGTCATGCCTTGGCTGCCCGTGGCATTACCCTCCAAAGTTCCAAAGCACAACACACTCAGGGGCGAGCCTTGTGGGCCAAGCTTGCCTCTAAGGGACTGGCTACGAAGGGTTCCCAAGGCGTGTATCACTTCTCTGCTAAAACGTCCGTAAATCCAGCCGCCGCCGCGCGGCCAGCCTCGAAAATTCCGCCGCCTCCCTCCCCGATCATCACTCCCACAACTGATATCGATGCCGAGATACGCATGCGCGAACATGCCCGCAATTCATTTGACTTCGGGGCGGACGGTAATGCGCAGTTGGACGCCGACATCGCCACCCTTAGAGATTCTCTAACTCGCTTAAACCCAGACGCAGAGCAGCGCGCCAGTGAACTCGCCACCATCCTTGCAGAGCGTGGACTCACCGCCCCCCAGGCTCTCGCCGCCGCCCAGCACGTCGTCAGCCAGCAGGGCATCGTCGGGAATTCCGCCGAGGAGCAGTTCGCGCAGGGCATCGACGATGAAATGGGCAAGGTGGGCTGGGTGCGTGGCTCCGGCAAAAACTACGCCTTCATCGCGCCCTCGATCGACGCCAAACCCGCAGAAACAACCCCAAAACCCGCTGTGGAACAGGCACCGGGCCCCGCGCCCGAAGGCGTGGAACCCTTGAAGAATCAGAAGCCGGAAAATAAAACCCACGAAAATCCGGCAAAATCTGAGGTGAAGGGCTCAGCGCTCGACCCGGAGGCTTTCATCGCCGCCGCCCGCGAGGCCAAGGCCAAGACCCCGGTCAAGGACCGCATGAAGGCCAGCCGCATTCTGGTGCTGCTGGAGAAGCACCTCTTCCGCAGGGCCGCCGCATTCCCTGGAGGAGTCGTGTTTGAGTCCAACGGGGCCGGGGCCGGGATGTCCGTCAATCCCACGTCTGACCCGACAAAACCCCAACTCGTGATCGATCTCACCACGCTGGCCTACCAGTTCAGCGGCCTGCTCGACGGCCAGAAATCCAGCCGCGCGGACAACGCCATCCGCGCCAAGCTCGAGGAAGAGCTTATTCATGGCGTACAGGTCGGCCTCTACACGGCCAAGGAAATGGCGGACCTGTTCAATTCCCTGCCGCGTGACCTGCAGACTGAAATCTGGCGCACCTACCGCCACGCCGAACTGGCGGGACGGCAGGCCGTCAAACAGTTCCAGAAGTCCTACGAAGAACTTACCCCCGCCGAGAAGACCTCGGTGGATCAGTCCGTCATGCAGGCCACCGCGCCGGCGAAGTTCGACGAAGGCAATGCCGCCTCCCTTGCCTACGAGTTTGAGCGCATGCTCGTGAGTGACAAGGTTTTCGCCGGCCGCGTCAGCGAAGCAGCGGCCGCAGACCCCGTGTTTGGCGGCAGGCTGATTGCTTGGCTCAAAGACCTGATTTCCCGCCTGCGCAATGCCATCGCCAAGGCCCCGCAGGAAATCCGCGTCACCATCGGCGAGCACGAGGCCAGACTCGTGGCCGCAGTCCGTAAAATCGAGGCCGCTCTCGACAAAGCCGCCGGCACCGAGGCGCAGCAGCTCGCCGCAAAGAACAACAGCAGGATTGACCTCACGCAGGACAACCGTGCTTCGTTGAAGGAAGGCAGCACGGAAACGCCCGTCCGCACGGATTTTAAACCCGTCCTCGGCAAGACCGGCACCGCCTACACCGACAGCAACGATGCCGTGGAATACCAGTGGGCCGTGGTGGACGTGAACAGCCTGAACATTTCCAATGCGGACAACGGAGCCATCAATCCCGAGTATCCGCAGGAACTCCAGCCCCGGGACCGCACCAGCGCAGGCAGCGAGGCCCAGGTCGCGGACATCGCCAAAAACATGAATCTGGGTCGTCTCTCCGCCTCCAACGGCGTGGGGGACGGGGCTCCCATCATCGGCAGTGACGCCGTTGGAGAGTCCGGCAACGGCCGCCTCATGGGCATGCGCCGTGCATGGAATGGCAACACCACCGCCGCCCGCACCTACCGCTCCCAGCTCATCAGCACCGCCGCCGCCTACGGGCTCAATGCGGAGCAGGTCGAAGCGGTCGCTAATCCCGTGCTCGTGCGCCTGCGCACCACGGAACTCAACCGCGTGGCCTTCGTGCTCTCTGCGAACGTGTCCACCATCGCGCCCAAACGTGAAATCGAGCAGGCGAAGATCGATGCCAAGCAGATCGTGCCGGACCTCTTCGAAAGCTTCGTCCCGAGCGAGGACGGGGAGATTTTCACCGCCGCCAACGCTGATTTCATCCGTGGCTTCATCGCCTCCATCATCCCCCCTGCGGAGCGCCCCGCCGTCATTGACGCCTCGGGAAACCTCACCCAGACCGGATTGCGCCGCATTCGCAATGCCCTCTTCGTCCACGCCTACGGCAGCAGTCCGGAGACACTGAACGCCCTCGCCCGTCTTACCGAGGCCATCGACAGCAAAGGGGCTCACATCGGCAGTGCGCTCGTGGCCATGGCCCCGCGCTTTGCGGAACTCAATGCCCGTCAGGAAGCCGGAGCCCTCTACCCGCTGTCCATCACCCAGGACCTCGCCTGGACCGTGCAGAAGTTGCAGGACCTCCGCAATCGTGGGGAGAAGGTGCAGGACTTTCTCGATCAGGACCGCATTCCCGGCATCGGGGACGATCCCACGCCCCTGCAGCGCCAGCTTCTCCAGTACTTCGATGCCAACGGCAACAAGCCCCGCCAGCTCATCGAGACGCTCAGCCGCTACGCCTCCGCCATGGATCACGCGGGCGATCCCCGCCAGGCCAGCCTCTTCGGTGACACCCGCCCCACACGGGAGGAATTGTTCGCACTCTCATCGTCTGCGGTGGGCGCGACAAAACCCGTCCTCGCCTCCGCCCAAATCTCACCGCAGGACACTCCTCGTCGGCGGGATCACAATTGGACCACCAGCCGCGGCGCCGTTCTCGATGCGCTCGCCTCGGTTGAAAAGGCATCCATCCACCGCCGCGCCAGTGCCGCACCAGATATTGCCTCCGCCACGGCGCTCGTGGGTGGGGAACTCCGCAATGCCGGGTTTTACGGAGGTGGCAAATCCTGGGAAGGCACCGCCAAAGGCCTGCGCGTCCGCCTCGGTGCTCAGGATGTGACCGTGCCTTGGAAGACGGTGGCCACCATCGCCCGCACCACCCATCTGGACGGCTCTCCCATCGCCGGCCAGTTTTTCAATTTGGACGATCGCACCTCCAAACTCCCCGCAGATCCCGAGTCGAAGACCATCAGAAACGCACCGGCTCTCAAACCGGACACCGCCCTCAAAGCCTACCGCAAACTCAAGGCGCTCGAAGCCCAAAAAGGCACCTTGGACGGCTTCCAGTCCCAGACCCTGCGCCGCGCTGAGGAGTCTCTCGGCCAGCTTTTCCTTTTCGACACCGACACCACCCCCGGCGCTCCTTTCCGCCTGGAGCAGGAGACCGTGAACCAGAAGCCGTTGGTCGCTCCGCCGGAGCAGCTGCGCCTGTTCTCCGGGGCGGCCAGACCAGCAGATCCACGACTCGCCACCACCTTTGGGGCAGACTGGACCCACGGGTGGGACGCCCAGGGATTCCCCAATCCTCCCAAGGTTCTCCCGTCAGACTCTCCTTTGCTGGAGCCGTCCCTCAAAAAAACCTCCTTTTCTCTGCCGGACGGTCACATTCTCGTGTCATCGGGCATCCTTCCGGCAGGGAAAACCCTGCCGCGCAAAACCCTGCATGCCGCGATCGTGAAGTATTTCATGCGCGGGGCTGTCCCTGTGCAGCCCGGCAAAACCCCCATGTTCATGACTTTGGGCGGGGGCGGGGGCGCAGGTAAGTCCTCCATCCTCGAAACCCTCAAGGAAAAGGGAACCATCTCCACGGCGGGGGCGGTCGAAATCAACGCAGACGACATCAAAACCCTCATCCCGGAGTACAATGAAATCCGCCGGACGGGAGATTCCCGCGCGGCCGCCACGGTGCACGAGGAAAGCTCCCACATCACCAAGATGCTCATGGCACGCGCCATGGGTGGGGAGGGGCGTCCACAGCACCACATTGTTTATGACGCCACCCTGGGTCACATTCCCTCCACGCTTGAGAAGATCCAGGACTGGAAGAAGCAGGGCTATCAAATCCACCTCATTGGCGTGACCGTGGAGCCGCAGGAGGCCATCATCCGCGCTTTCCTGCGCGCCAAGGACAGCGGCCGCTGGGTTCCTTTGTCGGCGCTGCAGGAGGCGCATCAGGGATTCAATGCCGGACTCAAGCTTTACCTGGAGCAGGTGGACAATGCGAACGTCTATGACAATACCCCGCCTCAGCCGCATGAAATCGCGCAAAAAACCGGCCTTTCATCACCTGTTTCCATTGTAAATTCCGAATACTGGAGTATCATAGATCGTCGCCATGAAAATCAATCCTCTGCCCCAAGTGATCCCTCTGGATCTTCCCAGGTTGAAGGCGAGTCAGAAGGAAGTGGACAGCCGCCCCTACGGGAAACTCGTCCCCAAACCGGCTCCGGCGCCAGTCCCCGCCAAACCGGCCCCCAAGATCCCTCTCTGAACGCTGCCCGTGTCCGCCCCGACGCTGACACGATGGACCTGTTCAGCTTCAACCAAGGCATGCAGCTTGGCGATCTTTTGACGCCAGCCCAAAAGGATGCTAAGATCAAGCACGCCGAAACTCTCGACCTCTTTGGAGCCTCCCCCAATGCGCGACCCCGACCAACTCCCCAGCGTCCTGCATACCCTGCTCGCTCACCCCAACGTGCAAAAGCTGATCAACCAGCCGGCGACCTTGGTGAACTATTTGCGGCACCAGGGCTGGCCGGAACTGCCGGAGGACGTGGACCCGCTCTGGGGGACGTCAATTCACCCGGACAGCCAGGAGGCGAACGAGCAGGCGCAGATTCTCCCGCTGGTGGAGGAACAACTGGCGGCCCTCAATCTGACACCTCAGCAGCAGGAATGGCTTCTGAAGGCGCTGACGGCGACTTGTCCGGAGTGCCAGGCGAACGCGAAAACACTCCTGCGGAGCAGCCCCGCCCTGACGTAGGCAGCCCCGACCGCAATTTTGCGGCACCCGCTGACGCGGACTCCCTCGCCCCTCATGGCGATCGCGCCAAGATCCTCGCCAACATCGAGGCCATTCGCCTGCTCAAGCAATTGGAAGGCGAACACCGGAATCCGACTCCCGAGGAAAAAACCAAGCTGGCCGCGTACACCGGCTGGGGCGCGTTCAAGGAGGCTTTCAACTCCAAGTATGAGGAGGATATCGCCAAGTATTGGGACGGCAAAGCACCCGCTCAGAAGCAGTACATGCCCGACTGGCTGCAAAGCTGGGAGAAAAACCACCGCCCGCTTCATAAGCTTCTGAAGGAGAACATGACGGCGGACGAGTTTTCATCCGCCTCCGCCTCCACTCTCAACGCCCACTACACCGCCGCGCCGATCATCCGCAGCATGTGGAAGATGGTGCAGCGCATGGGTTTCACCGGGGGCCGCACCTTGGAGCCCTCCGCAGGCAACGGCCATTTCCTTGGGCTGCAGCCCGCATCCCTCGCAGACCGCACCCAGTGGCAGACCGTGGAGCTTGACGACCTCAGCGCCCGCCTGCTCTCCAAACTCTACCCCGAGGCCAACGTCAATGAGTCCCAGGGGGGCAATCCCACCCGCACCGTCACCGGCCTCGGCTTTGAGCGCGCCCGCATCCCCAACGGCTCGCTGGATCTCATCATCTCCAACGTCCCCTTCCACGAGTCCGGCCCCAAGAAGAAAGGCTTCCCCACCCTCAACCTGCACAACTACTTTTTTGCGCACGCCTTGGACAAGGTGAAGCCCGGCGGCATCGTCGCCTTCATCACCTCGGAGAGCACGATGCAGAACAACATCCGTCAGCGGGACTTCATCGCCTCGAAGGGTGATCTCGTCGCGGCCATCCGCCTTCCCAACAACGCGTTCAAGGAGAACGCAGGCACGGAAGTCACCACGGACATCATTTTCATCCGCAAGCCGGACGGCACGCCATTCAAGGGCCAGCCCTGGCGCAATCTCACCGAAGTCGGGCGCCAGACCATCACTCTCACGCAGGGGAAAGACCAGACCGTCGATGAGTTCCGCCGCGAGGCGGAGCGCACCGGCACACTGGTGGGGAAGGAGTATTTCAAGAACGGTAAAAAGGCGCAGGACGTCTCCGCGCCGGTCATGGTGAACGAATACTTCGTCAACCACCCGCAGAACGCTCTCGGCACTCACACGCTCGCCAGCACCATGTACCGCGCCGGCGGATACGCCCTCGTGGCGCCAGACTCGATGGATGTCTCCGCCGCCCTCGATGCCCTCGTGCCGTCCATGCCGGAAAACGTCATGGGGCAGCAGCAGGCAGCAGGCGGGCGTGACGTCGTGCTCGCGGACAAGTCGGACAAGCCGTTTTCCTTCAAGGAGCAGGATGGCAAAATCTACGAAGTCCAGCCGGACGGCTCCATGCTGGAAGCCGAATGGAGCACCAACCCCGAAATGGTCCGCACCTGGCGCTCGTGGAAGCGCGTCAGTGCCGCCGTGGAGGCGCTCGTGCGCGCGGAAAACAGCCCGGAACCCTCGGACCTTGCCACCCTGCGCCGCGACCTCAATATCGCCTACGACACCCACATCGCCACGCACAAGCCCGTCTCGCGCCGCTTTTCCAACAAGCACCGGCACATCTACTCGGATCCAGCCTACCCGCTCACGGCAGCACTCGAGAACGAGAAAATCACCGTCGATCGCCAGACCGGCAAAAAAACCTACTCCTACGCCAAGGCGGAGATTTTCAAGAAGCGCATTGGCCGCCCCATTGTGGTTCCCACCAAGGCCGCCAACATCGACGAAGCGCTGCAAATGGCGCTCGCCTGGAAAGGCCGCATCGATCCCGAGTATGGTGCCTCCCTGCTTGGCATCTCTCCCGCTGCGTTCACCGCTCAGGCGCTCACCCGCCCGGACATCTTCGAGAACCCGGCCAGCTCACTGCTGGAGCACACGGAAGAATACCTTTCCGGCAACGTGCGCCACAAACTCGAAGCCGCCACGGAAGCCGCCCGCGACAATCCGAAGTACCTGCGCAACGTCGAGGCTCTCCGCGCTGCGCAGCCGGAGCGCCGTGAAATCACCCGCATCTCTCCCGTCCTCGGGGCTCGCTGGATTCCGGCCCAGGTTTACCAGGCTTTCATCAAGGACGTGCTGGGGGGCTCTGACACCGTCGAATACATCCCCGCCGGAAACTCGTGGATCATCTCCGGCACCGGCCTTTACCGGACGGAGGATCACGGCACCGAGGACAAAGGCCCCGCCAGCCTCTTCAAACACGCGCTCGATATGACCGAGCCCATGGTTTACCGTGGCTCCGGCGAAAACCGCGTGTTCGACGCCACGGCCACCGCAGCAGCGAAAACCGCGCTCGACAAGATGCGCCGCGCCTTCGTGGAGTTCGCCAAAACGAGCGAAAGCCCCGTCACTGTGGAGTCGGAAACCGAAGGCACCCCAGCCACCACCATCCCCGTGTGGGAGGCGGTGGAGAATGCTTTCAACGAGACGCAGAACTCCTACGTCACCCCGAAGCATTCAGGGGCCTACCTGCAGTTCCCCGGACTGAACACGGACTACGTGTACACCAAGGCGCACCGCCGCAGTGTCATCGCCCGTTTCCTCTCGACTCGCCGCGGCATGATGGCCCACGGCGTGGGCTCCGGTAAAACCTTCAACCAGATCATCCTCGCGCAGGAAATGCGCCGGCTTGGCCTCGCCAAGAAACCCATGATCGTGGTGCAGAACGCCACCTTGGGCCAGTTCGCCAAATCCTACCTCAAAGCGTACCCCGGAGCCAAGGTGCTGGTGCCGACCAAGTCGGACTTTCAGGCGCTGAACCGTCAGCGGCTCGTGGCCAAGATTGCCACCGGCGACTGGGATGCCATCATCCTGCCTCACTCGCAGTTTGATCTCATCTCGAACAAAGAGGAGGCCGTGAAGGCCTACATGGACGGCGAAATCCAGACCCTTTCCGATCTCGTGTCCGGTGAGAAGGACAAGGCCAAGGTGAAGGATCTTGAAGGCATGCTCAAACGCCTCAAAGATCGCCGTCAGGGCATGCTCGATGACCTCAAAGAGCGTCAGGACGTGGCCGTGATGTGGGAAGACCTCGGCGTGGATGCGCTCATCATGGACGAGGCCCACAACTACAAGTCTCTGCCCATCGTCACCCGTATGGGTCGCGTCAAAGGGGTCCCCGCCAGCAGTGACAGCCAGCGCGCCATCAACTTCATGCTCAAATGCCGCAACGTGCAGAGTCGCACCGGCGGGAAGAACATCTTCCTCGCCACCGGCACCCCCATCAAGAACAGCATGGCCGAGGCCTACATCATGATGCAGTTCATGGCCCCGGACGTGCTGGCGGATTTCAACATCCACAACTTCGACGACTTCGCCACCACCTACGGCCAGACCATCACCGAGGCGGAGCAGTCATGGGGCGGCGTGCCCAAGATGGTCACCCGCTTTGCCAAGTTCCAGAACGGGGCCTCCCTGGTCACCATGATCCGAACCATGTTCGACGTCGCTTTCGGCAACGAGCAGATGGGGCTCGATGTGCCAAAGATCAAAGGCGGTGAGCCGGAGCTGCTCATCGTCCCGGCCACCCCCGCAATTGACCGTTTCAACGCCTGGACCCGCAGCGTGGACGCCGCCTGGCAGAATGCGGACCCCAGCGAAAAAGAGGAGTTCACCGCCGTCCCCATCCAGACCATGCAGGCCGGCATCGCCGCCGCGCTCGATCCCCGCCTCATCTCTCCGAACCTCGAAGACCATCCCGAGAGCAAAGTCAATGTGGCGCTCCGCCGCGTCGTGTCCCTCTACAAGTCCGGCACTCCACGCCGGGAAACGCAGATCATCTTCTCCGACCTGCGCAACCAGTTCAAAATGGACTACCTGCTGCCCTTCACCGGCCATCCCTTCCCCGAAGGCAGCGAAGGCAGCTTCGACCTCTACAAGGACATCAAGGCCAAGCTCGTGGCCGCAGGCATCCCGGAAAATGAGGTCTATCTCATGGAGTCGGGCCTCAGCGACGTGAAGAAAGCCGCCGTGTTCGAGAAGGTCGACAACGGCGAAATCCGCATCATCGTCGGTTCCACCGAACTGCTGGGAGTGGGGGTCAACATCCAGACCCGCCTCGGGGCCGTGCATCACCTCATGCCGCCGCGTGACTTCACGCCCGCGATGTACGAGCAGCGCAACGGCCGCATCATCCGCCAGGGGAATCTCCATTCGTCCACCGTCGAAGGCCAGCCCGCTTGGAATGAGCCCGTGGACGTGATCAATTTCGGCACGGACGGCTCCATGGACAGCGCCATCTACGGCACCATGGCGCGCAAGAACCGCTTCATCACCCAGTTGCTCATGGGGGAAAACATGGGGGACACCTTCGACGACCCCACCGACCCCGTCGCCGTCAACATGGCGGAGATGGCCGCCCGCACTCTCGGGGATCCCGACTTCATCCGCCAGATTGAACTCGAGCGCGAAATCAAAGACCTGCGCCTCCAGTCGGACGCCTTCACCAACGAGCTCGCTGGCAAACGCTCCCGCCTCTCCCGTGCTGAAGGTTCCGTTGCCCGCCTCCCCGCGCTCATCGCGGACGAGCAGCGCGCCGCCGCCAAACTCAAAGACGTCTTCACCCGCACCGCGCCACGTCCCGAGGGCGTGAAGGAGGAAACGGACATCTCCGACAAGCCGGTCTATCAGTTTGGAGACAGAACCATCGACACCGCTGCCAAGGAAAACAACGGCATCACCACTCCGCTCGATTTGTGGCTCCTCGACCTGTCGAAGACGATGGAACGCCGTGGGCAGACCAAGACCACCGGCATTCTGCAGGTGAACGGCCACCCCTTCACGATCGAGGTTCACTCCACACTTCCCGGCCAGACCACTCCCGGCAGCATCCTTTACGAAGGCGGCAAAACGGCCAATTTTAGCGGTTCATCCAGCCTGATCCAGCAGCTTCGCCGGGCGTCAGATTGGGCGCAGCAGAACGTGGACAGCCTGCGCGACGATCTCCGCTCCGCTGAATCCACCGTGCAGCGCCTTCGCGCCAAGCTCGCAGAGTCTCCCTCGGCATTCCCGGAGGCGGACAAGCTCAGCGCTCTGGAACTCGAAGCCCAGCAGGTCAAGGCCCGCATCGAGGCCAAGGCCGCGCCGCCGCCCACTGCCAGCACCACCCCCGGCACCGACCAGCCCAATCTCTCCCTGCCTGAGATGAAGCCCGTGGACCCTGCCCTGCTCACGCCGGAGGTGCAGGACGTGATCGACAACGCCGACATCATCGGCCACAAGGTGTTCATTCAGGAAACCCTCGATCGTCAGCTCTACCAGCGCGTCAACAAAGCCCTGGAATCCGCCGGCGGCGTTTGGAACAAGAAGCACAAGGCTCACCTCTTCCGCTCCAACCCCTCGGAAGTCCTTGGCCGCAACGCCCCGCTGAACTCCGCCCGCATCTCTCCATCGGGCTATGTTGACCCGTCGGGTGTTTCAGGCTATCCTGTCTCCTATGAAGCAGCCCCTCCCGATCCCTTCACCGGAGCGCCCAGCCTCATTACGTCCAGCCGGGTCCTACGGGAACAAGGACAAACGATTGGCCATGAGCATGCCCGACGGCTACGCGCAGGCTTGCGCGAAGGCCGCGAAAAATCACGTTTTGGACCGCCACTTGCAGACAGTCGCAACCGAGCTTTCTCCGTTGTCCGACACATCCCTGTCCTAGACCGCCGTCAATTCGCCCGCCTGGAGCGTCTCCCGGTTCTGGGGGAAGGTTCCGAGGCTCGCGTGCATGCAGACAAAAAGCGCGGCGTCGTTTACAAGATCCTGCAAGGCGGGGGTGGCAATCCCACCGCTGGCATCTGGCCCCAGCTTTTTTACACGGCAGATGGCAGGCTCGACTTCGAATTCGCCCCTGCCGAACGCCCCCGCCACCTCGGCACCCGCCTCGCCGTGCAGACGCTCATCGGCGGCACCCCCACCGAACTGGTGGGAATCGGCCCGGATGGTCACATCATCCTGAAACAGCCCTTGAGCCCGGACGCGGAACTCAAAACCGCAGGCACGCAGGAAGATCCTGCCGACCCCGACACCGGCCGCCGCCTCGCCACGGCTGCCGGACGCGCCGCCGCCGGACTGCTGCAGGTCCCCCGTGGCATGATGTCAGACCCCGCCAGCCCGCCGGTTTTCGTGGGCTGGGTGGAAGGCCGTCCATGGCTGTTCATGGACATGCACCCCGACAACTTCGTCGGTGACAATCAGAACGAGGCCCGGCTCAATGATCCGGTCATCGTCAACCTCACGGCGGACATCATCGCCAAAGTCCCCGGCCTCGCCCAGGTGGTCAAAGCCGCCCAGGACAAAGCCGCCCAGCTTGGTGATCGCAGCGCACGCCTTTTCGCCGCGCCTGTCTCCCCTGCGGTGCCTCAAACTCCTCAGACCTCCGAAGTCTCCCCGCTCGCCCGCCTCGGCTGGAACCACCTCGATCGCGCCCTCAGCGGCAAAGTCGCCGCGCACACGCGGTGGGTTCGTGAAGGGGTGGCGGAGACGGTGGCCCGCTGGATGAACACCCCCAGCGCCCAGCCCTTTGCCCAGGCTTTCCGCTCCATCAAGAAGGAGCTGTTTCCTGACAGTGTGCTCCCGCGCGAGGTCCTCGCCGCCAAGCGGGAGATGGAAATCAAAACCTCCATGGGCAGCCAGCGCGCCATGGATCTCGTGCGCGCCCTCTCCGGCAATCCGAAGTTCAGCGACATCGCCTTCCCGCCGCAGTTCGCCCAGAATCCCAAGTTCCGCCGCGATCTCTACGAGGCCATGGCTGGAGAAAAACCGCTTTCCTCCCTGCCGCCGGAGTTGCAGACGCTGGCCACCCGCCTGCGCGCCCTGCTCGTCCAGATTGGCCAGGAAGCCGTCAAACAGGGCCGCATGAGTCTCGACACCTTCGACAACCTGCGCGGCTCCTACATGCCCCATTACTACGAGGAGGACGTGAAGCGGGAGAAGTCACTCGTGCAGAAGTTCCGCCTCGGCGTGCGCGACATCCTCGCGCAGCGCACCACCGCCTGGCACATCACGGACACCAGCCAGAAAGACGCCCAGGGCGAGGCACGGCTTGTCAGCCACAGCGGCAACCAGTGGCGTTTCCGCAACGCGGAGCACATGAACGCTTTCTACGCGGATTTCATCAATCAGCAGGTGCTCCAGGAGCTGCGCTCCCGTCATGGGAAGAAATTCCGCGCCCTCACCGCGGCGGACCTCAACACGCCCTCCAAGCTCGATGCCGAGGTGCGCGGCCGCATGCAGGAACTCAAACGCCAGCTCTCCGCCCGCTACAAACGCAACCGCCCCCTCACCATCGGGGAGCAGGAAAAGGCCGGGCTCATCATGGACCCCGTCTATGCGATCGCCCGCTACGCCGCGCAGATGGCGCATGACAATTCCACCGCCGAATTTTTCAACGACATCGCCGCCAATCCCGCGCACGTCAGCGACATCGCGACCCCGCAGTTCACCGAGATCCCGGACAATCCCCGCTTTGGCCGTCTCGCCGGCAAATGGGTGAAGGACGAAATCGCCCAGCAGGTGCTGGAGATGGCCGCCGCCCCCGGCGTGGCCTTGCAGATCTACGACACCCTCATGGGCTGGTGGAAAACCGGCAAGACCGTGCTCAACCCCGGCACCCACGTGCGCAACGTCCTCGGCAACATCTTCTTTGCCCAGCTTGCCGGGAACTCCCTCCACAATCCCGCCAACCTCACCTATTACCGTCAGGCGCTCAAAGCCATGCGGGAGGGCGGGGCCGTGCTCACCGAGGCCTACGACAGCGGCGTCCTCGGCGCCGATTTCGTCAGCGCCGAACTCCGCCAGACGCTCCGCCAGTTGCTGCCGGACCCGCAGACGATCGAGGACGACGGCAGGGCCTCCGGCATCCTCATGGGGATGGGCAAGGCCATCGGCAAGGTGCTGCCCGTTTGGGCGCGCAATCCGCTCAGCAAAGGGTACAGCAAAGTCGCCGCGCTCTACCAGGCCGAGGATGAAGTGTTCAAACTCGCCGCCTTCCTCAAGGCCAAGGCCATGCTGGGAGACTCCACCGCTGCGGCGGAGCATGTGCGGAAATGGTTCCCGTACTTCGACAGCGGCTCCTCCGGCACCCTGAAGCTCATCGGCCGCACCGCCATGCCCTTCCTCGGCTTCTACCGCGAATCCATCCGCATCTTCGGCCACGCCCTCAAGGAGCGCCCTCTCGCGCTCGCCACCGGCCTCGCCATCCCTTCCCTCATCACCGCGCTGTCGGCCATGCTCCTTGGCCTGGACGATGACGACCTCGAAGACGTGAAGAAGGACATGCGCGGCAAGGCAGGCAAACTGCTGGGGCCCACCCCGCTCGAAGGCATGCCCCTGTTCTCGATGCTGCTGCCCGCCCGCAGCAGCGAAGGCACCCTGCAGCAGTTCGACATCTCCGCCATTCACCCCTTTGTCGATTTCCTCGGCAATCGTGTCGAAGGCGGGACGGAGGAGGACTGGTGGCAGAAGACCCTCCGCAGTCTTTTCGCCGCCGGGCCCCTCGGCTCGCTGGCCTATTCCCAGATGACCGGCAAGGACACCTTTGGCGATCGCACCTTCGTGGAAAACAACATGACAGGCCCGGAGAAACTCGCCGCCCGACTGGACAACGCCGCCAAGACCCTCCTGCCCCCGCTGGCCCCGTTCGGCTCCGGCTTCACCAGCCTCATGCACGCCGGCGAACGCAGCACCAACAAAACCTTCGAGACGCGCAACACGGCCCAGACAGCGGCCCGCACCCTCGGCGGGCTGGATGTCCGCAACGCCACCCCCGACCTCTACCGCCTCGCGGACGACTGGCGCAAAAAGAACGGCTACGACGTGCAGGAAGGCATGGACTACGGCGGCAGCACCCCCGTCTCCCGGGCGCGCAAGGCGCTCTTTACCGTTCTGGCCCAGGATGCTCCCAGCCCCACGGCCGTCACCAGCATCCTCGCCAAGCTCAAGCAGTTCGGCCACCCCATCACCAACCAGCGCGACATCGACCGCCTGCTCACCTTCAAGGACCCCTTGAAGCTCATCGGCGGGAACAAGGCCCGCGGCATCACCGCTGCCTCCGCTCAGGCCGCCTTCCGCGCCTCCCTCTCCGGGGAGGCCCGCGCCGCCCTCGATCGCGCCCAGCACGAATACCAGCAGATCCAGCGCAAAGCCCCCGCCCTGCTCCTGCGCTGAAACCCCGGCCATCCGGCAACTGTCAAGGAATCCTTGACACTCCATGCTTTAAATCTTGAATACGTCATTGACGTATTCAAGATATGGACGATAATGGGGTTGTCATGAAACCCTCTGCTCACTCACTCGCCCGCGCTTTCGCCACCCAGCTTCACGCCGACATCGGGAACGACATTTCGACGGTCGTCGCTCTCAACGCCCAAGAGGGAAATTCGCCCTGCTGCCACTCCCACGATTTCTGCGATGCGAATCAAACCATGCTCGACGCATGGCAGGCGCTCACCGGCGAAGAATGTGAATTTTCCGCCGATGACGATGCCTTGACCGCCCTCATCAACGAGGCTTGGAACATCGCCAAGGCCCACGACTTCAGCCGGGCCACACTCCTCGCGCTGGAGCTTTACCATGCCGGCCATCGCATCACCAAGACAGGAATGCTGGAGGACCCTGCCAAACGCCTCGTGCCTGCCGAAATTCAAGCGACCACCTCGCCTGCCGTGAACGGGGCCATTGTCGCCCGCGCCGTTCACATGGTCAATATCTGGAGCCTCGATGCTTCCAAGGTAGGAATTTACGACAAACTTTAACCTTCCCCTATGCCCCGCGTCATCTCCCACTCCCGCCGCCCGACCTCCCAGCAGGTCACCACCGCTCCCGCCGCCCCCTCCCGGGCGGAAACCATTCAAACCCTCCGCCGCATCTACGCCGCCCTCCGGCGCGGCCAGATCGAAGACGCCAAACAACAACTCACCGCCCTCGGCCAAGCCCTCTCACTTCCATGACTGATCCACGCATCACCATCCTCGCCTCCCTGCGCGCCGGCATTGATGAAACCAAAGCCCAGGCAGCAGGCAAAGGCACCCCCACAGAATACCTCGTCAGCGGCTACACCGCCGCTGTCATCCACACCTGTTACGCCATCGAGGCCACTTGCACTCCTCACGAACTCTGGAGCACCGGGGTTCTGGCGGCCGACTTGACCGACAAACACCCCATCGGCGAACACCTTGCGGCCACCCGTCGCCAGTTCCACCTTATCGGCTAATCCCATGCCCTCCGAAAATCCAGCCTCCAGCATCGACCCTCCAGCAGCCTCGCCCGCCCAGCACGGCGGCAAACGCACCCCCGGCCCCGGCAAGAAAATCGGCCCCAAGTTCAAGGACCCCAAAAAGAAGTCCGTCACCGTCTCCATCGTCCTCAGCAGCGACAAGGTCGCCAAAAAACTCAAGGCCAAGGCCAAACGCGCCAAACTCACCCCCGGCGCCTACATCGAGCGTGAACTCAACCTCCTTCCACCCGCTTCCACTCCTCCCCTTCCTCGTCATCAGTAGGTGGCTTAGTTGTGCTCAAAGAGATTGGCAGCTCCGCCGTCAGCCCTCCGTTGCCATAATCCACCCGCAGTTGCGCCAGCAACGGCACCACCACCTGGTAGCCCATGATCATCCCGCGCTTCCCCGTGATTCGGCACCACACCATGCTCCCCACCGGCCACTCAGCCACCAGGGGACTCAATGCCTGCGTGATTTGTTCCAGCGTCATTTTTTCTCCTCTTTTTGCGGCCACGTTGTGCAGCCAGTCGCCTGGTGACAAGCCAGATGGCAGCTACGGTGGTCGCCGGCGTGTCCGCTGCGCAGCACGCAGCAGCACCCTTTCGCATCGAGTGCCCCACACCATTCCTCCCTGGCTTGATGGCACGGCTGGCAGACCGTAGGGAATAATAAGCGCGGAATCATAACGGCAGTTTCACCTCCGCTAAACCAGCGTCAACCACAGCCAACGGGAGCTCCTGCGACCCTTCAGCCATCGCCAACGGCGGCCCCGCCCGCAGCTCCAGCCACGTCCCCTGCTCACATTTGCTGCCGCAGCGCGTCTGCACGTGCTCAATCTCCACGTACCCTTTGGCATCGTCGATGAGCAGCGTGGGGAAGGCATAACGCAGGCAGTCCGTCAGGCCCTTGGTGCTGCCCTTGAAATTCTCTTCATCCAGCAGCGCGAGTGTCACCCGCTCAAAACGCAGCCGCGCCGGCGTCTCCGGTTTCGGCCGCCGCCGCCCTGGCTTCTCCACCGGGTGCCCCATGATCAGGCGCGACAAAACCCGCTTCGCCTCCGCCACCACCGCCGCTGGCAGCCCCTGCACA